>CAYVTI010000033.1:0-26073 GCA_964454545.1 uncultured Rickettsiales bacterium
CCATGAACTCTCTGGAAATAATGGAAATCGGGCGGCAGGCGCTGATCGTGTTTTTCAAGGTATCGATGCCGTTGATGCTGCTTTCCCTCGTCGTCGGGCTTGTCATTTCGCTGTTTCAGGCGCTGACGCAGATTCAGGAACAGACGCTCACTTTCGTGCCCAAGGTGTTCATCATCTTCCTGTCGCTCATTTTCCTGATGCCGTTCATGCTCAGCACGCTGGTCGATTTCAGCGAGGAGTTAAACCGGAGGATAGTGGATATAGGGCGGGGCGATGACGAGTAATTTTATTATGGGGGGCGATGACCTCGCCTCCTTACAAAAAAAATTATGTTGATACACTTCCTCATATCGCAGATATATACTTTCTTTCTCATCTTCTGCCGGGTGGGCAGCGGTCTTATGGTGTTGCCCGGTTTCGGGGAAACCTATGTTTCGGCGCGCATCAGGCTTTGTCTTGCGCTCATGATTTCACTTATCCTGACGCTGCCTCTTGGCAAGGCCATCCCGCCCACGCCACCTTCCGTCATCATGCTTATGCTGCTTATCGTCAGCGAAATCCTGATCGGGATTTTCATCGGCAGCGTATGCCAGATACTGATAAGCGTAACGCATATCGCGGGCACGATTTTTTCCCTGCAGTCTGGCATTGCCTCGGCGGTCATATACGATCCGACCCAGAGCGGCCAGGGGTCGCTCATCGGCAATTTTTTGGGGATGCTGACCGTCGTGCTCATTTTCTGCACGGATCTCCATTACCTGATGTTGCGCGGAATCACCGACAGCTATGCGGTTTTCATACCCGGAAGCTTCCCGGCTCCCGGGGATTTTGCAAGCGTCATCAGCCATCTCGTTTCGGATACGTTTGTCATGGCGGTGCAAATTTCCGCCCCGGTCATCATCGCCGGTACCCTGTTGTTTCTCGGCGCGGGCGTTCTCTCCAGGCTGATGCCGACCATTCAGATATTTTTCCTGCTGATCGCCCCGCAGCTCATGGTCGGTTTTTTTATCTTCATCACCACCTTCAGCGCAATGGTATTATTCTACATGGAGTTTTACAAAGACCGGATTATGACTATTATGGGATATCTGAAGTAAGTGGCTAGTGATCAGTGGCCGGTTTTCAGCAAGGCCGCCGCCGACATCTGATCAGGGGCCACTAACCACGGATCACTTGTTACTATGGCAGACGAACAGGACGAGTCGCAAAAGACAGAAGAACCTACGCGAAAGCGGCTTGAGGAAGCTGCCGAACGGGGACAGGCCGTCACTTCGCGCGAAGCCACGAGTTTTTTCCTGCTGTTTGCCCTGACTCTGCTGCTCAACTGGATGGCCCCAGGCTTGTTCCGTAAAATCCAGACAGGGCTTTCGGTATTCGTCGAGCGTCCGGACAGCTTCGCCTATGACACCCCTGCGCTGGGGCATATCCTGTTCGATGCACTTGAAATGTGCGCAGGTATCCTGATCATACCCTTCGTCACGTTCGTTGCCGCCATCATGGCATCCAACCTCATCCAGAACCGTTTCATTTTTTCCTTCGAGCCGTTGGTGCCGAAACTTGAGAAGATATCGATCATGAAGGGGATCGAACGCCTTTTTTCCATGCGATCGCTCGTGGAATTCGGCAAGGGCATCATAAAAATAATCGTGGTGGCAGTCGTGGCCTATTACGGTGTGGCGCCTTATTTCGTGCATCTGAAGCAACTGCCCGATGTCAGCATGTCCGGCACGCTTGCCTATCTTTTCACAACATCTAGGCGGATGCTGATCGGCATCTGCATTGCGATGTTCATCATCACCGTATTTGACTATCTTTACCAGCGGTACGAGTTCATGAAAAGCCTGCGCATGACCAAGCAGGAAATCAAGGATGAATACAGGCAGCAGGAAGGCGATCCCCAGATCAAGCAGCGTATCCGCCAGATACGCGTTGAGCGCGCTCGCCGGCGCATGATGGCGGCGGTGCCCACGGCGGACGTCATCATCACCAACCCGACGCACTATTCCGTGGCGCTCAAATACGATAACGCCACCATGAAGGCTCCCAAGGTGGTGGCCAAGGGGCTGGACAACATAGCCCTGAAGATCCGGGAAGTCGCCAAGGAGCATAATATCCCGATATTTGAAAACCCGCCGCTCGCCCAGGCGCTCTATGCGACGGTGGATATTGACAAAGAAATTCTTTCCGAACATTATAAAGCAGTGGCGGAAGTCATAAGTTACGTATATCGTCTCCGGGGTAAGTATCTGGCCAGGAAGTAAAGTCGGATTTATGAGCGTTCGTTTCAGCGACAATATACTGAGCAATCTCGAAGGCAGTGGTTTCGTAGTCCGCAGCCGTGTCCCGCGCTCCGTTCAGATCGTCATGATTTTCCTGTTAGGGTTCGATGCCATCTGCTTTGCCGCCTATCTGATGAACGAATCCAATATCAGTTTTGGCTTCCTGATGATCCTGCTCATAAGCATAGGGGGGCTCGGCTTTGTCACCTATTTCTTCCTGTCGCGGTTCCGCAAGCTGATACTTGCCACCGAATTTCAGACGGCCATATTCGCTTCCGCAGCTCAGCTTGGGACGCGGTTCTGTTTTGTCGTGAATGGGGATGGGCTGATTTTCTATGTTGATCCGGGATTCCAGAAATTCTTCTCAAGCTTCATCGACAGCGGTAACATGACGATCAAGTCGCTGCTCGAGTTTACCGAAGTGTCGGACGATCTGCGCGTGAAGATGTTTACGGCATTAAGGAATAATAAGAGTGACCATGTGATATTGTCATTTAAGAGCGCGAACGGGGAAAAGGTGAATATCATGACCACTATAGATGTCATACCGCGCCCCAAGGGATATTTCATCATCCGTGGGCGCGATTACGTGGAAAAGCGCACAGTCGATAAAACGGACGAAAACAAGAATCTGGCATTGCTGTATGCAAGAGTGATGTACAATATGCCTGTCAGGATTCTCATTATCGCCGCTGGCGGGAAGATCGCTCATGTGAGCAGGGAACTGGAAAGTTGGCTGGGATACGGGCAGGATGAGATCGTGCAATCGAAAATCATGACAGGCCAGATATTATACCAGTATAACGGGCATGACGCGGGTGTGCTGCTCATGAATAATTTTGACGGCGAGATTATATTCCAGCGCAAGGATCGCAGCATGATAGCAAGCCGGGTTCACCAGACGCTCCTTCTGGATGGTGACCATAAGCTTGGCATAGCTACCGTTGTTGAACTGGATGCCGGTCGCAGAGCCTAGCCTATGCCCAAGGACTTTACCTTAAGCCTTTCGGATTTCATCGCCTTCTCTCCCTTTGCGATAGCGGTCATTGGGCGTGATGGCACAGTGCTTGACTGCAACAACTCCCTGCGCGATCTGATCAGGTCCAAGATGTCCGGCGCAGGATGGAATTTCCTTGATATCATAAGCGAGGATAACCGCAGCGATGTGACCGGGCTCATCGCTAAAAGCGCGCAAGGTCAGCCTGCCGATAAAAAGCCGCTTGAAATCACCCTCAATACCGATGAGCCGACGACCGCATCGCTCTATATCAGCGACATGGGGCATGGCAAGAATGAAATTATCGCTCATCTGATTAGCACCACCGAACAGAAGAACCTGGAACAGCGTTTTACCCATTCCCAGAAGATGCAGGCGGTTGGCCAGCTTGCGGGTGGCATTGCGCATGATTTTAATAACCTGCTTACCGCCATGATCGGCTTCTGTGATCTCCTGCTGATGCGCCATCCTGCCGGCGACCAGTCGTTTGCCGATATCATGCAGATCAAGCAGAATGCCAACCGAGCGGCGAATCTGGTGCGCCAGCTGCTCGCCTTTTCGCGCCGCCAGACGTTGCAGCCCAAGATGCTCGATATCACCGACGTGCTGGCCGAGCTCTCGAATCTGGTGCGCCGCCTTATCGGTGAGAACATCGAGCTTAAGATGATACACGGGCGCGATCTGGGCATGGTGAAAGCGGATCAGGGGCAGCTTGAACAGGTGTTCATCAATCTGGCGGTCAACGCGCGCGACGCCATGCAGAACGGCGGACGGCTCACCATCCAGACGCGGGCAGTCACCATTGACGGCAAGAACCGCATCAGCCGCGATCTCGTATCTCCGCCGGGAGATGAGGCCATTGCCAAGGGCGACTATGTGCTGGTCGAAGTCATCGACACGGGAAGCGGGATTCCCCGCCATCTCCTGCAGAAGATATTCGAGCCGTTCTTCTCCACCAAGGAAGTTGGCTCCGGTACCGGCCTCGGCCTTTCCACCGTCTATGGGATAGTGAAACAGACCGGCGGCTATATTTACGTGCAGAGCGCAGAGGGTGCGGGCACCAGTTTCAGCATCTTTTTTAAGCGCTATCAGGCGGAAGTTGCGGCTGTTGCAGCAGCGGATGCGCCGGAGCGTGTTTCAGGCGATGATCTCACCGGCAAAGGCACGCTGCTTCTGGTCGAGGACGAAGCGCCGGTAAGGGCATTCGCCGCGCGCGCGCTGCGCAACAAGGGATACACGGTGATTGAGGCCGACTGCGGCGAAATGGCCATAGAAATCATGGAGCAGCAGGGCGGTGAAGTGGATCTCATCATCACCGATGTCATCATGCCGGGCATCAATGGTCCCAGCATGATCGAATCCGTCATTCCCAAATTCCCTAAAGTGAAGGTGATTTTCATCTCCGGCTATGCCGAAGACGTATTTGTCAAAAGTTATGGCAGCGAACGCGAGTTCCATTTCCTGCCCAAGCCTTTCACCTTGAAACAACTTGCGAGCAAGGTGAAAGAAGTGCTTAGCGGCGCCTGAGATAGTCGCGCAGTTGCGGGATGCTTATTACCCGGAGCGAGAAAAGGAAGAAGGCATAGACGCCCCCGCCGATACAGATGAGCGCGGAGAGAGCGGTAACTTTCAGGATGATTCCATGATGGAAATACGGAGTGGCAAGCGATGATGCGAAAAACAGCACAGATCCCATGATAAGAGAGGCGATGAACATCCGTCCTAGGCGGAATTTGAACAAAGTATCCATGATGAACAGTTTGCGCTTATGGAGCTGTGTCCCGAGCGAGATGGCATTCACCCATCCGGCAATTGAGGTGGAAAGCGCGAGTCCTACATATTTCATCGGCCCCATGAGGGTGAGGTTGAAGAACAGGTTGATGAACACGCAGGCTATCGCGATCTTGACCGGGGTTTTCGTGTCCTGGTTGGCATAGAAGGTGGAGGCGAGTATCTTGACCGCAAGGAAGGCGGGTATGCCTGCCGAATAGGCGATAAGGGTCTTGAATGTAGCGTCCGTATCGGTTGCGGTGAATATGCCGTGTTCGTAGATGGTCATGATGATGGGCTGGGGGATGATAATGAGGGCGACGGTTGCCGGAATGCCGAAGAGGAATGAAAGCTCGAGCGCGCGGTTCTGGGTGTGGAGCGCGACATCGACATGTCCTGAGCGTATCTGGCGCGAGAGCATGGGCAGCAGCGCGGTCGAGACGGCGATACCTATGATCCCAAGCGGCAGTTCGCTGATGCGGTCGGCGTAATAGAGGAATGAGACTGCGCCGGGGATGAGCGAGGCGATGATGACGTCAATCATAAGGTTGATCTGGGCGACGCTCGAGCCTAGCGCCGCAGGGCCTATGAGGACGAACAGTCTTTTCACGTTTGCGGTCATGCGCGGCCAGATCATGTGCGGCGCGATGCCCGCTTTCCTGCAGAAATAATGCAGCCATCCGTATTGCGCGATGCCTGAAAACATGACGCCGATGGCAAGCGCGTGTGCAGGTGTCGGCGCATACTTTACCACCGCCAGCATAGCGGCTATCAGGCACATATTCATGATGATGGGCGTGGCGGCGACGGCGGCGAATTTATCGATGCTGTTCAGTATCCCGCCCTGCAGCGACACCAGTGAAATAAACAATATATAGGGGAAAGTGATGCGCGTGAGCGTCACCGCCAGCTTGTATTTTTCCGGATCCTTGTCAAAACCGGGAGCGAGGACGAACATGAGCTGCGGCATGAAGATGATCGCAAGTACCGAGAGTACGACCAGAACCACCACCAGCACGGCGTGGATTTCCTCCACCAGCGTTTTCGCTTTTTCCGGCCCTTCGGTCGCAAGCGTTCCTGCGTAAAGCGGCAGGAAGGCGGAGTTGAACGCGCCTTCGGCGAAAAGCCTGCGCATGAAATTGGGTATTTTGAAGGCAACGAAAAATGCATCCGACAATATACCGGCGCCCAGAAGAGATGCGATCATCATGTCGCGCACGAAGCCGAATATGCGCGAGATGAGCGTGAGGAATCCGATAGTGGCCGAAGCGCGGATCAAGGACATAATGCAAGAACAAACGTCATCCCGCGATTTAATCGCGGGATGACGAGGTTGAGAAACATGCGCCTACGCTAAATTATAATCTTTAAAATTCCAAGAATTTATTCCGACGAGTCGGAAGAACCGCCCTTTTCAAGCAGTTTCTCAAGACGTGCGACTTTTCTTATGAGCACGTCCTGTTCCGCGCGCGCTTTTTCAGCCATAGCGCGTACGACTTCAAATTCCTCGCGCTTGACCAGGTTCATCCGGTAGAGGACTTTTTCTATCTTATCCAGCACAACGGCTTCAATCTCATGCTTTATGTCGGCAAGCGTGCCCGCCGCGCCTGAAGCGAGTTTTGCGAAGTCGTCAAAAATCCGGGAATCTTTCTGCATATAGGAAATGGCGAGTGATTAGAGTTGAGTGGATAGAAAGAATTATATCTTATTACTGACCATTTGTCACTAGCCACTGATCACTTATTTCCCGTGTTCCTTGATGAAATACAGGATAATCGGCAGCACATTATTGCGAAATTTCCGGCCGTTGAATATGCCGTAATGCCCGACATTCATCTCCAGGTGATATTTTTTCTTGGAAGCCGGGAGGTTCTTGGTGAGTTCCATCGCCACCCGTGTCTGGCCGACACCGGAAATATCGTCAAGCTCGCCTTCGAGGCAGAGCATGGCGGTTTTGTTGATCGCCCTGGGATCGACTTTCCTGTCTTTGTACAGCATTTCGCCCTTAGGCAGCAGATGTCGCTGGAATACCTGATCGATGGACTGGAGATAAAATTCCGCGGGCAGATCGATGACCGAGAGATATTCGTCGTAAAATTTTTTATGCGCCTCGGCGCTTTCGCCGTCGCCCTGCACGAGATGGTTGAAGAACTGGATGTGCGAGTCGATATGGCGCTCTAGGTTGAGCGATATGAAGCTCATGAGCTGCACGAAACCCGGATACACGCGGCGCATGAAGCCCGGGTGATTGAACGGCACGCGGGTGATCACATGTGTTTCAAACCAGGAAAGCGGGTGCTGCGTGGCGGTGATATTGACCTTGGTCGGCGCTTCGCGCGTATCAATTGGCCCGCCGATGAGCGTCATGGAGCGCGGCGAGAGCGGGTCTTTTTCCGCATTCATGACCGCAGCTGCGGCGAATACCGAAACGGACGGTTGGCATACCGCCATGACATGGAGGTCCGGCGCAAGCCTGCGCATGAATTCAATGACGTAATCCGTATAATCCTCGAGATCGAACTTGCCCTCGTTGAGCGGCACCATGCGCGCGTCCATCCAGTCAGTGATATAGACGTCAGCAAACGGCAGCACGGCCTCAACCGTACCGCGCAGGAGCGTGGCATGGTGTCCCGACATGGGAGCGACGATAAGCAGCTTGGGACTTGCAGCTTTGGTGTCACGGACAAAATGCAGCAGGTTGCAGAATGGTTTTTTCATTACCGTTTCTTCGCGCACGGCTACTTTCTTACCGTTCACTTCGGTTTCGGTGATGCCGAACTGCGGCTTGCCGTAGGTATGGGTGATGCGCTCGATGAGCTCGGAAGCCGCCGCCGCCTGCCGCCCGGCATGGGTATAGTTGAAGGGAAGCAAAGGATGGCGGTAAAACGCCTTCCCTATTTCGGCAAGCATATTCAGCGGCTTAACCCCGGCGCGATGCAACTCGCGGAGATTGTAAAGATGGGTATTCTCAAACGTCGTAATCATTTTAGGCCTTGTAAAAAATGGTTATTTATATGCTGACTATACCATAAAATGGTAAAGAAAGGATGAATTTTTTATATCATCCGTCCTATATCTTCTCTTTATTCTCAGCTTGTTAGCGGGTATATATTTCATGAACGCAAATAAAGGGCGCATGAAGTGAAATCCCGCAAACATAAATCCAATATAACAGCAAACCGCACAGGTTCCTACTGGTTATACGGCCTTCACACCGTAAAATCTGCGTTGCTCAATAAAAAACGCCAGATTCGCCGTGTGATCGCCACGCAGCCTGCATTAGAAAAGATTGCGGGAGAATGCCGCAGGCGCGGCCTTGCGCCGGAAACCATATCTATGCAGGATATAAGCCACGCGCTGCCGCCTAACGCGGTGCATCAGGGTGTTGCCGCTGAGGTCATGCCGCTTCCCGGCCTGTCGCTTGAGCAGTATCTCGCGCAGAATCCCGTGCATAAGCCTTTGCTGCTTCTCGATCAGGTGACCGATCCGCATAATGTCGGCGCGATTATCCGCAGTGCTGCCGCATTCGGCGCGGGCGCTGTGGTGGTGACCAAAGATAATGCTCCTCAGGAATCCGCCGTGCTTGCGAAAGCCTCCTCCGGCGGGATTGAAATCGTGCCGCTTATTATGGTGACCAACCTGTCCCAATCCATGGAAATGCTTAAGAAAAGCGGGTACTGGTGCGTGGGGTTGGACGGGGAGGCCAGGCAGACGCTTGCAGAGACAAAACCCGATAACAAAACCGCGCTGGTGTTGGGCGCTGAAGGCAGCGGGCTGCGCCGTTTGACAGCGGAACGCTGCGATCTGCTCGTGCGCCTGCCGATATCGCCGGATATGGAAAGCCTTAATGTGTCAAACGCCGCTGCCGTCGCCTTATATGCCTTGACGCAAGGAAAATAGGCAGTTAGAAGGGCGAAATTATGATTAGGATTGGCAATATAACCCTTGAGCATCCCGTGCTGCTTGCGCCCATGACGGGCGTGTCCGATCTCGCGTTCCGCCGCCTGGTGAAGCGTTTTAACGCGGGGATGGTGGTCTCCGAGATGATTGCAAGCCGTGCGATGATTCTGGAAACGCGCAATACCCTTCGCATGGCAAGCCACACACCGGAAGAGTTTCCGATGGCGGTGCAGCTTGCGGGCTGCGAGCCGGAGGTGATGGGTGAGGCGGCAAGGCTCAATGAGGAACGTGGCGCGCAGATTATCGACATCAATTTCGGCTGCCCGGTAAAAAAAGTGGTGAACGGCGAAGCGGGTTCGGCGCTGCTCAGGAACGAGCCGCTGGCGGCAAAAATCCTTGAGGCAACCGTAAAAGCAGTGAAAATCCCGGTGACGCTCAAGATGCGCATGGGCTGGGATCATTCCAGTCTCAACGCGCCTAAGATGGCGAAAATTGCCGAAGAATGCGGAATAAAAATGATCACCGTGCACGGGCGCACGCGCTGCCAGATGTATAAGGGATCGGTGGACTGGGAATTCGTGCGCAAGGTCAAGGAAGCGGTGAATATCCCGGTGGTGGTGAACGGTGACATCACGACATTCGAAGATGTGGATGACGCCATGAGCAAATCTGGCGCGGATGGCGTTATGATTGGGCGCGGCAGCTATGGCCGTCCGTGGTTTGTGGGACAGGTGTGCCACTATCTGAAGACCGGGGAGAAGCTTCCGAATCCAGCGCTTTCTGAGCAGCGCGACATCGTGCTTGAGCATTATAACGCCATCCTGTCCCTGTATGGCGCGGAAAACGGCGTGCGCGTTGCGCGCAAGCATATCGGCTGGTATTCCTCGGGGCTGCATAATTCAGCGGAGTTCCGCTTCAGGGCCAACCAGAGCGAGAACCCGGAGGAAGTGAAACAGATGCTCAGGGATTTTTACAGCGGCGCCATAGAACGCACCCTTAACTAAGTATCCTTCCAAGCGCGGTTTTTTGCAAAAGAGAAAGTTGCTTGTTGCAAGTGACACAGGCGTAAATTTATGTTAGAATGCATACGATGAATACGAATATTATCGACCTCATAAAATCAGAAATCATCCCGCCTACAGGATATCTTACGAACCGCCTGCTGGTTGCAACGCCGCTTATAACCGCTTCCGCTTTCTCCCGTTCTGTCATCCTCATGTTCAGCCATGACAGCGAAGGGGCGATGGGAATCATCGTAAATCATGTCATTGAGAATATCGGTTATAAGGATTTGTTCCTGCAGCTTTCTATCGACAGCAGCCAGGCCATCACGTCGCTTCCGGTGCATTACGGCGGGCCGGTGGAGATCAACCGCGGCTTCGTGGTGTATCATTTTGACGATTTGCCTTATCCGGATACGTTGCTCACGGTGAACGATATAGGCGTTTCGTCCTCCCTGCATATGCTGCGCGACATCGCGCAGGGAGGCGGGCCGGCGGATCGCATCCTGGCGCTGGGCTATGCCGCCTGGGGCGCGGGGCAGCTCGAGGCCGAGATGGAATCGAACAACTGGATTTCCGTGCCCGCCACCCGTGAACTGGTGTTCGGCACCGACAATAAGGTGAAATGGAAACACGCCGCGGAATCCCAAGGCATCGATATCAGTCGCCTGACCACTCATGTCGGGCATGCGTGAAGAAATATAATCGTCTGCAAACC
Source organism: uncultured Rickettsiales bacterium (assembly GCA_964454545.1). GTDB lineage: Bacteria > Pseudomonadota > Alphaproteobacteria > Rickettsiales > JABCZZ01 > JABCZZ01. The sequence continues at coordinate 10,666 of CAYVTI010000033.1, forward strand.
CTGGCTATGACGAACGCAGGTAGATTTTCTGGATTGTTTCATCGCTTCGCTTCTCGCAATCATGCAAAATATTGCCATTACTTATCTCCACATGCTGCGCCTCGAAACTGTCGAACATGTTCCTGTCCGTCCCGGTAATCCAGGCTTGCGCCTTGAGGTCTTTTAGTTCGTCGAACAGTTCGCCCCGCCTTTTCGCATCCAGGTGGCTCACGATTTCATCAAGCAGCATGACCGGCACTGTGCCGTAGCGCCGTGCTCCGGCTCTTGCCTGCGCGAGGATAACCGAAATCAGGACGGCTTTCTGCTCGCCCGTGGAGCAAAGTTCCGCGGGCATGTTCTTATCGGTGTGGATGAATTCCGCCCGCATGCGGTGGATGCCGGTGAGTGCCCGCCCTGCGGCGCTGTCCTGCGCGCGGTTTCCCGCAAGCAATTCGCGGAAGTTATTCTCCGCCGCAAGCGCCGAACCATGTGCGAGTGTGTCTTCCACCAGGCCGGATAAGATGATGTGCGCCTTGGGAAAGGAATGCCTGAAGAGCAGCATGGCGTTGTTGAGATGTTCCACCGTTTCCTGCCGCGCCACCGCGATGGCGATGCCGTGTTCCGCCATTTTCTGTTCGAGCGCGTTCAGCCAGTGCGAGTCGGCGTTGCCGTTCTCAAGCAGCCGGTTGCGCTCGCGCATGACCTGCTCATAGGCGTTCACCCGCGCCGCGTGTTCCCCGTCGAAACTGAACACCAGCCGGTCGATGAAATTGCGCCGCGCCGAGTTGCCCTCGGTAAACAGCGTGTCCATCTGCGGCGTAAGCCAGAGGGCGGAGAATATCCCGGCAAGCTCGGTCTGCGCGCGCGCTATTTTGCCGTCTATTTTGACGATCCGCTTGTCGGCTCTTTCCATGTCCCGTCCCGTCCCGATGTTCGCCATGCCGCGCAGGCCATGCACATCGGCATTAATGGCCCATGTCGTGCCGTCATTTACGTTATCGAGTTCGGGAATTCTTGCTTTTCTCAAGCCCCGCCCGGGCGTGAGCAGGGAAATAGCCTCAAGGATATTGGTTTTCCCCGCGCCGTTCGCGCCGGTTATCACGACAGGTGATGAATCCACTTCAATACGCGCAGAGGAATAGTTGCGGAAGTGGAAGAGGGAAAGAGTTTTTAGGTGGACAAACATTCTGGAATCTGAAGATTGGAATCTAGAATCCGGAATTTAGAAATTAAGAATTTTATTTTCTGTTTTTCTAGATTCCGGATTCCGTTTTCCCGCTGTCAAACCCGCATCGGCATCACGACATAGAGGGCGCTGACATCCGCCGTGTCGCGCACAAGCGCGGGCGACGTGCTGTCGGCGAGCAGGAACTGCGCGGTATCGCCTTCCATCTGCGCCATCATGTCAAGAAGGTAACGGGAGTTGAAACCCGTCTCAATCGGTTCGGCAGCATAGGTGACTTCTATTTCTTCGATGGCGTTGCCGTGTTCGGGGCTGTCGGCAGAAAGCGTGAGTTTGCCCTGCGAGACGGCGAGCCTGATGCCGCGGGTTTTTTCCGACGCGATGACGGAAACGCGGTCCACCGCGCTGGTGAATGCCTTCACGTCCACTTCCATGATCTTGTCGTTGCCGCTCGGTATCACGCGCTCGTAATCCGGGAACGTGCCGTCGATGAGTTTGGAAACCAGCACTGCGCTGCCGCAGGCGAAGCGGATTTTGCTTTCCGACAGCGATACTTCCACATGAGTGACGCCGTCTTCGATCAGCTTCTTGATTTCGCCAATGGCCTTGCGTGGTATAATGATACCCGGCATGCCTGCGGCGCCGGAAGGAAGCGCTACTTCAATGCGTGCAAGGCGGTGGCCGTCGGTCGCGACGCTGCGCAGCACGCCAATTCCTTGTGACTCCGCAGCGTGCAGGTATATGCCATTGAGATAATAACGGGTTTCTTCCGTGGAAACCGCAAAGCGTGTCTTATCGATGAGCGCGCTGCACTCGGAAGCGGTGATGGAGAATTTATACGGCAGATCGCCTTCGGTCATCACCGGGAAATCCTCTACCGGCAGTGTTGCAAGCGAAAAGCGTGAAGAACCGGCGCGGATGATAAGCTTACTGCCGTCCGCGTTTCTCGATATCTCGACCTGCGAGCCTTCCGGCAGCTTGCGCACGATGTCATAAAAGGTCTGCGCAGGCACGGTGGTATGGCCGGGTTCAGATACTTTTGCCGGTGCGCGCTCGACGATGGCGATATCCATGTCGGTAGCGGTAAGGTGAACGGCATCCGCTGCCGCTTCTATCTTGACGTTGGAAAGAATGGGGATAGTGCCCCTGCGCTCCACGACGGACTGGACGTGGCCCAGCGCCTTAAGCAGCGCTGAACGCTCTATGGCAATCTTCATATGATAGGTTTCTAAAGCGGGTTTCTGTAGTGTTGCTGTGGTCATATGCGGAAACATATAATAGAAAATAATTTGTTGCAAGCGCATATGCTCTGGGTTATGCCGATGGCAAACAGGGGGAGAAAAAATATAATGTCCAGGCCGTTTACCATAGGTCTTGTCCAGATGCGCATGCGGGAAGATGTGGATGCGAACCTCGCGCATGCCTGCGATATGCTTGAGAGAGCAGCGAAGAAGGGCGTGCAGGTTGCCTGCCTGCCGGAACTGTTCCGCTCGCCTTATTTCTGCAAGACGGAAGATCCTTCGGTGTTTGATCTCGCGGAGAAAATTCCCGGCGATACGACGAAAACGCTGGCGAAGGTAGCGAAGAAACACGGCATGGTGATCATCGCCTCGCTGTTTGAGCGCCGCACCGCAGGCATTTACCATAACACCACGGTGGTGCTCGATGCCGATGGGGAGGAAGCGGGAATATACCGCAAAATGCACATTCCCGATGATCCGCTCTATTACGAGAAATATTATTTCACGCCCGGCGATCTGGGGTTCAAGGCTTTCGACACGAAATTCGGCAAGCTCGGCCAGCTCGTTTGCTGGGATCAATGGTATCCGGAAGCGGCGCGCCTGACTGCCATGCAGGGCGCGCATGCGTTGTTTTACCCGACGGCCATCGGCTGGCATCCGGCGGAAAAGGCCGAATTCGGCAGGGCGCAGGCGGATGCGTGGGAAACCGTGCAGCGCGGGCACGCGATCGCAAACGGCATCTATGTCGCCGCCTGCAACCGCATAGGGTTTGAGTCTTCGCCTCCCCTGCTTTCCTCTCCCCGCAAACGGGGGAAGACAGAGGTGGGCGGGAAGGGGATAGAATTTTTCGGTGGCTCGTTCATTGCCGATCCGTTTGGCCGCATCCTTGCAAAAGCTTCGCACGACAAGGAAGAAATCATCACCGCCAGATGCGATCCGAGGCTGCAGGAGGAGACGCGCCGCCACTGGCCGTTTTTCCGCGACCGCCGCATCGACGCCTATGGCGACATCGCGAAGAGATTCGGCAAATGACGCTACGCATGCCAGCGGAATGGGAGAAGCAAACCGCCATCTGGCTTGCATGGCCGCATAACCGCGGGGACTGGCCGGGAAAATTTGACGGCATCAAGTGGGTATATTGCGAGATTATAAGATATCTCACGCAGGCGGTGCGCGTGCGCCTCATTATAAGGAACGAGGCGGAACGCAAGAAAGTGGACGCCATCTTTGCAATGGCGCGCGTCGATTGCGATAAGGTGGATTTTATCATTCAGGATACAAACCGTTCATGGCTGCGCGATTCGGCGCCCACCTTTGTCTATGACGGCAAAAAACGCACGCTGCTTGGCTGGAAGTTCAACGCCTGGGCGAAATACGGCAACTGGCGCAAGGACGCCAAAGTCCCGGCCTGCGTGCAGGAATATCTGGATCTGCCGCTTATCAGGCCCGTGCATAAAGGCAGGCATGTGGTGCTGGAAGGCGGCGCGATTGATGTCAACGGCGAGGGCACGCTGCTTACGACGGAAGAATGTTTCTTAAGCGACATCCAATGCCGCAACCCGGGCTTTACGCGTGAGGATTATGAGGACGTGTTTGCGAAATATCTGGGTATTTCCAGCACCATATGGCTGGGGGACGGGATCGCGGGCGACGACACGCACGGGCATATCGACGATCTCGCGCGGTTCGTGAATGCCGATACGGTGGTGACGGTAATTGAAAGAGACAAAACACATAAGAACTACAAGCCGCTTCAGGATAACCTGAAACGTCTCAAATCCGCGCGCGACCAGAACGGCAAGCAACTCACTATCATCGAACTGCCGATGCCGGAAACTATTATGTTCGATGATCAATTATTGCCTGCAAGCTACGCTAATTTCCTGATCGCAAATAATCTCGTGCTGGCGCCTGCGTTTAATGATCCTAATGATCGTGTGGCGCTGAATATTATCTCTGATGCTTTCCCGAAACACGACGTCGTCCCCATCTATTGCGGCGATTTCATCCTGGGGCTGGGCACGATTCATTGCGCCAGCCAGCAGGAGTGCGTGTAGTTTCCTAGGAGATGTTAGCAGTCACAGTATCTCTGTAAGCAAGGAATTAAATTTCTCCATTTGCCAATCCCATAAACCCTGTTATTATCCGGAATGGCGTTAGAACCGCCGTCAACACGTTTACCGCTCACGATAGAGCGATTTTTTGTGCCTGCTGATATGGTGCAGATCTCCTGTCGGGAGCGTGATGCGATAAAACACCTGCAAAGGGAAAACATCACACACGTTGTTGACGTGGTTCTAAGCTCCTGACATTCATAATCATAGGAGAAAAACCATGCAGCCTTACAGTCATGATCGCATTAATCATCTGCGCATCACCATCGGCAGGAAAATTTACCATCTGCGCTGTGAAAGGCGGCTTTCGCTCAGGAAACTTGCTATGCATGCCGGGCTTTCCGTGCGTAAGCTTGATCATTATGAAATTGGCAAGAACGAAATCACGCTCGATCAACTGCTTCGCATCGCCTGCGCGTTCGGTGTGGAGGTGGAGGAACTGGTGAGACAAGCCATCCCTCTCCCGCTTTGCAGGAGACGGGAGGAATGATTTTACAACCGTTTACCCGTATAGCGGTGAAAGAGGCCTGTTAATTTACCGGATTACCCACGCACCGTGCCTGCACCTGCCACAGCATCAGTAACCCTGCGAGGGAGATGAGGATTGCCATCCGGAGATCCATGCCGCCCATAAGCAGTAATGCAACCGAAAGCGTGCCGAGGATATTGCCGACGTCGCGGGTGGTTTCAGTGAACACCCAGTACCACACGATATGCTCGGCGCGGTGGCTGTCATTATAGGTGGCAACGTCGCTTACGCTCCTGATATGCAGCCGCGCCACGGAATTAAACAACTCAAGCCCTAACACGATAGGCAGTGACAAAGGCGCGAACACCCGTCCCAGGATAGTCGCAGTCATGGCGAGGCCGCCGGTATTGGCTATGCGCCCCGCTTTTCCACTGTCGAAATGCTTGCCGATCAGCAGCTGTAAAATTATCTGCGCCGCGATGCCGAACGCAACGATGCCGCTTAACGATACCAGTTTGCTGCCGGTGAACAGGAACACCACGAATATCCACGCGTTGTTGCTGATGCTTTCGTAGAATGACTGGAAAATGCTGGTGCGCACGCCCACGGAGAATAACTGCTCCCGCGACCATGCCCAGCTGCTTTTGGGGATGCTGGCATCGGGGCATCTGAGCAGGAGCATGAGCGCGGCAAGCGTTATCGGGATGGATATGGTGAAATACCAGTTATAGCCTGCGAGTTTTATAATCGCCGCGCTCAGGATGGGAAATAATGCCTGTCCGCTCAGGATGATCGCGCTGCGCACCGCATATTGCTTGCCGCGGTGCTCGGCGTCGCCCATCAGCGTGTAATAGATATGGAAGCATACCCAGTAAACCGGGTTGAGCAGGATGAAGAGGGTGATATAGGCGACGAACCAGCCGTCCAGCCCATGCGCCTGCGAGAGCATGAGTATGGCAGTGCCGAATCCGGTGAGGCCCAGGGCAACCGCCTTGCGCAGACCCAGGAACCGGATGGCGGGAAAGGCGAGGAAACGGCTGAAGATGCGCCCGCCCGCCATCACGCTCATCGTAAGGAACACGCCCGCGATGGAGAAGCCGTGCTGGTAGAGGAATATCGCGCCGAACACCAGTACGATCTGGTTGAGCAGCTCGACAAACCCGTTATGCAGGTTGAGATAATTGACGGATTTATTGGAAAGAAACCCCATGATCTATTGTTAGCATGGAAAGTTTAAATATTGGTTAAATCAGGGATGAAGGGATAATCTTTTATTTCTTTCACCCCTTAATCCCTCAACCTCTCGCCCCTCAAGCCTTGAACTGCAGTTCGGCAAGCCTGGCGTAAAGCGGGTTGCTGGCCAGCAATTCCTCGTGTTTGCCGATGGCTTCCAGCTTTCCGTTATTGATAACCGCGATGCGGCTTGCGTTCTGCACCGTGGAAAGACGGTGTGCGATGACGAGCGTCGTCCTGCCCTGCATCAGGTTGGCAAGCGCGTACTGCACCTTGCGCTCGTTTTCCGAATCAAGCGCGCTGGTCGCTTCATCAAGCAGCAGGATGCGCGGGTTCCTCACCATCGCGCGGGCGATGGCGATGCGCTGTTTCTGCCCGCCGGAAAGCCGCGTGCCCTTTTCGCCCAGGTAAGTGTCCAGTCCATCCGGCAGTTTTTCCAGGAATTCGATGGCATTAGCGCCAACCGCCGCTTCGATCACTTCTTTGGCGGTGGCGTCCTGCTTGCCGCAGCGTATGTTGTCCCAGGCGGTTCCGGAGAAAATCACCGGGTCCTGCGGCACGATGCCGATATGCGAGCGCAGGTCGGCGATTTTCGCATCGCGGATGTTGATGCCGTCCACCGTGATATAGCCGCTTATGGGATCGTAGAAGCGCAGCAGCAGCTGGAAAACCGTCGTCTTTCCCGCGCCGCTCGGCCCCACGAGCGCAATGGTCTCGCCCGGTTCAATCGCAAGGTTCAGCTGGCTGATGGCGTGCTTGTCGGGGCGCGAGGGATAGGTAAAGGACACATTGCGGAAATGGACGCTGCCGCGCAGCGGGTTGGGAAGCGGCAGGGGATTGTCGATCTCCTTGATCTCGGAATGGTAGGAAAGCAGTTCCATCAGCCGTTCGGTGGCGCCTGCGGCGCGCTGTAATTCGCCGGAGATGTCGCTTATCGCTCCGACCGATCCTGCGACGACGACGGAATAGAAGATGAATTCCGAAAGCTCACCGGAGGAAAGCTCTCCCTGCATGACGTCGCGCCCGCCTATCCAGAGCACCGTCATGATGGCGCCGAACACCAGCGCGATGACGAGCGCCGTGAGCGCTGCGCGGACACGGATGCGCGAAAGCGCGGTATTGAGCGATAGCCGCACCTGCTCCTCAAAGCGTTTGTTCTCGTAATCCTCCAGTGCGAATGCCTGTATAGTGCGGATGCCTGAGATGGTTTCCTCCGCGTGCGAGCTGAGATCGGCCACTCTTCCCTGGGTGGCCTTGGAGAGCTTGCGCACCTGCTTGCCGATAATGACGATCGGGAACACGACGACTGGCACGATAATGGCAACATAGCTGGTAAGCCGCGGGCTGGTGTGCAGCATCATGACGCTGCCGCCCAGGAACAGAAGGATATTGCGCAGCGCCACTGAAACGGAGCTTCCCACGACGCTTTGGAGCAGCGTGGTGTCAGTCGTGATGCGCGAGAGCAGCTCGCCGGTGCGGGTGGTCTCGAAAAACGCGGTATGCATCCGGACGATGCGGTTGTAGACATCGCGCCGTATGTCGGCCACCACCTTCTCGCCTATCCATGACACGAGGTAATAGCGCGCATAGGTGGCCGCTGCCAGCAGGAAGGTGAGCGCGATGAATATTGCGAAGGAACGATCAAGTAGATGCGTGTCACGTTTGTTGATGCCATCGTCAATCAGGTACCGGAGCGCCCCGCCCAGGGCCAGGACGACGGACGAAGAAAACGCCAGCGCGATAAGCGCGCCTGTAATCTGCCTGCGGTAGGGCAGAAGGTAATCCTTGAGCTTCTTCAGGCTCTTGATGCTGCCTTTATCCGCCAGGGACTTTTCCATCACTCCGCTTCCACTTCCATCAGCGTCTCAAGATCGGCCTTGAGCAGCGTGTCGAGCCGTCTGCCATCGGGAAGCTTCCAGGATTTTTCCTCTTCGTCGTAGTCAAAGCGCAGCCCCCCGCTCAAGGGCGAGGAGAGCCAGATCTGACGGGTCGGAATCTGGCGGTTGATGACGAACTGCTTGCCGGAAGGAAGCTCAATCGAGAGCATTCCGGCCGACTGGTCGATCTCGAGGGCATCTTCTTCGTCAAGCGCTTCCGCCATGCCGCACAGACGGTTAAGCATTGCCTCAACCAGCGTTACGAATGATGTTTCTGATAAACCCATAGACGATCCGCAAATAATACTTTAATAGAACGGGTGCGTTATACTATTTATTCGTTTCTATGTCACTTTTTGATTTTTTTAAACCTAAATCCAAAAAGAAGAAATCCGCCGGTGGAAAGCGCGGGGAGCCGAGGTTCATCGGCAACAACAATTACGGATATGACGATGAGGATGACAGGAGAAGGAATGCTCCTAAGAAGCCTAAAGCCCGCAGGGTCACTCTCGCCGGGCAGTTCCGCCGCTGGCTCTGGGGCTTCTGTTTCCGGATATCATTCGTCGTGGTGTTCCTGTTAGGCGGTTATACCGCCTATATCTATTTGACCTTGCCGGATATCAGCAAGCTTACCGAATTCAAGAAGACGCCCAGCATCATCGTGAAGGCGGAGAACGGCACCGTCATCGGGACTTATGGCGACGTCTACGGCGATTACGTGCCCTATTTCGAGCTGCCCAAGTTCCTGATAGACGCGATCATTGCGACCGAAGACCGTAATTTCTTTCACCATCACGGCATCGATCCGATGGGAGTGCTGCGCGCCATGTACGTCAACATCAAGGCGCACCACCTGGTGCAGGGCGGAAGCACCATTACCCAGCAGGTGGCCAAGAATGTGTTCCTGACGCCGGAGCGCACGCTGAAGCGCAAGCTTCAGGAAGTGTTGCTCGCCCTTGAGCTCGAACGGCGCTACAGCAAGCAGGAAATACTCACGATATATCTCAACCGCGTCTATATGGGCGCAGGCAATTATGGCGTGGATTCGGCAGCAAGACGTTATTTCGGCCACCCGGTGCGCAATATTACGCTTGGTGAAGCGGCTATTCTTGTCGGGCTGCTCAAGGCGCCCACGCGCTATGCGCCCACTAATAACCCTGATTTGTCCGAGAAGCGCGCCACCCAGGTGCTGCTTAACATGGAGGATGCTGGCTACCTGACCGAGAAACAGGTGGACGCCGCGGAAGCCGAATTCGGCGACGAGGACTCGAACTACCGTGACGGGCATACGTTTGGCGCCTATTATTTCAGCGATTACGTGGTCAGCATCCTGTCGCAATATATCGGCGACACTAGGGAGGACATCGTGGTCACCACGACCCTAAATGTAGATGCGCAGCGCATGGCGGAAGACGCTGTCAATGCCGTGATGAACGCAAAGGGCAAGACGCTCAAGGCTTCCCAGGCGGCGATCGTATCCATGACGCCGGACGGGGCCATTCGCGCCATGGTCGGCGGGCGCAATTACCGCTCCAGCCAGTTCAACCGGGTGACGCAGGCCCTGCGCCAGCCGGGTTCGTCGTTCAAGCTGTTCGTGTATCTCGCGGCGCTCGAGGCTGGATTCACGCCCGACAGCGAAATGATCGACCAGCCCATCAATGTCGGCAACTGGCACCCGCGCGATTATACCGGCAAGTACCAGGGGCGCATGATGCTGCGCGACGCGTTCGCCCAGTCGATAAATTCCATCGCTGTCCAACTTTCCGAGACCGTGGGGCGCGACAAGGTGATAGAAATGGCCCGCAGGCTTGGCATTACGAGCGACATGAATCCCGATCCGAGTATCGCGCTTGGCACTAACGAGGTCACCCTGCTCGATATGACCAAGGCCTATGCGCATCTGGCCGCAAACGGCAGCAGCGTGCTGCCCTATGCCATTACCCGCGTGGAGAATTCCGTGGGCTTCAAGCTTTATGAGCGGCCTCCGGTGGTGACCGGCGAAGTGCTGCAGGGACAGACCGTGCGCATGATGAATAACATGCTGCTTGCGGTCACGACCCTGGGCACCGGCCGCGGCGCGCAAATTGGGCGCCCTGTCGCAGGTAAAACTGGCACGACCTCCGATTACCGCGATGCGTGGTTCATCGGCTTTACGCCACAGCTGGTGACAGGCGTTTGGGTCGGCAATGACGACACCGCGCCGATGAAGAAGGTAAGCGGCGCATCGCTTCCGGCATCGATATGGCGCCAGTACATGGCGGAGGCAATGAAAGGCATCCCGGTGGCAGAGATACCCAACCAGAATAATGCCGGCATACTCCAAGGCCTGCTGCCGTGGTTCTATCCCCAGCAGACGCCTGCGCCAGGTAATGCAGCCCAGCCCCCAAGACAGCCGCAGCCGGGACAACCTCCTCTCCCGGTGCCGTTTAACGCCAATTCCACTCCGGTTCCGCCGCCCCCTGCGAATAATAGCCGCATTCCGGAGGAAGAGCCGACTCCCCGGTATGACGCGCCGTCTTCCTTCTGGGACAAGCTGCTTGGTAATTGACGGCTCCGTCTATCTGGCATAATTATAGGCTATGCAGAATTTATATCCATTTTTTAACGTCATCCTGCGGTCAGGCCGGTGTTTTTGCACGGCCCTTACCATGCTCCCTCTGAAATCTCCCTCCCCTGAAGGGGTTGCGATTCCAGAAGATGTGGTAAGGAGTGGAACAGTCATGCAACAAAGCTGGACAGACTATTGGATAGCAATGAGCATTATGTGCGCGGCAATCATGCTTCTCGTCCTGTCCGCTCCCGCCTCCGCCAATATCGTTGCTACCGAACGCACGGAAGCCAGTATTCTGAGTGATGTCAGCGCCATTCACGCGCATGAGACGTTCTGGGTGGCGCTGCACATCAAGATGCAGTCGGGGTGGCACACCTACTGGAAGAACCCCGGCGATTCCGGCATGGCCCCGGATGTGAACTGGACATTGCCCAAAGGGTTTACAGCGGGCGAATTGCAGTTTCCCGCTCCGGATCGCATGGCGTTCGGCGATATGGTGGATTATGGCTATGAAAATGATGCATGGCTGCTCACTCCCGTTACCGCCCCCACCATTGTCAATGGAAAGGCGGTGTCGATACTCGCGCTCAAGGCGCGCTGGCTGGTGTGCAAGGATATATGCATCCCGGAAACGGGGGAATTCGCCCTGAGCCTTTCCGCTGCCGTGCCTCTTTCGCCAGCTGAGCCCAGCCCGGATGCCGGGACTATCGACGGCATGGTCGGCAGGCTGCCTTCCGCCGTGACGCGGAAAGCGGATTTTTACGTGAGCGATAACAAGATATATTTCAGCCTTCCGGTGACAGGCATTGCCCTCTCATCCATAAAGAATGCGGAATTCTTCCCCGGACCGTCGGGGTTTATCATTAATAACGCGGCGCAGGAATATAAGGCGAATAACCAGAAAATCCACTTTACGCTTGAAGCGGAGAAGGTGACCCTGCCTGGTAAGGCCAATGGCGTGGTTTCCCTGTTCCTTGATAACGGGATGCGCAAGGATTTTACGATCGAGCTCCAACAGGCTGCAGGTGCGCCGAATTCGCTTTCCGATGTTCTGAAAGCGGTGGTTTTTGCTTTGATCGGCGGATTGATACTCAACCTGATGCCCTGCGTGTTCCCCATTCTCTCGTTCAAGGCGCTGGCTATTGTCAGAAAGGCGGCGAAGCACCCGCGTGAAATAAAGGCGCATGGGTTTGCCTATACGGCGGGGGTCATCGTCAGTTTTATAGCGCTCGCAGCGGTGCTGATAGCCGTGCAGCAAAGCGGCAGGTCGATAGGCTGGGGCTACCAGATGCAGTCCCCGACCTTCGTCGCCATACTGACGGTGATATTTTTCTTCGTTGGCTTGAATCTTTCCGGTTTTTATGAAATGCCCGCGCTGTTTGGCAATTTTGGCGGCGCGGCGGCGGCGCAGGATAACCTGTTCGGCAGCTTCATCACCGGGATGCTTGCGGTACTGGTTGCCACTCCGTGCACCGCGCCGTTTATGGCGCCTGCCGTCGGCTTTGCGCTCACACAGGAAGCAATGGTCGTCATCCTTGTGTTTATAAGCCTTGGCGTTGGTCTCGCGCTGCCTTTTCTCCTGATAAGCCTGTTTCCGTCGCTTGTAAGCTGCCTGCCCAAACCCGGCGAATGGATACTTACTCTCAGGCAGACGCTCGCTTTCCCTCTTTATTTGAGCGCCGTGTGGCTTTTTTGGATACTCGTCAGAGAAGTGGGAGGCGATGTCGCCATCATCGTGCTGCTCGGCATTATATTCCTGGTGTTCGCCCTCTGGCTTAACAAGTTCTCTGCCCGGTCCACGACGTTCCTCGCCCTGCTGGTCGCCACCGCGTCGATATTCGCCATGATCCAGTTCATGCGTATTACGCCCCCTGCTGCGCCTGCCGAGGTGAATGCGGAAAGTTTCTCCACAGCCCGGCTTGATGCCCTGCGCAAGGAGGGGAAGGCGGTGTTTGTGGACGCCACGGCCGACTGGTGCATTACCTGCAAGGTCAATGAAAGCTTTGTGCTTTCATCGCGTAAGATCCATAATGCGTTCGCCGGGAAGCATATTACCTACATGATCGCTGACTGGACCCACGGCGACAAGGAAATAACCCGCTACCTGCAGTCTTTCGGCCGCGCCGGAGTGCCGATTTATGTCTATTATCCGCCGGGGAAGGATCCGATCGTGCTGCCGCAGGTGCTGACCAAATCCTTGATTCTCAATACGATAAAATAGGTGAACATGGCTGATACGCATTTTGGATTTCGTACCGTTTCCGAAGAGGAGAAGCCGTCGCTGGTGCGCGAGGTGTTTGATGGCGTCGCGTCGCGCTACGATATCATGAATGATGCGATGAGCTTGGGCGCGCACCGCCTATGGAAGCATGAATTTGTCTCACAGGTGGATATCCGCCCTGGCATGCAATGCCTCGATGTGGCAGGGGGTACGGGCGATATCGCTTTCCGGCTGCTGAAAAAAGGCGTGGCGCATGTGACCGTGTGCGACATCAACCAGAAGATGCTTGCCGAAGGCCGCGCGCGCGCGGATGATGCCAATATTCTCACAGGCATTGAATTCCTCTGCGCCGATGCTGAAAACCTGCCGCTGCCGGGCAACGGCTATCATTTATATACCATTGCCTTCGGCATCCGTAACGTAACCCATATAGAAAAAGTCCTTTCCGAAGCGCACCGCGTGCTGCTGCCGGGCGGGCGATTCCTTTGCCTTGAATTTAGCCGGGTGACGTATCCGCTGCTTGCCAGAGCCTATGAAGCTTATTCTTTTAATATCATCCCCAAGATGGGTAAACTTATTGCCGGAAAAGAAGAGCCCTATCGGTATCTTGTTGAAAGCATACGCAAATTCCCGCCGCAGGAGAATTTTGCCGGTATGATCCGGGCTGCTGGCTTTGAGCGGGTGCGTTATACCAATCTTTCAGGCGGCGTCGTGGCAATACATTCAGGATACAAGATATAATGATTTTCAGGGCCATCAGGAATACTACCCGCCTTCTTGTCATCGTGGTGACGCTCGTGCGTTGCAATGCCCTGTTTTTCTGGCGCGGTGAGCCTACTTTCGCGAAGGGGCGCAACTTTGCCAATGCGCTGGAGCGGCTGGGACCTACGTTCGTGAAACTTGGGCAGCTGCTTTCCACGCGGCCCGATCTTATCGGGCAGGATATCGCGCTGGCGCTCACGGAGCTGCAGGATCGCGTGCCGCCATTTGCGACCAGGAAAGTGCACGCGATCATAGAACAGCAGCTGGGGAAAAATACTGCCGAACTGTTTGCAGCTTTTGACGATAAGGCGGCCGCCGCCGCATCCATCGCGCAGGTGCATTTCGCAACGCTGGAGGGCGGGCAGGAAGTGGCGGTGAAAATCCTGCGCCCGGACATAGAGGAAGCGTTTGCGCGCGATGTCGCGCTCCTTTACTGGCTGGCCGACGTAATCGAATGGTGGCAGCCGGAACTCCGGCGCTTCAAGCTTGCCGAGGTAACCAAGACATTCGAGGAGATGATCCGTTTCGAACTTGATCTGCGTTTTGAGGCGGGCGCCGCCGTGGAGCTTAAGGAAAATCTTAAAAACGATCCCGGACTGTATGTGCCGGAAGTGTTCTGGAATTATACCTCGCACCGTGTGCTGACGCTGGAGCGCGTGAGGGGCATTCCCATTAACGATGTCGCGGCTATCAGGGCGGCAGGGCATGATCCGGCGAAACTGGTGGACGAGGTGGCGATCAGCTTTTTCACGCAGGTGTTCCGTGACGGGTTTTTCCATGCCGATCTGCATCCGGGCAATATGTTCGTATTGCCGAACGGCCGCGTCGCGGTGGTGGATTTCGGCATCATGGGACGGATCGATAAAAAGCAGCGTATCTACCTTGCCCAGATTCTGCACTATTTCCTGACCGAGGATTATTATAACCTTGCCAGGGTGCATTTTGACGCCGGGTTTGTCCCGCCACATAAATCGGTCGACAGTTTCGCGCTTGCCATGATGGCGATCGCAAAGCCCATCATCGGGCGTCCTCTAAGCGAAATATCGGTGGCGCGCCTGCTCGGCCAACTCTTTACCACCGCCGAAACCTTTGAGATGGAAGCGCAGCCGCAATTGCTGCTTTTGCAGAAGAACATGATGCTGACCGAAGGGTTCGGGCGCATGCTCAATCCCGATGTAAACATGTGGCAGGTGGTGCAGCCTTTGATTGAAAGCTGGGCAAAAGAGAATCTTGGCGTGCGTTCTAAAATAAAAGAACATGTGAATGATGGTGTCATGCTGCTTCGCACGTTACCGCATCTCATCAGCCGCGCCGAATCCGTGCTCACCCGCATCAGCGAAAGCGATCTCAAGGAGCATCTGGCCGCGCAGCGGCGCAAGTTCCATAACGACTGGCTGTGGTTCGCCTGGGCGGTGCTGGCGGCTGCCGCTGCGGCGTATTTCTTACGGTAACTTCCGTCATGGCAATTGACGATTAACTTCTAAGCGTAAGCCCCAATCCCGCCACCGCTGTAATAACCTTCTGCGACACGTCGCCGATTTCCTTGTCGGACAAGGTGCGATCTGCCGCTTGCAGCGTTACGGAGACGGCTACCGATTTCTTGCCTGCCTCGACGCCTTTGCCTGTGTAAACGTCAAATACATTGACCGAGCGGATGAGTTGCTTCTCGCTGCCTTCGATGGCTTTTACGATATCAGCAGCAGGCGTGCGTTCATCCGCAATGAACGCGAAATCGCGCTCCACCGCCTGGAAGTTTGAAACCACAAACGGCGGCTTTG
>CAYVTI010000034.1:0-9934 GCA_964454545.1 uncultured Rickettsiales bacterium
CACCTCGAACACGCCGTCGCCGATTTCGAGAATGGATACGTCAAACGTGCCGCCGCCCAGGTCGTAGACCGCGATGTTCTTGCTTTTGCCCTGCGCCTTGTCGAGCCCGTAGGCGAGCGCCGCAGCGGTGGGCTCATTGATGATGCGGAGCACTTCAAGGCCTGCGATCTTACCGGCGTCTTTCGTTGCCTGTCTTTGCGCGTCGTTGAAATAGGCAGGCACGGTGATGACCGCCTGCGTGACTTTTTCGCCCAGGTAGGTTTCAGCGGTTTCCTTCATCTTTATAAGTATGAAGGCGCTGATCTGGCTCGGGCTGTATTTCTGCCCGCGCACCTCGACCCATGCGTCGCCGTTGTCGGCTTTCACGATCTTATAAGGCACAAGCTTGATGTCTTTCTGGGTGATCGGATCGTCATATTTGCGCCCAATAAGGCGCTTTACCGCGAAAATGGTATTCTGCGGGTTCGTTACCGCCTGCCTTTTCGCCTGGTTGCCGACCAGCCTTTCGCCGCTTTCAGTGAAGGCAACAATCGAAGGCGTGGTGCGCATCCCGTCCTCGGCGTTTTCGATGACGCGCGCATTCTTGCCTTCCATGATGGCAACGCAGGAGTTAGTGGTTCCAAGGTCTATCCCTATGACTTTGCTCATGATTATTCCTTCATTATATTTAGTGGCTTATATCTGCTTAATAGGGAATATAGGGAGGAAATAGGGCATTGCAAGGCATGGGCCATAAAAATTATCTTTTTCTATTTCTGTCCTTGTTAACTGGAATTTAATTTTTTTAATGTAATCTCATACATAAGTGATATAATATGTACTGCCTTAAAGTGATGGTTGCCTGATGACAAGACGCGCACATTTGCGGACCGGCGTTTTAGCCATAAATTACCGGCCCCTGCTTGCCCGCTCAGCGGTTATATTACTGCTTGGGGTCTCTGTTTGGCTGATTTCCACCGGCAAGAACCAGAACAGCGTGAGCCATAGTCTCAGGATGAAAATAGCGGATGGCATCGTCCCGGTCATAAGTGTGCTCGCGAAACCCATCGACGCGGCCTCTTCCTTCAGCGGCTGGGTGCAGGACATGCTCGTGCTGCAGGAAGAAAACAAGGCGCTGAGAGCGGAAAACACTCACCTGCGCCAGCTTTATTCCTCCGCTGTCCAGCTGAAAAGCGAGAATGAAAGGCTTAGGGCATTATTGAAATTCGCTCCCGTGGGCAAGCAGGGCTATACCTCGGCGCAGGTCGCGGTGGACACGAGCAGCCCGTATTCGCGCTCGGTACTGCTTACGGCGGGTTCGGAAAACGGCGTGCAGGAAGATTCGGCGGTTATCAACGACAAGGGCATGGTGGGACGCATTATCGAAGTGGGTAAAAACACTGCGCGCGTTCTGCTGCTCACTGACATCAACTCGCGCATTCCGGTGATGGCGGAAACGTCGCATGAACACTCCATCGCGGCGGGCAGCGGTGGGGATACGCTTACGCTGATGTACTTGCCGGAAAACAGCAAGGTCAAAGCGGGCGAAAAAGTAGTGACATCCGGCGACGGCGCGCTCATTCCGCCGGGGCTGCCGGTCGGCATCGTGAGCAAGGTGACCAAGGACACGGTAACGGTGAAAACCTTCGCCGACTGGTACCGTCTCGAATATGTCAGCGTGATTAATTTCTGATCGGCCCATTTCCGCGGCTTGAGGGTATCACCGCACCGGCAGCGTAAACGTAAACATCACGCCGCCTTCCGGCCGGTTTTCCGCCCAGATGGTGCCGTGGTGTGCCGCGATGATGCCCTGGCATATGGTAAGCCCCAGCCCCACCATTCTTTGTTCGGTATTGCGTCCGGCGGTATAGAATTTATTGAAAATCTTCTTTTCGTCATCGGGCAGGATTCCGGGGCCGTTATCCATCACTTTCGTCGTAAGGATTTCGGAGGTCCTTCTGGTCTCAACCGTAATCGTGCTGCCTTTGGGCGTATGCTTGGCGGCGTTTTCCAGCAGGTGGACGATGACTTTCTCAATGAGCGGCCCGTCCATCAGGATCGCGGGCATGTCCGGCTCGGTATGAACGACGACTTTATGCTGCGCGAGCATGGGCTCCAGGTGCCTGATGGAAGAATCAATCAGTTTTTCTATGAGATAAGGCTGATAGTTGAGCGTCAAGCTTCCCGATTCAAGGCTCATCACGTCAAGCAGGTTATGGATGATGCGCGACAGGTGCGACGCCTCGGTGTGGATGGAATGGGCGAGTTCCTTGACGGCTTCGCGCGGAAGCTTTCCGCTTTCCATCACCATTTTTCCGGACGCTCCGGTAATGAGCATGAGCGGCGCGCGCAGGTCGTGCGACACGGAACTGAGCAGCACGTTGCGCAGTTTCTCGCTTTCCGCCGCCACGCTGTACTGTTCGGCGGTCGTCGCCGCGTTGGCGCGCTCTATGCCAGAGGCAAGGAGGCTCGCGAAGGTCTCTATGAGCGAAACCTGCTCGGTGGAGAATTTCTTGTCGCCGGTCTTTGGCGTTACACCCAGCACGCCCAGCCTGGACTCCGCAGTAATGAGCGGAACGTAAAGAGTTTCAACGCTCGGCATGGTATTGGTGCCGATGCCTGCAGGCTTCCTGTTCTCAAAGCTCCAGTGCATGAGGCCCGATTCACGGATAACGTCGCGCTGCTGCAATTCTCCCCAGATAAGCTCAAGATGGCCGGATTTGTCAGGGAGCGCAACGAGAATATCCGCGCCGACCGCGTCTTTTATATGGCGCGCCGCCACCTTGCTGATGGCGATATGCCCGCGCGTGGCGGCGATGTCGCGCGCGAATGCGTAAAGCATCTGCGTGTTGCGATCGCGTTTCCTCGCAAACATGGTCTGCAGCCTGAGTCTTGCGGCATAGGAGTTGATGACTGCGCTCGTGACCAGCATGACGATGGCGGTAAGCCAGAACGACCGTTCAGCGATATTGAAACTGCCTGCGGCTCCGGTAAAAAAGAAACTGAAGCAGGTGGCGCTGAATATGGCATAGAGAAAGGAGGGGCCGCGCCCGAGGCTTGCTGAAACGACCACGTTTCCGATGAGGTAAAGAATCATCTGGTCGTCGGGCTTTATATAAGAAGGAAACAGAATGCCCAGAGCCGTGCAGGCGATAACGAGCAGGAAGCTCTGGAGATAAAGCCTGGGTTTGAACTCCACGAGGTCGCTGGTGCGGTTCAGGTTCTCTTCGTCGGCAGGCGCCTCCCCGGTCACGACATAAACATCGATATAGCCGCTTTTATTCATGATCTGGTCGGCAAGCGAGCCGAACAGGATATCGCGCCAGCGCGTCCTCTCCGATTTGCCGACGACAATCTTGGTGATTCCGTTTTCACGGGCGAAAGTGATGATTTCCTCGACCGCGTTGTCACCCTGCAGGATCATAGCTTTGCCGCCCAGCTGCTCGGCCAGGCGCATATGGTCTTCCACCGCCTTCTTGCCTTCCTCGCTCAGGTGGTAATGGCGGGCGTTTTCCACATAGATCGCCATCCACGGCGCCTTAAGCGACGCTGCTATTCTTTTGGCGGTACGGATAAGTTTCTCGGACAAGTGATCGGGGCCGATGCAGGCAATGACCTTGTCGGCGGCTGGCTGCATGTCGCGGATGCCCTCGCGGTATTTATAGGCCTCCATCTGCGCGTCCACCCGCTCGATGGTGCGGCGCAAGGCCAGCTCGCGCAGCGCGATGATGTTGCTCTTCCTGAAAAACTTGTCGGCGGTGTCGGCGCGCACGCGATCATCTGTATATACCTTGCCTTCCTCGAGCCGTTTGAGAAGCTCATCGGCGTTGATGTCGATCAGAACGATGTCTTCCGCGCCGTCGAACACCGAGTCCGGAATGGTTTCTTTTACCCGCACGCCGGTAATTCCCGCGACGACATCGTTCAGGCTCTCAAGATTCTGCACGTTAAGCGTGGTGTAGACATTGATCCCGTTGCTGAGCAGTTCCTCGACATCATTCCAGCGGTGAGGATGGCGCGCGCCCGGCGCGTTGGTATGTGCAAGTTCGTCAATCAGGATAATGTCCGGTTTCCTGAGCAGCGCGATATCCAGATCGAATTCCTTGAAGGGTGTGAGGGGGCCGGACAGTTCCATCAAGGGAATGACAGGCATGCCTTCAAGCAGCTTCATCATCTCCTCGCGGTTATTGATTTCCACCATTCCCGCAACCATATCCACGCCATCAAGCAGTCGCTGGCGCCCGGCGGAAAGCATGGCGTACGTCTTGCCGACCCCGGCGCTGCAGCCGAAGAATATCTTAAGCTTGCCGCGCGCGCCAGCGATTTCCCCGGAGCCGATCTGGGGAATGGGATAGGAATCAGACGTAGCACTGGGCGCAGTCATAGGAAGCGGTATGGATTATTAAAATACCGCATCATGAAGTTATTACCCGCGTAAGTAAAGTCATAATTTATTCTTTGATATCAATATGCTATTTATATAATGGCTATGCGCGGCTTATTTGTCACAAAATCTTCATTGGCATAATTGCAACTGCAAGTGTAATATTAGGCAGCATAAAAATACTGGAATATCAGGCCTATGGAATCCTCGAATGCCGAAATGGTCAAGAATGCTCCCGCTCCGACAGCGAAGGACATTACTCCGGAAGAGCTTTATTATGCGATGGGCCAGCTCGGGATGAAGAACGAGCAGCGCCAGTTCGAGAAGGATATGCTGGCATTGCAGGATGCGGCTGGCGCCAAGGTGAAGGATCTGACAGGCCAGTATCAGGCTTTAAGGAAAAAAGGTGCACTGACTTCAGCTATCGGTTCGGCTTTTGGTGCGGTGGCGGGCGGCATTGCCGGGTTGCTTATCGGCAATAAAAAACAGAACTGGGGCCCGGTCAGGAAAGGCGCTTTGACAGTCGGCGGCGGCATCGCGGGCGTAAGCGTTTTCGGAATGATCGCCAATATGTTCACCCGCAAGCAAGTCAGCGGTTTCCAGCAGGACGCGATGGCTATGCAGGATCGGCAGACCGAAGCGGTGCGCGGCATTGTCAGCAAATATTCGGATATCGTGCAGCAGTATTTATATAACAAGCAGACGCCCATGCCCGTGCAGGATATGCCTGCAGCGATAGCTCCTGTCGTGACCGAAAAGCCTGTTGCGCCTCCAGCTACGCCTGAAACGCAACCTGCACAGGAAGTGAAGGAACAGCAGAAACCCTCCACCTGCCTTGCCGAGCCTGTAGCGGCGCAGGCCATTGAACAGACTGCGGCCAGGGCTTTGCATTAACTTTAAGCGTTGCGTTTGAAGAACATGCGCTATAATCTTCGCCTGTAACTTTGCAGGGAGGTCCGCATGCCGGAAGCGTTGCCTAAAATCGCGCAGAAGCAATCCTATAAAATCGAAGTTGAGAAGGGAAAGAAATACGCTTGGTGCGCCTGCGGGTTGAGCGGCAGCCAGCCTTTCTGCGACGGCTCCCATAAGGATACCGGGTTTTCCCCCATCGTCATCACCGCCGATGACAGCAAACCGCTTTCTTTCTGCGGCTGCAAGCAGAGCAGGAACCGTCCCTTCTGCGACGGGACGCATAAGACGCTTTAGCACTGGAATGACGGATTACAGGAATCATATTCACACGCTGACTAACGGCCTAAAGGCGCTGGTCGTGATGGCGGCGATGGCGGAATACGGGGACGGCCTGAAGGCGCTTGGCGTCAAGCCTCTGCTGACAGGGGTGGGGCCGGTGCAGGCGGCGGGCAGCCTCACGCATGCATTAAGCGCATTCCATCACATGCCGCAAACAGTCCCTGATATCATCATTAATCTTGGCTCTGCGGGCAGCGCAACGCTGGAACAGGGAGAAGTCTACCGTGTATCGGGTGCAGGCTACCGCGACATGGATGCCAGCGCGTTCGGGTTCCCGAAAGGGCAGACGCCTTTCAGCCTGCTTCCTGCCGTCATTGAGTTTCCGGACATAATGCAGGGTTTCCCCAAGGCCTCCTGCAGCACGGGCGCCAATGTGGTCGTTGATCATGCGGCAGTAAAAGCGGATATGAGCGACATGGAACTTTCGGCATTGGCGGATGTCGCCATGAAATTCGCAATTCCGATTATCGCCTTCAAGGGCATCAGCGACGGCAAAGAACCCCTGGCGGGGAAGATAGAGCAATGGGAAGAACTGCTGCCGCACATTGACAGGAAGCTGGCATGCGCCCTGACGGAACTCGGCAAGGCAAAGGAAGAAGAATTATGTCGCATGCCTCTCAACTGGAAAGAGGAAATGGCAGTTTTCGCTCAAGAGCCTGTAAAGCTACATGTGTATGACGCGGCCATAGGCATCAAGCACCGACTCGTGCATCATTTCTGATAGCGTCGGGTGCGGGAAGATGGTGTGCATGAGATCGGCTTCGGTGCCTTCCATCGTCTTTGCCACCACATACCCCTGAATCAGTTCAGTCACTTCTGCGCCGATCATGTGCGCGCCGAGCAGTTCGCCGGTCTTGGCATCGAACACGGTTTTTACCAGCCCTTCCGGCTCGCCAAGCGCAATCGCCTTGCCGTTGCCGATGAACGGGAAACGTCCGACTTTCACCTGGAAACCCGCATCCTTGGCGGCTTTCTCCGTCAATCCTACGCTTGCCACCTGCGGCATACAATAGGTGCAGCCGGGAATGTTTTTAATATTGAGCGGGTGCACGTCCTTGACGCCCGCGATTTTCTCGACGCAAATGACGCCTTCATGCGACGCCTTATGGGCAAGCCAGGGCGCGCCGGTCAAATCGCCGATGGCATATACGCCCGGTTCCCCGGTAGCGCACCATTTATCGATGACGACATGCGTTTTTTCAACTTTGACCTTGGTATTCTCCAGGCCTAGGTTTTCAGTGTTGCCGATAATGCCGATGGCAAGTATTACGCGGTCAACAGTAATCTCACTCGTTTTTCCGCCCTGTTCCAACGTGGCGGTCACGCTGTTCTTGCCTTTCCTGAGCGCCTTCACCGTCGTGCCAGTCTTGATCGTCATGCCCTGCTTCTCAAACTGTTTAAGGGCGAATTTTGAGATTTCCTCATCCTCTACAGGCAGAATGCGATCCATCACTTCGACCACGGTAACATCCGCGCCCAGGTTTTTATAGAAGCTTGCGAATTCGATGCCGATAGCGCCCGATCCTACCACCAGCAGTGATTTTGGCATGAAATCCGGCACCATCGCTTCCCTGTATGTCCAGACCAGCTTGGCGTCCGGCTCCAGCCCCGGCAGGCTGCGCGCTCGCGCTCCGGTGGCGAGGATGATATTTTTGCCCGTAATTTCCGGCAGCGGCTTCTTATCTTTGGTAAGCGATATCTTGCCTTTTCCGGCGAGTTTTGCTTCCGCATCGAACACGGTGACTTTATTCTTTTTAAGCAGGTGTTTGACGCCATTCGAAAGCTGTCCGGCAACCTCGCGCGAGCGTTTCACGATCTTTGCCACGTCAAACGATACGTTGCCAACTTTGAAACCGAATTGTTCGGCATTGTGGAGCAGATGATTGATTTCCGAAGAACGCAACAGGGCTTTCGTGGGGATGCAGCCCCAGTTAAGACATATGCCGCCCAGATGCTCGCGTTCAACAAGCGCCGTTTTCATGCCGAGTTGCGCCGCGCGAATGGCTGCCACATATCCCCCTGGCCCGCCGCCTATCACCACGATATCAAAGCTTTCCGTCATTTTTTGCCTCTTCCATAAAGAAATTACGTGAAATATGAGAGATAGTAGCTTAAGTAAAGTCAAACAAAAGAAATTACCAGCATGAAATTCTTGGACGAAGCAAAAATATATGTGCGAAGCGGCGACGGTGGAGCCGGATGCGTGAGCTTCCGGCGCGAAAAGTTCATTGAGATGGGCGGTCCCGATGGCGGCAATGGCGGACGCGGCGGCGATATCGTCATCGAGGCGGTAGGGGCGCTTAACACGCTTATAGATTACCGTTACCAGCAGCACTTCAAGGTCAAGAAAGGGGAGCACGGCAAGGGCGCGAACCGCAGCGGGCTGGCTTCCGGCGACATCGTCCTGAAAGTGCCGGTCGGCACCGAGATTCTTGCAGAAGATAGAGAAACCGTGATTGCCGATATGACCAAAGAGGGCGAGCGCATTGTGCTGCTCAAGGGCGGTCGCGGCGGCATGGGCAACGCGCATTTTAAAAGCTCGACCAACCAGGCTCCCAAGCATGCTCAGCCCGGCGAGCAGGGCGAGGAAATGTGGATATGGCTACGCCTGAAACTTTTCTCCGATGCCGGGTTGCTGGGCATGCCCAACGCCGGAAAATCCACCTTTCTTGCCGCAACCTCGCGCGCCAAACCGAAAATCGCCGATTACCCGTTCACCACCCTTACCCCGCAGTTGGGCGTGGTGTATGTCGACGGGCGTGAATTCGTGCTGGCTGACATTCCCGGCCTCATCGAAGGCGCGCATATGGGGGTGGGGCTCGGGCTTAAGTTCCTCGCGCATGTCGAGCGTTGCGGCGTGCTGCTGCATCTGGTGGACGGCACACTCGAAGATGTCGGTGAAGCTTACAAAACCATACGCGGTGAAATCAGCGAGTATAGCGAAGCGCTTGCAGAAAAACCGGAACTTGTTGCGCTCAACAAATGCGATGCGCTGACCAGGGAAGACATAAAGGAAAAATGCAAGGTGCTGAAAAAGCTTAGCGGCAGGAAAGTCCATGCGATCTCGGCCGCCACAGGCGTCGGCATAGAAGAACTGCTGCGGGATATGTGGAAAATCATTGTGAAGTCACGGGCGGAAGCCGAAAATCCTTAAATATTAATACAAAAGATACGGCCGCCAGACCTTAAAAAACACTACAAATCCTTTTTAAATTCTGTATTATACAACCCTTCTATGTCCAAGAAGATCTATATTAAAACCTACGGATGCCAGATGAACGTCTATGATTCCGCGCGTATGGCGGATATGATGGCGCCGTTTGGTTATAAAAATTCGGCAAATCCGGAGGATGCCGATCTGGTGGTGCTCAACACCTGCCATATCCGCGAGAAAGCGGAAGAAAAAGTCTATTCCGATCTGGGGAGAATCAGGAAGCTGCGCGCGGAAAAAGAAAAATCCGGCGGCCGGATGCTGATTGCGGTCGGTGGCTGCGTGGGGCAGGCGGAAGGCGAGGAGATCATCCGCCGCACGCCGTATGTCGACATGGTGTTCGGATCCCAGAATTACC
Source organism: uncultured Rickettsiales bacterium (assembly GCA_964454545.1). Classification (GTDB taxonomy): domain Bacteria; phylum Pseudomonadota; class Alphaproteobacteria; order Rickettsiales; family JABCZZ01; genus JABCZZ01. The sequence goes on from CAYVTI010000034.1 coordinate 9,184, forward strand.
ACAACCTGCCGGACATGGTCGCGAATGTCCTGCGCGGGAAGAAGCAGGTAAATCTCGATTTTTCGCCCGAGCCGAAATTCGATTTCCTGCTTGCGCAGTCCTCAAAGCCGGACGGCGTTTTCGGCAAGTCGGAATTCGTCACTATCCAGGAAGGTTGCGACAAATTCTGCACCTTCTGCGTGGTTCCCTATACGCGTGGCGCGGAGACGTCGAGAAGGGCGCAGGACATACTGGCCGAGATAAGAAATCTTGCAGATCGCGGCGTGGCCGAGGTGACCCTGCTGGGCCAGAATGTGAACGCTTATCATGGCGCGGGAGCCGACGGCGGGGACTGGAGCCTTGCGCGCCTTATCCGCGAGGCGGCTGAGATAGAGGGGATAAAGCGTATCCGCTATACTACTTCGCATCCGCGCGATATGGATGACGAGCTTATCCGGGCGCATGGCGAAGTGGAAAAGCTCATGCCGTTCCTGCATCTGCCCGTTCAGTCCGGCTCGAATAACATCCTTGCGAAGATGAACCGCAAGCATAAGGCGGATTTTTATCTGGGCATCGTGGAAAAACTGCGTGCGGCAAGGCCGGATATCGCGCTGTCGTCCGATTTCATTGTGGGTTTTCCGGGGGAAAGCGATATTGATTTCGCGGCGACCATGAAGCTGGTGGAAACGACAGGGTATGCGCAGGCCTATTCCTTCAAGTACAGTCTCCGTCCCGGTACGCCAGCGGCTGCCAGTGAGGAGCAGGTCGAAGA
>CAYVTI010000034.1:10034-25068 GCA_964454545.1 uncultured Rickettsiales bacterium
GCTCTCTTTGGCGTTCAGGAAAACGCGATAAAATTGAAACGCAAAGTGGAAATGTATCAGTGGAAAGAGACAAAATCGGAAACGACGCATAAGAATGTCGGTGGCAGTTCGACCACGGAAACGCATTATTCTTATGAAAAGACATGGTCGGAAGAATTGATAAACTCTTCTTCATTCCGCCATTCCGATGCACATAATAATCCTTCTGGTATGCCCTATAGAAGCGAAACTTTTACGGCTGGTAATGTACATGTTGGGGCGTTCCGGCTTTCCGATGCATTTACCGGGAAGCTGAATAAATTTTCCGAATATCCTCTTTCAGAACAAAACCTCGCTGCCATGGAAAAAAGGTTGCAGCCTTATTTCAAGCTGAACGGTAACCAATACTTTTACGGCGATCCTGCCAATCCTCAGGTTGGCGCGCTGCGTGTCGGTTATTCGATTATAAAACCGGGCGATGCAAGCGTCGTAGGTAAGCAGGATAATGCAATTATAGCGCCTTATTTTACACGCCATGGCGATATAAAGCTCATCGAAATGGGAACAGTAAGTCCGGACAGCATGTTTGCGGATGCGGAAAATGAGAATCTGCTGATTGCTTGGGCGATCCGGCTCGGTGGTTTCCTGCTGATGGCGTTTGGCGTGGCGCTGTTGCTTGGGCCGCTGGGCGCCATAGCCAGCGTGGTGCCGGTTATAGGGTATATCGTCGAAGGCGGAGCAGGTGCCATATCTTTCCTGATTGCTTTAGTGCTCAGTCTTGTAACGGTATCTCTGGCCTGGATATTTTACCGGCCTTTGACGGGAATAATATTGCTGGTATTGGCTGTGAGTGCCTTTGTAGGCGGGAAAGGGCTTATCGCCAGGATAAAGGCGGCAAAAATCAATGCATCAATTTCACAGGGAGTAAAATAACTTGGAAAAAACAATAAAAGATGAATCGGTCAGCATGCAGTTTGCCAATAACGCGCTTTTACCGATGCTTTATGGCGAAGAAGATAAAAACCTGATGAAGCTTGAGAAAAATTTCAACATAGTGGCGACCTCCCGCGGCAATATGCTGTCGCTCACCGGTAGCCCGCAGGCGGTAGGCAAGGCTCAGGAAGTGATGCAGAGCCTGTATAGCAAACTGGAAGGCGGCGTGGAGATAGGCTCGTCGGAAGTGGATGCGGCGATCCGCATGGCGCAGCCCGCCAGGAACGGCAAGAGGGGGCCGATCAGTTCCGATCTTGCCATCAAGACCCAGAAGAAAACCATCGGCCCTTATTCGCAGATGCAGGCGGAATATATCGAAGCGCTGCAGAAATACGACATGGTGTTCGCGCTCGGGCCTGCGGGTACGGGCAAGACCTATCTTGCCGTCGCGCAGGCGGTTTCGCTGTTTCTCAATAACCGGGTGGACCGCATCATCCTCTCGCGTCCCGCCGTGGAAGCGGGCGAGAAGCTTGGCTTCCTGCCGGGGGATCTGAAGGAGAAGATCGATCCGTACCTGCGCCCGCTTTACGACGCGCTTTACGACACCATGCCGGTGGAACGGGTGGCAAGGCATATTGAAAACGGCGAGATTGAAATTGCGCCGCTTGCTTTCATGCGCGGCCGCACGCTGGCCAACGCCTATATCATCCTGGATGAAGCGCAGAATACAACGCCGACGCAGATGAAGATGTTCCTGACGCGCCTGGGCGAGAATTCGCGCATGGCGATCACCGGAGATCTCTCCCAGACCGATCTGCCGAAGGACGTCAAGTCCGGCCTGTCAGACGCAATCAAGAAGGTCGAGAAAATCGAAGGGATAAAATGCATACGCTTCTCGGATGTTGATGTGGTGCGCCACAACCTTGCGGCTAAAATCGTCCAGGCCTATGACGAATGGGAAAAGAAGAAACGAAACAATGGCTGAAGACTCCTATAATTTGCGCTCAGGCGCTGCAAAGGCTGAGGTTGCACCGCGGCGGGGTGCGGCTAGTCGTCGCTTGCGCTCCTCCCCGCCAGATATCAACATCATACGCCAGGCCGGGGAGTGGGGAAGGGCTGTTCCAGGGTATAAGGCGCAGATGAAAGAGTGGTGCCGGGCGGCGCTCTCAGGCAGGAAGCCGGGAACCGTTTCCATCGTGCTGGCTGATGATGCGTTTATTCGCAGCCTCAATCACCAGTACCGCGGGAAGGATAAGCCTACGAATGTATTGTCCTTTCCGGGGGATGGTGAGGAATTGGGAGATATAGTGCTGAGCCTTGATACCATAAAGCGGGAAGCGAAGGAGCAGAAGAAACCCATGCGTGCGCATACGGCTCACATGATAGTGCACGGCGCGCTGCACCTGCTTGGGTTCGACCATGAGAAAGACAAGGACGCGTCCGCAATGGAAACAAAAGAAACAGCCATCCTCGCCCGGATCGGTTTTGCCAACCCCTATGAGGTCAGATAGTCCATGGCGCATGAATCCCTTAAAATAGCGGATGACGACAACGAGCAGGACGGCCTGGCCAAGCGTTTCAAGCTATGGCTGCGTTGTAATCTGGGCGGCAGGAACCCGGACAACTCCCTCAAGGAAGCGCTGGAGGAAGTACTCGAAGAGCATCAGGAAGTGACGGAGGAATTCCCCGCGGAAGAGCAGAACATGCTGCGCAAGGTCATAAATTTTGGCGCGCTCAAGGTGAGCGACATCATGATCCCGCGCACCGATATCAAGGCCGTCGAATACACGATTTCATTCGAGGAGCTGAAATCGCATCTCATACAATACAGCCATACGCGCGTGCCGGTGTACAACGACACGATGGACAATATAAAAGGCTTCCTGCACATCAAGGACCTGCTGCCGTTGCTGGCCGGCAACGAAAAATTCAACATGGCGTTCGTCCTGCGCGAAATCCTTTTTGTGCCGCCCTCGATGAAGCTGACCGATCTGCTGGTAAAGATGCGCGACGCCGGGGTGCATATCGCTATTGTGGTGGACGAGTACGGCGGGACGGACGGCATGGTGACGCTTGAGGATATATTCGAGGAGATTGTCGGCGAAATTCAGGACGAACATGATGACATCGACGAGAATGAAGCGCGCCTTATCCGCTCGGCGCAGGGCTATTATGATGTCGATGCGCGCATACGGGTTGAGGATCTGGAAAAGGAACTTGGAATCTCATTCGGGATCGAGGATGAAAACGCCGATTACGACACGCTGGGCGGATTTATTTTCTACAAGCTCGGTCACGTGCCGGTCTCGGGGGAGACGGTCGGGCATGAAGGGGGCGTGCGCATGGAAATACTTTCAGCCAATCCGAGGGTGATCAGGAAAGTGCGGATTTATAAGCCGGAAATTAACGCGCAGGATAATTCAGAAGGTTAGGGGTTTAGTCCCACTTTGTGATGGAGTAGTGTATTCTGCCCTGCCAGCAAAGCGCATGATAAATTATGCATAATAATTTGTATATATAGTAAATATACATAATTAATTAGTATTTTAATAGGGCAGGAACTAATTCTTCTTGACCAAACCCCTGGAGTCAGTAATCTCTCCGGCATTACATTTCCTTGCGGCGCAGCTTATGAATTTTCTGGCAAATATCGGGCGTGTGTTTCTGGCATTTCTGGCTTCCGTGGGCAGGCTGGGAATCTTCGCTTTTGAGGCGATCATCACCGGCATCCGCCCGCCTTATTACCCGCGCCAGATTGTCCGCCAGATGATTGACATCGGCTATTTTTCGCTTCCGGTTATAGGGCTCACGGCGATATTTACAGGGGCGGTGCTTGCGCTGCAGAGCTATTCGGGCTTCGCGCGCTTTAATGCGGAAAGTTCCATTGCTACGGTGGTGGTTTTGTCCATCACGCGTGAGTTGGGGCCGGTGCTTTCCGGCCTGATGGTGGCGGGGCGCATCGGCGCGGCGTTCGCTGCGGAAATCGGCACCATGCGCGTGACCGAACAGATTGACGCGCTTACCACCCTTTCCACCAGCCCGCAGAAATACCTTATCTTTCCGCGCCTGTTCGCCGGGGTGTTAATGCTGCCATGTCTCGTGGTGGTGGCCGACATCATCGGCGTGTTCGGCGGTTATCTTGTGAGCATTCATAAGCTGGGGTTTGCTCCCGGGCCTTATCTCATCAGCACGTTCGACTATTTAAAGCGCATCGATGTCACGAGTGGCCTCACCAAGGCCGCCGTCTTCGGATTCATTGTCGCCCTTATGGGCTGCTATCACGGGTACCATTCCCAGGGCGGCGCGCAGGGCGTGGGAACGGCGACCACCAATGCCGTGGTGTCCGCCTCCATCCTTATTTTCCTGGCGAACTACTTCCTCACGGCGCTGTTTTTTGGAACATGACATGGCCCCAAAAATCGAAGTGAAGGATTTGAAGAAATCGTTTGGCAGTAAGAAGGTGCTGGACGGCATTACGCTTACGGTGGAAAAAAGCGAATCACTCGTGGTCATCGGCGGCTCAGGCACCGGAAAATCCGTGCTCATCAAATGCATATTGGGGCTGCTCAAGCCTGATTCCGGCAGCATAAAGATTGACGGGCAGGAAGTAACGAATCTGCGCGGCAGGGAACGCGAGGAACTCATGCGCAAGTTCGGTATGCTGTTCCAGGGCGGCGCGCTGTTCGACAGTCTGACGGTGTGGGAAAATATCACCTTCGCGGTCAGGCAGAACCAGAAAACAAGCGCACGCGAAGCCAGGGAAATGGCAATCGAAAAGCTTACGGCGGTGGGATTGAAGAAGGAAGTAGCCCTCCTCAAGCCTGCCGAACTCTCCGGCGGCATGCAGAAACGCGTGGCGCTGGCGCGCGCCATTTGCGCGAAGCCCGACATCATATTCTTTGACGAGCCTACGACCGGGCTCGATCCTATCATGGCGGACGTCATTAATGAGCTCATCATTGAATGCACCAGGAATCTTGGGCTCACCACCCTTTCCATTACCCACGACATGGCAAGCGCCAGCAAGATCGCCAGCCAGATCGCCATGCTTTACGAGGGCAGGATCATCTGGACGGGCCCTGCGAAAAATATCTATAACAGCGGCAACCCTTACGTCGAACAGTTCGTGCATGGCAGGGCGCATGGCCCGATTACCAACGGCTTCGCCGCCAAGGGATAAACGTGCAGCAGGAACGCACAGCTTACCGCAACGCTGTTTTGATAGCGGATTATTTATCCGCTTCCTTTCTGGGGTTGTTTTTTCTTCCGGTATTCATCTTCATCCTGGAATTATTCGCGGATAACCAGAAAATGAAATGGCAGCTGCCAGTGATGGCCGCCGCCGTTGTTCCGCTCCTCTGCCTGAAATTTTTAAGAAACACATCATGGACGGTAAAAATAATTGCCGTCCTGCTGCTTGCATGCGGGGTAGCGAAGGCGTTATTCGTCGCCAGCCTGTTCTATGACAACACATGGGACAGCCGCGCCTATCATGCCGATGCCATATTGCAGCTGCTTAACGGCGTCAATCCGATGTACGAAATGATGCACGGGTTTGATGATCTGTGGACGAACCACTATCCCAAGGCGACCTGGTATTTTGCCGCCATCATCACGCATCTCACGGGTAATTATAATGTCGGCAAAGCCTGTAACCTGTTCTGCCTTTACGCCGTTGCGGCCTATATCTTCAGTTTTCTCAAAACCCGTGGCTCAGGCACCGGCAATGCCCTGCTTATCGCCTGCGCGGCAGCCCTTAACCCGGTTGCCATCAGCCAGCTGCACACGTTTTACGTAGACGGTGCGCTGGCATCGCTCGTAACGCTCATGGCGTTTTCCGGCATGGCCATGATGAATAACCCAAGAGCGATTGATAAGGCGGTTTTCATCCTCGCCTCATGCCTGCTCATCAATATCAAGTTCACCGGCCTGGCCTATGTGTGTGTGTGTTACGCGGCCTGCGCGCTGGCACTGCTTTATCGCTGGTATAAAAGCAAATCATTGCACGATTTCAAGCAGGGCAGGACGGCTGCCGCTTGCATCATTTTTATCCTCCTGACGGGTGGCGTGATTATGGGGTATAATCCCTATATCACCAATACCATCATGCATGGCACCCCATTCTTCCCGCTCATGGGCAGAGGCAGCATTGACGTTGTGGCGGCGCAAAGTCCGAAGTCGTTCGTGGATCATCAATATAATAATGCGGAGAAAGTGCTGATATCCATCTTCAGCCGTTCGGAAAACGTGGAAGACAAGGGCGGCACTTCCGAGCCGAGAATAAAGATACCCTTCTCGGTGCATAAGGATGAACTGGGACTCTTTTTCGCAAACGATATCCGCATTGGCGGCTGGGGAGCGCTCTTTGGCGGCATATTGCTGCTGTCTGTCATACTTTATATTGCATCCTCATCTTACAGGGATAAGGATATTGCAGTCATGATCGCTGCCCTCATTGTCACCATCCTGATTAACCCCGGCAGCTGGTGGGCGCGCTACGCGCCGCAGGTGGCGCTTCTGCCGCTGCTTATGGCGATCCCTGCGATGGGCTCAAAAGAGGCGTGGCAGAGGATAACGGCAAAATTCGTGTGCGTCCTGCTCCTGCTTAATTCCGCGTTGATTATTCCTCCCAGTACGCGGTATTTTCAGGAAACCAGCGCCAAAATCCAGCAGCAGATAGATGACATGGTAAAGAGCTGCGGCAGGGGAAGCTATGAGATTTCCGATACGGAAGGATACCACTACGAACAGTTCCTGGATAAAAACGGCATTCATATCGTATATCCCAAGCGGGATATACGAAAAACCCGCCCCAAAACCGCGCTTTTTCCGCTGGAAAAGGTTTTCCTGCATAAGGAAGGTTGTGTAAATCATCCTGACAATTATCAACGCTGAATTAAGGAAGTCCTTTTGGGGAATACAGGTGCAGGCGATTGCTGGTTTCCCTGCTGCATATTTGTTTTCTGATTGACCTCTTCAATCCACTTGCTGTTTGCGCCAGGATTCTCGCTGCCTATTCTGCCCGGAGGATTGTAAACAAAATAAATAGCAGGATTAATAAAAGTTCTTGTAATCATCTCTCGGGAATGGGGATCTTCTGGGGGATTGAAGGTTGCTGCCAGCCCTGCGACACCTTCATCGGTCTCATATACTTCGGTATATGTGCCTGATACAGGGAATTTGAGTTTATTAACCTTGTCCAGCAACATATCTGCGTATGGAATGGGCAGGTTGGCGAACAGGTCAGGTACAAGCAGTGTCAAGCCAGAATGGCAGAATGGTTGGGGCTGAATATCGGATAATGCATCTAATAATGGAACCGGATCGATTATTTTTGGATTATTATGTCCGAGCCGGAGACGCTGGCCAAGCAGGTTGGTATCTCCATTCGTGCTGATAATAACCTTATCCAGCGTCATTCCCGGAACGATACTTCTCAATTCTGAAAGATGCTTCTGTATCGTTTCCCGTATGGCCTGGATAGTTTTCTCAGGGTGGTCTTTATCGACCAGAATTGGCACCACAAGCGCGTCACCTTTCACCATCTGTTCATCAGGTAATACATTATCGTTGTAATCCTTGCTTATGCTGCTGGCGTCACGCAGGCTGAATACGATATTTCTTGAATTGGGGTTGGACGGATAAGGAGGAACGGGAGGAGATGGGTGATCGCCTGCCAATCCTTTAGAGAGTAAACTTCCCGCTACAATTGCCACCATTCCCTTTAATATTCCCCGGCGCTTTACCGGAGTGTCGATTACATTCACAATAGGTTTCACAGCTTCCTGGAAGTCATGTAATGCCTCATGCAGATCAAAACGCCTCCTAAGCGCCATCTCACCCAGCGCAGCTCCTGATACTATTCCCGCTGCTCCTCCTGCCACTCCTCCTACCACGCTTGGCAGTACAAATCCTATGTTCTGCAACAGGCCGGTATTATATGTATACGGTCTTACATTTCCTCGTGCATCAATCGTCCAGAAATCCCCCGTATCGAGCGTTTCCGGGGCTACCAGGGCAATTTTGTTGGAGGTAGTATATACAATAGCCTTCGAAGCTGTTATATTACCGAGCGTGCTTGCATAGGGGTAATATTTTTCCGTAATTGCAGTATTTGAGGGAGCAAATATTGAACAGCCTGCAAAGAAAATATTCTTCTGCACCAGCATGAAATATGGATCGGGTTCGTTATGTTTGTAAGGGTTGGCGACCCAGCAGTGTTCCTGTACATCCGCAAGATCTTGCAGTAAATCAGTGACAGCAATGGTATTGGGGCTGTCCGGAGCGCCGATGATAAGAGTATCCTCCATACCGTGGCTTGCGATCACAAGGTGTGTTATTGACCCATGTGCGGCTATGTAATTATAGAGCGCTTCCTTAATTTCTTTTCGGGCGGTGGGGCCGTCACTTTTAGGATCGATCTGTATTACAGTAGCTTTTCCTCCGAAGTTAACCGTATTGATAGCCGATGTTGTATTATCTGCCGGATCCTGAGGGAGCATCAGAGAAATGACCACATCCTGTTCAGCAGGCGCAATGGCATTGTACACTGTTCTTTCCACCACTGCTGGTATCTCAAGTCCAGCAAAGATTCCTGCCGCTCCTGTTGTGCCAAGCCATGCCACATATCCTGCAGCAAATGCTACTTTACCTGCTCGGCGCAGGAATTGTCTTCGACTCTTTGTTCCGTTACCGTTGGCCATATGTGGCTGTCTCTGCTGCCGGGTACCTCAGAACAATTATAACAGATAATTATAACAGCCGTATTACATAAAGGAATAATAAGTAACATTTGGTAATAAACTTTTATTTGCCAGATACTTATTTTGTAAATATAAATGCTGTCCGGATACTGGAAGAACGGAAGATCAGTCCCGGTTTAACACGAAAAGCGGAAGGTTATCAACATGTGCGGCATTGTAGGCATCATTGGAAAAGAATCGGTGGCAGTAAGGCTTTTGCAAGGGCTCAGGCAATTGGAATACCGCGGATATGATTCCTCAGGCATCGCCACGGTGGATGGCGATAAGATTGCGCGCGTGCGGGCAGAAGGAAAGCTTACTAACCTTGAGAAGCTGGTGTATGGCAAAACCCCGCAGGGTAATATCGGTATCGGGCATACGCGCTGGGCGACGCACGGCCTGCCGACTGAGATCAACGCCCACCCGCATGCGACTGCCAATGTTGCGATTGTTCATAACGGCATTATCGAGAATTACCGCGAGCTCAAGCAGGAATTGCAGGAAAAGGGCGTGAAATTCACTTCCCAGACGGATACGGAAGTCATCGTGCATCTTATCGATAAATGCCTTGCTTCCGGCATGGCGCCCAAAGATGCAGTTCTATCGGCCATCTCACGCCTTGAAGGGGCCTTCGCGCTCGGCATCCTCTTTGCCGGAAACCCTGACGTATTATTTGCAGCGCGCAAAGGCTCCCCGCTTGCGGTCGGTTACGGCAAGGGCGAGATGTACATGGGATCGGACGCCACTGCTCTTTCCCCCTACACCTCCAGGGTCGCTTATCTCGAAGATGGCGACGTTGCGGTGCTTACCAGAGAAAATGTGACATTCTATGATAAGGAAGGCAGGGAAGCGTCACGCCCGGTAAAGACCACGAACCTTACCGGCGCGGCGGTGGGCAAGGGCGAATTCCGCCACTTTATGCTCAAGGAAATCTATGAACAGCCGACTGTCATCGGCGAAACGATGAGCGTGTTCTGTGACTATACTACAGGCAAGATCGAGCTTCCCAAGCTGCCGTTCGACTTGAAGAAAATCAGCAGGATTACTCTGGTTGCCTGCGGCACGTCCTATTATGCGGCGCTGGTCGCACGCTACTGGTTTGAAAGCGTCGCGCATATTCCGGTGCATATCGACATCGCTTCGGAATACCGCTACCGCGATGTGGTAATCGCGAAGGACTCGCTCGCCATCTTCGTATCGCAGTCAGGAGAGACCGCCGATACGCTGGCCGCGATGCGCGCCGCAAAAGCCGCGGGCCAGCATACGATGGCGGTGGTGAACGTACCGGAAAGCACCATGGCGCATGAAGCGGAAGCGGTAGTGCCGACCTGCGCAGGGCTTGAGATAGGCGTTGCGTCCACGAAAGCGTTTACCACCCAGCTTGTAGCGCTTGCCTGCGTGGCTATCGCGCTTGCGGATGCGCGTGGCGTGCTCAGGAAGGAGGAGCAGTCGCGTCTCATCCATGCCATCGCCGAGGTGCCGTCGCGCATCGTGGAAGTGCTGCATAATGAGGAATACATCGCGCAGGTTGCCGTTCAGCTCGCGGGCGCGCGTGATATTCTCTATATGGGGCGTGGCACCAGCCATTCCATCGCGCTCGAAGGCGCGCTGAAACTCAAGGAAATTTCCTATATCCATGCGGAAGGCTATGCCGCAGGCGAACTCAAGCACGGTCCCATCGCGCTGATTGACGAACATGTGCCAGTCGTGGTCATCGCGCCTTACGATCACCTGTTTGAAAAGACCGCGTCCAACATTCAGGAAGTGGCGGCGCGGGGCGGCAGGGTCGTCCTGGTAAGCGATGCGAGAGGGTGCGCTGAACTCTCCGAGATCGTCGCGGCGAAGATAGAAATGCCGTCGGTGGATAATTTCGCGGCGCCCATCCTTTACGCGGTTCCCGTGCAGCTGCTTGCCTACCATGTCGCGGTGCTTAAGGGGACCGATGTCGACCAGCCGAGAAATCTTGCCAAGTCAGTGACGGTCGAATAATAATCGTGTTTGGGGGGTGCGCTGCGCCCGATTTCACTCCGTGGAATCTCCCCTGCGGGGTCGTCGTGAAGAACTCCTCCGCGTAACCACGCGAGAAAGGTTATGGATGGCTGAGAAAAAGGTAAGTGCAGGCGAGGTTATATTCAGCGAGGGCGATGTCGCCGATGTGGCTTATACGGTCATTTCCGGCAGTGTGGAAACATTTTACCTCAACAGTAATATCGAGGTAAAACTGGGGCTGATAGAAGCGGGCAAGGTATTTGGCGAACTTGCGGTTTTCATGCCTGACGAATTACGCCAGTACGGCGCCCGTGCGGTAAGCGACGCCGTTCTCGATGCCATTACGCCGGAAGAATTTGAAAAACAGTTTTATGCCAGCCCGAAGCCCATACAGCCATTCCTGCTGGTGGCAATTGAAAAGACGCTTCCGACCAGGAACCGGGTCAAGAATTTACAGCCCACCCTGTCGAAGGGCGATATTGATAAAATCACCATAACGCCGGCAAGCGATGTGTTGAAGGCGCAGATGAAGCCGGTGGAAATACCGGTAAGCAGCCTGCCGTTCCGTGTCGGCGGCTACCCGGAAGACGGGAAGAAGAATCCGAGGGATCAGCTTCATCTTGCCATAGCGTCTCTTAAGAACCCCCTGCTGGTATCCCGCCAGCATTGTGAGATTACCCTGGATAATGAAGGGAATATAATCGTGAACGATCTGGGGAGCCGTTTCTGCACGACGGTGAACGGGATAATCATAGGGCGCGGGAGAGGCATTTACAGCGCGCCGCTCAAAAAAGGCAGTAATGAAATCTACCTGGGTAACGAAGAATCAAAGTACAAGCTGGCGATCGCCTGCAAGTAAATATCCTAACCTGAGTTTCGGATAAAATATCGGATAAGTCATTGGGGATTATGCGTTGTCATGCCAGCGGAAGCTGGCATGACAAGGAAAAATAAATACTTATTCCTTTCCTTATCCAAAACTAAGGTTATCCTAAGAAGATAGCTTCTTGCGTATCGCGTTGACCGCTTCCGGCAGCTTATCCACATCCGGCCCGCCGCCCTGCGCCATTTCCGGCCTGCCGCCGCCGCCCTGGCCGCCGATAATTTCCACTGCTGTTTTCACCAGCGGCACAGCGTCTATGGCCTTGTCCTTAACCGCCGCAGGGCTTACGCCCACGACGAGCGACAGTTTCCCGCCGGACGCAGTAGAGGTAACCGCCACATCCGATAATTTGATATAATTATTATTGATGCCCCGCAATTCTTTGGGATCAAGGTCATTAAAGTGTCTGGCAATCAACCTGACATTGCCCACCATTTCCGGTTCCACCTTTTCATCGCCGCTGCCCAGGGCAAGCGATTTCTTCGCCTCTGCCAGCTCTTTCTCCAGCTTCCTGCGCTCGTTCTGGAGAGCAGTGATTTTATCAGGGAGTTCGGCAGGCGAAATTTTAAACTGCGCTGACATTTCGCGCATCCGCGCATCCTGTTCAGAAAGATACTCAAACGCGCTGTCCCTCGTCACCGCCTCGATGCGGCGGATGCCTGCCGCTACCGCCGATTCGCCCGTTATCTTGAACAGGCCGATGTCACCCGTCGCATGCACATGCGTGCCGCCGCACAGTTCCGTGGAGTAGGATTGCTTTTCATCCAACCCCATGCTGACCACGCGCACTTCCTCGCCGTATTTCTCGCCAAACAGCGCCATTGCGCCCTGTTTTACCGCTTCGTCCGGTGTCATCAATACGGTGGAAACGCTGCTGTTCTGCCAGACGATGCGGTTGACTTCGCGTTCAATCGCCGCAATTTCCTCTTTCGTAATCGCCTTGGGATGGCTCACGTCGAAACGCAGCTTGTCCGGCGCCACCAGTGAGCCGCGCTGGGTGATATGCTCGCCGAGCTGTTTGCGCATGACCGCATGCAATATATGGGTGGCCGAATGGTTGGCGCGCAGGCGGGCGCGGTTTTCAGCGTCAATGACGAGCGTTACCATATCGCCCGCCTTGAGCGGCGCTTTGACAGCGGCTTTGTGCGTATGAAAATTATCAAGCGGCTTCTGGGTATCGCTGATTTCCGCGATGATCTCGCCGCCTATTTTTACTACGCCCTTATCGCCCATCTGTCCGCCGGACTCGCCGTAGAACGGCGTCTGGTTGAAGACAAATGCCGCCTCCTTGCCTGCAGCAACTTCCTGCACTTCCTTGCCGTCCACAACAATCGCAAGCAGCTTGGCCGCAGCAGTATCCTGCGTATACCCTAAAAACTCAGTCACTCCTACCTTATCTTTAATTTCAAACCAGATATTGCTGGTTGCCTTGTCACCCGACCCCGTCCATGCGGCGCGCGCATCCGCCTTCTGTTTTGCCATGCAGGTTTCAAACCCCTGCGTGTCCACAGCCAGTCCCTTGCCACGCAGGATGTCCTGCGTCAGATCGAGCGGGAAGCCATAGGTATCATATAGCTTGAAGGCGACTTCTCCCTGAAGCGTTGCGCCGCCAGCCAGTTTCCCAGCCTCTTCTTCGAGCAGTTTCAGGCCACGTTCCAATGTCTGCTTGAAGCGTTCTTCTTCCAGTTTCAGTGTTTCCTTAATCAGCGCTTCCGCACGCATCAGTTCCGGGTAATGCTCGCCCATCTCATGAATAAGCGCAGGAACCAAAGCATACAGGAGAGGGTCTTTACATCCAATTATATGTGCATGGCGCATGGCGCGGCGCATGATCCGGCGTAACACATATCCTCTGCCTTCGTTACTTGGCATCACGCCATCGGCAATCAGAAAAGCAGACGAACGCAAATGATCAGCAATTATACGATGAGAAGAATCATTGCCTTGTGCGTCTCCAGATAAAGAACGTGACGCATTAATCAAAGCCTGAAATAAATCAATATCATAAATATCATGCACGCCCTGCAGCACAGTAGTCATGCGCTCCAATCCCATCCCGGTGTCAATCGAAGGCTTAGGGAGGTTGCTGCGGTTTTCCTTATCCACCTGTTCATATTGCATGAAGACGAGATTCCAGATCTCTACAAAGCGATCACCATCCTGATCAGGACTGCCCGGAGGGCCGCCAGGGATTTTATCGCCATGATCGTAGAAAATCTCCGAACATGGTCCGCACGGACCTGTGTCTCCCATGGCCCAAAAATTGTCATTCGTGGGAATACGGATGATCCGGCTTTCCGGCAACCCGGCGATTTTCTTCCATAAATTAAACGCCTCGTCATCGGTATGGTATACCGTAGCCGTCAATTTTTCCTTGGGCAGACCGAATTCTTTCGTGACCAGTTTCCAGGCAAGTTCAATCGCCAGTTCCTTGAAATAATCGCCGAACGAAAAATTGCCGAGCATCTCGAAAAAAGTGAGGTGCCGCGCCGTGTAGCCGACATTGTCGAGATCGTTATGCTTGCCGCCTGCGCGCACGCATTTCTGGCTGGAAGCCGCGCGGTTGAATTTGAGCTTTTCCGCGCCGGTGAATACGTTCTTGAACTGCACCATGCCCGCGTTGGTGAACATCAGCGTCGGGTCGTTATGCGGCACCAGGGAACTGGACGGCACGATCTCGTGCCCGTTTTCGGCAAAGAAATCAAGAAAAGCTGAACGTATATCGTTTAGGCCGTTTTTCATTATAATTTCAAGCGCTTATTAATAATCTTCATTCCTGCGAAGGCAGGAATCCCTCTACCAACAACTCCAATTATGGATAGAGAGATTCCCGCCTACGCGGGAATGACAACTTAATGTATCTCCTTAAGATTTACAAGCAGCCACTTATCATCAGGTCATCTCTTCATCCTGCAATCCACAGCCATTTTACGAAGTGCATTAAATCCATTTTTCGCCCTAAGCGTTACCTGCACATAAAATACCTTATTCTTTTCTTCTTCCCGGAAATAATGCGTCCACAGATCAAATTCAGCAGAATCTTGATCATGAACGGATTCCTTCACAAATTGCTGACACATTTGCGGGGCAGCATCTATATCGGGAACTTTCTGTACAGGAACGTTCGGAGATAATTGGCTTATAGCCCAAACAAAAATTATTGCTATCAATAACACCTTTTAGGAATTTTGAGTTATTCGGTGTCTGTTTAGGCGTTTTTGCTCCACAATGAGGACATGTTTTCGCATCGGTGCTAAATTCTTTTTTGCAATCTTTGCAAGTAATTAGCGCCATAGAAAAGGTTACGCCGCGTCTTCTTCAAACTCATGCGCCGGGGCTTGCAGCGAATTGTTCACCACGCCTGCATTTTCGCGGATTTTCTTTTCGATTTCCCCGGAGACCTGCGGGTTATCCTTGAGGAACTGGCGGGCGTTTTCCTTGCCCTGGCCTATGCGCTGCGAATTGTAGGAGAACCACGAACCGGATTTCTCGATGATATTGGCCTTGA
>CAYVTI010000035.1:0-23366 GCA_964454545.1 uncultured Rickettsiales bacterium
CCTTGCTGGCATCAGGCGGCAACAGATCGTAGAGGCCAGGTGGCAATAACGATATTTTCTTCTTCATAGATTTTATTAATTCTTTTGATTCTAGCCCTGTCAGATAACGTCATTCCTACTTGTAAAGCCTTTCAAAAGCAACAGTCTACTTCCACGGAACCATCGCGCTTCATAGATTCTTTTTGATGTTCTTCATGCCCTATTTATTTTCATCCACCAAACCTGTGGATAACCCTGTTGAAAACTATAAATTAATAATACGTTAACCAAGCAAAATATAGGATTTGGCAATCTATGCCTGTTTTTTGGGCAATTATCAATTTATTGAAATATATGAATATATTTTGTTTTGCTATGTTTCATACTAAGAAATTTTGGCAAACTGTTGAATTCCTGCAACTTTGGCTGCGGTTGTGGAATAATTATAAAAAAATTACAATGGAAAGGCTGAAATAACAACGAATGCAAGGGCCATCGGATACTCATCGGACAAGCTCAGATTGAGCTGCACTTTGGTATTTTTCGGAGTTAATCTTTGCAGATGCTCCGCAGCCTTTCCTGCCAATATTAAATAAGGCGCTCCGGAGGCGTTGTTCACGACGGATATATCCGTCCATTTTATCCCTTGCCCTATTCCAATCCCTAACGCTTTCGCACACGCTTCCTTCGCGGCGAATCTTTTTGCAAGGCTAAAAAATTTTGCGTTTATTCCTGAATTGCATTTATTAGCAGTGCGAATTTCATCATCGGTGAATACACGCTCTTCAAATTTTTTCTCGAATCGGGAATATAACTTTTCTATCCTGCGTATATCCACCAAATCACTTCCGATACCGATAATCATTGCCGTGCTTCCGCTATCCGTCTCTTCATTTCAGCAATGCACTCTTTCAATCCCATAAATATGGACTCGCCGAATATAAAAAGTCAGATATTCAATTCGGTGATATCCGGTATCGCGGCAATCCCTGCCACATTGACAAATGATAGCCCATGTCCTGCGTGGCATTCCAACCCGATGGAAGAAGAGTGGGAGACCGACTTTATTATATGTTCCAACTCCCTGCTTCCCACCTTGCCATATTCCTCACAATATTTTCCCGTATGCAGTTCCACCACCTGGGCCCCTGTTTCTTTTGCCGCATCCAACTGCGCTATAGCGGGATCAATAAATAACGATACCCGGATACCGGCTGCTAAAAGTGGCTTTATATATTCCTTCAGGTATCCCTTTTGAAAGGCAACATCCAGCCCTCCCTCTGTTGTAATTTCCTTACGTTTTTCCGGAACGATACAGACGGCATGCGGCATGACCTCAAGCGCAATCTTCCGCATTTCTTCCGTTGCCGCCATTTCAAGATTGAGCGGCAAGCTGCATTCATTCTTCAAACGCATGACATCCTCATCACGTATATGCCTTCTGTCCTCACGCAGATGCGCCGTTATGCCATCCGCTCCGGCCTCCGCAGCCGTAAGCGCTGCACGCACCGGGTCTGGATGTTCCCCTCCCCTCGCATTACGCACGGTTGCGACATGATCAATATTAATGCCCAGACGTACAGGATTCATAAGACTACTGAAGTATTACAGGATGGGTTTTAAACAATGTTCCTGCGACATGATCGCCCGGCCTAATATCGCTTGCCTGCGCCATACCCGCTTTCAGGAACACAAAAGCTTTTACGGGTTTCTCCGTGTTAATAGGTTCTACCAGTTCCGTCAGCGCAAGATTGGGGGCTATCTTGTCAATAGTGCCATCCTCCAAAACAAACAGCACGTCAATCTTGCCTAGCAGGTTAGAAGATCTCAGCTGCTCTTTCTCTGGCGGATCAATAACCATCATCATGCCTTCCTTATCCGTGAAAGGCTGATGGGCAATGAAATCATGCTGTTCCAGAAAACTCATGGGACGAACCTCTACAGTGAACTCTTTCCCTACACGGTACAGGCTGGGTAACAAATCGCTTACTTTGCTGTCCTCCGCTTTCTTGCCATCGCCTTTCTTTTTCTCATCCTCTTTCTTACTATCTGCCTTCGTATCATCAACGGGTACAATCCTGATTACCGACTTGCTATATATAAGCGGCGTGTACGCAAGGGCGGGAGCGCTTGTTACTAAGCATACCATTAGCATAAGAAACCAAAGGATGTCATTGCGAGCGAAGCGAAACAATCCAGTTTTTATCGATCCTGCGATTCCTGAATTGCCACGCCGCCTTCGGCGGCTCGTAATGACAGAGGTGATTGCCCAACGCACTCTATACATACCCCCTGCCATATCTTACCTAAAAATAGAATATATAACGTGATCGCCTGTATTAACATGGTCTTTATCCGCCATACCGCCATTTATTTCAAGCACTGCCCTCACCTCTCCTTCTGAGGATATAATATCAGTAGAAAGCGGTTTTGCATTCTTTACAATGCGGGTAATCATCCCGTCTTTATTAATAAAGATCATATCGAGCGGAATATAGGTGTTCTTCATCCACATCTCAATACGGCGCGGGTTACCTACATCAAATATCATCCCGTGATCCTGTGGCATGCTTTTGCGGAACATAAGGCCGAATTCCTGCTGCCTGTAATCCGTAGCCAGCTCCACCGTCAGCTTCACCTTGCCGGATGCCGTGGCTATTTCAAGCGTATCTGTGGGAAAGGTGACATGGTCATAGCCTGCCGCATAACCCGCAGAAAGCAATAATAAAGCAACCGATAACACTCTTATAATATTCTTCAGCATCTTAGAAATCCGGGTCTTCATAATGTTTCGGCGGCCTGCAGCTTGGTACCCGATCTATGAGAATCGCCCGTATCGAAGGCCTTGATTTCATAAGCGCATACCATTCCTTGGCATTCTCGTTATGCTCCCATGGCACATCCCCGAGATAATCAAGAGCGGAGAGATGGCTCGCTGCAGCAATATCCGCAAGCGTCATAGCTTCTCCAGCCAGATAATGATTCTCGGCGGTAAGAAAGCCAATATAATCCAGGTGATACAGCAGGTTTTTCTTCCCTGCCCGTATGGCCTCAGACTGCGGCTCTCCGTAATGCATGAGCCGCTTGAACACTTTTTCAAACAGGATGTTCTGGCTCACTTCCGCCTCAAATTTCCGGTCGAACCAGTCAATAAGCCGCCTCACTTCCGCACGCTCGCTGATGGAACTGCCGATATAACGCTTGTTATTATCGCGGTAGGCCTCCTCAAGATACTCCATAATCGCATAGTTCCCGCTGATAACCGTGCCGTCCGGTTCAAGCAGTATAGGCACTTCGCCTGCAGGATTGAGAGCGAAGAACTCCGGCCTGCGTTCCCAGAAATTCTCCTGAACCGCCTCGTATTCCAGATCTTTCTCGCGCAGCAATATGCGGATCTTGCGGCAGTAGGGCGACAGAGGGGTATAATAAAGTATCCGCATACGCTAAAATGGCACTAACAATAAAGGTTGCATAATCGATTGATAGAATTATACAACAGTCTCTTTACGGCAACTATAAAATAATATGACGGCAGAATTACGAAACGATTTTAACGCACCTGATGTAAATGGTCACTTCGGCATTTACGGCGGGCGTTATGTCGCGGAAACGCTCATGCCGCTCATACTGGAAGTGGAAAAAGAGTACGAAAAAGCAAAAAACGACCCGGCATTCAAAAAAGACCTGGATTACTATTTTACCTATTACATAGGCCGCCCCAGCCCGCTTTATTTCGCCGAACGCCTGACCAGCCACTGCAAAGGCGCGAAAATATATTTCAAGCGCGAAGAGCTCAACCATACCGGGGCGCACAAGGTTAACAACTGCATCGGCCAGGCGCTGCTTGCAAAAAGACTTGGCAAAAAACGTATTATCGCAGAAACCGGGGCGGGACAGCATGGGGTGGCTACGGCGACAGTCTGCGCGCTGTTCGGGCTTGAATGCATTATCTATATGGGCGCGCGCGACATAGAACGCCAGATGCCTAATGTCTTCCGCATGAAACTGCTGGGGGCCAAGGTAGTTCCGGTGGAAAGCGGGGCGAAGACCCTGAAGGACGCAATGAACGAAGCGCTACGCGATTGGGTAAGCAATGTGGATAATACATTTTATCTCATCGGGACGGTTGCCGGACCGCATCCTTACCCTGTCATGGTACGTGATTTCCAATCGGTCATCGGCCATGAAACCCGCGAGCAGATCATGCAGGCTGAGGGCCGCCTTCCGGATACACTGGTTGCCTGCATCGGCGGCGGATCGAATGCCATCGGGCTTTTTCATCCCTTCCTTGAGGATAAGAACGTAAATATCATAGGCGTTGAGGCTGCGGGGCACGGAGTTGAGACTGACAAACATGCTGCATCCATTACTAAAGGCAGGCCGGGCGTTCTGCACGGCAGTCGTACCTATCTCCTGCAGGATGACGGCGGGCAGATACTGGAAGCGCATTCCATCTCAGCGGGACTTGATTATCCTGGCGTCGGCCCGGAGCATGCATGGCTGCACGATACCGGAAGAGTGCAATATGTGTCCGTCACAGATAATGAGGCACTGGAAGCGTTCCAGATTTGCACCCGGCTTGAAGGCATTATCCCGGCGCTTGAATCAAGCCATGCCATCGCTCATATCTTGAAAATGGCTCCCAAGTTGCCTAAGGAACACTTGATCGTCATGAACCTGTCGGGACGGGGCGATAAAGATATCTTTACCGTCGCCAATGCATTAGGCGTGAAGATATGAGCGGCAGGATAGAACGGAAATTCGCCGAACTTACAAAAAGGAATGGCAAAGGCCTGATTACCTTTGTGATGGGCGGCGATCCGGATATCGTATCTTCAGGAAAAATTATCGCTGCGTTGCCACAGGCAGGCGCCGACATCATTGAAATAGGAATGCCGTTTTCAGATCCTATGGCGGACGGCCTGACGATACAGGCGGCAGGATTGCGCGCCCTGAGCGCAGGCGTAAAGCTGAAAGACATTCTTTCTCTCGTTAGGAATTTCCGCAAAACTGATGGCACAACGCCAGTCATTCTGATGGGATACTATAATCCCGTTTATATTTACGGCCCGGATGAATTCTGCAAGGATGCAGGCGAAGCCGGAGTGGATGGGGTCATCCTGGTTGATCTCCCGCCGGAAGAAGAAAACGAATTTGTACCCATTGCAGAAACGTATGGAATAAAATTGATCCGTCTGATTGCCCCCACCACCGATGACAAACGTCTTGCCATGCTCGCGAGAAACGCAGGCGGTTTTTTATATTATATCTCTGTTGCAGGCATTACCGGAGGAAAATCGGCTAATGTTACTCGCCTGAAAGAAAGAGTCACGCACATCAAATCCCTTACTTCCCTTCCCGTCGCCGTTGGCTTCGGAATCAAAACCCCGGAACAGGCGAAAGACGTGGCGAAATTCAGCGATGCCGTCGTAGTGGGTTCGGCGCTCGTAGAAAAACTTGCGAGAGGATCGCTGCAGGAGGGGATGAACTTTGTTAAAGCGATTAGAAGAGGGATGGATGGTTAAAAAGAGAGATCAACGGGTGCGTTTATCTTCAGCTTGTAGATTCTGTAGTTGTATCCTTGAGTTCTTTACCGGCACCTGAAATTGATTGTTTTCCGCCTCACCGGGCCTTTCCATACTCCCCTGCATGGCGCTTGCCGCCGCCTCCTTTGCTTCAGGCGTAAGAGGCTGGGTGATTCTTGCTTGTCCAGGAACAGGAATATGCTCGCCAGTTTCGGTGATTATATATTCTTGTGAGATTGCTCTGGAAGGCGCTGGTTCTATTACTTGTACCTCCGGTGGCGCCATAGTAGATTCCCATATCCCGTATTTGCGCCATCGATACATGCTTCTTATAAATGGGAACCTTCTATTTATATGTTCTCCACCCCATTCCGCCATACCTTTACCAGCTTTACGTGCCGCTAGAGATGCTACTGGAACTGCAATGGTTGTGATAGCAACGCTCAAGGGAACATTAACTAAAGGGTTGTGCGTAATACCTGAAACAGGTTGATTGACTATATTAGCAACAGTCTGAATAGGATCCAAGAGACCAGCCACCACACCATCTGAAAACCATTGGCCTAAAGAATTATGTCCTGCGTTATTAATTGCCTGAGACGCCATGCCCCATAAGGTTGATGGGATTTCAACCAATAAAAAACCTTTCGAGGCATTCCACCCAATCTTTCTTGCCTTTTCCCATGTCATACTGAAATCAAATACCTGAACAGGACGGCCAAATGATTTATCCCATAATGCTTTGCCTTTTTTTGCTGCCCATATAAAGCCTTCACGGGTTAATACACCTGTAGCCAATGGCGCAGCAATCATTAATACTCCGCTTGCTACAGCGCCGGGGATAATAGCCCAATTGGGATTTACAGCCTGATGAGAAGCTAATTCAGCCAAATGCACCGCTACATTGCCAAATGCCCCACCTGCATTCTCAAGATATTTGTAAGCGTTTACAATACCATCAAAACTGTTGGCCATTTTATAGCACATGAAATGATATACGGCTCCACCTATCACAAACGGATCTGTAATGATCAGAAGTGGATCAATAGAATTCTTCGGCTTATTTTCGACAGAAGGCACATCAGGTTTCAATTCCGGTTCCGTCTCTGGAACTTTTTTCTTACGTGCCATATAAGACTCAATTATCTAAGTCTATTAATTATGCCTCCTTAAGATTAACAAACCATTAACGAGCCAAGATAAGATCAGTATCCCCGTGCCTGCTGTGTCTGGCCTCTTGGCGCTATTACCTGCGCTGCGCCGGGTGGAGTTGGGGATGGGGAATCTATGTCGTAATCCCGCGATGGATTATCCCTACGCATTCCCCTGCCCATTGACGGTGGCCCTTGTTGCGGAATCATACCGTGTTCCTGTGTCTCAGGCTTGGGATGCAGTTTCCTCCATCCCCACTGGAATAGCTTTCCAACCGCGTAACAGGCTCCCACCACAAGGGCGGCATCCAGCGCGAGCACGCCAAGCCCCAGACCGGCGGCAACACTGGTAGTGCCCCCGACAGCATGTATAAGGCCTCCCCAGACGGCATTGGATGCGATATTGGCATAATGCATAAGGATGCCGAAAAAGTTTCCCGCTCCCGTGAATCCTGTTTCAATCGCGGCGGCTGCGGTCGCGCTTCCGCCCGCGTGCGTTGCGATTCCGGTTTTTATAACCCCTGCTATTTCCCCGAGTTTAGACGCAAAGCCGACGATACCGATAAGTATGGCTCCTCCGAGACTTTTTGTTTTCCAGCCCATATAAACAGCCTAATAACTTAATGCAACAAAGCGGCTTCCTGCGACCTGCCCTGCGGGACAGGAGTGCGGGGCGGCGACACTTCTTCCATTTGTTGTGTCGGGGCTTCCTGCTGGACGGGCATGTTCTGCAGCTGCGCACTGGCCTGTTTTGCCGCTCGCTCTTTTTGTTTTATTTTTCCATTAAAAATTCTGGCAGTCGTAGACACTATAGCAGCACCTAGACCACATAAGAACGCAGCTAACGGTGAAAGAACTTTCTCACCTATTCCAAGCAGGATACTAGGGCTTGTAACCAGAGTTATGAAGGAAAGGATGGTAAGGCCGATTGTAATAGCCTTTTTTTTAGCATTATTTTTCAAATCATAGGCAGCATCACCCACTCTATGGGCGATGTTCTCTACTCCCTGCCTCGCGTCATGCGCTGTTTTGCTTACTTTTCCGCTTAAATTCATGTATTAAACCTATAACAACACGCTCTGTGAACCCACTACCTGATTGTATAATTATATGATTTTTTGCTCTATTGGCCAAATTAAGCTTTTGTGACAATGGGCCATAATTTCCACTATTTCCGTCATTGCCGCGAAGGCGGCAATCTCTTTATCCGTATGATGGTGTTGTTGCAGAGGTTCCTGCCTTCGCAGGAACGACGAAAGAAGGATAATTGCCGCGCTCCCTGCGGTCGCTCGCAATGATAAGTATTTCTTATTTATAGAGACTATAAAAATTATCCCGCCAGCTTGTGGACTGACGGGACAAAAAATTCAGGGGAATTTGCTTATAAACAATTAGCTTTTAGCTTGGCCTTCTGGAGTGGCAGCTTTCTCTGCCTGCACTGCACTGGCTCTGTTAGCCTGAACGTCTTGTGCCATTCTGCTATTTGACATGCCAGAAACCTGAGGCGCCTGCATTACATCCTTATCATGATGATCTTTTTTATTAAGCAGCACAGCAGTACCAATACCAGCAGCAGCAATAGCAGCTGTGGCTGCAATTCCAGCGGGTGCCGCACCGCCAGAATGCTCAATGCCAGTGACTGTCTGGCTTGCTACATGACCAACATTACTAAAAAAGCCGCCAATTGCATGTGTAACTGCATGCCAAATATCCACAATTCTGTCCCAACCAGCAGCAAAAGGATTTTTATAGGTATGCCTTAAGGCATCCGCATGCTGCTTAGCGTCAAGATATTGTTGATCCTTAGTGATCAAATTATTCCAATCGTTGTTTTTTGTGTTATCACTAGCATTATTCAAGTAATCAGTATTAAATTGAGTTGCTGCTGCATCAGCAGCAGCTTTATCAGCAACAACAGTCTTCATGGCATCATCATAAGGAGCATTCTTTATGCCTTGTTCTATAGCCGCTCTAGTAAACTCTTCCGCACCTACCGTGGCTATCCCTGCTGTGGTTATCGCCGCACCAGTGCCGACACCTTTACCAATCTTTCCTAATGTATCATTAGCCATATAATCCCCCGTTCTTAGAAATTAAAAAATGTTATCTCTCAAAGGATAATATATTATATATAGAGACCCGCTCCAAGTTAAAGTTTTGTGACAATTTGCTTAGAAATAAACATAGTTATTTTTTTATATATACGAAAACACTCCGGTTTCCAGTGCCTTAAGAATAATCGTTTTTATCCGAAGCAAAAACGCCGTTACCTGTAACAAATAATTAATAAATCTCTTATGGACTTTGATGAGGGCGGCCAGCGGCACTACCTGGCCGGGCCTTGTGCTGGCGCTGGCGCTGGTGTAGCTCTTGCGTTGCCTGGCGCGTCAATTTCACCGGCATCTACTACTTTAGGCTTATGTTTGCCGAATAATTTAGCTAAGGCAGCAAAACCCAGAGCAGCAGCGCCTGCCCCAATAGCAACAGGAGCCACATGACCTAATGTGCCAGCGACCTTCCCTAATGCATCACCAACAGCAGGCAAAGCGGCAGTTCCATGCGCAGCCTTGCCGCCTGAAGAAAATATATTTCCTATGGCTGCCCCAAGTTTTCCCATGGCTGAACTGAACGGCCCCCAGAAGTGCTGGAACGCGCTACCCAGACGGCCAAAGAACCCTGAGAAGAATTTTCCTACCGTATCGAAGAAATTTGCGCCATGCGCTGCCGCTGTTTTTGTAGCAGAATGAGCTGTTTTCTTTGCAAGCTCATTCGCTATTTCTTCGCCATGTGTGGCCATGCTACCCGGTATCGAATGAAGAGGAGCCTCAGTCAGCACGGTGGTAGGCATTTGAATCGGCGGTGTCGCAATTAGCGGCTGTAAACCGTGACCTACACCGGTAGGATGAAAAGATGGAATC
The DNA here is from genome assembly GCA_964454545.1 of uncultured Rickettsiales bacterium. Classification (GTDB taxonomy): domain Bacteria; phylum Pseudomonadota; class Alphaproteobacteria; order Rickettsiales; family JABCZZ01; genus JABCZZ01. Next base: position 9,574 of record CAYVTI010000035.1, read on the forward strand.
TTATGGTCACGAAGCGCAGAAATGATTTCCTGAGAGTTGGGAAACTGCGAAGATATTGTGGAAACAGCCGTGCCGCCTGCCGCATGATGTGCAGCCGCCGATGCTGATACTTTAGTGGTAGCGTCCACCCCGGCCTGTATAGCACCCGTCTTAATCACCGCCGCCACCGCGCCGCCAATCACGCCGCCAGCCGCCGCCATCTTACCTACATTATTAGTATCTTTCGACATACATTTCTCACGCAGTCTGCTTGATTATTTCCAGTATAGGTGATTTTCCGCCATCCCCCAAGTTAAAGTTTTGTGACAAATTACCATAAAATGTAAACAGTTAACTCTCAAATGCCGAGAAACTTAGCGATAAAGATATATATTACAACACATTAAGAAGAGCATGCCTTTATTGAGGCAAAAACTGAAGCATATTCGGCGGCATATTTTTCAGCTTCTTCAAGACTTCTGGCTAATTGCGGCAAGGCGTATTGCGGCAGGGAGGCGTCGCCGTATACAGGCTTTCCCGGATCGCATTTATTGGAAATTCCATGATACATGCCCGCAAGAATCGCATCGATTACTTTTGCAACATCGGCATCGCTGCCTGCAACCCGATGCTCGATATGCTTGTTATCAGCCGGCTTATTCGGCAGACGAATTGCAACAGTGCGGTTGTTGGTGCCCCAGCTTACTGTCGTGGGCGCATTAGACCCGGGAGCAAAACGCAGGTAAGATTCTTCATGAGGCGCAAAAATGAGCATCGAAGGGTTCATCAGCTCAAGCATGCCACCGATAGCATGCAACAGGTATGGGCTGAATTCTTCATCCTCACGAAAAAAAACATTCCTGCACTGCCCGTCCTCCAGATGGATATGCACATGCAGGCCGCTGCCCGGCTGATCCGGAAATGGCTTCGCGGAAAAATCCGCTTTGATATTTTGCAGAATAAATGCGTCCTGTATTACCCGTTTGAAACGTTCTGTTTCTTCCGCAACGAATATTTTATTATCGGAAGGCAGGAGGGATATTTCATATTGATCCACTCCCCGCTCCTGCTCTACGGAAGCAACGGGAATATGCGCATTTGCACAAGTACTTCTGATTATCCCGACAACCTGCTCCGGCGTAAAATTCTTATTCGCGCCGGACAGATAAAATTCGATCTCCGTAGCTATGACGGCTTTATGCGACAGACTGCAACCACTCCACTAATTTGCTTTTCGGCATGGAACCCACCTTGGTGGAAACCGCCTTGCCGTCTTTGAACAGGATCAATGTGGGAATGCCGCGCACCCCATATTTCTGCGGGGTTTCGGTATTCTGATCGATATTGACCTTGGCAACGGTAAGCTTGCCCTTCATCTCGTTGGCCACTTCATCGAGTATGGGCGCGATCTGCTTGCAGGGACCGCACCATTCAGCCCAGAAATCCACCAGCACCGGGCCATTTGCCTTAAGCACATTCTTTTCAAAATCAGTATCATTCACATGTAAAGCCATAACAACCTCTCCATTCTATGTATTTTCATTATATAGGACAATATATCACGCGCTGCAAGTTAAGTTAGATATATTAATAACAAATCGTAAACAAATATTAACTTGAGTGCGAATGATGATAATAGTAAGATAGCATGTATAAAAATAAAAGTATGGCGCACTTAAGTGTCGGATGAAGCCAAAAATGATCTTGTCCAGAAAAGAGGAATTCCGCTGACACCGGACCCTACCCGCTTTGTCGCCCTCTCCTTCAGGCTTGGCCCTCCGGAGCGAACGCAAAACACCATTCAGGATATTCTCGAGCTTAGTCAGAATGACATCCGTAAAGCGTTAAACCATGTGCGCCAGCATTTCGGGAGCAGTCACGGCGATATTGATAACGTCCTTATAAGAAATTACCACATGATTGAAGGATACGTGCCCGAAGGAGCGATGCTCACGCATGAGCAGCAGCTGCTTATCGGAGCGTATTTTACCAAGGAATACTCCATTGAGGCGGCAGCATTATGTAATCCATCGATGGTGCTGCATCCCAATCAACGTGGATTAAGCGAAGGAAACAAACGCATCATACTGAGTGAGCGCGGCATAGGGGAAGAACATATTTCTTCTGTATGCTTCCGTACGGGTATTGTTGATAAGCACGGACATATTGCTCTTGATGAAAGATCCAATGGTATGAGGCTTGATACCGGCAGCATCACCGGAAAATCACGATACGACAATAAACTGTTCAGGACCAAGCTAGAGCAGATAGGGGTTTCTCCGGAAGTTGCTGATACGGTGCTCCAGAATCTGGGAGATAGTTTTCTACTGGATGAATTCAGGGAAAAACTACACTCGCTAGTGAAAGAAAATTTCTTTAAAAATAAAGAAAAAGACCTGCAGAAAATAAAGTTCCTTGAGACTAGCGAATATGTACAGTCAGATTACACCATAACTTTCAATAATACGCCTCTATCGCACCAGGCGCTTATCCACAGGGCGGAAGATGAAAAGAAAGGCATGGAAGACCTCCGTTGGGTACTCTTTGAAGACGATGGCAAAAAGATTTATCATGCCACCTATACGGCCTATGACGGTGTCAACATCGCTCCCAAATTAATCAGTACGGAAGATTTTTCCACCTATCACATCACCGCACTTAAAGGCGCGGCGGCCGTTGATAAAGGGCATGCGCTGTTCCCCAAGAAAATAAACGGAAAGTATGCCATGATCGGCCGCCAGGATGGCAGAAACATGACCATCATGTATTCCGACGACCTGCATAAGTGGGAAGATTATACCATTATGCGCGCTCCCAAACATACATGGGAACTTACGCAGATAGGTAACTGCGGAAGCCCGATTGAAACGGATGCCGGATGGCTGCTCATTTATCATGGCGTCGGTCCAATGCGGCAATATTCCATCGGCGCCATGATTCTTGATAAAGACAATCCGGAAAAAATCATCGCCGAGACAAAAGAGCCTATCCTTGTCCCCTCTGATCAGGAAAGGGACGGTTATGTGCCTAACGTTGCATATTCATGCGGCGCAATGAAGAATGGCAATAATATCGTCATGCCTTATGCAGCGTCCGATCAGCTGTATGACATGGCTACCATTTCCATTACTGGTCTGTTGAAAAACATGACGCCTGTTGATGGCAGGGATATCAATACGTTCCTGCATGATATCTGTGCGGTACAGCTTGCCGATAAACAGGCGCCCCGCAAAGCGCGCTAATCTGTTTCCTGTCGCGATTTTTCCACGTGTGACTTATATTTTCGCATTTTTACAAGGGCATTGCCAAGCGCATCGAAGGCCGCACGCACATATACGGTAATGCTGTTTACAGGCAAGCCCAGCTTTCTGCCCACTTCTATCGCCCCCATTTCTTCAAGACATATCTTGCATATCAGCACGCGATCACGCTCACCCAAGAATTCCATCGTCTTGTAAAATTTATCCTCGGCGCCCATACGGCTGATATTCAGATATTCAAAGTTTGGCATTATTTTCCCGATACGCTGCTCATAAGACGATGTGCGTATGAATGGCCGATTGGCTATCATCCAGTAAGTTATGATCTGCATCCCGTAAAGATGCTGCATTTCATCTATAATTCCATTCCTCAGCAGTTTATCAATGCGCAGCGGTTCATCCACAATTCCTATATTATTCCGAATACTCACATTCCCTTTAAACATTCTTTCATGTGTGGGAAGATTGGGAAACTCTCCAGTCATAAACTTAAGTATTTTATTGCGCTTCCTTTTTTTGGCCATATTTGTCCCTTTCTTTTACTAATTATTAATATTTCTTAAGTAATATGGGAATAATCCCTTATGTCAATGGGAATCTTCCCGCGTGACTTACATGAAATAATGGGTGAAGATTATGACCGCTATGGAACATAACCGTGAAAACCTGCTGAAACTCATCCGTTCAGGCTTGGAGATTAATAAGTTAAGTATTGCCGCCCTCGAAAGAACCGCAGGAGTGGCAAAAGATACCATACGTGATTTTCTGCGCGGAAAAACCCAGATACTCCGGGCGGATAAATTGCAGAAAATATTGCGTGTCCTGCATCCGGAAGAGAAAGTCTCGCTAACCAGTTATGTGGGTAAAGAAGCGGAAATCCTGCCTTATAAGTCGGAAAATTCAGAAAGGCTTGATTGTCCTCCTGGTTATTCACCAGCCGATATAGCAGCTGTGCGCATAACCGGCGATTCATTGCTTCCGGTATTTCATGATGGCTGGATAGTCTACTTCAGCAATCGCTCAGGTGCTACCAACACTGGCAACCCTTCGCATGGCTGGCAGGTCCCTTATAATAAGCCGGTCAATGGCGACGCATATGCCGAATTCATAGACAAGCCCTGTGTAGCAAAACTGACTGATGGACGTATGTTTCTGAGAATTCTGAAGCGCGGCACAACGCATGGCCGCTATAACCTGACAGCTTATAATCTCAGCGATATCAGGGATGCCGAGATTGCCTGGGCGGCAAAGATTGTCTTTATAAAGACGGATTAAACCGCGCCCGCCTGGATACCATACAGATAGTAACCATAATAGAGTGCGCGCCCGCAAGCGATGAGCAATATTGATTTAACAGGATTGGCATGGAAAAACCCTGTAACCAGCACAAACAGACTCCAGAACACGCCTATGACCGGTATGGCTGAAATCGGAAAGCCAAGTAAATACACGCTATAATTGTTAAGCTTTGACAGTTTTGCGTACCATTCTTCCTTAAAAACAAACCAGTCGTTACGCTTGCATCCCAAGTAATATCCCGCGCCGAAATTAAGGCAGTTACCCATAACGGATCCGGCGATAGCCGCACCGGTAATGGCCCATAAGTTATAGCCGCCGAATTGCACCGCCGCATACCATGCATTTTCCGAATACATGGATATGAGAATGGATGATTTCAGGCTGTTTATGAAAATGATGTAATAAGGATTCATGAATACTTACTACTGTGGTTGATTTCCTTGCTGATGGGTACGCGCAACGAGCTGGGAAACAAGATAGTCAAATCCATTCTGGGAAATAACCGAGGTAAAGTCCGAACGCTGGGTAGTGATCATACTCACCCCTTCAACTATTATATCGTATACCTTATAGTTCCCATCGCTGCTTTTCCTAATGTCATAATCCACAATGATATCTTCAGCCTGAGGACGCTTGATACGCATCGTTATGATATTGCCGCCACTATCGTCAGGAACGACCCTTGTAACTTCAAAATTAGCATTGGTGAATTCGGCAAAGTTGGAAGTGTAATGGGCTACGAGAAAATCCCTGTAGGCGGACATATATTTCTGTTTCTTTTCATCAGCAAGCGTCTTCCATGTACGGCCTAATACATATCTCCCAATCCAATTAATATCGACACTCTCGACAAACATTTTCTCAAGGGCCACATTCTTTTCCTCCTTGCTCATGGATTTATCCGTTATAACCGCAAGCGCCCGCTTTCCGATATTATTTACAAACGTGGCCGCTTCTGCCTTTTCATCCGCACTGGCAGTAAAAGGAGCTATCGACACAAAGCACATCACTAACAATGCAAAAAACATTTTTGCAGGCATAAAAACTCCTATCTATAACTGAATAACGAGCAAGGTTTTCTATCAGTAGGTGAATCTATTTTCCAGTATATTTTACATCAGACGTATCGCTGCCAAGATAATCACGCACAACCTTGTCACGATTTTGAAGATAGATGCTTCGTAAAGTAGCATACGGATCAAGCGAGTCCCGGTATACGCGGTCGGTGACAGGCAGGTAGTCGCCGCGCCTTACTACACCGGCGACTGCCGCGCGCGCCAATGACTCGTTCGTGGTAAATATATAATCAAATGGGTCGGAGAACACATCCACAACGAGACCAAGAGTATCACGCGCATCCGACGGTCCAAGCAATGGAATCTCTATAAAGGTTCCGGTTCCAACACCATATACGCCCATTGTCTGACCGAAATCCTTTTTGTGCTCCTTTTTGATTCCCAGATCGCCTGCAACGTCGAAGGCACCGGCGATACCTACTGTTGAGTTGATCACAAACCTTTCCAGCGTCTTAGTTGCATTGTTACTATCCACCTGCAGGACAGAGTTCAGGAACACAACCGGAGAAGAAAGGTTGGACAAGATGTTACGCACGGTCCTTTGTCCGAATTCAGGCATAACGCCCAGATAGATATGAACTACCGGCTTCAATATGAGGCCATCCAACACCTCATTTACCCGGAAAATACCCCGGTTCAAGGGTTCCAAATAGTCCCTCTCATCCACCGAAGGCCGTCCCGGACGCCCTCCGTCCTGTTCAGCCGTCTGCGTCTGAGACGATGCAGCGACTTTAAGAGGTTCTCCTGGTGTCTTGCTGGCGCAGCCTGACAGCATCAGAAATGCTGCTACAGCCAGCCCTGTCAGACCGGAGATAAGCATATCCCTGATAATATTATGATTCATATGGTTCTGGCGCATGGTTTATCCGTTTTATTTGTATCTTTATTTTGTTAATTGTAGTAATGAAATTACAGGATTAAATCTACACAATAATTGCTAATTATTTATTTATAATTTATAAAATCTGGCACTATTCAGTCCTATTTTTAACATTATTGTTCTTAGTTACATAATTGCCACATTGAAAATAGCTAGAATCTGAATTTTTTATGCTGATGATCATATAACATATGAAGAAATTTTCCAAAATATTCTGTCTGCTTTTGTCTGTTATGGTAACAGTAACCCCGCTATCTGCAGGTGCCGTCTCCTTAATCCGGGATGCTGAGATCGAGGATACGCTGCGCACATATGGAAACCCTATATTCAAAGTCGCCGGATTAGACCCGGCAGCCGTTCATATATTCATCGTAGACGATCCTACCATCAATGCCTATGTCGCGGGCGGGCAGAATATGTTTATACATACCGGTTTGTTACTTAAAACGGATAGTTCCTCCATGCTTATCGGAGTCATGGCACACGAAACCGGCCATATGGCGGGCGGACACCTTGCGCAGGGAACGGAGAAACTGAAAAACGCACAAATGGGCGCTATTCTATCCGCCGTGCTGGGCGCAGCGCTTGCCGTAGGCGGTGGAGGCGATGCCGGCATGGCCGCGATAAGTGCAGGCCAGCAGATAGCCATGCGCAACTACCTCCATTTCAGCCGCAGCAATGAAAGCGCTGCCGACCAGTCCGCCCTTGATTACCTGGATGCGCTGGATATCAGCGCCGCAGGCATGCTCCATCTCATGGAGATACTGCGCCAGGATGAAAACCGCAGCTACGGTACGCCTGATCCATACACCCGTACGCATCCACTCAACATTGATCGTATTACTCATATACGCAACCACGTCATGAACTCTTCGATCAAAGAAGATTCTATTCCCAGCGGCTATAAAGAACGCCAGGCGCGCATGCTGGCGAAACTGCATGGCTTTATGGATCCGCCGGATCAGACATTGCTTGCCTATCCCGTTTCCGATAAGTCCATACCTGCACGCTACGCCCGCGCCATTGCTTATTACAAAATACCTGATTTGCCCAAAGCATTAGCGGAGATCGACAGTCTTATAAAAGAAAAGCCAAAGGATCCGTTCTTCCATGAGTTGCGAGGACAGGTGCTATTTGAGAATGGGCGCATCAACGATGCATTGCAGTCCTATAGCCAGGCCGCATTCCTGCTACCCAATTCCGCTCTCATACTTACCGATTATGGCAAAGTGCTCATCGCAACGGAAAGCAAGCCTAACATAGAAAAAGCCATTCATGTGCTTGAACATGCCAATATGAATGATAGCAGCGATCCCAATACATGGCACTATCTCGCTCTGGCGCATGGAAAAATGAACAATCTCGGCATGTTTTATCTTTCCTCCGCTGAGGAAGCCGCCCTGGAAGACAACACAAAAGAAGTTATACGTAATGTGGACCTGGCATTAAAAAATATCGGACATGACAATCCTGCAAGACTGCGGGCAAATGATCTCAAGATACTTGCTGAAAAAGAGAGACAGGAAAGCAGAGAATAGGAACATGCGATGAATGCACATCTACCGAAACATAATCGCTATTCACTTTTCCCGAAGCATATCGCGAAATCCATCGAACCGCTTATAAAGCCGATATACAAGAAGCATGGATTTGCAGAATACCGTATACTGACAGAATGGAATAAAATCGCAGGCGATGATCTGGCTTCCTGCAGCCTGCCTCAGAAACTGACCAGCACCCGGAATCAGCACGGTGGTATTTTGCATATCCTGGCGGCAAGCGGAAGGGCCCTGGAACTACAACATATGGAACCTGTTATCCTGGATAGAATCGCCACGTATTTTGGTTACAGAGCAGTACAGAAAATTAAGTTCACGCAAACCAGTTCCAGCCTTTTCCGGAAAAGTATTTCTAGAAAACCGGAAGAAAAAGGTGTAATATCTGAGAAACTTGCCGCCCTTGTGGGCGAATGCACCGACGAAGAGTTGCGTAACATATTGTTATTGCTGGGCAGCAGGCTCAAGTTATAGGCCTGTAATTTACATTAGACAAACCATTTTCACTATGCTAGTTAGCTCTTTGCAAATTACATAACAAACATGGATTTTTGATTTATGACTGATATAGCTGCACGTGTAAAAAAGATCGTAGTAGAACATCTTGGTGTTGACGAAGCTAAGGCCGTTCCCGAGGCAAGCTTCATTGATGATCTTGGTGCCGACAGTCTGGACACCGTTGAGTTGGTTATGGCGTTTGAAGAAGAATTCAACTGTGAAATTCCCGATGAAGCTGCGGAAAAAATATTAACCATACAGGACGCTATAAATTATATTCAGCAACATGCTTCGGCGGCTGCATAATTACTGCAATTACTAATTAAGATACTTATACATTCAATGACTCGTCGCGTTGTGATTACGGGATTGGGGCTTGTAACACCGCTTGCCTGCGGAGTGGAAGCTTCATGGCAGAAGCTCCTGCAGGGGAAATCCGGGATAAGCACCATACGGAAGTTTGACGCTTCCGATTTGCCTGCGCGCATTGCAGGGCAGGTTCCGCTTGGTGGCGACACCGACGAATTCAATGCCGATAAATGGGTGGCTCCCAAAGAGCAGAAAAAAATGGATGATTTCATTATTTTCGCCATTGCCGCAGCAACCCAAGCTATAGAGGACTCGGGCTGGAAGCCGGGAGCCGAGGAAGATAAAGAGCGTACGGGTGTCATGATTGGCTCGGGTATCGGCGGCCTGAATGAGATTGAAAAAACGACCAAAGAGCTTTTTGAGAAAGGGCCGCGCCGTGTAAGCCCCTTCTTTATCCCAGCCAGCCTTATTAATCTGGCATCAGGTCACATTTCCATTATGTATGGCTTTAAGGGCCCCAATCATTCCGTCGTTACAGCATGTGCCACAGGCTGCCATGCCATAGGTGACGCAGGACGCATCATCCAGTTCGGCGATGCCGACGTTATGATAGCAGGCAGCACCGAAGCGGCCATATGCCGTACGGGTATCGCAGGATTCGCATCTGCCCGGGCACTTTCCACGGCTTATAACGATACGCCGGAAAAGGCTTCCCGCCCATGGGATAAGGGAAGAGACGGCTTTGTGATGGGCGAAGGCGCAGGTGTCGTGGTGCTTGAAGAATATGAACATGCCAAGAAGCGTGGCGCAAAGATTTATGCCGAACTGGTAGGATACGGAATGTCGGGAGACGCCCACCATATAACCGCCCCCCCAAGTGACGGCAGTGGCGGATACCGAGCCATGAAAGCGGCCATCTCCCGTTCAGGCCTTCAGATTTCGAACATTGACTATATAAACGCGCACGGAACGTCAACCCCGCTTGGGGATGAGATCGAGCTTGCCGCTGTAAAGCGCATGTTCGGTGAACATGCATATAAACTTTCCATGTCATCCACCAAATCCGCTATAGGACATCTGCTGGGTGGCGCGGGAAGCGTCGAAGCGATATTCTCCATTCTTGCCATACGCGATCAGATTGCTCCGCCAACGCTCAACCTTGAGAATCCGTCAGACGGATGCGATATTGATCTTGTTCCGAATAAAGCCAGGCAGAGAACCATTAATGCAGCGCTTTCAAACTCTTTCGGATTTGGCGGCACTAACGCTTCGTTGATATTCAAGAAAATATAGAAAACGCGCTTAAGCGTCTTTGCCGACAGCTTCCCGGATATTTTTAAAGCCGTCCCGCTCAAGCAATTTTATCAAACCTTCGTTTATGCTTCGGACGGCTTCAAATCCTTTATAAACAAGAACACTATATATCTGGATGAGCGATGCGCCCGACTTGATTTTTACATAAGCATCTTCAGCCGAAGAAATACCTCCCACGCCGATTAAGGGAATTTTTCCCTTGGACAGGCAGTATATATCGCGTAACACATTCGTCGATAGATCAAACAGCGGCTTCCCGCTTAATCCGCCGCGTTCAATGTAATAATAGCTCTTAAGGTTGGATGGGCGTTCAACCGTCGTATTGGTAACGATAAGGCCATCTATATTGTGAGTAAGCGCTACCTCCACTATATTTTCCCTGTCCTGCGGTGATAAATCAGGAGCAATCTTATACACTATAGGCTTACGTTTTCCGGTCAGGCGTATAAGCTCTTCGCGGTTTTTCTCAACGGAAGCAATGAGGGCGGAAAGCGCTTCCTTCTGCTGCAGATCACGCAATCCGACCGTATTGGGTGAAGAGATATTTATCGTGATATAATCCACCAAGTGGTAAACGGATTGAAGCACAGTCGAATAATCATGCGTTGCATCAAGCGAGTCCTTATTCTTGCTGATATTTGCGCCGACAATTCCCGATCGTTTTCCTTTTTTCAGGTTATCCGCAAATACATGCACACCATCGCTGTTAAACCCGAACCGGTTTATTATCGCCTCATCTTCCGCAAGGCGAAACAGGCGGGGCCTTGGATTTCCAGGTTGCGGCAAAGGAGTGACCGTACCCGCTTCAATGAAGCCAAATCCCTGCTTCAGCAGGCCGTCAACCGCCTCGGCGTTCTTGTCAAATCCGGCGGCAAGGCCAAGCGGATTTGGAAACGTCATACTCAGTACATTTGTTGTGAGGCATGGATGTTCTACAGGCCTCATGGAAGGCACCAGCCCATGTCTTAATGCACACAATGCCGCATTATGGGCTGTTTCTGCCGGCAGCATCCTGACATATTTCCCAATTACAGAATAATAATCCATATCATCCTTTATGGTTTGCTATCCGGAGCGAATATATCCAGTATGGCGGAATGCGCACCACTATTTTCGCCTGCCCTGCCACTTTTATTATCAGGGAAAATTGCTGGTGGCACAGGAGCCACAGCGGACACAGGCGTGGTTACCGTGTCTTTCTTGCTGGCAGCAACCGGCGCCGGGTAGCTATAATTTCTTACCACGGGCTGGCGGAATTGTTTCCCGGTCGGTGTTGGTATGGGTTTTACTCCACCCGAGTAGCGTCTTGCATCGCGAAGGGAAAAGAATTTCTTTCCATTCACCATGATGACTTTCTTATCTTTGGTATCTTCCTGCACATCCGCTGCCAGAGCCGCAGAAGGCAAAAGCAAGATTCCTATGGCAAACAATAATCTCATGCAGCGAAATAATCCTGAAGCGGATGAACCTTAAGGCCACTGCCCGATATGGCCGCTATGGCATTTACCAACGCGCGCGATCCGGCTAGTGTGGTGGAATAGGGAATTTTTCCAAGCAAAGCTGTCCGGCGGATACTGAAGGAGTCAGCAATGGACTTTGCGCCCTCGGTAGTATTGATAACAAGATTAACGCGCCCTTCTTTCATCATGTCCACTATATGGGGACTGCCTTCGTGAACCTTATTAATCTTTGAAACCTTCAACCCTTTCTCTTCAAGGAACTTTGCAGTTCCCTTAGTCGCTACCACTTCAAAGCCCATTTCAAGCAGCTTTGCCACGGAACTTACGATAAATGCCTTATCTGATTCCTTTACCGATACGAATACTAAACCTGATGAAGGCAGGCTCATCCCCGCAGCAATCTGCGCCTTGGCAAAGGCGCGTGCGAAATCAGTATCAAGCCCCATGACTTCTCCCGTCGATTTCATCTCCGGCCCCAGTATGACATCCACTCCCGGGAAGCGGGCGAATGGAAAAACGGCTTCTTTTACGGCGATATGTTTAAGAGGAGGTGTCGGCTTTCGTGTGTCAGGTGTCAGCTTACTTTCCTGAAACCTGAAACCTGAAACCTGATCTCTTAATTTCGCACCAGCCATAATCTTCGACGCCAGCTTCGCAACCGGGATGCCGCTGGCCTTGGCGACGAACGGAACCGTGCGCGAGGCACGCGGGTTGACTTCCAGAATATACACCACATCATCCTTGACCGCAAACTGCACGTTCATCAGGCCGACCACCTGCAGAGATTTCGCAAGTTCTATCGTCTGTTTTTCTATTTCCTTGAGTATATCTGAAGAAAGCGAATAGGCCGGGAGTGAACAGGCAGAGTCGCCTGAGTGAATGCCTGCCTCCTCGATATGTTCCATAATACCAGCGACATAGACATCCTTGCCATCCGCAAGCGCGTCAACGTCCACCTCGATTGCGTCCTTCAGGTAGCTATCGATAAGTATCGGACCATCACCAAACGATTTTACAATTTCACTGGTATAATTCTTAAGAGTCTCCGGATCGTGGATGATGGCCATCGCCCTGCCACCCAGCACGTAAGAAGGCCTTACCACCACCGGATAACCTATTTTCTGCGCCTGTTGCGCGACTTCGTCAACAGTATGGCAGATATGGTTGGCAGGCTGTAACAATTTGAGCTTATGCAAAAGCTGCTGGAAGCGTTCGCGGTCTTCCGCGAGATCTATCGAGTCGGGCGAAGTGCCGATGATGGGAATGCCTGCTTCCTCAAGCGGTTTGGCAAGCTTTAGCGGCGTCTGGCCGCCAAACTGCACGATGACGCCGAGCAGCTTGCCGTTTTCCTGTTCCCGGCGAACTATGGCAATGACGTCTTCCGCAGTCAGCGGTTCAAAATAAAGGCGATCGGATGTATCATAATCGGTGGAAACCGTTTCAGGGTTACAGTTCACCATGATGGTTTCATATCCGGCTTCTTTCAGGGCATACGCCGCATGCACGCAGCAGTAATCAAACTCAATCCCCTGCCCTATGCGGTTCGGCCCTCCGCCTAATATGATTACTTTAGTACGATCCGTGGGATTGGACTCGCATTCCGGCTTGTTTACGCCGTCCCCTTCATAGCACGAGTACATATACGGAGTGACGGATTCAAATTCCGCCGCGCAGGTATCGACGCGTTTATAAACCGGCATGATATCGTATTTCTTTCTTAATTCATAGATATCGTTAGCTTTCATCTTCGCAAGTTCTGCGATACGCACATCGGAGAAGCCCGCTTTTTTCAAATCAAGCAGCAGTTCTCTGGAAAGGCTTATGCTCTCGGCAATGCGGAATTCCAGCTTTATAATTCCTGCTATCTGCTCAATAAACCACGGATCATATCTGGTTATCTCATGCACTTCGCCTTCGCTCATGCCAAGCCTTAAAGCCTGCGCGATCTGCAATATACGCTCCGGCGTCGCGGTAGCCATCTTCGTCCTGAGCGTTTCAAGCGGCTCTGGCAGATTGTTAAGCCCCGTCAGTCCGGTTTCAAGGGAGCGCAACGCTTTCTGCAGGGACTCAGGGAAAGAACGGCCGATGGACATGGCTTCGCCCACTGATTTCATCGCCGTGGTAAGATTGGAATCAGTGCCGGGAAACTTTTCAAAGGTAAA
>CAYVTI010000036.1:0-23108 GCA_964454545.1 uncultured Rickettsiales bacterium
GGTAAAGAACCTGAGCGATACGGATAACCATACATATAACCAGTGACAAAAGATTTCATTTGTCATATCATGGAGTTGTAAGTGGTATGAACGCAGTTGTAATGGGAAAAAACACAATGACACATAGGGCAAAACATCCCAATTCGGATGACATGAACGGTGTCGAAAGAGGCGTTTTGTGTTCTGATGACGCTAACTACCCAAAAAATCTAAAAGAAGTCTTAGGTAAAAAAAGCCCCGCCATGCTTCATTTTGTGGGTAATATTTCGTTGCTTGATAAGCACGGATTTGGATTTTGCGGTTCAAGAATTGCTAGCGATAAGGGGCTGGAAACGGCAAAAGATTGCGCAGAGCAAGTAGCAAAAAATGATTTCACGGTTATTTCTGGCTATGCCGCTGGTGTGGATATGGCGGCTCATTATACAGCACTTGCATCCGGCGGCTCCACTATTCTGGTGCTACCAGAAGGGATTGAGCATTTTAGAATTAAAAAAGAGCTTCGGAATGTATGGGATTGGTCTAAGGTGCTGATACTCAGTCAGTGCCAGCCACATGAAATATGGCAGGCATACCATGCCATGAACCGCAATCAGGTAATTATCGCCTTAAGCAAGGCTATGATCGTTATTGAGGCGCAGGAAAAGGGCGGAACGATTGAGGCGGGAAAATCGGCATTAAAACTGCACATGCCACTGTTTGTTGCTGAATATACCGATATGCAGAATACACCGGGAAACGATGTATTATTGCAACAAGGAGCTATTGGGTTAAGGAAAAGCAGGTCAGAAGGTCGCGCAATTCTTACGCCTTTATTTGATAAGATTGATAATTTTGATTACCCTACATTTTCCCGCTCACAGCTTAGTTTTATATAAGAATTTGGGTATTTTCAGGGTATACTATTGCCTGCATTGGGAACGTTCTGTGTAATTCCTGTGTAATCAGGCTCGGAAAAGCGCAGAAATGAGTAGAATTTCTGGGAAGGCTGGTTTGAATGATTATTGTCATAGTTATTTGAGAAATATATCTTTAGTGGCTTTTACAGAATTTTCTTGATAATCCCACTCAAATACTGCAAATCCTGTATTCGGGAGTTCGATTCTCCCCCTGGCCTCCATTTATGGAAATGCATAGTAGTTTGACTTACCGGCGATAATGGTTTTATAAATAGCCCGATAAGATATTAAAATTGCGGATCATGCCTTACATAAAAACCACTGTCTTCACAGCCAGGGCCTGTATTTCTGGAATCTTGCTGTTCATTTTTTTCCCTTATCTATCGGGACCTATAAGGCTGGCAACGCACTATGATAGTATAGAATATATTTTTCTTAACATCGTATTATTCGTATTTACTGCTATCGTAACCTACGTCCCAATTAACCTGGTTCTGCAATGGATAGAAAAAAGGTCAGAGGAATGGATTAATACATCCAGCCTTTCTTTGGAGGATTGGGCAAATTCAATCTCACCACGGGCGTTGCGGCTTTCCATTGTTATAACGTCGGGAATAACGCTGTTTATGGAATTAGCCCTGATTCGCTGGCAGTCATCCCTGTTCCCGGTTTTTGCCTTATACAAGAATTTTACGCTGCTTGCCTGTTTCTGCGGGCTGGGCGTTGGATATGCATTATCACGCAAATCCCCGCTGTTCTTGATCGCTTCTCTTCCCGTGCTGGCGTTGCTGCTATTTCTACTGACGGTTTTGCGTTACGGTGCCAGCGATGCTGTGCTGGGTATTTTATATATAGTCCCTGTACAGGAAGAAGCGGCCGTAACAGGAGCATTTATCAACTATACGTCCTGGATAGATAAGGGCATTTTCTATCTTCCGGTCTACCTGCTGCTTATGGCCGCGTTTGCCTTAAATGTGCTCGTTCTTTTACCGGTAGGGCAGTTTTGCGGATATATGATGGAGCGCGGTACGCCGCTGGTAAGTTATGGATGCAACCTGCTTGGAAGCATCGCAGGCGTAGCCATAATGTTTATCTGCGGCTGGCTGTGGACTGGGCCGGTAATCTGGTTTGGCCTTATAATGGTATTTTTACTCTGGTATCAGCAGCCCTCCTCTTTGGCGCGGCGGGTTGGCATTTTTTCGGTAGCCGTGTGCATAGGTGTACTTGCATGGCCTGTGGAGCCGCTGGTTCAGAGCGTCTATTCCCCTTATCAGCTTATCCAGAAAACAACCAAGCCGGACGGCCTGATGCGGATTCTGGCGGCGGGGACTTATTATCAGAAAGTATATGATCTTTCGCTTGCCAATGCTAACCGTGAAAAAGATCCGGCACTAAAGAAAATCATAGGGTACTATGAATTGCCGTTCCATACGGCGCCTTCATTGAAAAAAGTCGCGATTGTCGGCGCCGGGAGCGGCAATGACGTGGCGGCGGCTCTGCGGGCCGGGGCTGAAAATGTGGATGCGGTGGAAATCGATCCGGTCATTCGCGATCTTGGCAAATTAAACCACCCGGAACATCCCTATCAGAATCCTCAGGTGCATCCCATAATAAACGATGCCCGCACTTTTTTCCGCAATACGCAAGGGCATTATGACGCTATCGTATATGGCGTGCTCGATTCCCATATCTTGCTTTCGCACGGTTCCAATGTCCGCCTGGACTCTTTCGTGTACACGCGGGAAGGATTGCAGGAAGCGTTTGAGCGGCTTAATTCCGGTGGATTGATGAGCGTTTCTTTTGCGCTTCTCTACGCGGACATGGGTAAGAAAATTTATACTATACTGAAGCAGTTTCCCGGCGCAGGCGCGCCTGTAGCCGTTGCTACCGGATATGACTCGTTAGGCACTACAACTTTTATGGTCCGGAAGAATGGCAAAGTTGATCTGCCTGTTGATTTTATAGAGCATTACGATCTCAGGGATATTACGCAGCAATATGTTCATACGGCGGGTGCGGGAATTGATATTCCCACCGATGACTGGCCATTCTTCTATATGGATAAAAGGATGTACCCGGTGTCTTATATGATTTCGTTAATTTTCATCCTGCTATTGTCATTGCGGATGACCAATATTTTCCTTCCGGGACAGAAACTGGAGGTTTCGCTCCTGCCGTTCCTTTTCTTAGGCAGCGGGTTTATGCTGATTGAAACCAAAGCCATTACCGAACTTGGGCTTTTATTCGGTAACACCTGGTATGTGGTCGGGATAACTATAATCAGCGTATTGATAATGGCTTTTATAGCTAACGCTATTGCCGCGCATCTGCCTGATCGTGTTTTATTTCCCGCCTATCTGTTATTGGGCGTGATTATTATGACGGGTTATGCCGTGAGCATCCACGGTGGCATTTCGCACGCCGATGCGGCATCGAAGCTCGCCCTGGTCGCCTTGCTTACGGGGCCGTTGTTCTTTTCAGGCATAATATTCTCACTATTATTTAAGAACAGCGATAATATTACAGGCGCCATGTCCTATAACCTTATCGGGGCGATACTGGGGGGATTGCTCGAATATAACTCCATGCGCTACGGCTTTGCATTCCTCTATATCGTTGCGCTCGCGTTGTATGGACTGGCATGGGCGGCTTCTTTCTTCCCTAAAATGTTCTACCGAGCTGTTCGTAGATAATGGCGTTCCAGTATCCTCCCGGACAATCTTATTATACGAATAATTTAAGTATCAGGGCGTTTCTTTTACAGGCAAAGTCACAAATACCATCGTCTCCCTGCCCCGCTGGATTCTAACGAGCACGTATTTGCGCCCGGCCTTGCGGGCGGCTGCGGCGGCATCGCCGACCTCCTTCGGGGTTGTGACGGGGCTGCTTCCTATCTGCGTTATGACGTCTCCAGGCTGAATCCCTTGCTGTCTGGCTTCACTGTCGGGTTTTACCCGCGTAATGACCACGCCTTTCACATTGGCCGGAATGTCATGCCGCTCGCGTTCCGCACCCGTAAGCGGCGCCAGCGCAAGTCCAAGCATTTCCTTTGATTTTCCCGAAGGAGCGGATTTATCTTCGCCCGGCTCGCCGCCCGATTCGGTGGCGGCTTCTTCCGTATCCTTCATCTCGCCGATTTTTACATTGACGGTCTTGGAGGCCCCGTTGCGCCAGATTTCGACCGGGACTGTCTTGCCGATGCCGGTTTCCGCTACCGCGCGTGGCAAGTTGCGCATTTCCTTAATCTCCTTGCCATCATAGCTGGTGATGATATCTCCGGGCTGAATACCGGCTTTTTCCGAAGGACTGCCCTTGGCAACGTTCATGACCAGCGCGCCGTAGGGTTTCTTGAGGCCAACGCTGTCGGCCACTTCATCAGTGACCGGCGCAATGACGACCCCAAGCCAGCCACGCTCTATGTGACCGCTTGCCTTAAGCTGGGTAAAGACCGATTTGGCAAGGGAAGTGGGAATCGCGAACCCGATGCCCACGCTTCCGCCAGAAGGCGAGAAAATAGCCGTATTGATGCCAATAACCTCCCCTTTCATGTTGAACATAGGGCCGCCGGAATTACCGCGGTTAATGGGGGCATCGGTCTGGATGAAATCGTCAAACGGCCCGGCATTGAGATTGCGCGCCCGCGCCGAGACAATCCCCGCTGTTACGGTGCCGCCGAGGCCGAACGGGTTGCCGATGGCAATCACCCAGTCCCCTACCCTTGCCTTGTCGGAATCGCCCAGCAGCGCGGCTGGCAGTTTCCTTCCGGCATCGACTTTAAGCAAGGCAAGATCGGTCTTGGCGTCGCGTCCGATAATTTTCGCTTTCAGTTTGGTATTATCGCTCAGGATTACGGTTATTTCCTCGGCGTCCGCAATCACATGGTTGTTTGTGGCGATGTAGCCGCTTTCGTCAATGATGAAACCCGATCCAAGGGCAAAAACCTCGCGTTCTATAGGCTTGCCGCCCGGATTAGCGAAATGTTCAAAGAAATCCCGGAATTCCGGAGGCAAGTCTTCCCCGTTGGGAAGTTCGAACAAAGGTAGTCCGGGCGTCCCCTTTATTTTCTGCGTGGTGGATATGTTAACGACGCTGGGGGTTAGTTTTTCTACAAGATCAGCAAAGCTGGGGGGAGTTTCATAAGCATAGGACGCATGCGCGCTGAGGGAAAAACAGGAAACAATTATCAGCAGGAACCTTAAGTCTAACAGCCTTTTCATGTTATGCCTCTATGGTTAAATGAGTGACGGGACGGATAAAATATATATGAATACGAAAATTAGTTTTCAAGTATGCGCCGTAAGGATAATTTTATAAATATTTCAGATTTTATAGCTGAAGAAACCCCAATCCGGTTTCTCTTGTATACCCGTTCTTTTTTAATACATTTTAATAAATAATTAATAATTTTGTTTAATAATGATTTAGATAAGGATTATATATAACGAAAATTAATTGATAGTTATATGGGTGGTAGAAAAGATGTTTTAGAGGCGGGTCCGGTAGCCAAGTATGCAAGTGAGAAGCATCGGTATGGCATATCGCCTGCCTTTGATAAGAATTTGCCTTCATATCTCAAGGGGGCAGAACTTTTGAAATATTACATTGATGCAGCGGTTGAAACATCAATACCCGTGGAAAAACCTCCAGATAGCTTAAGAGGCAATGAATTAAAAGTCGCAGAAGATAAAATAAATAATAAAAGAAGAAATATAAAAACAGTAAAATTAAAAGAATTAATAGAAGATCTGATAGATCCGGCTGGTTTAAATATGCCACAAAGAGAATTTGCTCAGGTAATTTCAGGGCATAGAGCTTTCGTGGTTACCGATGAGCGTAGAGAGGCACTGCAGATCATATTAAATCTCGGCGCAGAGGAGGGATTACAATTGCAGTATGCTTTCAATAGAGTATCTAATCCTGTAATTGAAAAAACCCAGGCAGCCACGCAGGCATTATGTAAGATGGATGACAGCGTAGCACAAAATAAGGAAGTGAATACACCTATAGAAATACTTCAGATGTTTGATGGCGTATCGCCATCATCTACAGACTGCGCCAAAAGAGCCAAATCCACAAATAAAACAGTACGTAGTCAGGTAAAAATGACTTAACAGAGGGATAAATTGCATAGTCCTCTAAATTTGCATGTAAAAATTGATAAATAATAAAAAATGCAGTAAGCATCCGCAAAGGATCAAAAGAGATCGAGGGAATAATACCGCGATCATCAATAAGTTCCACGTGAAACAATATGAGACATGCGCAGTATGATGTGATTGTAATAGGGGGCGGCCATGCTGGTACGGAAGCGGCCGCTGTTTCGGCGCGCATGGGAGTAAAGACGCTTCTTGTCACCCACAAGAAAGATACAATCGGAGAAATGTCCTGTAACCCGGCTATTGGTGGGATCGCCAAGGGAACGCTGGTCAGGGAGATCGACGCCCTGGATGGAGTCATGGGTAGGGCCATTGACCGGGCGGGTATTCATTATAAAATTTTAAATGCCAGTAAGGGGGCGGCGGTTCATGGGCCGCGTGCCCAAGCTGATCGTAAGCTTTATAAAAAAGCGGTACAGGAAATCTTATCGGAATATGAGTGCCTGGATATAAAAGAAGCCTCGGTTGAAGATTTGATTATAGCTAATGGAGGAGTGAAGGGGGTTCTTACAGGGGGTGGTGAGGAGATTCGGGCTTCCAGGGTCGTTCTCACTACTGGTACATTTCTTGGAGGGCTGATTCACATCGGGGAGAAAAGAATCCCGGCGGGAAGAGTAGGGGAGGCGCCGTCACTGGGGCTCTCAAAGACTTTACGATCCGCCGGATTTATGGTTGGGCGTCTTAAGACCGGAACCCCGCCTCGTCTTGATGGCAAGACGATTAACTGGGGGATATTAACGGCTCAGCCGGGTGACAATCCACCAAAACCGTTTTCTTATATGGTCAGGGAGATAAAGGTTCCTCAAATTAAGTGTTATATAACTGGGACAACTGCCGCCACTCATGAGATTATAAGAAATAATATTCACCGTGCCCCGATGTATTCGGGACAGATAGAGGGAAGGGGGCCACGCTATTGCCCGTCCATTGAAGATAAAATCGTCCGTTTTTCAGGACGTGAAAAACACCAGATTTTCCTGGAACCGGAAGGGCTGGATGATGACACCGTTTATCCCAATGGCATTTCCACTTCCTTACCGGAAGATATTCAGCTTGCTATTCTAGAAACCATTCCGGGACTGGAAAATGCCAGAATGATTCGTCCCGGGTATGCTATTGAATATGATTATGTCGACCCAAGAGAGCTATATCCCACGCTGGAGACAAAGAAAATAAAGGGCCTTTATTTTGCCGGGCAGATCAATGGCACTACCGGTTATGAAGAGGCGGGAGGGCAGGGGATAATCGCCGGAATAAACTCCGCTTTGTCAATCAGGGAAAACAAGAAGTTTATCGTTGATAGATCAGAAGGTTATATAGGTGTGATGATCGACGATCTGATTACCCATGGCACCAATGAACCCTACAGAATGTTCACTTCGCGTTCCGAATTCCGGTTGAGTATAAGAGCCGATAATGCCGATATAAGACTTACCGGAAAGGGCATGGAAATAGGATGCGTTTTATCGGAACGCTCCCGGTTTCATAAGAAAAAATTAGAGGCGATTGAGAACGGAATAACACAGTTCAAATCAAAATCTATCACTCCCAATGAAGCAGACAAGCACATGATTAGACTGAATAAAGATGGTATCAGGCGGTCGGCGTTTGAATTGCTGTCTTATCGGGATGTAGGATTAAATACATTATATACGATATGGCCTGAATTAAATGGTATCGAGACGGATATTCTGGAGCAGATAAAAATAGAAGCTCTCTATTCCGGATATCTGGAGAAGCAAAGCCTGGATATTATCGCCTTTAAACAGGAAGAATCACTTAGTATCTCTGATATTATTGATTATGATAATATCGTTTCCTTATCGAATGAAATTAAGGAAAAATTAAGGTATTATAATCCCTTAACGCTTGGCGCCGCTAAGAGAATCCCTGGCATGACGCCTGCTGCTCTTACTATTCTTCTTGGCTATATAAAAAGCCAAAACTCCCTCCAGAAAAATAAAATCGCATAGTATTTTTCTATTTTATACTTAGAGAATAATTGTAAAAGATTATTTTTCTGATATAAAAAATACATGGCAGATAATAATTTCACGTATAATGACTTTAAGAATTATATTGATGTTCCACGTGAAACTTTCTTGTATCTCGAAAAATACGTATCGTTATTAAAAAAATGGCAGCTAAAAATCAATCTCGTTAGTAATAACACTATCGAAGAAGCCTGGATACGACATATAGTAGATTCTGTCCAGTTGATACCATATATAGATAAAGACGACAAAATAGTAGACATAGGTAGCGGGGCAGGGTTCCCCGGGATGGTATTAGCCATAATGGGGAGAGATGTAACCCTGGTAGAGAGTGATAATCGTAAATCTGTATTTTTACAGGAAGTCGCAAGAGTCACAGATACTAAAAATGTAAAAATTATATCTGAGCGAATCGAAAAACTGTCTCTTGAGAATTATAATGTTATAACCGCACGCGGGTTTGCATCCGTTAAAAATATTCTCAACCTGCTTTCCCCTTCCATGACAGGAAAACATAAGCTGTTATTACTGAAAGGCAGGGGGGCGGAAAATGAAATTGCCGAAGCCAGATGCAACTGGACTTTTGACTATAAGAAATTCCGTAGTATAACTGGTCAGGAAGGCAATATTCTTGCGATAGAAAATTCACTAAATATCAAGGAATTATCCCATGAGCAGTAAGCCCATCGGCAAAACGGCCGCTCCTCGCATCATCAGCATAGTCAACCAAAAGGGCGGGGTGGGAAAGACGACCACGGCGGTTAACCTTGCCACAGCGCTCGCCGCTTCGGGGCGCAAGGTGCTGCTGGTGGATCTCGATCCGCAGGGGAACGCCAGCACTGGCCTTGGCATCGCCCATACTGACCGGCGCATCACTTCCTATAATCTTATCATCGGCGATGTTGGCGTATCCGAAGCGGTGATGAAAACTCTTATCCCCAACCTGTTTCTTGTATCCGCCAACATTGACTTGTCGGGTGCGGAAATTGAACTGGTAAGCATCACCCGCCGCGAGTTCCGCCTGCGCGAAGCCTTCGCTGCGGAAGCGCTCCTATATGATTATGTGATCATCGATTGCCCGCCGTCACTGGGTCTTGTGACGCTCAATGCGCTTACCAGCGCCGATTCAGTACTGATTCCGCTGCAGTGCGAATTCTATGCGCTTGAAGGGCTGAGCCACCTGCTTAAGACTATTGAGCTTGTGCGCACCAAGCTGAACCCGAAACTTACCATCCACGGCATCGTGCTTACCATGTACGATCGCCGCAATGCGCTCACTGCCCAGATTGAAGATGATGTCAGGGAGTTCCTCGGGGCGCAGGTCTATAAGACCGTCATACCGCGCAATGTGCGCATTTCGGAAGCGCCTTCACATGGTAAGCCTGCATTGATTTACGACCTGAACTGTACGGGGTCACAGGCATACTTGAAACTCGCAAGCGAAATGCTGAAGCGCGAAAAGGCACAGAAAGAGAAAGAACTGGCACAAGCATAAGAACAAACAAAGGGGATTAACGGTATGAGCGGATCGAAAAAGCAGGCATCACGCGGTTTAGGCAAGGGGCTTTCCGCACTCATGGCGGATAGCTACAGCCAGGTAACGGAGGAAGTATTTGCGCGTGAGGAAAAGCGTGAAAGCCCGACACAGAAACTGACCCTGCCGCTCATGAAAATCCGTTCCGGCAAATACCAGCCGCGCGAATATTTCAATGAGACAGCGCTTTCCGAGCTTGCCAATTCCATACGTAAGAACGGCGTCATGCAGCCGATCATCGTCCGCAACATCGCTGAGGACGGTTATGAAATTATCGCCGGTGAGCGCCGCTGGCGCGCCGCGAAGATTGCCGGACTGGATGAAATCCCGGTCATAATCCGTGAGCTGAGCGACGAGCAGGCTCTGGAAATCGCCATCGTGGAAAACGTGCAGCGTGAAGATCTCCATCCGCTCGAGGAAGCGAACGGATACCAGAAACTTATCGATGAATTCGGCTATACGCAGGAAAATATCGCAGACACGGTGAATAAGAGCCGCAGCCATATCGCGAACCTTTTGCGCTTGCTCACCCTGCCCAAGGAAATACAGGATCTGCTTACGGAAAATAAAATTTCGATGGGACATGCGCGCGCGCTGATTGGCGTTGAGATCGCTTCCGAAATCGTGAAAGAGATTATCCGGCGCGGGCTTAACGTGCGCCAGACAGAGAAACTGGTGAACCAGAGCAAAAACCCCTCCGGAATGCAGAAGACGCGAAAGCCAAGGGAAACTAAAGCCATGACGGCTGTGGAAGCTAATAACCATGCACAACCTATCCCCTACAACCGGCCCAAGGATCAGGACATACTGGCGCTTGAAGAAACTTTGTCGGAAAACCTTGGCCTCAAGGTAAGCATCAACGACAGCGGCCAGTCCGGTGAAATCGTGATCGCCTATGACAGCCTGGAGCAGCTTGATGAAATTCTAAGAAGGCTGGGCGGAAGTATATAAGCTTCGTCTCTTGTTAGCCGTTCGCAATGACGCTGATAGTGTAACGTAAATAATTACATTAAGCCTTGGCCGCCCGAAGAAGCTGTCGTGCTTATCGACCGCCATTCCTTGATTACACCTTGCATGTAGCTGGAGGCTTTTGCCTGTTCATTGGAAAGAGCGGTCTGCATGGATGTAAGGGGAGCATAATTTCCATTCAGATCATTGAGCAAAGCTGAGGTCAGGTTTAAGGAGTTCACCTGGTCTTTTGCCGAGAGCTGGTCGGCTCCAAGCCCCGCGGCCTCCAGATCGTTTTGTATCTGGTTGAAGGTATCCTGCGTGAAAGGCGCGTCCTTGTATTTCGCAATAATATTGCTGATAGCAGTTTTCTGCGCCTGCGTCAGAACAAACGCATTGCCGGAATTATTCGCGCCTGTATTCGCGCTGTTATTAAGGATCAACTGCGCGGCCGAGCTAAGGTTTAAGGAATAAGCGTCATTGCTGGCGCTCTGTGACGAACCGCTGTTTGCCGCATTTAATGCATCTACCAGCGGCTGGATAGAGGAAGCGCCGCCTGTACTGGCGTTTCCGCTGCCACCGGAACCGCTGTTCTGCAGGTTCGACAATTGGTAATAGCTGCCGGGGAGTGCGGTGATGGTTGTCATGAAAACCTCCATTCATTCAGTTGCGATGTTGTATGCATATTTCGTGCCATCCGCCTTTGCACGCGATATTCATAACGATAATTTTTGTGGCATGCGCATCGATTTTATTATAATCAGTCTTACAGTGTTCTTTAACCCGCATATTTTTAAACGAGACCCGCATGCTAAAAGACGAAGATCGCATATTCACCAATCTCTATGGGTTTGAAGACTGGAGACTTGCCGGCGCAAAAAAGCGCGGCGACTGGAGCAACACGAAGGAACTGCTTGCCAAAGGGGCGGATGCGATCATCGAGGAAGTGAAGGCGTCGGGCCTGCGCGGACGGGGCGGTGCAGGGTTCTCAACCGGCATGAAATGGTCGTTCATGCCCAAGAAATCCGACGGACGCCCATCCTACCTCGTGGTCAATGCGGATGAAGGCGAGCCCGGAACCTGCAAGGACCGCGACATGATGCGCCACGATCCGCACAAGCTGCTCGAAGGCTGCCTCATCGGTGGTTTTGCCATTCGCGCCGTCGCCGCCTATATTTACATCCGCGGCGAATTCCATGCCGAGGCCGACCATCTCGAATTTGCCATACGGGAAGCGTATGACGCAGGGCTGCTTGGCAAGAATGCCTGCGGTTCGGGCTATGATTTTGACGTTTATGTGCACCGGGGGGCAGGGGCCTATATCTGTGGCGAAGAAACCGCGCTCATTGAATCGCTTGAAGGCAAGAAGGGGCAGCCGCGCCTGAAGCCGCCATTTCCTGCGGGCGTTGGCGTCTGGGGATGCCCGACCACCGTCAACAACGTGGAAAGCATCGCGGTCGTACCGGAAATCCTGCGCCGCGGCGCCAGCTGGTTCGCGGGGATTGGACGCCCCAACAATACCGGCACAAAAATATTCTGCATTTCAGGACATGTGAATAATCCCTGCAATGTCGAAGATGAAATGGGCATTCCGATGAAGGAGTTGATCGAGAAACATGCAGGTGGCGTGCGCGGCGGCTGGGATAACCTGCTGGCCGTAATCCCGGGCGGATCTTCCGTGCCGCTCATTCCCAAATCCATCTGCGACACCGTGCTCATGGATTTCGACTCTCTGCGCGACGTCAAATCCGGGCTTGGCACGGCAGCCGTCATTGTCATGGACAAATCGACTGATCTGGTGAAGGCCATCGCACGGCTTTCCAAATTCTACATGCATGAATCCTGCGGGCAATGCACCCCATGCCGCGAAGGCACCGGCTGGATGTGGCGTGTGATGGAGCGTATGGTGACGGGCAATGCGGAAATCGAGGAAATCGACCGCCTGCTGGATGTGGCATCCCGTGTTGAGGGACATACCATCTGCGCTTTAGGCGATGCCGCTGCCTGGCCGATACAGGGATTGTTCCGCCATTTCCGTCCGGAAATCGAAAGGCGCATACAGGGTTACCACGGCAGGAAAGCAGCATAATATTCTATTCCCTGCCATTAAACAGGAGTAAGTCATGACCAAGCATACCCTACTTCCTGACAACTATCAGGATTCCATCACCAAGACGGCGATTCTCTTTGCGCTCAAGCCTTATACCAATCCGGGCAGTGGTAATATGAGTAATCCGCATATGAGGTGGGATCTGCATAAAGCGTGGGGAAAGGCGGAAGATCTGCTGCCCCATAGCCGCTGGCGCTATATAGAAAGCCTGGCGTTCGATCCTGAAACGGCGGAATACGCCCTGTCTGCCTATACCGACACAGAAGTTGAAAGGATGAACATCGTTATCGCCGGGATTGTCGCGTACCAGATCATGAACCCGGAAGAAGGGATTTTCCTGCAACGCGTAGAGCATAAAAAAGGTGGGGAAACAATGCTCGTAATTTCGCATTCCGCGGCGGAGGCTTTAAAAAAGATGCTGCCTGCAATGACACTGGCCGGAAAAACACATGAAGAAGAAAAACCGGAAACGCCTTTCGTTGGAAGAAGCATTCTCAGTTATTTTAAATTTGGCGGAAAATAACCCGGGTGCGGGGTTATTAATTGACTTTGTGCGTCCGAAATATAATAGTCGGATAAATTTACCAGAGGTGCGTTATTACCATCTACCTGCATAAAAACGATCTACCCGATAATGTAAAGCTTGCCGGGGATATTGCCGTGGATACCGAGGCTATGGGCCTGATTACCCGTCGCGACCGCCTGTGCCTGGTGCAGCTTTCGACAGGCGACGGGAACGTCCATCTCGTGCAGTTCGAGCGCGGCAATTATGCTGCCCCTAACCTTAAAAGACTGCTTTCCGACAATAATACGACTAAAATATTCCATTTCGCCCGCTTCGACATCGCGATTATCCGTTATTATCTCGGTGTGCTGGTGCAGAACGTATACTGCACGCGCACGGCTTCGAAGCTGGTGCGCACTTTTACTGACCGCCACGGTCTCAAGGAATTGTGCAAAGAACTGTTAGGCAAGGATATTTCCAAGCAACAGCAGTCTTCCGACTGGGGGGCAGCCGATCTGTCTCCGGAACAGAAAGAATATGCCGCGCACGACGTATTATACCTGCACCAGCTGCGCGCCATTTTGAATGGCATGCTGGAGCGCGAAGGACGCCATGAACTGGCGCAGGCCTGCTTCAACTTCATCCCCGCGCGCGCCCTGCTCGATCTTTCCGGCTGGGAAGAAGCCGATATTTTCGCCCATTAAAATCAGCTATCCCGCAAGCGAAGGTTTTCGCCTCTTGCCCCCGTATAACGGTTATAAGCATTCATTATGCAATCGTTGAAGGGGAGGCGGTTATGGCCGGATTGACAAAAAGATATACATTAACCGCGTTAGCCGCATTGCTTATGGTATTGCCGTTTGCAGGCGCGGCTCAGGCAGGCATATTTATCGGCGTCGGCGCATCGCCGCCTGTGGTTTATTACCCGCCGCCGGTTGCATATGCGCCGCCAGTGCAGTATGTTGCTCCTGCGCCCGTCGTTGTTGCGCAGCCCTATCCGGTATATGGATATTATTCTCCCGGCTACTACTACGGCTATCATTACTGGGGAGGATATGGGCACCACTGGCATCATGGGGGCGAGCACGACCACTGGCACTGAAATGCAACATAGCGGTATGAAATGGATGCGGCACTAGATGATGCGGGATTGCTCAAGCGTATAAGAAATGGGGACAAGTCCGCGTTTGCCGTCCTCGTGCGCCGTCATACCGGCCGTTTCTACCGGGTAGCCTACCGCTTCTCAGGCAGCCGGACGGAGGCAGAGGATATCGTTCAGGAAGCGTTTATTAAACTGTGGGAAAAGCCGGACATGTGGAAGGAAGACAGAAAAACCGCATTTACCACCTGGTTCTACCGGGTTGTTGTCAATATGTGCCTGGATTACCAGAAGAAAAAACGACCTATCTTCCTCGAAGACGAAACGCTCATCGCGGATGACAGGAACACAAGTGAGGAAACCCTGCTGATGGATGAAAAACAATTTTTCCTGGAGACGCAGATCAAAGCTTTGCCGGAGCGCCAGCGCACAGCCCTCAATCTCTGCTTCTATGAGGAACTTAGCAACCAGGAAGCCGCCGACATTATGGGAGTGAACCTTAAAGCCCTGCAGTCATTGCTGATGCGCGCAAAGACAACGCTCAGGGAAAGGATAGGAGAAGTGTATGTTGACCGAGAAGCAGTTTGAAGAACATATGGCATACCGGTATTTCCAGCCGGCCAGTTCGAACTTGGCGGAGCGTATCATCGCCAGTGCACAGGAGAAAAAGAAGGGAATCTCTGGGGATATCCTTTCCGGCTTCCTGCTGGAAGTGATAGGGGCGATATTGCCGAAACCAGCCTATGCGCTGGCTATCGTGCTTATTGTAGGAATTCTGATAGGGATAAGCCTGCCCCTGGACCAGGCGCAGGAATATGCAACCACAATCTACAGTGACGAGGCGATGCTATGAACAAAACGGCCAAAATAATGATAACGGTTTCGGTATTGCTGAACCTGCTCCTGCTCGGGATGACGTTCGGCTATACCGGGAAGAGCCTTCTCGGCTGCAGGGTAGATCACCTGAATGCACAGGAACTCGTAGCCGTATGGCCTGAAGCCAAGCGCCATGATTTCGAGCCGCGTATCGCGCAGTTTGAGCACGATAAGAAACAATTGGAGGATCAGCTGGTGGAGGAACGCGCAAAAGCGGCCGGGCTTATAAAGGCGACTCCCTTTAACCGTGAAGCGTATATGGCCAAGATTAAAACAATACAGGATTTGCGCGTGCTGTTTATCCAGAAAATGGCGGGGCTGATAGCCGATATTGCCGATAAGTCCACGGACAGCGAACGGGCAAAGCTTGCGGATGTCATCACGCAGAAGCAGAAACAGCTTCATGGCAGATAAACCGGATGCGGCATTGTACGCCGCGCCCCGAAATTCCAAGATGCGGGACGGAAATAATGGTTCCTTTGGCGTCACGCAGGGCGGGAAGAGTGTAGAGGATTTTCTTGTCCGGATACGGGTTTTTGAGACTGCGCTTGCGTGAAATATCGAGCCAGCCCGCTTGCGTGAGCGCTCCGAGCTGCAAGTTGCAGGTTGCAAGTTCCAGGTCTGTCTCGAATCTGTCCCATATAACCCTTTCTCCCGGTTTTATAGTGATGGGGTGTGCTACCGCCTTTATTTCACGCAGAATTATAAATTCATGCCTGCTTGCAGCCTGCAACTTGCAACCTGCAACCGTCATGCCCTTGAAGCCTGATTTCGTAAGCGCCGCATAAAGCCGCTCAAGCTGCTCTAGCCTTGGAGCCATCTCCTGCCCGCCTATCGTCATCAGCAGACGCGCCAGCGCCCGCAGCGCGATCTCCTCCGAATCAGGCAGGTGTCTAAGGATGGCATAGCCTTCGTCAAACAGCCTGCAGTGTCTCCTTAGAAAATCGTCCGTCAGCCTTTTCAGGCATTCGCTGGCGCGCGCCATGTTTCTGGCAACGAGCGCCAGCCGCTCAGGCGTAAACCCGGCTTCAAAGAGCCTTGGCAGAAGCTTGCGGATTTTCACCCTGTCGAACGCCTCATTTTCGTTGCTGGGATCCGTCACATAAGGCTGTTTTTCTTTTTTCAGGAAAGCCATCAGTTCTTCCTTGCGGAGCGCAAGCAGCGGACGCACGAGGGTGACGCCGTTCATCCTGCTTACGGCGGACATGGCGGAAAGGCCGTCCACGCCGCTGCCCCGACGCAGCCGCATCAGGAAAGTCTCCGCCTGGTCGTCAAGCGTATGGGCAACCAGCAGGTAGTGTATCCCGTGCTTTTTACAATAATCGGTGAGTAACCGGTAACGCGCTATGCGAGCGTTTTCCTGGATATTGCTTTTGGGCTTTTTGCCTTTCCAAACGAGTATTGAATGCTTTATCCCTTGCTTTCCCAGCCACTTGCTGACTTGCGCTGCTTCCCCTGCGGATTCCCGGCGCAGGCCATGATCCACGGTAAGCGCCGCGATAGAAGAGCCATTCTTCTTCGCCCATTCATGCGCCATGAGCGCAAGCGCCATGCTGTCGCTGCCCCCGGAACAGGCTATGGCAATTGCGCTTCCTTCAGGCACAAGGGCGCTGATTTTCTTTTCAGCTTCGTTCGCGAACATTGAAAATTCTTTCGTGCTCGCCGATGGCGAAGCGGTCCGTCATCCCGGCAATGAAATCGGCGACGATTTCCGCAGTTTTCTTGCTGCCCGGCTTATCGGTATCCTTCTGCCATTCGCTGGGAAGGCATTCCGGCTCTGCTAGGAAAAAACCGAACAGCTCCTTCACGATACGCCGCGCCTTGCTGGTCATGCGGTTGACGCGGTAATGGCGGTACATATGCTGCATGAGAAACGCCTTAAGCTCCTCGATTTGCTTCTGCATGTCTTCCGAGAACGAGACAAGCGGCTTGTTAAGCTGGCGGATATCCTGTGCCGTTTTTATGTCGTTCCGTGCGATTCTTTCCCCGGTCTCAGTAATGGCATCCGCCACCATGATATTAATCATGCGCCGGATGGATTCGTGAATAATACGCTGTTCTTCCAGATTCGCATAGAGGCGCCGTATTTCCCCAAACATCTTGCCCGCAAGCGGCACTTCGCAGATGTCGTTTATGGTAAAAAGCTTTGAGCGCAGCCCGTCATCGATATCGTGATTATTATAGGCGATGTCGTCCGCAAGCGAGGCGATTTGAGCTTCAGCGCTGGCATAGGTATGCAGTTCAAGATCATGCGCCTTCATATATTCTGCCATCGCGCGCGGCGGCTTCGCCACCGGGCCGTTGTGTTTGGCGACGCCTTCAAGCGTTTCCCAGGTCAGGTTAAGCCCGTCAAACTCGGCATAGCGCATCTCTAATTTGGTCAATATACGCAGCGTCTGGGCGTTATGGTCGAAACCGCCGAAATCCTTCATGGATTCTTTCAGCGCATCCTCGCCCGCATGCCCGAAAGGCGGGTGCCCCAGATCATGGGCGAGCGCAAGGGCCTCCGCCAGGTCTTCATTGAAACCGAGCGCCCGGCTGATGGTGCGGGCAAGCTGCGCCACCTCAAGGCTATGGGTGAGGCGGGTACGGTAATGATCGCCTTCGTGGTTCACGAATACCTGCGTTTTATATTCGAGCCGCCGGAATGCCGCCGAATGCACGATACGGTCGCGGTCACGCTGGAATACGCTCCTGAACGGGTCCTCGCGCTCCGAATGCAGTCTTCCGCGACTTGCGCGCGGATCGCAGGCATAGGAAGCGAGATATTCGTAACGTCTTGAATAATTTTCCATTGCGTTCTAATTTTTATTCTGCAAGCGATCGGGAGCTTGACATCATTTGCACATTCCGCCGCACTATTTGGCAGTTTCCCAGTGGAAGCCAGGAAGTGCGGATAACGTTGCACAACACCGAATCTTGAGAGAGGTTTCCATGCCCCGCAGACTTCACTTCAACCCTGCGCCGCGAAATTAAGAGATAAAATACAATAGGTCAAGAACTTGTTAAGTTAAACGGTGCCGGAAGAAATATAATAAAATTGTTTCTGAAAACTTGTATACCTTTCGGCAATTACGAAGAAAAGTTAAGTGCAGTCCAATTAATGCGGTCTTCCAAGGTCAAGTTTTTTAGGCCTTTTTTGTTCCCGTCGATTTAATTCGTTGCCACGTATAGCAAAAAATTGTTGGAGTCTTTGTATAAGTAATCCTGCTGCAAGAGCAGGTATTGTTGCTTCAAGGGGAATATTTGGGCAGAGGGAATTAGCTTGCACATTTGCTGTTTGGTTCTGTACGTTTATATCTGATATGGTTGCTCCGTTGTCTGGATAGCATTTCTGCGTGTCTGGATTGAAAATAGACTGCACGGGAACTAGTCCATCCTTAGTCTTTATATAGATTATATTATTACTGCACAGATCCCCCGCCTCTTGTCCTTGATCTTTCCAGGACTGGAAGGTTGGGTCCGTAATTGCTTCGTAGAACTCATGCACCGCATCAGAGCTCATTCGGCTCATAGTATTGCTTCCATTTATACCTCCATATATGGCATCCTTGGCATCCATAGCAGGTGTTTTCCCCGCAGGATTGCTTGCATAAGGCAGAATACAATAGGGAATTTTTAATTCTTGGGTATACAGATGATAAATTGCTGGAGTTGGAAAACCGGGAGGAAAATAGAGCATAAACATGTTGTCGGGTGGCAAAGTTTTATCCTTTATTCCTGTTTCAATAAATTCCGATACGGCTGAATCAAAATCCCCAAAGGTTCCTGTAAAGAAACCACTGGAATCAAATGAACTCTGCTTCCAGGATGGAGATATCTTGCCAAATTCAGATAACGTAATCCTGTCAATATAGCCGGAGTCAAACTTATAAGATTTTTCTAATGTTACATACATGGAATCGGATACAACAGCCTCCATAATCCCAGTCATTCTGTCGATTAATTCAATCAGTTTTGGCGAAGAAGACCATTCCTCGATTCCCATAAATAAAAGACTAACTTTAGGATGCACAATAACAGGGCCATTATCAGAGTTTGCCATGCCGTTGTCGCTGTTGCATCCAGACAATGCAAGTTCCAGTGCGGAAGTAACCGATAAGAGCGCAGCTGTTTGCGTAAGCCGTTTTAAAAACTTGTGCCTTGAAAATTTTTCATTGCTCATGGAGGCTTCTTATTTTTCACGCAGAATGTTACTATATTCCATTTTATTCTAAACATATTTTGTTACAAATGTATTAATATGCCTTTAAGTTTTTGTGAATATTTGTGATAAAGAAAAATGCATATCGCTCCTGTGTTAGTGGGAGTGAAGAGAGAATGAAAAAGTGCATGATTATTAATATGTTATTTAAGAAGATTATAAAATTAAAGAATTAAATGAGGTGCTAAGATGAGGGATATAGAGAATAAACAGTAAGATAAATCCCGTCGAGGGTAGCGCACAATTCAACTGTAAGAAGCGCCGGATGCCGGCTTCCACCAGCAGGATAAGCAGGAGTATTTGTTAAAAATCCCTTACATTCCGTAAAAATCCGGTTATAATGCACGGCTCAGTTGAAAATTGGAGTAATATGATAACCGACGATTTTATCCGTGTACGTGGCGCAAAAGAACATAACCTCAAATCCGTAGATATAGACATTCCCCGTAACCAGCTGGTTGTGATTACAGGGCTTTCCGGCTCGGGAAAATCGTCACTTGCCTTCGACACAATTTACGCCGAAGGGCAGCGGCGGTATGTGGAAAGCCTTTCCTCCTACGCCCGCCAGTTTCTAAACATTCAGGACAAGCCGGATGTGGAATCGATCACTGGCCTGTCGCCTGCGATTGCCATCGACCAGAAAACCACCTCGCGCAATCCGCGCTCGACGGTGGGCACCGTTACCGAAATCTATGACTATATGCGCCTGCTTTATGCGCGCATTGGCATTCCCTATTCTCCGGCCACAGGGCTGCCGATTGAAAGCCAGAGCGTATCGCAGATGGCGGATCGCATACTGGAGCTGCCCAAGGGCACGAAAATCTATCTCCTTGCCCCGATTGTGCGCGGCCATAAGGGCGAGCACCGCAAGGAATTGCAGAATCTGCAGAAGGAAGGTTTCCAGCGCGTCAAGATCGACGGCATTATCCACGAGCTGGCGGAGTTACCCGTCATTGACAAAAACAAGAAACATAACATTGAAGTGGTGGTAGACCGCATCGTGGTGTCGGACGATCTGGGCAACCGCCTGCCGGACAGCATTGAAACCGCATTGCGTCTGAGTGACGGGTTGCTATATGTACAGATAGTATCCTCCCCCTTGAAGGGGGAGGATAAAGGAGGGGGTGAGAAAAGCCGCAGAAGATCCCCGGGTCTCGCCCCTGGCTCGCCCGAGGACATCGAAGAAAAGACTTTTGTCTTTTCTTCTCGATTCGCCTGCCCGGTATCGGGATTTACGCTCAATGAAATCGAGCCGCGCCTGTTCTCGTTCAACAGCCCGTTCGGCGCTTGCAAGGTCTGCGACGGGCTTGGCACCGAAATGATTTTCGACCCGGATCTTATCGTGCCGGATATGTCGAAGTCCCTGTATGATAAAACCGTTGCCCCGTGGGCGAACTCGCCTTCGCGCTATTTCATCCAGGCGTTCGAGGGGCTGGCGAAGCACTATAAATTCAGCATCCATGCGCCCTACCGCGAGTTGCCGGAAAACATCCGCCATATCATCATGTACGGTTCCGGCGAAGAAGCGGTGAAGATCACCTATCATGACGGCGCGCGCACGTTCATTTCGCATAAGCCGTTCGAGGGGGTCATACCCAACCTGAAAAGACGGCTGCGCGAGACCGAAAGTGAACATATGCGCGAGGAGCTTGCCAAATATCAGAATGTCACGCACTGCAGCGCCTGCAACGGCTACCGCCTGAACGAAGAGTCGCTCTGCGTCAAGGTGGACGGCCTGCATATAGGGGAGGCCTGCAGCTTCACCATTGAGAAATCCGCGCAGTGGTTCTTAGATCTCGATAAGAAGCTGAGCGCCAAGCATAAGCAGATTGCGGAGAAAATCCTTAAGGAAATCCGCGATCGTCTTGGTTTTCTGGTGAATGTGGGGCTCGATTACCTGACGCTTTCACGCGAGGCGGGGACGCTTTCGGGCGGCGAGTCGCAGCGCATACGTCTTGCCTCGCAGATTGGTTCCGGCCTCTCGGGCGTGCTTTACGTGCTGGACGAGCCTTCCATCGGCCTGCATCAGTGCGACAATGAAAGGCTGCTTGCGACGCTCGAAAATCTCAAGCGGCTTGGCAATACAGTCATCGTCGTCGAGCATGATGAGGATACCATGCGCCATTCGGATTACCTCATCGACATGGGGCCGGGTGCAGGGGTGCATGGCGGCAAGGTGGTCGCCAAGGGCACGGCGGCGGAAGTGATGAAGGTCAAGGAAAGCGTCACCGGGCAATATCTTTCCGGGGTGAAGCAGATAGCGATTCCATCGCACAGGCGTCCCGTGTCCAGATCCAAGAAAATCAGCATAAAAGGCGCCCGCGCAAACAACCTGAAAAATGTCGATGTCGATATTCCGCTCGGCGTTTTATGCTGTATCACCGGCGTGTCGGGCGGCGGCAAATCGAGCCTCATCATCGAGACGCTCTACAAGGCGGTCATGCGCACGCTTCACGGCAGCAAGGACCCGGCCGGGCCGCATGACGCTATCCACGGCATGGAATATATCGACAAGATCATCGAGATCGACCAGTCTCCCATTGGCAGGACGCCGCGCTCGAACCCGGCGACCTATACGGGCGCGTTCTCGCCCATCCGCGACTGGTTCACCGCGCTGCCCGAATCGGCGGCGCGTGGTTACAAATCCGGGCGTTTTTCATTTAACGTCAAGGGCGGTCGCTGCGAGACCTGCCAGGGCGACGGCATGATCAAGATCGAGATGCATTTCCTGCCGGACGTCTACGTCAAATGCGACGAATGCCACGGTAACCGCTATAACCGGGAAACGCTCGAGATAAAATACCGCGGCAAATCCATCGCCGACGTGCTCAACATGACGGTGGACGAGGCCGTACACTTCTTTGCCGCCAACCCTTCGATACTGGAAAAGTGCGAGGCGTTGCATGAGGTGGGGCTTGGCTATATCAAAATCGGCCAGTCGGCGACGACGCTTTCAGGCGGTGAGGCCCAGCGCATCAAGCTCGCCAAGGAGCTTTCCAAGCGCTCGACCGGGCGTACGCTCTACATTCTTGATGAGCCGACCACCGGGCTGCACAGCGAGGATATACGCAAGCTCCTGGGCGTGCTGCACAAGCTGGTGGATGCAGGAAACACAATAGTGGTGATTGAGCATAACCTGGATGTCATCAAGACTGCCGACTGGATCGTGGATATCGGCCCGGCGGGCGGCAATAAGGGGGGCAGGGTGGTGGCTACCGGAACGCCGGAGCAGATTGCCATGAATAAGGAAAGTGTCACCGGGCGTTACCTGAAACCGCTCCTTAAAGCGGCGGCATAAGGTCAGGATAAAGTTCTTTGACGGTTGCCGTCTGGTGACGACGGTGAGGCCATTGGGCAGGTGCGATATTTGTGCGGCTTCCATTGGAGAATTATATATTTTTTGCTGTTCCCAAGCAATGATATAATAAAGCCGTAATATAATTACGTTAGCGATTTATTAATTTCTATTTAGTATTATTCATACGGAATAAGAAAATGTTTTATTGTCTGTTATATGTCTTCGCCACCTGTTTCCGAAAAAGTCATATTCATCTCAGATATCCATATCGGTGCCAGAATCTCGAATTTCGACAGGCATAAGGACAAATTGCTGGACAGGATGAAAGCAAGCGATCATGTCGTCCTTATAGGGGATATTTTTGAATTATTATATATTCCCCGCAGGCAAGGTGAAAAACCCGGAGAAACGTTGGAACAACAGATAGATAGAAGTGTTGAGTGGCTGGAGGATTTCCTGCACGCCAGTCCCGGATGCCATGTGCATTT
>CAYVTI010000037.1:0-23027 GCA_964454545.1 uncultured Rickettsiales bacterium
CCGTAGTAGTCTCGATGAAGGTAGGTCCATCCCATTATGCCGCACTTGTTGCGGCATCCAGCCTTGCAGTATGGCCAGACCCCGCAACGCGATGCGCTTGTGCGGGGTGACATCTACTTAATACCCCGTTGCTTGCGGTGGGGTTGTTTATTTTTAAAAGTTTGTTTTCATTGTCGTCCCGGTGAGGCGGTCAGGAGATCGCCGGTCAACCGGGAACCATCTATCTTCCGCAAGATAGAAGAAGCAGGTCAGTCTCCAGTTGCGGTTGGGTCAAGGGGATTTTAATATTGTCCTGTCTTTATTGAGATGCACCTTTGAGAGAATGACAGAGATAAATGATGCTTAAAATCGGACATCGTGGCGCACCCGCCTATGCACTGGAAAATACGCTCACCGCTTTTCGCAAAGCCTTGGAAATGGGCGCGGACGGTGTCGAGTTAGATGTGCATCTGTGCAAAAGTGGTGAACTGGTGGTGTTTCACGATGACGGGATGGATCGCCTCACGCCCGAAACGCACCTTATCCGTGACCTGACGCTGAGCGAATTGCGGACGTTTCCCTTGCCGGGGGGCGAGTCGATCCCGACGTTGCCGGAGGTGCTGGAAGCACTGGGGCCGGAGACTTGGTATTTCGTGGAAATCAAACATGCAGCAGCTGCGCCGCCTGTCACCGATGTCCTGCAACACTATACCCAAAAAGGATGGCGCAATGAAAGACTCTGCTTCCTTGCCTCCGATCACAAGACGATCAGTTCAGGGCTTGAAGCATTTCCATCACTTACTGTAGCCGTATCCTTCACAAAGCTGACGAACAGCTCGGCACAGGAAGCAAAAGCATTAGGCGCGCATTTTATTGTTCCCGACTACCTGACATTCGGGAAAGAGCATGTTGAGCAGGCGCATGCGCTGGGCTTAAAAATCATCGCCTGGACAGCATACAAGGATGAGGCCGAGCATATTGACGAGTTAGTGGCTCTTGGCGTGGATGGTATCATAAGTAACTATCCCGATCGGCTTTGATTCGCTTCCTGGTTTGCTTTCCGGGACGACAAGTGGACATTTTCAACTGGACTATCCGCCGATCAAATAAGGTGGGCTATGCCGCTGTCGTTCAGGCACTCGTCCAGCCGGTGCTCGATCACCTGCGCAAGAAAGGAGAGCATTTCGGTACCCTGTCCTTCATAGAAATGGTTCTTGATGCGCACGCCGAACGCCAGAATGACGTTGCGCTGCGAAGAAGGCAGGCGCATACGAAGCAGCACGGCGGATTCCACCAGGTCATTGCAATCGGCGAATATCTGGTCGAACCCGAAGACGAATTGCTTGTCGCTGTCGGCAATGAGCAGCACGGACTTATTGCCCAGCATGCTTTCGATCGTTCCGGTTTCAAGAAAGGATATGCCGGAAGAAGCAGGCTGATCACCAAGCCGGTTTTCATAGAATTCAGCAGCTTCCGACTCGATGCCGAGCCTGACCACGTCGACATTGAAGAACGCGGGCAGATCGACCGCGATGATTTCAAGCAGCTGCTCCAGCTCGTTCGCCCGGATGATCGAAAGCACCGCCTCATGCACCTGGTAGAGAGTCGACATGTTGTCGCGGCTGGAAAGGATAAGGCCCTCGTACTTGTCCTTCATGTTCTGGATGCCGGACTGCAGCCTTCCCAGCATATGGAACTGCAAATCGACCACATTGCCGCCGTGATTGACTTCAGGCGGCGTCATGATTTCCAGCAACTCAGCGTGATCCTTGAAGAAGTTCGGATGCTGGCGCAGGAATTCCGCGACCTGATCGGCGTTTATTTCGAGGGTTACTGTTTCTTTCGGGTTCGCCATAGCGCCTATATTTTTTGACCTGTCTTCTGCCAGTCGGCAAGGAAAGCCGCAAGCCCTTTATCGGTGAGCGGATGCCCGGCGAGCTGTTTCATCACCGAAGGCGGAATGGTCGCCACATGCGCGCCCATCTTCGCCGACTCCACAATATGGATGGGGTTGCGCACGCTTGCCACCAGCACCTCCGTCTTGAAAGCGTCATACTGGCGGTAAATCTCGCAGATATCGCTGATAAGGCCAAGCCCGTCCTGACCGACATCGTCCAGCCTGCCGACGAACGGCGAAACGAAGGTCGCCCCGGCTTTAGCCGCAAGAATTGCCTGCGCTGCTGAGAAACACAGGGTGACATTCACCATCGTGCCACGGCTGGTGAAATGCTTGCAGGCTTTAAGCCCGTCCCAGGTAAGCGGAACTTTGATGGCGATGTTCCTGGCGATTTTGGCAAGCTTCTCGCCTTCCTTTATCATGCCTTCGGCGTCGAGCGCGGTGACCTCGGCGCTCACCGGGCCGTTTGTGAGCGTGCATATTTCCTTCACCACCTCGATGAAATCGCGGCCGGATTTGGCAATCAGCGACGGATTGGTGGTGACGCCATCCAGCAGGCCGGTGGCAGCCAGATCGCGTATCTCGTTAACATCGGCAGTATCCACAAAAAATTTCATATATGACACCTCGTATTTAATACTATACTCACATAACCTATGTCGCAGGAGAATGGAATAGAGATTATAAAGCCGGACGACAAAGTCAGCGTTTTGCTGCCGCTGGTTTTCCGCAAAGCCTTTGATTATCGCGTGCCCGAGGGGATGGAGGTGAAACCGGGCGATTACGTGCGCGTGCCGTTCGGGAAAAAATCCCTCTGGGGAGTGGTCTGGGGTAAGGCGCAGGGAGACATCGAGGAAAATAAAATAAAATCCGTTGAAGAGTTTTGCGCTTATCTTCCCGGCATGAGCGAATCCATGCGCAAATTCATCGACTGGGTAGCGTGGTACACGCTCGCGCCCGCAGGCATGGTGCTTAAAATGGCGCTCTCGGCGCCGGAAGCGCTGGAGACGCCTGTTGCAAGTTGTAAGTTACAGGTTGCAAGTAATGTAAATGCTATAAAATTGACGCCCTCACGCCTACGTATCCTCACTTACCTGTCGGATGGCATCCCACGAAGCATAAAAGAAATAACAGAGCACGCGAAAGTATCCGCAAATGTTGTGCAGGGGTTCCTGAAAGCAGGGGGCCTGAAAGAAGTCCGTCACATTGCGCATCGCCCAGCTTGCGGCTTGCAACCCGCCTTCGCTGAAATTCCGGCGGACGGGCCTGCAACTTGCAGCCTTTCACCTGAACAAAAAAAATCTGCCACAGCTATTCATGAAAAACTGAGCGCTGGATTCAGCGTAACCCTGCTGGACGGCGTTACCGGCTCCGGGAAAACGGAAGTCTATTTCGACGCCATCGGGCGTTGCATCAGGCAAGGCAGGCAGGTGCTGGTGCTGCTTCCTGAAATCGTCCTTTCCGTGCAATGGCTTGACCGTTTTAAGCAACGCTTCGGATTTGCGCCGGATATATGGCATTCAAGCGTTACCAGTGCACGCAAGCACGCCTGCTGGCGCGGGGTGGCGGAAGGCTCCGCCCGCGTCGTGGTAGGCGCCCGCTCCGCCCTCTTCCTGCCTTTCAGGGAGTTGGGGCTTGTCGTGGCCGATGAGGAGCATGACGCGTCCTACAAACAGGAGGAAGGCGTCGTATACCAGGCGCGTGATATGGCGGTGGCACGTGCGCGACATGAAGGGGTACCCGCCCTGCTGGTGTCGGCCACTCCGTCGCTTGAAACCGAATTTAACATTGGGCATGGGCGTTACCAGCGCCTGCACCTGCCCAACCGCCATAACGACGCCAGTTTGCCGGAAATTGAACTTGTCGATATGAGGAAACAGGCTACGGCGCGCAACCGCTGGATTTCAGAACCGCTGAAAAATGCGCTGATAAACACGTTGTCCCATAAAAACCAGGCGATGATTTTCATGAACCGCCGCGGCTACGCGCCGCTGGTGCTGTGTCGCGCCTGCGGCCACCGGTTCCAGTGCCCGCACTGCACTGCCTGGCTGGTGCTGCATCGCTCCAAGGGAAAACTGCTCTGCCACCACTGCGGCCATGTAGCGCCGCTGCCTAAGGCATGCCCGGAGTGCAAAACCGAGGGCAGCCTTATTCCTTATGGTCCTGGCGTGGAACGCATTGCCGAGGAGTTACGGGAGATGTTTCCGGATGCGAGGATTGCCGTAATGACAAGTGATTCTGTTATGGGGAGCCCGCTGCCCCCGGTTTCGCTCCGCGAAACTCCCCCTGCGGGGGCGGCGTATAGCACTCCTTCGCGTACCCACGCATCGGATGTTATTGGCGCTATGGGAACTGGCGACATCGACATCCTCGTGGGAACGCAGATGATCGCAAAGGGACATCACTTCGCCGGGCTGGCGCTTGTGGGCGTAGTGGATGCGGATATGGGGCTTGGCGGCGGGGATCTGCGCGCAGGGGAGCGCACCTACCAATTGCTGCACCAGCTCGCGGGGCGCGCGGGAAGGGAAAAAACGCGGGGTATGGTGTACCTGCAGACCTATATGCCGGAGCACCCGGTGATGCAGGCGCTTGCCGCAAGCAACCGCGACGGTTTCATGCTGCTGGAGGCAAGGATGCG
This sequence comes from uncultured Rickettsiales bacterium, assembly GCA_964454545.1. Classification (GTDB taxonomy): domain Bacteria; phylum Pseudomonadota; class Alphaproteobacteria; order Rickettsiales; family JABCZZ01; genus JABCZZ01. The sequence continues at coordinate 4,515 of CAYVTI010000037.1, forward strand.
CGAAGAGGCGGGCATGCCGCCTTACGGCAAACTCGCGGCCGTTATCATCGAAGGGCAAAATGAGCAGGAGGTGATTAGATTTGCGAGGGAGCTGGTAAAGGTCGCAGGTTGCAGGTCGCAGGTTGCAGGTAAGGAAAGAGACTTGCAATTTGCAACCTGCAACATTCTTGGTCCTGCCCCCGCGCCGCTCGCAAGGCTTAAAAACCGGTTCCGCTACCGCATCCTTGTGAAAGCCGCGCGTAGTTTCAACATGCAGCAATTCCTTGCAGGATGGCTGCTGGCCATGAAGATTCCCGCTTCTCTGAAAGTTAAAGTGGATGTGGATCCCTATAGTTTCGTATAAGATTTGCCTCGTAATCCGTTCGCAGCAATGGCATAGTACGGAAAATCATTTAGGACGGCGCAGCATTTGACCATGCATTATTTCAGGAATATAATTTTTCTGTTTCTTTCTTCCCTGTTGCTTACGAACTGCTCCGGCGAGTCCGATAAAAAGAATCCTGCTCCGCGCATCATCATCTACAGCCCGAATGCCGAACCGCTGAATGGCGGGCCGCTCGGCGCTCCCACCTGCGAAGCCGCATTATCCAAATGGTTCGGACGTATGGATGCGAATCAGGATGGTTTCATCGATAAAATGGAATTCATGAATGACGCCGCTGTGCAGTTCAGGCGTATGGATATTGATAAGAACGGCTATCTGGTTTCGGAAGAACTTGACCGCTATCGCGCTCCTTACCGGCAGGCCGAAAGAACCCACAAGCAGGAGCAAAACAATCAGTTGCATAAGCGGGAAAACAGAGGTCGTGGTGAAGGCGGCAGTAATCGGGATAAATCTCTGGAAAGCTTAACCCCGGTTGACCCTGTCATGTCCGCCGATGCCAACCTTGATTTCAAGGTGACGCCGGAGGAATTCCGGGCGCAGGCGGAAAAGATCTTTGCAGTGCTGGACGGCAATCATGACGGCAGGCTGAGCCGGGCGGAGATACTGGCCATCTGCAGCAGGAAGGAAGAGGCTGATTAAGGTACAGGCTATGCATGATCATGGCAGAACAATGCGTATGAAACAGGAGGATGATTTCTCCTACGTCTTCATGCAGCTTTCCGATGCTCCCGAAGTGGGCAGGCTGGCGTGCCGTATCTGGCATGCGCATTATCCTTCGCTTATTCCGGTGGAACAGATTGATTACATGCTGGCGCGTGGCTACACAACGGAAGCGCTGCATGCGCATCTTGCCGCCGGGCAGAAAATACTGCTCCTGAAACAGGATGGTGAAATAAAAGGGTTTTTAGGGATCGGCGCTTTGTCCCAGATCGATAATTCCCTTGTGCGTGGCGCGCGCGCGGGAGAAGGCTGCTATTTCATCCACCGTCTCTATCTTGCCCCGGGACTGCACGGGAAAGGGATGGGACATGCGCTTTTCAACGAAATCCTAAAACGCCTGCCGGACGTTGCCCTTATTCGTTTGCAGGTGAACCGTGACAACAGGCAGGCGCAGAAGTTTTATGAACGGCAGGGGTTTAAGACCGCTGCGGAGATCGATTTAGACATAGGCGGCGGGTTTTTCATGCGCGATTATGTCATGCAGTGGGAAAAACCGCAGAACCGCGCCTGAGCCCTTAATTACGGGATGGGAGGGATGTTCAGGACTGAATCCGGCAGCTTTGCAGGCTTGGGGGAAAGATCGGCAGGAGCGCCGCTGTTGCTCTTTGCTGCCAGGCTGTAGAATTTTAGATTCTCCTGCATGTCTTTTTCCGGCAGGTCTTTCAGCCCGTACTTCATGGCGTTGTCCGTGTCGCCTTCAAGACCGTACGCAAGCGCAAGGTTCTGGCGTATCTGTGGCGTAGCGTCAGGCATTTCAGCGATAGGCTGCAGCAGGCTCACCGCCTTGGCGTATGTTCCGCTCTTGATGTAGGACATGCCGAGATTGGCGTTATAAAGCATGGCGTTGGCCGGATCGAGATCGAGCGCGGTGCTGTAGGCGTTGCGCGCGTGGGTGTAGCGGCCGAGCATGTCAAGCGCCACGCCCTTGGTGTTATAAAGCAGCGCGTCGTTACTCTTGATGGCAAGGGCCTTATCGATGGTTTTCAGGGCTTCGGCCGGAGCGCCAGTGTTGATTTGCGCATTGGCGATCTTGCGCAGGATGTCAGTATTTCCCGGTTCTATCTCCAGGGCTTCGCTTAAGACGGCCAATGACTGACGTTCGCCGCGGTGATGGGCATAAAAATCCGCAAGTTCCATATAGGGTTCGATGCCGCTATCCTTGTTCATCGCCTGCCGGTAGTAATGTTCCGCGGAGGGAAAGTCGCCGGCGGCTTCCGAAGAATGCGCCATCCTGAGCGATATCTCGCTGCTGTTATTATTGATGGCCTGTTTGTTGGCTTTATTGGCATCGCTTTCGCCGCAGCCGCCGAGTAAAGCGGAAAGAAAAAGAACGGATGCCACAAGAAAATAAGAGCGCATAGCTTCAATGATATGCTGAGGGCGGAATTTTTGCAAGCTGTATGGAAGTGTGTTAGCGCCGTTCTTTGGGTTACTGCGTTTCCGAAGAACTTGCCATATCGGCGCGGGTCTTAAAACGCACGATATCGCCAAATCCGGCGCCTATCGTGCCGGTGCCCGTCACAGGTTGCTGGATGAAATCCCGGTCGAAGGCAGTAGCGGCGGCGGTACTGTCGCAATGGCAGTTTTTAAGTTCGTCCGCATTGGTGGCGCCTGCATTGTATCTTTGTGGCGTTGTTGCAGGTGACGTAACGCTTAATTTTCTTATATAGCCGCCATGCCCATCCGCGCCGAAGGAAACCAGGGCATAAATCGCCTTGCAGGTTATGGCGCTTGCCAGCGGCGGATTGCCAGTAAGGGTTTTCTTGATGACAATCGCGCCGATCGTTGGAGTGGTGGGCTTGCATGCCGTACTGCTGGTTACGGTATAAGTAGAGAAAGCATTGATACTGGTGATGCGGGTGTCCACCGCATATAATATCCGTCTTCCCCACGAGTCGTAGGCATATTTGTCCGGCAGTTCCAGGGTCTTGGTTGGAATACCCCCGGCGACCACCTCATTGAGGGTAGTTGAATCGTAGTTACTATCGGCATTGTCCGGATCACTGGCATTGCGATAATTTGCTACTATCGCGCCACTATCATAGCAGTTTCCTGCCGTTGAGGCTTCCTTGCCGAAATTAGCGTTATTCTCTATGCCCGGATCGCTGGCGTCTCCTGTGCCCGTAGTAAGAGAGGCGGGACAGGGCAGCCTGCCGTTCGCGTAGCGGAAATTCATTAGCGCGGTTTCGATTTTATCGAGAGTGGCATTGGTTGCATTCATGCTATTGGCAAACGTGACGGCGGAAGCATAGCGCAGGAGAGCTGCGCTGAGCAGAGCCAGGACCATAACCACTATGGACATCTCTATGAGGGTGAAGGCAACTTTTTTGCTGTGAGAAGCCGCCTTCATCTTCATGTCATGCAACCTTTTCTTCTTTATCTTCCGCGCTGCCGATGCCCAGAAGCTTGAGTTTGCGGTGCAGCGCGGATCTTTCCATGCCGACGAACGACGAAGTTTTGGAGATATTGCCGCCGAACCGGTTGATTTGCGCCGCCAGATACTGCTTCTCAAAAAGTTCGCGCGCTTCCCTGAGCGGCATCGACATGATGTCGCTGTTGACTTCGGGACGCATCGAGACGGTATTGGTTTCAAAGAGCTCCTTAGGCAGCATGTCGGACTTGATCGGCGCTTTCGGGCCGCCTGGCGCCATGATAAGCAGCCATTCCATCATGTTGCGCAGGTGCCGCACGTTGCCGGGCCAGTGATAGGACTGCAACACGGCGACAGCGTCGTTAGTAAGCTCGCGCGGCCCGAGGCCCGACATTTCCGCAGCGCGCTTCAGGAAATAATTGCACAGTTCCGGAATATCCTCACGGCGATCTTTAAGCGCAGGCATTTTGATGGGAACAACATTCAGGCGGTAATAGAAATCCTCGCGGAAATTCCCTGCAGCTATTTCCGCAGCGATGTCGCGGCTGGTCGCGGCGATGATCCTTACGTCCACCTGCACTTTCTTATTGCCGCGCACGCGCTGGAACGCCTGTTCCTGCAGCACACGCAAAATCTTGCCCTGAGTCTCAAGCGGCAGATCCGCCACCTCATCAATGAACAGCGTGCCGCCGTGCGCGCGTTCGAACACCCCGATTTTCTCTGCGCCGCCTTCAGGATTTCCGTCTTCCATGCCGAACAGCTCGGCATCCACGCGATCGGCGGACATCCCCGCCGCGTTAATGACAACGAATTCGCCGTTAACCCGGCGCGATTTATTATGGAGCAGGCGCGCCACCACTTCTTTGCCGCTGCCCGCAGGCCCCGTGATCATGACGCGGCTATGGGTCGGCGCGACTTTTTCGATGGCCTGGCGTATCTGGTTGATGGGATTGGAGGAACCGATCAGGTTCGTTTCCGTGGAGCCGCGCAATTTCAGCTCGCTGTTCTCCCGGCGCAGCTTCGCATGCTCAAGGGCGCGCCGGGCAACGGAAAGAAGCCTTTCCGACTGGAAGGGCTTCTCGATGAAGTCGTAGGCGCCGATTTTTATCGCTGACACCGCGGTTTCTATATTGCCGTGCCCGCTTATCATCACCACTGGCAGATCGGGATGTTTCTTGCGCACCAGCTCAAGGATGCCCAGGCCGTCAAGTTCGCTGCCATGCAGCCATATGTCAAGGACGAGCAGGCCGGGAACGCGCTCGGCCAGCGCTTTCAGGGCGCTGTCGCTGTCTTTTGCGGCGCGGGTATTATAGCCTTCTTCTTTCAGAATGTCCGACAGAAGTTCACGTATGTCGGTCTCGTCGTCGACTATAAGAATGTCAGCTGTCATAGTTGCTGCCTGCCACCATATATGGTTGATGTGTATTTATACCATATCTATTACTATAACATGGTATATCTGTGCAATCATTAAGTTACATTTTTATCACTATCAGTTGAAATAATTATGGTGACGCAGGCTCCGCCTGTGGATAAATTCTCCAGCATAAGCTGGGCTTTGTGGTCATCGATGATTTTCTTTACGATCGCAAGTCCCAGGCCGGTTCCCTTGGCGCGGGTGGTCATATAGGGTTCAAGCAGGCGTGGCATTTTGTCTGCCGGGAATCCGGGGCCGTTGTCGTATATGCGGATTTTACAATTCCCGCCTTCGCGGCTGCATTCGATGGCGATGGCGCCTTTTGCTTCGGGTCTCGCTTCCATCGCCTCGGCAGCGTTCTTCATGATATTGAGCAATACCTGGCTTATCTGCTGCTCGTCGCACAGCACATAAAGCGGATGTTCGGGAAGCTTCAGAATATAATGAATGTCGGTATGCGCTGTCTGCTCGGAGAATACCGCCTTACGTATGATTGCGGTGATATCCTCGCTTTTGAGCGAAGGCGCAGGCATGCGGGCGAAGCTTACGAACTCTTCCACGATTTTGCCGATATCGCCTATATGCTTGGCGATGGTGTCGACGTATTTGACGTAATTATCCGCGTCCATGCTTATCTGCGGCAGGTATTTCTTGCGCAACCTCTCGGTGGAAAGGAGTATGGGCGTGAGTGGGTTCTTGATTTCATGCGCCACGCGCCTTGCGACGTCGGACCAGGCGGCGCTCCTCTGCGCGATCAGAAGTTCCGTGATATCGTCGAAGGTTACGATGTAGCCTTCTACCGTATCCATTATCCTCTCCACCGCTACGCGGACATGGAGAACATGGGATTTGTCCTTGCGGGAAACAGTGATTTCTTTCTGGATCAGATTGTCCGATTTTTCTTCCGCCTGCCGGAATATCTCCCGGAACTCGGGAACGATATCGGTAATGATCCTGCCTTTCAGGGGGGCGTCCTGCGGCAGGAGTAGAAGGCTTGCCGCAACCGGATTGGCGAGCGTGACCGTCTTATCCCGTGCAAGCGCGATGATGCCGGCGGATACGCCGGACAGCACCGCCTCGGAAAAACGGCGCCTTGCATCGAGCTGGCGGTTGGCTTCGATGAGGTCGCCGCGTTGTTTTTCGAGCTCCGACGTCATGCGATTAAAGGCACGCGCCAGCGTCGATATCTCATCGTTCTTGGGGCCTTCCTGCACCTGGGCGGTAAAGTCCCCCGCGCGTACCCGTTCTGCTGCCTTCACCAGTTTGGTAATGGGGCCGATGATGCGGGAAGAAAAATAGAGCCCGTACCACATCGCGGCCAGAAGCAGCAGCATCGCGAGAATCACGAAGGTGATGGAAAACTGGACCTGCTTGCTGGCGATATTGGCCTTGAGCCTGCGGTATTGCTGGACGCTGCCGTCCGCGACATCCACATACCTGACCACTTTGTTGTCAATCAGGCGGCCGATCATGAGGTAGGTGTCCGGCGCATGGGCGCTCTTGAGCTTCACGAGCGCGCGCACCTTGTCCTGTCCCTCGATCCACACCACGACCTCGCCGCGGTTGGCGCTTTCTATGTCGCTTGCCGGAACCTGCTCGAACGCGAGCGAGAAGGAGAGCTGCGACTGCGCCAGAATGCGGCCGGGTTGGAAAATCACCGCTTCCGAGAGCGAGCGTAGCGCCGTCTGGGTGTTAATGATATTGTTGAGAAATTCCGGACTTACAAAGCCGTTGTCCAGCTCGCGATCGATATCGCCCGCCATGGCGATAGCATCGCCGCGTATGGTATATTTATGCTCTTCCAGGTAGGTTTCCGCAACCTTGACGGATTGCTCCAGCGCTGTGCTTACGCGTTCATCGAACCATGACTGGATCCCTAAGTTAAAGAACAGGGCGGAAAATACCGATACCACCACGGTAGGAAGGATGGCGATGATGGAAAATACCGTGACCAGGCGCGTCTGCAGGCGGGAGCCGGCCGAGCCGTTTTTAAGCGACAGCCATAGCTTGATGGCGCGGGTGGTCACAATGCCTGCGAATATCAGTGACAGGAGTCCCATGACGATCATCAGCAGGATGGTGGTATTGTCCGGCGCGATATATCCCGCGTGGCGGGTGATGGAGATATAGCAGGCAATCACAGTGACGAGCGACACGAGCGCAAGCAGCAGAATCAGCGTGCGGGTGCGTGGGAGCGGTGGGATAAGCGCGTAAAAGTTCATAGCTTGATACCGAGCCCGGTTATTTTCTTGCGCAGGGTGTTGCGATTCATGCCGAGCAGGTGCGCCGCCCTGAGCTGGTTGCCCCCCGTGGCTTCGAGCGTGACTTCAATCAGCGGTTTTTCAAAAAGCGGCATGAGCCTGTCATAGATGCCGGGCGAGGGCAGCGTGTCTCCATGCCGGTTGAAATAGGCTTTTACATGCTCGCGGATGATCTCCGGCAGCGTCTGGTTTCCTGCGACCCGCGCCGAGTTTACGATATAATGCCGAAACGCGTGGCGCTTGCGGCCGGGGCCGAAGTCTTCCAGCACGGCGAATTCCTCGTATCCGAGCTTGCGATAAAATTCCGGCGCCTGCCAGCTTTGCGTCCAGACCTCGATCCCGTCCAGCCCTTCCCCCGTGGCTTTTTGCAGCGTCTGCTGCATGAGCCGGGTGCCCAGGCCGCTCCCGCGATAGGGGATATCCACCCAGATGAGATCGATATGCAGCCAGTTAAAGAATATTTTGCCAATGACGCTGCCAGCCAGTTTGCCGTCTCTGTAGACCAGCAGCCCGAAAGGTTTATGCGTGACGTCAAACCCCAGCGCCTGCCTGCTATGCTCAAGCAGCGATTTGGACGTGATCTCTATTTCCTGGCTGGTGGCCGGCCGGAAGTGAAACGAAAACTCTGGCATAATTATACTGTTTAGGGCGTAGGCCTGTAAATAATATGAGGTTCTGTTCGCATAAGGAAGCGGAATATAAGGAAGCCAGCTTTTCGTTGCCGGACCGCATTTTTCGCTTGCGCAGAACCCGCATTATTTATAGGTCTACACCCTAATATACCAGACGCTTATGATAAAGCAGGAAATTGCAAACCCGTAACCACCAAATCATTAAATGATATGACAAAGGAACGCATGTATTTCGGCACGGATGGCATCCGGGGGAAAGCTAACACCCCGCCAATGACAACCGATGTCGCTCTGAGGCTTGGCCAGGCGGCTGGACAGATTTTCATGCGCGGGGATTACCGCCACCGCGTGATTATCGCCAAGGATACGCGCCTTTCCGGCTATATGATCGAACCGGCGCTGACCGCCGGATTCATTTCCGTCGGGATGGACGTGGTGCTGGTCGGCCCGCTCCCCACCCCTGCGGTCGCCATGCTGACCAGGAGCCTGCGGGCGGATATCGGGGTGATGATTTCCGCATCCCACAATCCGTATCATGACAACGGGATAAAGCTTTTCGGGCCGGACGGTTACAAGCTTTCCGATTCGAAGGAACAGACGATAGAAGAGCTGATGCAGGGAGACGATATAAAGCTTGCGCCTTCGGATAAGATCGGCCGCGCGCGCCGCCTCGAGGATGCGCGCGGACGCTATATAGAATTCGTGAAGAATACTTTTCCCCGCAACCTGCGTCTTGACGGGCTTAAGATTGTGGTGGACTGTGCCAACGGCGCAGCCTATCACATCGCTCCGGAGGTGTTGTTTGAACTGGGCGCGGAAGTCGTGCCGCTCGGCGTTTCGCCGGACGGCTTCAACATCAACAAGGACTGCGGCTCAACCAGTCCCTCCAATATCTGCGCGGCGGTGATTTCGCACGGCGCGGATCTGGGCATTGCGCTCGATGGCGACGCCGATCGCCTTACCATGTGCGACAACAAGGGAACGTTGATTGACGGCGATGTGGTCATGGCGATGATCGCGACCAGCTGGCATAAGAAAGGCATCATAAGAGGCAAAGGCGTAGTGGCGACCGATATGTCGAATCTTGCTTTCGAGCATTACCTTGAGGGGTTGGGACTCACGCTCCACCGCGCTAAAATTGGCGACCGCTATGTTGTGGAAGCCATGCGCGACGGCGGCTACAATATTGGCGGCGAACAGTCCGGTCATATCGTGCTGAGCGATTACTCGACCACCGGGGACGGTATCGTGGCCGCGCTTCAGGTGCTTGCCGTCATGCTTGAATCCGGCGCGTCGCTCAGGAAAATGAGCGCCATATTCACCCCCATGCCGCAGATCCTTAAGAACGTGCGTTACAAGAGCGGTTCTGCCCCGCTTGAGCGCAAGGAAGTGAAGGACGCAATCAAGGCCGCGCAGACCAGGCTTGGGAAGAAGGGGCGCGTGCTGGTCAGGAAGTCCGGCACCGAGCCGCTCATCCGCATCATGGTGGAAGGCGAGGATGAGTCGGAAATCCAGTCGCTCGTCGATATGATTGCGGACGTGGCGAAAACAGCATAGGGTTTATATGAAAGGCCGCGTTCTTATCATCGCGGGCTCGGATTCGGGCGGGGGCGCAGGAATTCAGGGCGATATAAAAACCGTGACCGCGCTCGGCGGTTATGCTGCGACCGCCATTACCGCGCTTACCGCCCAGAATACGCAAGGCGTATTCGGTATCCATGAAGTGCCGGAGGATTTCATTGCAAGCCAGATACGCTTAGTGCTGGATGACATAGGCGCGGACGTCATCAAGACCGGGATGCTGCACAAGGCGTCGGTCATCAATACTGTGGCGGATGTGCTTGAGGATTACCCCGGTATTCCTCTTGTTATCGACCCGGTAATGGTTTCCACTTCCGGCGCGCCGCTTTTGCAGCCTGACGCCATTGAGCTATTGAAAAAAAGACTGATACCGAAAGCGGCGCTTGTCACGCCCAATGTGCCGGAGGCGAATCTTCTCCGGGAAGCCGGGAAGCCGGGAAGCCGGGAAATCAGGACCTCCGCAGACATGCGAATCGCAGGTGAAGCGCTCATCGCGCTTGGAGCCGGAAATGTCCTGGTTAAAGGAGGGCATCTTGAAGAGGACACCGTTACGGATATATTGGTGAGTAAGCTCCCCGGCTTCCCGGCTTCCCGGCTTCTGGAATTCTCAAGCGCCCGCATCCACACTCCCCACACGCACGGCACTGGCTGCGCGCTGGCGTCAGCGATTGCCACCGGCATGGCGCAAGGGCTGCCGCTTCGGGATGCGGTGGAACGCGCAAGAAACTATGTGCAGGAAGCTATCCGGACCGCTCCCGGTTTCGGCAAGGGCCACGGCCCGCTTAATCATGGGTTACAGTAAACTTTCCCCTGTCATCTCTTCCGGCTGCTTCAATCCCATGAGTGCGAGCACGGTCGGCGCGATGTCGGCAAGCCTGCCCTGTTTGATACTTAAACTTTTTCCTGCCAGCGCGCGTGACGCAATAATCACCGGCACGAGGTTAAGCGTGTGCGCGGTATGTGGCTGGCGTGTGTCGTGGTCATGCATCTGCTCGACGTTGCCGTGATCGGCAGTGACAATCATCGCGCCCTGCTGCTTCTCCACCGCCTGCCATACGCGGCCCAGGCAGCTGTCTACAGCCTCTACCGCCCTTGTCGCGGCTTCCAGGATGCCGGTATGCCCCACCATGTCGCAATTGGCGTAATTCACGACAATGAAATCGAACTCGCCGCTTTCAATCGCCTCAACCAGTTTATCGGTCACGGCAAACGCCGACATTTCCGGCTGCAGATCATAGGTTGCGACCTTGGGCGAGGGCACCAGTATACGCTTTTCGCCTTTGAACGGTTCTTCACGTCCGCCGTTGAAGAAGAAAGTAACATGCGCGTATTTCTCGGTTTCGGCGATATGCAGCTGCTTCAGGCCATGTTTCTCAAGCAATTCCCCCAGAATATTTTCCAGCTTCTCAGGCATGAATAACGCCTTCACAAAGCGGCTGAGATAGGTAGAATATTCCATCATGCCAAGCGCAGCGGAGAATTTTACCATTTTCCCGCGTGCAAATCCCCTGAACTCCGGATCACATAACGCCAGCAGTATTTCCCGCGTGCGGTCGGCGCGAAAATTGGCCATCAGCAGGCCGTCATCATCCCGCATGCCCTTATAATCGCCGATGATGGCTGGCAGCACGAACTCATCGTTCGTGTCTGCCCTGTAACTTGCTTCCACCGCCTGTTCTATGGTTACGTGGCGCGCGCCGGCGGCCTCCGTCATGGCATTATAGGCTAATTCGATGCGATCCCAGCGGTTGTCGCGATCCATCGCGTAATAGCGCCCGCTTACGGTCGCGAACACGGCTTGTGGGAAATCTTTTTTGAATTCTGCAATAAACTGCAACGCGCTTTGCGGCGGCGTGTCGCGCCCGTCAAGAAAAACATGGATGAAAACTTTAATGCCCTCCGCATGCAGCAGCTTCGCGAGCATGGCCATGTGGGACTGGTGCGAGTGCACGCCGCCCGGCGAAAGCAGGCCGAGCAGATGGCATGCGCCGCCGGAAGCTTTGAGTTTCTCTGTAAATGCCAGCAGCCTGGGATTTCTGGCAAGCGCGCCGCTTTCAACCGCCTGGTCGATGCGCGGCAGATCCTGCATCACCACGCGGCCGCTGCCGATATTCATGTGCCCGACTTCCGAATTGCCCATCTGTCCCTGCGGCAGGCCCACTGCAAGCCCGGAAGCGTCCAGTAGCCCGTGCGGGAACTGCGCTTTCAGCATGTCAAGGATCGGGGTATGCGCTTTTGCTACCGCGTTATTATGCGGGTTGGGATTCTCGCCGAACCCGTCAAGTATCGCGAGAAGCACAGGAACGGTCATTGCGAGGCTTTCAGCACTTCTTTACTCGCCTGTTTCCCGGTGGTGACGTAATATACCGTGCGCGCAAGACTTGTCGCGTAATCAGCGATACGCTCGAAATTCTTGTTGGCGAAAATAAAATGGGTAATCGCCTCGACATTGGCGGGGTTCTTCTGCATATCTTCTTGCAGGGTCTTCAGTATATCGTGGTAAAGGTCATCCACCAGCTTGTCGCGCCGCCATACATCGGTCGCGAGTTTCGGGTCGCGTGTCTCGATGGAGATCAGCGCATCGCTGATCATCACGGTAATAATCTCCACCATTTTGCCAAGCGGTTCCATGATGGCGGCCGGGTGATAGTCGCCGAGCTTGAGCGATCGCTTGGTGGTGTTTTTCGCGAGATCCCCGGCATGTTCCAGATCGCTTGCGATGGCAAGCGCCGAGGCGATGAAGCGCAGATCGTCGCCAATAGGGGCGCGAAATGCCAGCATGGTCATGGCCTGCTCGTTGATTACGCGGTCCAGCTCGTTGACCTTCTTGTCGAGCTCCTTGACGTGCTCCTTGTGAGCGTCGTCCTTGGCGGTGAGGGATTCGAGCGCGGCAACGATCATCTCTTTGATCAGTTCGCCCATCGAGAGAATAGAGCTGGTCAGCTGCTGGAGCTGCTCATTGTAGGATTTGAAAGTCATAGGTCTTAACGCCCGGTTTATATCTCGTAATTTATTCAGTATATTCACAAGTATATTACTTGCAAGCGCTACTCGCGGTGATAGGGATGATTGTTGAGGATGGTATGCGCGCGGTAAAGCTGCTCGGCAAGCATGCCGCGCACCAGCAGATGCGGCCAGGTCATTTTGCCTAAGGATAACATCAGCCCGGCTTTTTTTCTGATAGAATCATCCAGCCCGTCCGCGCCACCTATGATAAACGCTATCGTCCGGTCGCCGTTATCCCGCCGTTTCTGAAGATATGCGGCAAACTGGGGGCTTTCCAGCTCCCTGCCTTTTTCATCGAGCGCTATGATATGATCCGCATTCTCACAGGCGGGAAGCAGCAACCCTGCCTCCGCAGCCTTACGCTGTGGGGAAGAAAGCGGCTTCTTCAGTTCGAATTCGTGGAGTTTTATTTTCCAGGCCAGCCGTTTTGTATAGTGTTCGTACAGCGCAAGCTCCGGGCCGGACTTCAGTTTGCCGATAGCTGCGATGAGGATGTTCATGGAAGGGATAAGGGAATAGGAAAGATATAGGGGTATTTATATCCTTATTCCCTCGCCCCTGCAATCCCTACATTACTGCTTCGGCCATAGCGGGCATGGCCCACATTTTTTCCAGGTTATACAGGTTGCGGGCATCTTGCCGGAACAGATGGATGATAATATTACCGGCATCCACTACTATCCAGTCGGTCGGGTCCCTGCCATCTGTCGGAATATGCGCAAAACCCAGGGCGCGCAGTTTTTCAACGACGTGCTCTGCGAGTGCGGATAGATGTTTTTGGGATATGCCGGTAGCGACTATCATGTAGTCTGCCAGACTGCTTTTGCCTGTGAGGTCTATGGTCGATATATCCGAGGCTTTGTCGGCATCCAGTGTGGCCTCTATGATATTTTTCAGTTTATTCACTTGAATGGTGCGATGGCTATTAGCTATTGTTAGTGCCCTCCCTTTCCTACTCTACAAGCTTATTATGCCACAGAATTGACCAATTTCCAATAAAAAAGCCATTAATAAGCCGGATTTTTAGGGTGCTTCGGAATCAGGCGCGCTTCAGCTTTTCCGTCGCGTTACTGGATAAAGCCTGGATCAGGCGGTCCTGAATCTGCTTTATCTTGCTCTCGTGGAATATTTTCATGCCGAATACATCCTTCACGTAGAAAACGTCCACTGCGCGTTCGCCGTAGGTGGTGATGTGAGCGGTCGAAATGGTCAGTCCCAGATCATGCAGCACATTGGTCACCATGTAGAGAAAACCAATACGGTCACGTCCGCTCACCTCGATGACCGTGTGGTTTGCGCTGATCCGGTTTTCGATATAGACCCGTGGCGGCACCTTGAATACCTCCATGCGGCTGGGGTAGGGTAGGTGAACATGCGCCACATCCTTTGCCAGATCGATTCTCCCCTTGACCGCCTTTATCATAAGCTCCTCCATGCGCGCAAGCTTGTCCGGGCTGTCGAAGGCGGCGCCCTTGGCGTCCTGGATGTGAAACATCTGGATGGCGGTGCCGTCCTTGAGCGTGAAGATTTTGGCGCTTAAGATATTGGCGCCGGACAGGGCGATGGCGCCGGAGGTTTTGGAAAACAGTCCCGGGATGTCGTGCGTGCATAATATAATGTCGGTGATGGAGCGGAAGGCATCGCTCCGGGTGTCAAGCACCAGGGGGGCAGGCGAAGCTGCCGCCTCTTTCAGCAGCTTTGCGATCCGCATATGCGTGCCGACGTCAAAATGCGCAGCGAAAGATTTGCCCACCTGATCAAGATATCTGTCCACATCCTCAGGTTTCCATTCAGGCAGGAGCCTTGCCAGTTCCCCGCGCACTCGGGTGGCCTCGATCTTGCTGTCCTGCCGGTCGCTTGCGCCCATCTTGTCTTCTGCTGCGTAATAAAGCTCGCGCAGCAGCGCGCCCTTCCAGCCGTTCCATACATTGGGCCCCACCGCGCGTATGTCGGCGACGGTGAGCAACAGGAGCAGGCGCAGGCGCTCAGGCGACTGCACCGCAGTAACGAAATCCTCAATGGTCTTGCTGTCGCTGAGATCCCGCTTGAACGCTGTCCTGCTCATGAGCAGATGGTTGCGCACGAGCCATGCGCAGGTTTCGATCTCGTATTCGTCAAACCGGAAGCGTCTGGCGAGCTTGCGCACGACGACCTCGCCCAGCACCGAGTGATCGCCGCCACGGCCTTTGGCGATGTCATGGGTAAGCAGCGATAGGAACAACACCCGCTTCGATTTGATCAGGTGGAAAATTTCGTTGGCGATCGGCATTTCTTCCTTATATTTCCCTTCGCCGATATTATAGAGAATGCCGATGGCGAACAGCGTATGCTCGTCGACGGTGAACACATGGTACATGTCGAACTGCATCTGACTCGTGACCTTGCCGAAGTCCGGGATGAACCGGCCCATGACGCCCGCGTCGCTCATGCGCCTGAGCGTGGGCTCCGGGTTGTGCTTTGAAAGTAATATATCCATGAACGCATCATTGGCTTCCTGATTGCGGCGCAGGCTGTTATCTACAAGCCAGAGGTGGCGCGTCACCAGCTGTATCGTATGCGGGTGGATGTCGAGATCGTTTTCATGCGCGACCTTGAAGAGCGTAATGAGCAGCAGCGGCTTCTTTTTGAAGGCGTCTTCCGAATCGACCGCGAGGCGCTCGCCGTCGAGATGGAAATCCCCGAGTGTCAGTGTGCGGTTCAGGAGTCCGCCTAAACCAATGCGTGGCTTGCGCTTGCCGTTTTCCTCGAGCACTGCACACACGCTTCGCGTCAGGTTTCCGACGGTACGCGCCACCATGAAATATTCCTTCATGAAGCGCTCGACCGAGCGTGAACTGCTGTCGTCATTATATCCCATGATTTCGGCAATCGTGCGCTGCATGTCAAACGTCAGGCGTTCTTCCGCGCGCCCGGCGATGAGATGCAGGTGGATGCGTACCCGCCACAGGAAATCCTGCGCCATCATGAAGGATTTATATTCCTCTTCCGTCAGCACATGCAACTTCACCAGATCGGCGGTGGACGATATGCGGTAGATATATTGCGCGAGCCAGTAAAGGGTGTGCAAGTCACGCAGGCCGCCTTTTCCTTCCTTGATGTTGGGCTCAAGCGCGTAGCGCGAGTCGCCGCAGCGCTTGTGCCGCTCGTCGCGCTCGGAAAGCTTGGCCTCCACAAAGACGGGCGCGTTACTCGCGGACACATAATGGTCGAATTCCTTTTTGAATTTCCTGAACAGTTCCGCATTGCCGCAGATGAGTCTCGTATCCAGCAGGCTGGTGCGTATGGTGACGTCCTCCTTCGCCGCCCGCATGGTCTCATCGACGGTTCTTACCGCCTGCCCGATGGTGAGCCCCAGATCCCACAAGCAGTACATCATCCAGCTCGCGAATGCCTTGTCCTCGCTGTTTCTGGCCTTGTGCAGGAACAGCAGATCGACATCCGAGTAAGGAAACAATTCGCTGCGCCCGTAGCCGCCAACAGCAATGATGGAAAGGTTGCAGGATTTTGTGTGCGGTCTCGCGATTTCATCTATTATCTCTATGACGCTGTCCATGAGGTAAGCGGTCTCCGCGACAAAATTTTCCGACTTCGCGTTAAGCGCAAAACGATGCTTTATGGTTTCGCGCCCCTTGCGATAGGCTTCTTTGATAATCGGCATGGCGGCAGCGCGCAGCGCGTCAAGCGACTTCGCCTTCTTGATATCGCCGAGAATGGTTTTCTTATCGATAATGGAATCGGGGCTGTTTATCTTTGCCATAACGCATTTTTAAGTTTATGAATGCATACTAAAGCAGGTTTCCGATGATTCGTAAAATACTAGTTGTAGTTATTCTGCTGCTGCTTAATCTCGTGGCGCTGTCCGGCGCCTATATGAACCGGCAGAGAATGAGTGCGCGCCCGCAGGCGCTTTCCGCCGCAGTGCCGGATTTTTCCTGGCAGGAATTCGACGGCAAGGCGCATGCCATAAAGGAACTGTCCGGCCATCCGGTTGTCATCCATTTCTGGGCGACCTGGTGCGGCCCCTGCCGCAAGGAGCTCCCCGAACTGCTTGAGACCGCGAAAACGCTTGGGAGTACCGTTACCTTCCTCACCATTTCTGGCGACGAAGACAAAGAAAAGACGGAAAAATATATCCGGCAGCTGCAGGAAAGAACGGGAACGGAGCATCTGAAGAACGTGGTTTATGCGTTTGATCCGGAGAAGAAAATATCATTGGATATATTTCAGACAGCTGCCTATCCCGAAAGCATCCTCGTGGATGGAACAGGCCAGATGCGGCGTAAATTCGTGGGAGCCGCCAACTGGAACGACGAGGAAACGCTTGGTTATCTCAAGTCACTGAAGTAACGGGGGACGCATGCCGTTGAAGGGAAGGGACGGATCGAAGAACGGAAACGCTGGAGGAAAGAGCGGCGCACGCGATACCCATCCTAAAACAGCCCATCCTAAGGCAGAAAGCACGCTGAAGGAAACCTTTATCATTCCCGTGATAAATCCTGCGGAACTGGCTGCCCGAAGACAGAGACGCAACTATATCATCATTTCCTTCCTCATCATCGCCGCCGCGCTGAGTCCGCTGATCTACTGGGGGGTGTTGAAGGAAGAAAATATCGCGCAGGAAAGGGACAGGGAACGCCTGCGCGCCTATCTCTTCCCACGGGCGTTTCTTAACATCGAAGTGCCTGATGTGGCGCCGTTTGTCATACAGATTCCGGTACAGAACACCGGCCTTACGCCTGCCTACAACGTGCTCGTCCATTACTGGACGCAGATGACCGACTATCCTCCCGAACGCGGTTTTAAACCGGAATCCGGCAAGGATCGCTGGACCCGCAGCATGCGGATCGAGTCAGGTGGAGAAAACCGGAACATGATTGCGCTCGGCATCACTGATCCGGAGGAAATGAAGCAGGTGGTGCGCGACGTCAAGAAGGACACGGATACGGCCATCTATTTTGCGGGTACCATCAGCTACCGGGATATTTTCGGCGACAAGCACACCAGCGATTTCTGTCTGGGGTATCACGGCGTCGACGGCATCATGGCCGTTTTCTATGACTGCCCGCATCACAACAATGCGAATTAAAGCATTTTCGTTTTTGTCCGCGGCTAAAACGGAAATGCGTGGAGGAGCTTTAGCTCCGACTAGCGACCAAGGGGGAGCGCAGCCTGCGCGGCGCTTGAGCGCCATTAAACGGCAATCTTTTTATACGGTGTTGTTGCAGAGGTTCCTGCCTTCGCAGGAACGACGAAAGAAGGACTGCTTCGCTCACGATGTCAGCTCACAAGCGGATAAAAAACGGTGGGTTGTTCGGTTTGTTATATGTATTATAAAATACCTCTTGCGTTTGCAATTAATAATTATTATTAATTGAAGCCCCGACGCCATTACATATGGATACATTGTGAAAAGAAAATCAGTTTTGTCTGCGCTGCCGGCGGTGTTTCTGCTCCTGTCCGCCGCTGCGCAGGGTGACGATGAAGGCAGCTATATCATCACTATAGAAGATCACCAGTTCTCTCCCAAAGAGTTAGCTATTCCCGCCAATCAAAAAGTAAAAATCACTGTGAAGAATCTCGACTCCTCTGCGGCGGAATTCGAAAGCACCGATTTCAACCGTGAGAAAATAGTAAAAGGCAACGGTGAAGTCATCGTCTATATCGGCCCGCTGGATCCTGGCAGTTACAGCTATTTCGACGACTTCCACCACAACGCCACCGGCGCCATCATTGCAAAATAAATCCAGGGAGAATCTAAATGGCAAAATATCGCCATCCTTTCGTCGCTCAAACAACGGTTCTTCATTTTGATAAGGAGATTTCGACCAGTGCGGGAATGATGTGGATAGGAGCGGCAATTCTGGCGCTTGCCCTGGCTCTCCATGCTCCGCCCGCTTTCTCCATTGACCCGAATGTCTATTCGCCGCAGGTGGTGAAAAGCGAATGGGAGTTCGAATATGCCGGCGCGCGCACGCTTGATTCCGACAAGTCCAAGAATGATGTGCAGGAAAATCAGTTTTCCGTTGGATATGGCGTGACAGACTACTGGTGGACCGAGTTTTATTACGCCGAATTCGAGCGTGGTCCCGGGCAGCCGCAGGATTTTACCGCCAACGAGTTCGAGAACGTTTTCCAGTTCT
>CAYVTI010000038.1:0-19906 GCA_964454545.1 uncultured Rickettsiales bacterium
GGATTTGATGTGGTAACTCCATCCGAAGCGGCATCATGGGCAGACGTAGTCATGATTCTCACCCCGGATGAAACCCAGGCCAAACTTTATATTGAAGAAATCGCGCCCAATCTGAAGAAAGGCGCGACGATCGCTTTCGCCCACGGATTCAATATCCATTTCCAGTTGATTGAGCCGAAGAAAGATACCGATGTTATTATGATCGCGCCCAAAGGCCCCGGCCATACGGTGCGCGGCGAATACCAGAAAGGCGGCGGCGTTCCCTGCCTTATTGCCGTGCATCAGGACGCTTCCGGCAAGGCGCACGCGCTGGCGCTTTCCTATGCCTCAGCCATCGGCGGCGGACGTTCCGGCATCATCGAAACCACGTTCCGCGAAGAATGCGAAACTGATCTGTTCGGCGAACAGGCAGTGCTCTGCGGCGGAGTCACCTCCCTCATCCAGGCTGGGTTTGAGACCCTGGTGGAAGCGGGATATGCGCCGGAAATGGCCTATTTTGAATGCCTGCACGAAGTGAAGCTGATTGTTGATCTCATATATGAAGGCGGCATCGCCAATATGCGCTATTCGATTTCCAATACTGCCGAATACGGCGATTACAAAACCGGCCCGCGCATCATCACCGATGAAACCAAGAAGGAAATGAAAGGCGTGCTTTCTGACATCCAGAGCGGTCGTTTTGCGCGTGACTGGATACTGGAAAATGCCGCTGGCAAGCCGAGTTTCAAGGCCTCACGCCGCCTGTCCGCGGAACATCCTATCGAAGCGGTTGGAGAAAAACTGCGTAAGATGATGCCGTGGATCGCCAAAAATAAATTAGTGAACAAGGCAGAGAATTAAAGTCGCGAGGTATTATACCCCACTCAGTAAATAACGGCATATCTATCGTCATTGCTGATAGGACTCCTTATCATAGGCAACTCACATTCCACGAAAAACTATAATCTCCTCCAGTTGCTCCGCGAGCACAGACTTAAGCGCCTCACACAGGTCACGGGGATTGGCGCGTTTGATGAATGCATCGGCATCCGACAGTGTGCGCACCAGCGAGCGCGCCGCGTTCCATACGATGCCATAGATCATCATGTCCGAAACGGTTATTGCTTTCCCGGTAAGATATTCCCTCACAATTTTATCCACCTCAAGATAGTAATTGATGAAAGTGACCGGATCGTTTTCATGACATAATATCTCCATGATCGTATCGGTCTGCCTGCGAATATCGGATATGTTGAAATTCATCATGCGCTCCCTTTGTTCAGGTTAGGAACACTGGCCGCCAAAACGGCCAGTGCCAGGAGCTTAAACACATGTAACAAGACATGCCCCACTGCTTTCACCGCAAGGGCTATTATATGGCAGAAGGACTCCCGGCTTATGGCGGGAACCCTGACTGTCGTGTCAGGTCGCAACGCTTGTTATGGTGTGTTTAAGCACCAAACGAGACTTTAGAGACGGTTATGGGGAAAGTAAAGGAGAGTTATCATGCCTCTTTTTCGGCATTCCCGCGAAGGCAGGAATCTCACTATCAGGCTCTCCGGTCGTTGCAACAAAGATTGCCGCCTGCGCGGGAATGACAACCAATATAAAGTTACTTCCCCAACGACCAGCCGCCTGCCCCGCAGGCATTCACATCATACCATTTGACGTTTAGCGCGCCGGGGTGCAGGTGGATGCAGACCTTATCGCCTTCCTTCACTGCATCATAGATTGCCTGCGGCACCTGGATATTCCTGACCGTGTCCGCATATTCCCAAGGTTCGAGACGCAGGTTCCAGATGGAGTGCCTGCCGGGAATATTATATTTCCCAAGCACCGCCACTTTGTAGATATTCGGATCGTAATGGTCAAACCGCGTATCCGCCTCAACGACCACTCCGTATCCATATGGGATAAGCAGCAAGGCAAGCACAAGCTTTTTCCTGAATTCTACCTGCTGCTGCACTCTGCTTTCTATTTTCCTGATAATCAGGTGGATGATAGAAACAAGCACAGCCGCCATGAAAAAAGCCAGCTTCTGATCCACGACCTGAAAGCTCCTCGCCGTGCTTATCATCAGCGCGACGCCCGGAACGATAAGCAGCTTTGAAATATTCGGCGCCGGATCCTTGCGCATCCAGTAAATGCCATAATCATCCGGAAACTTTGCCTTCAGCGCCAGCGCGAGGCAGGGCAGCAGGGTAAGCATGACAATCAGATCGATATCATGCGGCTTGGGGACCATGCTCCATACGAACAATATAAGGGCCAGAATATTGAGGATAGTGGCCAATTGCGAAGGTTTCATCGTCATCCTGCCATCCCCTGACGCAAGTAATGATCCGCAAGCACGCAGGCCATCATCGCCTCGCCTATCGGAACCGCGCGGATGCCCACGCACGGATCATGGCGGCCCTTGGTGACGATTTCAGTGTTGTTTCCATGAATGTCCACGGTTTCCACCGGCGTGAGTATTGAGCTGGCCGGCTTCACGGCAAACCGAACCACGATAGGCTGGCCGTTTGAAATCCCGCCAAGCATCCCACCGGCATGATTGGAGAGAAACTCCACTTCGCCGTTTTTCATGCGCATGCAGTCAGCATTTTCTTCGCCGCGCATTCCGGCAACCGCAAAGCCATCACCAATCTCAACGCCCTTGACCGCGTTGATGCTCATCATCGCACGCGCCAGATCGGAATCAAGCTTGTCATAGACCGGCTCGCCCCATCCCACAGGAACCCCTTCCGCCACCACTTCTATCACCGCCCCGACCGAAGAGCCGGACTTGCGTATCCCATCCAGATATTCTTCAAATATTTTGACCTTTTTCTTATCCGGACACCAGAACGGATTGTTATTCACCTCGTTCCAGTCCCAGTTAGCGCAATCGATTTTTTCCGTTCCCATCTGGATGAGCGCCCCGCGTATCCTGATATTCTCCGGCAGGATCTTGCGCGCAACCGCCCCCGCAGCCACACGCATGGCCGTTTCACGCGCGGACGATCGCCCGCCACCGCGGTAATCACGAATGCCGTATTTCCTCCAGTAGGTATAATCGGCATGCCCCGGACGAAACTTATCCTTGATATCGCTGTAATCCTTCGACTTCTGGTCCTCATTCTGAATAATGAGGCTGACAGGAGAGCCAGTCGTCCTGCCTTCAAAGACGCCGGAGAGGATTTTCACCGTATCGCTTTCCTTGCGCTGAGTCGTAAACCGTGACTGCGCCGGCTTACGCTTGTCCAGATACTGCTGGATATCCGCTTCGCTGAGTGGAATAAGCGAGGGAACGCCGTCAACGACACAGCCTATCGCTTCACCGTGACTCTCACCCCACGTGGTAAATGAAAAAACCCTGCCGAAGCTGTTGCCACCCATTTAGTGCCCGCCGTTATTAATAACCACCGATATATCCGGCGCATCCACGCGCTTCATGCCGACCACATGATAACCGGAGTCAACATGCAGCACCTCCCCCGTCGTCCCCTGCCCCAGATCGGACAACAAGTAAAGCGCCGCGCCGCCTACATCGTCAAGCGTAGTATTGCGTTGAAGCGGGGCGTTAAGCTCGTTCCACTTCAGGATATAACGGAAATCGCCAATCCCCGAGGCTGCCAGAGTCTTTACCGGGCCCGCTGAAATAGCATTCACCCGGATATTATCACCCCCCAGATCCGCTGCCAGATAGCGCACGCTGGTCTCGAGCGCCGCCTTTGCCACCCCCATGACATTGTAATGCGGCATGACGCGCTCTGCACCATAATAGGTAAGAGTAAGCAGGCTACCACCCCGTGTCATGAGCGGATAAGCCCGCTTGGCCACGGCTGTGAATGAATAACAGGATATGTTCATGGTCATGGCGAAATTGGCAGGCGACGTATCCACATATTTCCCGCGCAACTCGTTTTTATCAGAAAATCCTATCGCATGCACGATAAAATCGAGTACGCCCCATTCTTTTTTCAGTTGTTCGAACACCGCATCCATCGTGCCTTCGTTCGTCACGTCGCATGGCATCACCAACCGGGAACCTACGCTTTCAGCCAAAGGACGCACGCGTTTCTCGAGCGCTTCTCCCTGAAATGTAAAAGCAAGTTCCGCACCTTGCGCCGCAAGATACCGTGAAATGCCCCATGCCAGAGACTTGTCGTTCGCAACTCCCATGATCAGACCGCGTTTTCCTTTCATCAAAGTGCCAGACGGCATGGCAGACTCTTTTTCTTCTTTCATGTTACTAATACCTTGTAATAAATTTTTCATTTATGTTAAAAACATCGTCAGTAGTTTAATGTCAAGTTTTCCATGAGTAGGAAGTTCTGGAATAAGCATGAGCAATGAATATTACATTATATCGGATAACAACCAGTCCGGCCCCTACGATATAGTCGCGCTGGTCATAAAAATCCGCAACGGCTCCCTGAACGAGTATACATCGATCCAGCGCGGGGATTCACAGGAAGTAAAGCCAGCGCGCGAATGGGATGAACTAAAGGAATTCTTCGCTTCGACCGCGGGCGGCAGCAAGAAGGAAGCGCCGCAAAAACTGTCCGATATTAAGAAACTATACCTGATGCAGGCATTAAGCAACGGGCTGAATTTCCTGCAGCAGAATCAGATCTCCACCGTATATTCAGGCATACTTATCCTCCTGATGATTACTATTATTTCCGGAGTGAACCTTACGCTGCCGGACGAGATGCATGTCCTTGGATATATTGTTGGGTTCATAGCGCTTTATTTTATGCTATCCTGCTATATGTTCATCATTTTACGCATGACACGGGGACAACAGATTAATTTATTCCAGATTATCAAGAAAATCCAGCCTTCGTCATTCAAGCTCCTATGCGCTTCCATACCTATTTTCTTACCCATTATCATCGGGATCATATTATTTACGTATTTTGAGGATAATCTGCTGGCCTGCCTTATTGGGTTGCTGATAATCATAATACCGGGTATGTTCATAATAACCATTTACTCCTTTGCATCTCTCCTCATCATCGATCAGGGGTATGGCGCATGGGAGGCAATGCGGACAAGCCGCCAGCTTATTATGAAAAGCGGCTTGGATAATCTGGGCGTGTATTTCGCCCTTAATACGATAAACCTGATCGCAGGCTTGTGCATGATTTTCCCCATGGCGGTGACCCTACCGGTGACCATGAGCGCAATCACCGAGTCCTACGACGAATCACTCAACTAGACTGTAGGCACATGCTCCCTTCACCGCGCAGCGTAACCATTCTTGGTGCAACCGGATCTATTGGCGAAACAGCCATAGGGCTTATCGGCATGCATCGCGATAAGTTCGAGGTGGCTGCGATCACCTCCAACAACAACGTGATGAAACTTGCCGAGAACGCGAGAAAGACCGGTTGCAAGAGAGCTGTCATAGGAAACGAAAAACTGTACGGGGAACTGAAATCGGCCTTATCCGGAAGCGGGATAGAAGCGGCAGCGGGCAGAGAAGCGGTAATCGAGGCGGCCATGATGCATGCGGACATCGTCATAGCGGCAATTGTCGGCGCAGCCGGGCTACTGCCTACCCTTGCCGCCATCGAACGGGGGGCGGTCGTGGCGCTTGCGAACAAGGAATGCCTTGTCTGCGCGGGTGAAATAGTCATGGAAAAGGTACACAAGCATGGCGCCACGCTGTTGCCCGTTGACTCGGAACACAGCGCGATATTCCAGACCCTGGACACGCATTGCCCCGAAACCATAGAAAAAATCATCATCACCGCCTCGGGCGGCCCGTTCCGCGAATCCACAAAAGAACAGATGAACAAGGTGACGGTGGAGGAAGCCCTCAAGCACCCCACCTGGAACATGGGCGCAAAAATTTCCATTGATTCAGCGACCATGATGAACAAGGGGCTGGAAATCATAGAGGCATGGCACCTGTTCCCCGTTGAATCATCACAGATCGAGGTGCTGATTCATCCTGAATCCATCATTCACAGCATGGTCTCCTATATCGACGGATCGGTTCTCGCGCAACTGGGCATGCCTGACATGAGCACTCCTATAGCGTACGCGCTTGCATGGCCTGAGCGTATAAAAAGCCCGTCGCGCAAGCTGGATCTCGCCAGCGTCGGCAAGCTAACGTTCGAGCCGCCGGACATCGAACGCTTCCCGGCGCTGCGCATAAGCCGCGCCGCGCTTGAAAGCGGCGGCAGCGCCCCGGCGGTGCTCAACGCCGCCAATGAAGTGGCGGTGGCGCGTTTCCTGAACAAGGAAATCGCATTCCCCGACATCATACGCATTATCGAAACGACGCTGGCTCAGATACCGCCAGCCCCTTTGCATTGCATAGACGATGTGATAGATACGGATAAGAAAGCAAGGAAAATAGCGGAAGAGACATGATATTGCACTTACTTCAAACCACCTTGTCCTTTATTGCCATCATCTCCGTGCTCGTTTTCATCCACGAGTTCGGGCATTACATCGTTGCGAAATGGGCGGGAGTGAAGATCGATACGTTCTCGCTAGGCTTCGGGCACGAAGTGTGGGGAATGAATGACAAGTCAGGAACGCGCTGGAAAATCAGCTCCCTGCCACTCGGCGGCTATGTGAAAATGTACGGCGATGCTTCCGAGATAAGCAACCCTTCGGAAGATATTGATAAACTGTCGGAAGATGAAAAACAGAAAACCTTCCATTACAAGCCCCTGTGGAAGAAAACCGCCATCGTGATAGCAGGACCGCTTGCGAATTTCCTGCTTACCATTCTTATATTTACCGTATTCATCAGTATGGGTGGGCTGCCTTCAACCGAACCGGTCATCGGTGAAATTGTCAAGGACTCTCCCGCTCAGTCCGCAGGCCTCATGCCGGGCGACCGCATCCTGTCCATAGACGGCGTGAAGGTCGACACCTTCAATGACATACCTCGCCTCATCTTCACCAACCTCGGCACCCCGATTACTATCAAGCTACAGCGCGGAAAGGACGAGCGTACCGTGAGCCTTACCCCAAAGCAGGTCACGGAAAAGGACCCGCTTGGCAATAACGTAACCCATCCGGTCATCGGCATAGCGACCCGGAACATCAAGGTGGAAGATGTCGGCCTTGCACGCTCGGTCTGGGAGGCCACTCTCAGGACTTATTACTTCTGTACGACCACGCTGCATGCCATCGGCCAGATCATCACCGGCCACCGTAGCTTCAGCGACAGCATCACCGGCCCCATCGGCATGGCGAAGATGTCAGGCCAGGCCGCCCAGAAGGGGATTCACACCTTTTTCATGCTGATGGCTAACATATCGGCAAGCCTCGGGTTGATAAACCTTTTTCCCATCCCCATGCTGGACGGCGGGCATCTTCTCTATTACGCCATTGAAATCATTCAAGGCAGGCCCCTGGCAAGACGCTTTCAGGAATACGGCATGCGGATAGGCATGGCGATGATCGCGATGCTCATGGTTTCCGCCATCCTGAGCGACATCCATAAATGGCTCTCGACATTTTAGGCCAAACCACTTGAATAGTGTTAATATGCTACCTATATCAGGTAACATAACAACTATTTACCAATCCCATGACAAATGAACTCGCTACAGAACTCACCCCGCGTGAAATCGTTACCGAACTTGATCGCTTTATCGTAGGACAGGACGACGCCAAGCGCGCCGTAGCCATTGCCCTCAGGAACCGCTGGCGCAGGCAGCAGATCGACGAGCCGTTGCTGCGCGAGGAGATCACGCCCAAGAACATTCTCATGATCGGCCCGACCGGCGTCGGCAAGACGGAGATCGCCCGTCGGCTGGCCAAGCTTGTCAAGGCGCCTTTCGTCAAGGTGGAGGCAACCAAGTTTACCGAAGTCGGCTATGTCGGGCGCGATGTGGATTCCATCATACGCGACCTGATGGATGTCGCCATCAGCATGATGCGCGAACAGCAGCATAAGGAAGTGCGCGTGAAAGCGGAAGCGAACGCGGAAATCCGCATCCTGAACGCGCTCGTGGGCGAGACTTCGGGCGAGGACACGCGCCGCAAGTTCCGCGAGAGGCTGCGCGCCGGGGAACTCGAAGACAAGGAAATCGATATTGAACTCGCGGACACTGGCGGCGCTTCCTTCCCGAGCTTTGACATACCGGGCGTTCCCGGCGGCCAGATGGGCGTGCTCAATATTGGCGACATCATCGGCAAGGCTATGGGCGGACGCATGAAAACCAGGCGCATGACAGTCGCCGACAGCAGAAAACTGATTCTCGCGGAAGAAAGCGAGAAGCTCCTTGACCAGGAGAAACTGGTGAAGCAGGCGATCAGCGCAACGGAGAATCACGGCATCGTCTTCGTCGACGAGATTGACAAAATCGCCGCACGCCAGGAAATCCGCGGCGCGGAAGTAAGCCGCGAAGGCGTGCAGCGCGACCTGCTGCCCCTCATTGAAGGCACTACCGTATCCACCAAGCACGGCATGGTGAAGACCGATCATATACTGTTCATAGCATCAGGCGCATTCCATATGGCGAAGCCTTCCGACCTGCTGCCGGAACTGCAGGGACGCCTGCCCATCCGCGTTGAGCTCAAGCCGCTCTCGGAAGAGGATATGATGCGGATACTGACCGAGCCGGAAGCAAGCCTTATCAAGCAATACACATCCCTGATGGCGACGGAGGGACTGACGGTTGATTTCACCAGGGACGGCGTCAAGGAACTGGCAGCGCTGGCGACGCGGATTAACCGCGAGATCGAAAATATCGGCGCGCGCAGGCTGCACACCATCATGGAAAGGCTGCTGGAGGAAATCAGCTTCGACGCTCCCGACAAAAAAGGCTCGAAACTTAAAATCACCGCCACCTACGTCCAGAAACATGTCGGCGACCTGGCGAAGAACACGGATTTAAGCAAGTTTATTTTGTAGGGTAAATTAAGAAATCGGAAAACAACTCTATCATCCCTTACCCCTAACGTGGGAATCCAGCCCTATTGCGGCAGGAACTATAGCTCTAGTTCCCATTTCCGCTACGTGGGCAAAACAATGTCTCATAGAATGAGAGTATCTATCAATATCTTTATAACCTTCCGGTCCAATAGTCATGACTAAATAACCATCTTTTTCAGTAAATTTACATTTATCTCTCAATTCTTTCGGCATTTTTCTTGTAATCTCCCATTCTTCTCCGCACATCACATTAAGGCTCAAACCGCCTTTCGGATTTTTATACCATCCTCTCGGATCAATTCGATAATCATCTTTATAAAATAGGCTATTAAGTGCCTTTATTCTTGAAGCAAATCTTTGATCCTCCGCTTCCTTCAATACAGCTACTTCTTCAACATAATTTTTATATCTAGTATCAACAGCATATATCTGTCCAAAATTTGCTTGATCTATTACCACCACATTAGGCTGTCCAGTCGATCTCCTTGCAGTGATATGATACTTATCCTGTAATATACTTATGATACTGGTTGCACTAGCATCATTCCTCGTACATATACGCATATTACTGTTATCATTATTCCATAGCCATTCAGGGCTCAATTGCTGAGGAGGCAATTGATATATAGCACACATAATACCATCAAGGATAGACTTTCTAGTCATCTCTCTCTGCTGCAAGTCATAGGGATAGTTTGTTATAGACCGTAGCCCCGAACCTAAAGCGGGCTGATCCAGCGGAATAACAACCATATAACCATCTTTATGACGTGCCCTAGCAGGAATTCCTTCACTATTTAGCAGCTTAGTTATATTATTAGCTGACTCCCAATCTAAATTAGTCACCCGAAGGTTTCTACCTGACTCCATACTATTCTCATCATATGTCCATTGCAAATTACCAATACCGTATCTGGTAATGCCATTCAAAATTCCGATGAGCATCTGTTGTGTATCTAATGGGAGTGTCTGAGGTTGCACATTTTTCTGCACAGATGCTGGAGCAGGATTGGTAGAAACTACAGGTTGTGTGCCACCATATCTCAGCATCCTGGAAGATTCTATAGCCTCCATAGCTTGCGAATGTAATTTCGTAACCAGCTTTTGATCTAATCTTTTTGATGGATCTGCAGGATTTGTCAGTTTTTGATACATATGTAGTGCCTGCACTGCAGCAACATGACTACCTTCCTCTGCAAGAAGATAATCATATAATGCATGCAAACCAGGATTTCCTAGAATATATAATGCTTCGTTCACAGAAGGAGGAATATTCCCTCTAGTATTATGATAATAACGCTGGAAACGTCCTGCTAACATACTAGGGAATAATTCTCTAGGAACATCTGCATATACAGGACTATTATGATCTGGCAATTCCGCTTGGCTATAATAAGTTTCCCCTACAGTCGCCATATTCTTCTCCAGGAATCGTAAATTCATTTATATTATATTTATACCACCCAATCGTTACAGAATTATGACAAAAATCGTTCTTTCTTATGATATTAACGGCAGCCAGCCTGTTGGAATTGCTGAGGATACGCATTGAGACTCACTATCAACACTATGGGTTGTCATGCTGGATACCGGTTTTTCCCGCAAACCAAGTGAGCGGCTGAAAAATCATGTGATGTGGCATCCAAAAATAAAGATAGCCTGGATGCCAGCTTCCGCTGGCATGACAAGCTTGATTAAAGCGTTTATAAGCCTTATTCGCTTATCAAGCTCAGCACGTTGCTGGTGAGTTTAGAGGTCTGGGTGCTGGAGGAGGAGGATGGCTTGCCGAGCAGTCCCGCAGCGAGGCTTGCGAACCCGGCAGCGCCGAGGTCGCTTTCGCTGATGACCGATGCCGAGGCGAAACCATTGGCCTGCGCTGTCTCAACGCTGGCGATGGCGAAATTTACCTGATTGCTGATAGCGTTAAGGTTATCGTTGGCGCCGCTCACAATACCCTGCGCGCCAGCAATCGCATTGACAGCCGTGGCTGCCCCTTGCGGAGTCGTGACATCCGGCTGGCTCGCTCCGAAAAGTCCCTGCGTGGTCAGGTTCGGCACGATAGAAGGAGTGGAATTCTGGCCGCCCGTATTCTGCGGCTGCGAAATATCCAGGGTGTTGCTATCTGACGCAAACGATCCATCCAGCAGGCTGCTGCCGGAAAAGCTGCTGCCCACTACAATCTGATTGATCTGCGCATACAAACTCTGAAACTGCGCCTCAAGATTCGTAGGATTCCCGCCGCTGCCACTCGCAAGCTGCTGCGCGATATCATGCAGCTGCTGCAGAATATTCGTAATCTGCTGCGTGCCCGCCTGGGCAATGTTGATCCGGCTGCTGATCGCTGCCAGATCAAGCGACGCGTTATATAAGCCCGACGCCTGAATGGTCTGGCCGGAAATATTCTTTACAAAGGCCTCTCCGGTAACATTCACAGAAACCGCCGCATCCCCGCCTGTGGAAACAGGGGCAGAGCCAGCAGCAGCCAACAGAGACGATTTCTGTGCAACCGCAGAATTGATAAACGCTTGAATTGGCGTTATGCTCATCGAGTTACTCCCTGTAACACTCCTGCGCTACATGCGCCGCTCGGCAACGTAGTTAAACATCTTGCAACAACAGGCGGCAAGATCGTATTTTTGCTATTATTACACCTTTTATATGAAAAATCAATCAACTTTTTATTAAGCGTCTCAATTTGAAACATAAAATACCAGCTAATATTTCAGGACTTTTTAGGGGTGCCTGCAATGCAACCGGATTTATACGCGGGTTGACAACCAGATAGCCAGTTTGCTGGCGGTCTTTATTCCCTGAGACAGCAATGAATAGAACGGCGCTTGTTCTGCGCCTTTTTCTATAGCCATATCATGATGTTGCACCTCTTCCACACGAAATTTCTCTATCGTATCCGCAAGCGCGCCTTCCTTTTCGCCCAAGCGTTTTCTTTGCGAGGCATAGTGCTCGTCTATTACTGATTCCACCGCCACCGTGCAGGCAAGCGCGGCTTTTTTGCCCATGAGCGCAGTGGCCGCGCCCAGCGCAAAGCCTGCGGCATGCCAGAGCGGCATCAGCGCGGTAGGGCGCACCCTGCGTTCGCGCATTAATTTGTCAAACTCCGCAAAATGCAGTTTTTCCTGCTCCGCCATATGCAGGACGGCCTTGCGCTCGGGAGAATCCCCCATCACTGCAAGCTGCCCGGCATAGATGCGCATGGCGCCATATTCGCCCGCGTGATCCACGCGGATAATGCGCTCTACATCCTGCTCTTCCTTCGTATCACCCGGCAATCTTCGCATGTCTTTCCCTTTTCAAGGCAACAATAATAGCCGCAGCGACGGCAAAAGACCATATGGCATTCATCACCGCCATCGTAATTCCATGAAATTCCCACTGTGGCTGATCGCAGGCGACAATCGGAGCATTCTCAATTCTCTTCAATAACTCTTCCGTCGTCAGGCCGGAGGGGGAGTCGGAAGACGTACAGGCGGCAGGCCCGGCAATAAAGTGTTTTTCCACCGCAGCATGATAGGTGGCAATAGCACCTCCAATCAGGAAAGCGGCGATCACTAGATAGACAGCGGGTTTATAATACGCCGGCTTTGCGATTCCGAACAGTGAAAACGCAATAACCGTGGCATAAGGCACGCGCTGTGCAATGCATAATTCGCAGGGCACAAGGCCAAAGGCATATTGAGCAATATAAGCAAATCCCAGCGATACTATACTGATAAGGAGTGCCAATCTCAGAATGCCCCCCATATGCGCCTAGCCTGCCAGCCTTTCGGGCGCCGCCGTAATGCCAATCTCCATGAACACTTTCACAAAGGCGGATACGAGATCGTCAATCATCGCATCGGTATGCAGCGGCGAAGGCGTGATGCGCAGGCGCTCCATTCCCCGTGGAACGGTCGGGAAGTTTATCGGTTGCACATAAATCGAATAATCGCCCAGCAGCCGGTCGGAAGCTTCCTTGCATTTAACAGGGCAGCCGACCAGTACCGGCACGATATGGGTTTGCGTCGCCATCACAGGAAGACCGGCCTGCTTGAGCTTTGCAATGACTTTCTTCACCTTCCCCTGCTGCTCTTCCCGTTCGGCTGCGCTTTCCTTCAGATGAGTAATGCTCACTATGGCCCCTGCGGCAATAGCGGGAGGCATGGCGGTGGTAAAAATGAACCCGGGCGCGAAGCTGCGGACGATGTCTATTACCCTCGCCGACCCGGCTATGTATCCTCCCACAAGCCCATAAGCTTTTGCAAGCGTTCCCTGTATGATGTCTACCCGCGCCGAAATCCCCTCGCGCTCCGCGATACCGGCTCCCTGCGCTCCATACATGCCTACGGCATGGACTTCATCAAGATAGGTAAGCGCATTATATTTTTCCGCGAGTTCACATATCCGCGCGATAAGCCCTATGTCGCCATCCATAGAGTAGACCGATTCAAACGCGATGATTTTCGGCCTCTGCGGCGCAATGCCTTTCAGCAATACCTCGAGATGTTCCACGTCGTTGTGACGGAAAATATGCTTCTCGGTGCGCCCCATTCTTATGCCGCTGATAATCGAGGCGTGGTTATAGGCATCGGACAGCACGACGCAGTCCGGCAGATGTGCGGCAAGCGTGCTGAGCGTCGTCTCATTCGCCGTATAGCCGGAGGTAAAGGTAAGCGCCGCCTCCTTTGCATGCAATCCTGCAAGCAGTTTCTCAAGCTCCACCGCCATATGGTGGTTGCCCGATATGTTGCGCGTTCCGCCAGCCCCTGCGCCAAACCTGTTAATCGCATCCTTCATGGCGGCGGTTACTTTGGGATGCTGCCCCATGCCGAGATAATCGTTGGAGCACCAGACGGTAACCGGCTTGCCCGTAACATAACTGTGCGCCACCGGGAAATTACCTGCTATGCGCCCCAGATCATGAAAGATCCTGTAACGCCCCTCCTGTTTCAGTCCCGCAAGGAGCTGATCAAAAAATATGTTATACTCGAATGAACCGTTCATTTTGCTGGCATCGGAAAATTTATTGCGGTCTAACATATATTGTTAGATTTATCACTATAAATTATAGGAAAAACCGCTAGATTCTAGTAATTATGTTCATTATTCGCTTGATTTTTCTCGTATCCGCCCTCTTCTTCCTGCTCGTGCTGGGTTTAGCTGCCACCGGAATATTCCTGATGCGCGTGCACCCGCGCTGGACTTTTTTGCGGAACCATGACCAGCAATCCAGACAAAACTACCATGACGACGGAAAAACCATTGAAGGCGAATATAAAGTGATTGATGAAGCACAGCATAAAGATTAGCATATTGACCTAATAAATATTCCGTTTACAAAAGAGATTTGCTAGGCACATAATCTCACATCAATGCTATAGACACTTTATGATTATTCACAACACGGATCAGGGTCCCTGGGGCAAGCCGAAAGGAAGTGGCGGCAGTGGCGGAGGCTGGAAGCCTGGCGGATATTCCCCCAAGGGCGATGGCCCGTCGGATATCGATGAACTGCTCAGCGATCTGAAACACCGCTTCAACGATATGTTTGGCGGCGAACACAGCAACCGTGGCATCATAGCGGCGCTCTTTATATTTTTTCTGCTCTGGCTTGCTTCGGGCATCTACCAGTTGCAACCCGGTGAGCAGGGCGTCGTGTTGCGTTTCGGCAAATTCAACCGCATCACCACTTCCGGCCTTCGCTATCACCTGCCAACGCCGTTTGAGAGTGTAGAAATTGTGAACAGCGAAGCCATACGCATGGAAACCCTTGTCGGCGACAGGATGTCATCACGCAGCATATCATCCGACTCGGGCGATGATGAGATACTCATGCTCACGGGAGACGAAAACATTATCAACCTCGGGTTCAACGTCCAGTGGAAAGTGCGTGACCCCAAACAGTTCGTATTCAGCCTGCCCAACCCGGAACAGACCGTGCGCGCCGTGGCTGAAAGCGCCATGCGCGAAGTCATAGGGCGCACCACCATCAACTCGGCGCTGACCGAAGGCAAACTCAAGGTGCAGGATGAGACCCGCCAGCTGGCGCAACAGACGCTCGACAGCTATAAATCAGGAATAGACATCATTAACGTCAACATGCTGGACGCCAGCTTCCCGAAAGAAGTGGTTGATTCAGCACGCGACGTGCAGGCCGCACGCGCCGATCAGGAACGCGCGCGCAATGAGGCGGAAGCCTACCGGAACGATATCCTGCCGCGCGCGCGTGGACAGGCGGAGCGCATGGTACAGGAAGCCGAAGGGTATAAGCAGGAAGTTGTGGCAAAAGCGGAGGGCGACGCGGCGCGCTTCATCTCCGTTTATAACCAGTATAAGCAGGCCGAAGACGTTACCCGCAAGCGCATGTATCTCGAGACCATGGAAAAAATTATGTCCGGCACCAGTAAGATCATCATAGACAACAAGACAGGCGTGCTGCCTTATCTGCCTCTTCCTGCCGCAGGCAAGAACGCGGCTGAAAAGAAGGAGGGACAGTGATGCATCATCGTCTTTCTCCTTTAGTGATATTCCTGGCGCTCTTCATCCTCGTCGTTACCTATAATTCGATATACATTGTGCGGCAGACGGAAACGGCCCTTGTCACCCAGTTCGGGGAACCGATGGCGGTGGAACTCAATCCCGGCCTCAAGTTCAAGATGCCGTTTGTCCAGACGGTAGAATATTTTGACAACCGCTTGCTGGAATATGCAATGCCGGACGAAATCGAAATCAACGCTTCCGACGAAAAACGCATCAAGCTTGAAGCGTTCCTGCGCTGGCGCATCGTCGATCCGCTCGCGTTCGCGCGCGCAACCCGTACGGCAGGCATCGGTGGCAACCGCATTTCCACCATGAACCTGCAGCTTGCCAACCTGCTGGGATCGAGCCTGCGCCAGGTCATAGGCAGCGTTCCTCTCAACGCGCTCCTGTCGCCGGAGCGGGATCATATCATGCAGGAAATACGCGAGATCGTCGCCAAGCAGGCCTCCTCCAGCGCAACGCAGGATGACAGCAGCGAGAAAGAAAAAAGAGGGTTCGGCATAGACATCGTGGATGTGCGCATCGTGAAGGCCGACCTGCCAGCGGAGAACAGCGAAGCGATATTCAAGCGCATGCAGGCCGAGCGCAAACGCGAAGCGACGACATACCGCGCACAGGGGGATGAAGAAGCTCTGCGCATACGCGCCAATGCGGAGCGTGAAAGAACTGTCATTCTTGCGGAAGCGCAGAAAAAATCCGAGATATTGCGCGGCGAAGGCGATGCGGAAGCGTCCAGGATTTTTGCCAATGCGTTCAGCAGAGATCCCCAGTTCTTCGACTTTTACCGCTCCATGCAGTCTTATAACCGCGCGCTTAACCAGAAAGACACCACTCTCATCCTGTCGCCAGACAGCCAGTACCTGAAGCAGTTCAGCAAACCTGAGTCGCGCTAGAAAGCTATGTTGCTTGATGAATAGAATCACGCTTTTTATCCGCCTGGGGCGCGGGCCAGCCTGTTCCAGAGAATCCTTACAAGTAGCAAAATAGAAAACGCTATTGTCTATCCAGCAATAATGCATTAAACAATCCCGGCAACTATGAACAAGAGAAATACATCCGATACGCAAAACCTGATTCTGGCGCTTATCCTCTCCGTCATGATCATGATGTGGTGGCAATTTTTTATTGAAGCCCCGCGCCAGGAACAGGAAGCGCTCAACCAGAAGCTAAGAACCCAGTCCGAGCAGATAAAGCAGAAGGAAGAAACAAACGCCATTCCGAAATCGCGCGACGAAATCCTGGCGGAGTCGCCACGCGTGGAAATCAAATCGGAGCGCCTGCACGGCTCTATAGCGCTCAAAGGCCTTCGCCTTGATGATCTGACACTCGCGCAATACCATGAAACCCTCGATCCGAAAAGCCATGAAGTAGTGCTGTTTTCACCGGCCAAGGAAACCGACAGCTATTTTACTGAATTCGGCTGGCTCTCTGATAACAAGGACATTAAAACGCCGACGGAAAACACTTTATGGTCAGCCGACAGCAAGGAGTTAACCCCGGGCCACCCGGTCACTTTTTCATGGAATAACGGTAATGGCATCACCTTCATTACCAAAATCTCGATGGATAACGAATACTTGTTTACCATAGACAGCCGCGCGCAGGATAGCACCAACTCCTCCCTGGATCTGCGCAATTACGCATTTGTAAACCGCGTGTATGACATAAAGCAGCATCAGGCCCTGGGCATTGTGCACGAAGGACCACTTGGCGTATTTGACGGGATACTCCATGAGACCCCTTATAAGAAGCTTACCGAAAAGAAGGAGGAAGCTTTTGAAGCGCATGCAGGCTGGCTTGGCATCACCGACAAATACTGGCTAGCTGCGATTATTCCGTCTCATGAAGCGTTTTCCTCCAAATTCAGTTACTATGAAAGCAACGGCCGCGACCATTACCAGACCGAGTATATCGGGCCAGTAAACAATAGCACGCAACTGCACGTGTTTGCAGGCGCGAAGGAAATGGCCATTCTCGACAATTATGAAGCCACCAACAACATTCCGCTATTTGATCACGCCGTGGATCTGGGACTGTTCGATTTTCTCACCAAGCCTATCCTGAAGGTGCTGACGTATTTTTATAAAGTGACCGGCAATTTCGGCATATCCATATTGCTGCTGACCGTCATCGTTAAATTGTTCATGTATCCCCTGGCGAGCAAGTCATTCCGTTCCATGAACCAGATGAAAGCGCTGCAGCCTAAAATCCTTGAGCTCAGGGAACGCTATAAGGACGACAAGCTTAAAATAAATCAGGAAATGATGGAGCTCTATAAGCGCGAGAAGGTTAATCCGGCATCGGGCTGCCTTCCGATGTTCATACAGATTCCGGTATTTTTCTCGCTTTACAAGGTGCTCTCCGTCACGATCGAAATGCGCCATGCGCCGTTCTTCGGCTGGATTCACGATCTCTCCGCTCCCGATCCGACCAATCTTTTCGCTCTCTTCGGCCTGCTTCCCTGGCAACCGCCTTCCCTGCTGCATCTTGGCATATGGCCGATAATCATGTGTGTAACCATGGTGATACAACAGCACCAGTCTCCGCCACCGCCTGACCCGGCGCAGGCCAAGGCGATGAAAATGATGCCGTTCATTTTCCTGTTCCTGTTCTCTAATTTTGCCGCAGGGCTGGTGATTTACTGGTCATGGAGCAACACGCTTTCCATATTGCAGCAATGGTACATCAAGCATAAGCACGGGGATAAGAAATGATTATCCACATCATGCCGCGTAAAATGCGCCGCCGGTAACGGCCCTCACCGCTCCGGTCGTCGTAGGCAGCGTGAGTGGCAGTCTTCTGAGGGAGCGCACCGCTAGATAAGCGAAGGCCTGCGCTTCCATAGCGTCTCCCCACCAGCCGAGCGTTTCCACCGGTTTTACATCCTTCAGCATACCGCCGATTGCTTGCATCAAAGCAGGATTATGTCTCCCGCCGCCCGCGATATACCAGTGCCTGGCAGGCGCCGGAAAATGCTGCTCAGCCATCGCAACCGAATGGGCGGTGAAAGCGGTAAGCGTCGCCGCCCCGTCTTCTTTGCTAAGCTCTTCCACCAGATCAAGCGTGAAATAATTGCGATCCAGCGACTTCGGAGGAGTTAAGGAAAAGAATCGATCGGATAAATACCGGTTCAGCACTTCATTGTTCACCGTCCCGGCAAGCGCCAGCCTGCCGTCCGTATCAATAGCATTGCCGGTATGCCTGAGCGCCCATTCATTGAGCAGCACGTTACCGGTTCCCGTATCAAACGCCATGATGTCAAGGGCAAGTATATCATCGCCCGTATATTCCGAGCGGCCAACCCATGTCACGTTTGCGATGCCTCCAAGATTGAGCACCGCAACCGGCAGCTCCATATGCTTCACGAGCGCCGCGTGATAAAGCGGCACCAGTGGCGCGCCCTGCCCGCCTGCGGCGACGTCATGCCTGCGGAAATCGCATACAACGTCTATGCCGGTCTTTTCGGCAAGCAACGCGCCGTTGCCTATCTGCCAGGTGATGCCTTCGGAAGGGCGGTGCGCGACCGTCTGGCCGTGAAACCCTATAACCATCACATCATGCGGCTTCATATTCGCTTCCTTGAGCAGCATTTTCACCACGTCCGCATGCGCCAGGGTTATGTCGTACTCCATCTTGGCTATGTCCCCGCGCATATAGACGGCCTCACGAAGCCTCGCCTGCAGTTTATCCGGGAAAGGAAGCGTAAGCCATGCCCCCATTTCAAGTATTTCGTTGCCGTCCGTCCGTATAAGCGCCGCGTCGATGCCGTCCAAAGACGTGCCGCTCATCAACCCAAGTGCCCATTTCACCGCCATAATATCCCCAATCGTAACAAAATGTTCATTCTGGTATAGCCTATATGCTGGTATAATGAAGCACAATTTGGCAGGCAACGTATGGCAGAGCCAGTACCTGATAGCGAACTGACAAAATCTGGACAGCACGGCCTGATGTTGGACAAGAGAAAGCGCTGATTGATCACCGCCGCAATGCGGAGCGCAGTCTATTTATAAATGGCACGTATTAATGAGCAGATGATGGTATCATTTTGATGCTACCGCCACATACATTGCCTTCTTCAATACCATCCAGCCATTGTTGAAGCTCTTTTGTGCGTTTTATCACAAAAGGTGTCATTAGATTACACAAGCACATTGGTTGAACCGTACCATAATAGTTAGGCGTCCCTTCAGGGTAAATGGCCTCCATTTCGGAATCCATATATTGTTTCCATGCGCGTTGCGACTTCTTAAGCTTATAGTGATGAATTTCTTACCCTGTGCATATTCCTTAAGCACTTGGCTATAAGAAGTGTCAAGAGTGAGTGCGCTGCTTTGAGTGCATCGCAGGCGTTGTGGTTCATGGTTCCTTGCGTTTGGGCATAGGCGGCGGAAAAGAGATGAGAAAGAAACGCGATAGCGCAGAACGCTATTTTTACAGAATATAAGAAAGATTTTTTCAACATCGCTGGTTAATATATCAGTATCCATATTAGGGATT
>CAYVTI010000039.1:0-19618 GCA_964454545.1 uncultured Rickettsiales bacterium
AATAAAATCTATGAAGAAGAAAATATCGTTATTGCCACCTGGCCTCTACGATCTTTTGCCGCCTGATGCCAGCAAAGAAAGTGATGCCATATATAAATTGCTCCGTGTTTTTTCTTCCTTCGGTTACGAACAGGTATCTCCGCCGTTAATGGAGTACGAAGCAACTCTGCTTGGAGGACGCGGAAAAGATTTATCGGAACAGACCTGTCGTGTTCTTGATCCATTGTCACATACGATGATGGGGATACGATCTGATATCACGTTACAGGTAGGAAGAATTGCGAGCTCGCGTCTTGCAAGCGCGCCCAGACCATTGCGTTTGTGTTATGCCGGTACTATATTGCAGAGCCGTCCCGAGCCACTGCGCAATGAAAGGCAGCTCGCTCAGGCAGGCGTCGAATTAATTGGATCACATTCCGTGCGCGCAGATGCCGAAGTCATCATGCTTGCTGCTGAAGCATTGGAACTGGTAGGAATAAAAAATATCTCCATTGATATAAATCTTCCCGGCCTCGTCAGTGAATTATGTCCTGAGGCAAGCAACAATCCGTCTTTGCAGGCGCAGATAAAAGATGCGCTGACGCAAAGAAATACAGATGCCATACGCAGCCTGCCTATTGCTAATAATATATTGCTCGCATCGCTTGTAAACTCCTCAGGCCCTGTTCAGAGCACGCTGGCTGATCTGAAAAAATTTAAAATCCCACAGGCGGATTCTATCAGAGAACTGATCGAGCGTATTACAACAAATTATCCGAAGCTGAAACTCACTTTGGATCCGATAGAGTACCGGGGATTTGATTATCACAGCGGCATAGGCTTTTCCATATTTGCAGATGGACTCCGCCATGAGCTCGGACGTGGCGGGCGCTATATCGTGGAGCATGAGCATGCTACCGGATTTACTATCTATGTGACTCACATCCTTCCACTTCTGCCGGAAATAAAAAAGAACAAACGCATTCTTCTGGCTGATGATATCGCCGTTCAGGAAGTTGTAAAATTACATGCGGAAGGATGGACGACAATGTATTCGCTTTCAGATAATCAGGAAGCGGAAGCAAAGAATTTAGGTTGTACTCAGATAATGAAAAAAGGAAAAATAAATAGTATATGACAAATGTTGCAGTAGTAGGTTCACAGTGGGGCGATGAAGGAAAAGGCAAGATAGTCGACTGGCTTTCAGAGCGCGCGGATGTAGTGGTGCGCTTTCAGGGTGGGCATAATGCAGGCCATACACTGGTGATTGACGGCGTGACCTATAAGCTCAGCCTGCTTCCTTCGGGAGTGGTGCGTCCGGGAAAACTCAGCATCATAGGCAGCGGAGTAGTTATCGATCCATTTGAGCTGCTCAGGGAAATTGAAACCATTGGCAAGCTTGGAATAAAAATTACGCCGGATAATTTGAGGGTTGCCGAGAATGCAGTATTGATTCTGCCTATCCACCGCAAACTGGACCAAGCAACAGAAGCGCTACGTGGTGCGGGCAAAATTGGCACCACAGGCCGCGGCATTGGTCCGGCATATGAGGATAAGGCTGGCAGGCGCGCCATCCGAGTGTGTGATCTGAACGATCCGGACATATTAAACGGCAAGCTGGATATGCTGCTTGCCCATCATAATCCGTTGCTTGAAAAATGTAATGTCGAGCTGCTCAGCAAAAAAGAGATACTGGACAGCCTGCTGGAAGTTGCCCCTGAAATCCTGCAATTCTCCACGCCGGTCTGGATGCTGCTTGATGATCTGCGCAAGAGCAGGAAGCGTATTTTATTTGAGGGCGCCCAGGGTGCGATGCTGGATGTCGATCATGGGACGTATCCATTTGTGACATCTTCCAACACGATGAGCGGTGCGGCGACATCTGGTTCCGGAGTCGGCATGAGTGCAATCGGATTTGTGCTGGGCATTACCAAAGCCTATACGACTCGTGTAGGCAGCGGTCCTTTTCCTACGGAGCTCAAAGATGAAATTGGCCAGACTATCGGTAGGATTGGAAATGAATTCGGTACGGTCACAGGACGTCCGCGCCGTTGCGGATGGTTTGATGCTGTGCTGGTGCGCCAGACAGTGAAAACCTGCGGTATCAGAGGAATCGCGCTTACCAAGCTGGATGTTCTGGATGGATTCAAGGAAATAAAAATCTGCATCGGGTATAAGTATAACGGGACGATGTATGACTATCTCCCGGCCAGCCAGAAAATCCAGGCAGGTGTGGAACCAATCTATGAAACCATTCCTGGGTGGAGCGAAAGTACTAAAGGAGCGCGAAGCTGGGCAGAGCTGCCTGCGGCAGCCATAAAATATATCCGCCGTCTGGAAGAGTTAATCGAATGCCAGATCACTTTGCTTTCCACAAGCCCGAAGCGCGAGGATACCATTCTCGTGCATGATCCTTTTGTGGATTAGGCGTCTTCCAGCTCTTCTTTCTGCTTGGCCTCCTCGTATTCTTCCTTGGCTGATTTTATCTTGATCAGGCGGGAGATTTCTTCGGCAAGCGCCTTAACCTCAAGCGCCGCAGGGGTATTGGGTCCAACTTCGGTTGCGCTGCGGCCTTCCATGATCGATGAGGCAAAGATAACGCGGTTGCCAAGGCTGTTCTTTGCAAGATTAGGCAATTCGGCAGCAATAGACTGCACAATTTTGGAATTGGCGGAAACACGGTTCAGGACAACGCGAACCGGGATGTTTTCCGTCTTCGCGATATCCAGCGTGGCTTTGGTGGCCCACAAGTCGGTTGGGCTCGGCTGCACCGGAACAATGATAAAGTCCGCATTCCGGATAGCGGTTTTAGCTTCCGTTTCGGTATGCGGGGGGCTGTCGATGATGATAATATCATGGTTGCGGCGCAGGCGGGCAATCTCACTGCCTACCCTCCAGCCAGAGAGCGCCGAAAAAGTTACCCCCGTATAGTCTTCACCGAAACGCTTTTCGCGCAGTTTATGCCAATACGTAAGACTGCCCTGGGGATCAATATCAATTATGGCAACACGTTTACCACGCTGCAGCCAGGCCACGGCAAGATGCACCGCGATGGTCGTTTTTCCTGCGCCGCCTTTTTGCTGGGCTATGGTAATTACTTTGGCTTCCATATATACTCCTGTATGATGAAACGTTTCTTACTATATATTGATAAAATTTTCATACTCCTCCTACTAGATATTGTCAATGGACATACACCCCTTCAATATAGCCACTATAAATAAAGCCGTTGAGTTCCTGCATTCAGGCAAGCTTGTCGCCTTTCCGACGGAAACAGTTTATGGGCTCGGGGCGGATGCTACCAATGACTTGGCGGTCGCAGAAATATTTGCCGTCAAAGGCAGGCCGAGTTTCAATCCGCTTATTGTACATGTGCGTGATGCCTCTATGGCAAAAGAGTTTGTCGTGTGGAACGAACTGGCTGACAAACTGATGCAGAAATTCTCACCAGGGCCTCTAAGCATAGTGTTGCCCAGAAAACAGAATTCAAGAATATCGCTGCTTGCGAGCGCGGGCGGAGATACGGTGGCAATCCGTATTCCCTCAGGCAAGGTGGCGCAGGAATTATTGAAGGCATCTGGACTGCCGATTGCTGCGCCCAGCGCAAACCGATCGGGTCGTATAAGTCCTACGACAGCGCAGCATGTCTATGAAGAGTTGCATGATGGATTACCGCTTATTATAGATGGCGGTAATTGTGAAGTGGGGCTTGAGTCGACTGTAGTGGATTTAAGCGGAAATGACATTGTTATACTGAGGCCAGGCGCAATAACGCGTGAAATGCTGGAGCAGGCATTGAACCGGAAAGCATATTCGGTACATGACACGAAAGGTCTATTAAAATCGCCGGGGCTTCTTGCGAGCCATTATGCCCCAATGCTGCCACTCAGGCTTAATGCTGCGAGTGCCTCTCCTGATGAAGCGCTGCTGGCATTTGGCAGGAATATTCTTTCAAACGCGAAATATATGCTTAACCTGAGTGAGGAAGGCAATTTGAAAGAGGCCGCCGCCAATTTGTTCGCTGGCCTTCGCAAGCTTGACAAGCCTGGTGTTTATTCTGCAATCGCCGTCATGCCGATTCCTGATACCGGGATAGGTGTTGCAATTAATGACAGGCTGAAACGCGCCGCCACCTTACCTGCCTGATTTCAGCGCGGCTATAAGTTCCCTTTCCGCATTGGTGCGCGGAACCACGCTTGCTTCCAAATTTTTATGCGGGCGCGACACGTCAACGCCGGCAAGCTCAGGCGAAGATGACAGGAGGTGCAGTATATTATCCTGAGGCGTCTTGGCCTTATTTGTCTGTTCAATCAGCGCTGATATGGATTGTTTGGGCAGGTTCTGTTTTGTCGTAGGCAGGTTCAACTGCTCCAGTTGTGTGATCAGTTTATTGCTTTTCTCAATCAGGAAAGCCAGATCGTCGGCAAGGAAATTGGCTTTATCGATCTTAAGCTGCAATGCGTCCGCAATTTTCTTGCTGACGGTCTGCAATTCCGTGACCGATGTCATCGCGCGTTTGGTCGCGGTATCGAACTGGGAAAGCACATTCGCGAATTCGCTGCGTCCGTCCTGCAGCATTTTAATGCGCCTGCTTAATTTTGAGCAATAAAGTATCGTCGCGATCAGCAGTGTCGCCAGACCGCAATTAAAAAACAATGTAATTATTATGTGACCCGTCACGTCTGTTGTTCCCTGGTTTTCCTACGTACCGGCTCACTGAGCGATACGGCGATATTGTCTCCCATTTTTCCAGCTTTTCCGGTGGTAACGATCACGCCATTGCATTTTATCATGACCTCATCGTCAGGCGAGCGCTCAAGCAGTAGCGTATTGCCCACCTTGAACTGTAATACATCGCCCAGCGATATTTTCTTTTCGTCTAGGACGACTTCAATACTCACTTCCGTCTGCCTGACTTCCTTGGAGAAATGTTTTTCCCAGGTTACGTCCTGGCCAAATTTTTCTCCCATGAACATCTGCAGCAATAGCTCGCGGATCGGTTCAAGCGTCGTGTGCGGGAAAAGCAATTCTATTCCTCCGCCGCGGTCTTCCATATCCACCCGCATGCGTACCAGCAGAGACGGGGTGTTAGGGCGGGCTATCGTAGCAAAGCGCGGATTCGTCTCAAGCCGTTCAAACTGGAAATTAACCGGGCTTATCGGATCAAA
The DNA here is from genome assembly GCA_964454545.1 of uncultured Rickettsiales bacterium. Classification (GTDB taxonomy): domain Bacteria; phylum Pseudomonadota; class Alphaproteobacteria; order Rickettsiales; family JABCZZ01; genus JABCZZ01. The sequence continues at coordinate 5,148 of CAYVTI010000039.1, forward strand.
AGCCGTGCTCAGATCCGCGAGTATTAACTCGGCCATGCGCTTTACGATATCCTGCTCGATGGTCGTATATGGCCTGCCTTCGATGCGTACCGGGCGTGCCGATCGCCTTCCCCCAAGAAGCACGTCCACTGTAGAATATATCTGCGAGCTGTCAATGGTGAGCACGCCGAAATTCTCCCATTCGACGGCGCGAAAAACCACGAGTAGCGCAGGCAGCGGTATGGAATTGATATAATCCTCGAAACGCAGGGATGATATGGAGATAAGGCTGACTTCCACCGTGTCGGAGGTAAAACTGCGCAGATTGGCGGCTACCATGCGCACCAGCCTGTCGAACACCACCTCAAGCATGGGCATCTTCTCGAATCCGGAAAGCGCCTTATCCAGAATGGAGAATATGCCGGAAGTCTTATCCGGCTCATCTTTGGTGCCAAAGCCAAGGAGAAGATCTATTTCATCCTGGTTGAGAACTCTCTCCGGCGCTTGACCCGCCGCCGCGTCTGCGCCTTCTGCTGGGGGAGCCGCGCCTTCCCCGGCAGTGGCAGCCTTATCTGCTTCGGTTGTATTTTCTTCTGCCATAAATAAAATTCATTAATACGCTGCCAAGTTTATACACCCTGGCGTTGTTTTTGTATAGATCAAAGAATGTTATCTGCCTTGAGAATCTATATGCCCGCTACGGTCATTCCCTCAATGCGCAGTGTAGGGGCGTTAGTGGAATATCTGAATGCCAAATCATTGGCCGCTGTCAATTTTCCGAACATATCCGCAAGCTTTCCGGCAATCGTTACTTCGCTCACCGGATAGGACTTCTGGCCATTCTCAATAAAAAAACCGGATGCCCCCTGGCTGTAGTCACCGGTTATGAGGTTAACTCCCATGCCAAAGACTTCCGTGACATAGAAACCGCTTTTTATGTCATCCATGAGTTCATCCGGTGTAAGCACGCCTGCCTCCATATACAGGTTCGTGCCTGATGGCGATGGAGGCGAAGTAAGGCCGCGGCTTGCGTGCCCTGTTGTCATCAACCCAAGCTTGCTGGCCGAGCGCATGTCGAGTATCCAGGTTTTCAGTACGCCGTTTTCAATAAACAAGGTTTTATGGTTTTGCACGCCTTCGCCGTCAAACGGTTTGGAAGCCAGCCCCTTCAGGCGGTGCGGCTCGTCAACGATTGCAGTGGTGTCGGGAAATAGCTGTTTCCCCAGCGAATCCTTGAGAAAACTTGTGCCGCGGGCAATCGCACTGCCATTGATGGCTCCGGCGAATGCACTCACCAGGCCTTTGGAAACTCTGGGATCAAACACTACCGGCATGACGCTGGTGGCAATCTTGCGGGGATTAAGCCTTGCCAGTGCGCGGTGGGCTGCGCTCAAACCAATGGCCTTTGGCTCCATGAGGTCGGAAACAAAGCGGCTTGAAGAAAAATCATAATCGCGCTCTATCGCCCCATCTTTTCCGGCGACTACGGAAACGGAAATGGAAGCATTGCTGGATTTATAACTGCCTGAAAATCCGTTGCTCGTGGCAAGCGCGAAGGTGGTTGCGCCGTAATCCGCGCCGGCGCCTTCCGAATTGGTTATGCCCTGCACTCTAAGCGCGGTGTCTTCAGCAAGGGTGCATTGTTCCTGCAGCCATTCCGCGGAGGGCTCATTGGCGTCATACAGATTGAGAGCGGGAATATCTTTTGCCAGCAGTTCTTCCGGAGCCAAGGATAGATGTTCATCCGCCGGGGATAATTTTGCCATGGCAATGGCGCGTTCAAGCAACTCATCAAGCGCCTTGCGGCTTGTATCGGATGAAGAAACGAGAGCGGTGCGTTTGCCAATGAATACCCGTAGTCCTATCCCGCTGCTTTCAGAGCGTTCCAGTCCTTCAGGCTGCCCCATGCGGCGTGCTGCCGAGATGGAGGTGGATTTATAAAACAATGCGTCTGCCGCAGAAGCGCCGGACTTTTTTGCCGACGCGATAAGATCCGTAATAATATTGAGTGAACTATCCATTAATTAATAACAGCGCCAATGAGGCCCTTCGTATTTTTTCCTGAAATCCTGACTTGTATTAAATCACCGCTTGCACGCTCCTTGTCAATAGTTACTGGCGCGAAATGATCGGTGCGTGCGGTATTTTTATTTTCCACCATCGCATATGTTTCTTTGTCAACCCAGGAAGCGTAAAATTCCTGCACCTGTTTTTCACCCGCCTGCCTAAGTTTTGCAGCTCTTTCCTTACGGACTTCCTTCGCAATTTGCGGCATTCTGGCTGCGGGAGTGCCGACGCGTGCGGAATAAGGAAATACATGGAGATAGGTAAGCCCGGCTTCCTCAACAATATTAAGAGTATTCATAAACATTTCCTCAGTCTCCGTAGGGAACCCGGCGATGATATCTGCGCCGAACACGACATCGGGACGCAAATCGCGCACGCGGCTGCAAAAGTCGATGGCATCCTGCCTGTTATGGCGGCGCTTCATACGCTTTAAGATCATGTTGTCGCCTGCCTGCAGGCTTACATGTATATGCGGCATAAGGCGTGGTTCTTCAGCGATTAGCCGGTAAATATCCTCGTCAACCTCCACGGCGTCAATGGAAGACAAGCGAAGGCGCGGCAGTTCCGGAACCAGCGCCAGGAGTCTGCGCACCATTTGTCCGAGCGTGGGTCCGCCGGGGAGGTCTTTACCGTAGTCGGTGATATCCACCCCGGTCAGCACGATTTCTTTATAGCCGTTTTCCACCAGCGAGCGGGTCTGTGAAACGATTTTCCCGATGGGAACAGAACGGCTGTTGCCGCGACCATAAGGAATGATGCAGAAAGTACAGCGGTGATTGCAGCCGTTCTGCACTTGCACGAATGCGCGCGCCCGGTTTTCAAAACTTGTCACCATATGTGACGCAGTTTCCTTCACGGACATGATATCATTGACACGGATTCTTTCACTGTCGGCGGTAAAATTAAAGTAGCTTGCGGCAGATAATTTCTCTTCATTGCCCATGACATGATCTACTTCCGGCATGTCAGAATACATATCTGGCTTTATCTGTGCCGAGCATCCGGTAACGATTATTCTTGCCTGCGGATTTTCCTTACGCGCCCGCCGGATAGCCTGTTTGGCCTGACGCTCTGCTTCGGCGGTCACCGCACAGGTATTGAGTATAATAGTGTTTTCAAGTCCCGCCTTGTGCGCATTGCCGCGCATGACTTCGCTTTCATAGCTGTTAAGGCGGCAGCCGAATGTGATGATTTCTACGGTCATATGCGGTAATGAGTGGCGTCAAACACGCCTTTATAATTAACTTCCACAGCGCCGGTCATCAGGACATGTTCATCGGACTTGCGCCACTCAATCTGCAATACGCCGCCCGGAAGATGGACATCTGCTTTACGCCCAGTAAGCCTGTGCAAATGCGCGGCGACCAGGGTGGCGCATGCGCCTGTTCCGCAGGCCAGTGTCAGGCCGGTGCCGCGTTCCCATACGCGCAGGAGTATCTTTTTACTGTTTAGCACCTGGGCAATTTCCACGTTAGTCCTTTTTGGAAACAGCTTATGTTTTTCTAGCTTTGCTCCGGCCTCGGCAAGATTAATGCGGTTGACATCCCTGACAAAAAATACCATATGCGGATTACCCATGTTCACTGCGACCGGGTATTTAAAATTTCCCAGCTTAATGGGCAGGCGTAAGGTATTTTGTTTTTTGGCCAGTGGAATATCTTCCCATTCCAGTTTGGGAACTCCCATATCCAGAGTTACCTGATTGCTGCTTTTAACATCAGCTGTAAGTATGGCCTCTCTGGTCTCTATGGTGACCGGGCGGACGAGGTTAAATTCCTGTTTTGCCAACCAAGCGACACAGCGAGAAGCATTGCCGCATGCACCGGACTCGCTTCCATCCACATTGAATATGCGCATGAATATATCGGCGTCAGATGACTTTTCCAGAGTAATCACCTGATCACAGCCTATACCAAAATTCCTGTCAGATATTTTCTTCCAGTTAAGAGGTGGCAAATCACTTTTGCGGTTATCGATAACCACAAAATCATTACCTGTGCCATTTATTTTAATAAAAGGAATATTGCCCATAAAACACCTGCTTACCCTGGTCGCTCAGGGTATTTTGCGGCCACTATATAGCACAGGCGTGCGGTCAATCCACAGAAAAAGCTGGTTTAGAACGGTATTTCGTCATCCAGGTCGGCTGCAGCGGATGATTTTTGCTGCGCCGGGGTGGCGTTCTGAGCGGAATATCCTGAACTTCCTGAACTATGTTCGCTATGGTTATTATTGGAACTCCGGCTGTCCAGCATCGTAAGAGTGCTGCCGAATCCCTGTAAGACCACTTCGGTAGAATATTTCTCGACGCCTGACTGGTCGGTCCATTTGCGGGTCTGCAATGCACCTTCTACATATATTTTGGAGCCTTTATGCAGGTAGTTCTTGATAACGCCTATAAGCCCGTCATTGAATACAACGATACGGTGCCACTCGGTTTTTTCACGGCGTTCGCCCGTATTGCGGTCACGCCATGATTCAGAAGTTGCGAGTGTGAGGTTAGCGATTTCCTTACCGTCCTGAGTTGTACGAATTTCCGGATCACGACCGAGATTTCCCACTAGAATCACCTTGTTTACGCTGCCTGCCATGTGATTGCTCCTAAAATATTGTATTAAAGAAATTAATCCTATTACATCATGGTAATGCAAAGAATTTATTATGGCAAATCTATTTTATAATTTTAACGTTAGTATACTAAATAAATAAGTGATTTTGCCGGGCAATTGTAATAGCCTGAATCCTATGCCGCATTATGAAAATCTTGATAAAAACCTTGAAGCGACTGCGCGTGCGCTGGCCGGAAATCCCAGGGTGACGCTGAAGCTGCGTGGGAACGATTATCCGGCGGAATTAAATGAGAGCGAGCTTATAACGCTTCCAGGAATCGGAGACAAAGTCGATCACGAAAAATTGTCTTCCTTGCGTGGAGAGGTAGACCTGGCGGCGCTTTGCTTGCGCTACCACAGGCCGGATATTCATGCCGCGTTACGCCCTGCGTCACAGAATGCCGCAAAAATTTTTGATGCGCTTGAGCGCACAAGAATAGAGATAATCGGCTCTGAAAACTGGAAAGGCGTGCAGGCCAATCTTACCAACCGATTTAACAATCATTTTCATTCTTCGGAGCTTGCGGATATTCTGTCGGTGTTTCTCCGCGAGCAGATACTGGGCGTAAGACCCGATGATACCATAGCCCGCGCCATGAATTCGTGGCGCAAGCGTCTGGATGATAATGCGCTCAAAATGCTTTCCGGCCTTGCGAATCATATCATGGATCAGAAGGAATATGCGCTGACGGTAAGCCATATCCTGAAAACGCTTGGCCTTGCGGTAAAAAAAGAGAGCAGGAAAGAAGATACAGAGAAGCAGGAAGAAACAGGCGGTGGAACAGAACACAACGAAGAGAAAAGTGACACGCCTAAAGAAAGCAAACCGGAAACGGAAAGCGTTTCCAGCAGAGGCCAGGTGGAGGAAACCTATAGCAGCGTATCTTTAAGCAAGGAAGAGCCGCCGGACGACGCGAAGCCGATAGAATATAATGCGCCAATGCAGCCGCGCAATACACTAGCGCTTGATTTTGAGGCATTGCTTCACACTTCCGCATACCATCCGTTTACTACCGAGTTTGATGAAATTATTGAAGCGGATAAGCTTGCCAGCCATGAAGAAATCATACGGCTGCGCACGCAGCTGGATCAGAAACTCACTAACCTGCATAGTATTACCAGCAAGTTAGCAAATCGTCTCCAGCGGCTATTATTTGCCAGGCAGGCGACTTCTTTTGAATATGGCCTTGATGAGGGAATAATTGATGGAAAACGTCTTGCCGGCCTTATCGTCAATCCGGAATATCAATATATTTACAAGCGGGAAAAAGAAACGGATTTCCGCGATACGGTGGTGACGCTGCTTATCGATAATTCCGGTTCCATGCGTGGGCGTCCTATAACCGTTGCGGCTTTGTGCGCGGATATTCTTGCGCGCACGATGGAGCGTTGTGGCGTAAAGGTGGAAATTCTTGGCTTTACCACGCGGGACTGGAAAGGCGGGCAGAGCCGGAAGCTGTGGCTTGAGCGTGATCGCGTGCCTGACCCTGGCCGACTGAACGACTTGCGCCATATCATTTATAAATCTGCCGACATGCGCTGGCAGAAAGCAAGGCGCAATATCGGCATCATGCTTAAGGACGCCGTATTAAAGGAAAATATTGACGGTGAAGCGATCATCTGGGCGCACCAGCGGCTGCTTGCGCGTCCCGAGCAACGCAAGATTCTAATGGTGATATCGGACGGCGCGCCGGTGGATGACAGCACGCTTTCATCCAATAACGGCAGTTATCTCGACCGCCATCTCTGGCAGGTAATAAGCGCTATTGAAAATAATTCTGATGTCGAGCTGCTTGCGATTGGAATCGGGCATGATGTGACGCGCTATTACAAACGCGCCGTTACCATAAGCGATGTCAGCCAGCTGGGGGACGTCATGGCGAAGGAACTGGTAAAGCTTTTTAGCTGATTTTGTTGACTAATTCGTAAAAGATATTCAGATACAATATATGCCTATTACTCGTAAACCCGATGAAGAACAGCGCTATAGTGATTTTATCCAGCCTTTCCTGATTGATCATTCCTCCATAAGGGGGCGGATGGTCCGGGTAAGCAAAGTGCTTGATAATATATTGAACGCGCATAATTATCCTCTTGCTGTGTCATTGCATTTGGCAGAACAGATAGTGATTGCATGCATGCTGTCTGCTACGCTGGACAAGGGAGGGATATTGACGGTACAGGCCAAGGGCAACGGTCCTGTGCGGTTTATTGTGGTGGATGTTATGGCAGGTGGCATCATACGCGGTTATGCACAGGTGGATGAAGATGCCTTAAAGAAGGTTATCGGGCAATCCAAATCGAAAAAACCTCCCGTTTCGGAAATACTAGGCAAGGGCTATCTTGCCGTGACCCTGGACGAAGGCAATTCCAAGGAGCGTTATCAGGGAATAGTTGAATTGCAGGGAGAAACGCTGAGCGATGCATTCAGGGGATATTTCATGCAGTCGCATCAAGGAGAAATTTCGGTTAATATTGCGGTGCAGGCGCCGACTAAAACTAACAAGCATTGGCTGGGTGGCGGGATTATCATTGAGCGCATGCCTGCAGAAGGTGGCAAGCAGAAGGAACGGAGCACCGAAGAGCTTGACGAGATATGGAACCGCACGAGAATCTTCATGCAGACCCTCAAAAGCAAGGAGATGCTGGATGAAAATATAACCCCGCAGAACCTCCTGTATCGCCTTTTTAATGAAGACGGCGTGTGGGTATATAAACTCCAGCATGTCGAAGCCGGATGCCGCTGTTCCCGTGACCGTATAAGGACAGTGCTGAAATCCATCCCCAGGGAAGAGCTGATTGCGGAGCTGTATAATGGGAAAATGTCGGTAAACTGCCAGTTTTGCAATAAAAGCGAAGTATTTACCCGCGCAGACATTAACCGTTTGTATCGTAATAATACTAGTAAATGACCTTATCGGAAACATTCATTAAGCGGCCCGTTGCCACGACATTACTTGCCATAGGCGTGGTGCTAAGTGGGCTTGCCGCATTTTACCTGCTGCCGGTTGCGCCGTTGCCGCAGGTGGACTTTCCGACAGTTGTAGTGAACGTATCCCTACCCGGTGCGGGACCGGATACGATGGCCGCCACCGTTGCAACGCCGCTTGAACGTACATTAGGGCGCATATCCGGCATAACGGAGATGACTTCGGTCAGCACGCTGGGTTCAACCAATATTACTCTGCAGTTTGACCTGAGCCGTAATATTGACGGCGCAGCGCGCGACGTGCAGGCGGGCATAAATGCCGCACGCGCCTTATTGCCTACGGGGTTGCCCAAAAACCCTATTTACCGCAAGGTAAATCCCGCAGATTCTCCGGTCATGGTATTAACACTTACCTCCGCAACCATGACACAGGGCGAGTTATATGACGTTGCTTCAACCATACTGGCTCAAAAGATATCGCAGGCCAATGGGGTAGGACAGGTAACTGTCGGTGGCAGCGCATTGCCTGCGGTGCGCGTGGAGCTGAACCCGAGAGCGCTCAATAAATATGGGATCAGCCTTGAGCAGGCGAGGACAAGTATCGCGGCGACCAATCCCAATCGCCCGAAGGGATATCTGGAAGATGATAAAAGGCACTGGCAGATCTATGCAAATGATCAGGCAAACCGGGCAAAGGATTACATGCCGCTTGTTATTTCCTATCATAACGGTTCGCCAGTGCGCTTATCGGATGTGGGAACCGCGGTTGATTCAGTGCAGGATATACGCAACGCCGGAAGTTCGAATGGCGTACCGGCTATTATTCTGCTCGTGTTCAAACAGCCGGGTTCCAATATCATAGAAACTATAGATAATGTGAATAAGATGCTACCAGGGCTGCGCGCCTCCATTCCAAGGGCGGTAGATCTGAAGGTTATCATGGAGCGCACGACCACCATAAAATCAGCCCTCCGCGATGTGGAAAGCAATTTGCTTGTCTCCATTTTTCTGGTGGTGCTGGTCGTGCTGGTATTCCTGCGCAAGATATCTTCCACCATCATACCAAGCATTGCCGTTCCCGTGTCGTTGATTGGGACTTTCGGAATCATGTACCTCTTTGGTTACAGTCTCGATAATTTATCATTGATGGCTATTACAATCGCGACAGGTTTTGTAGTTGATGATGCGATAGTAGTGCTTGAAAATATTTCACGACATGTGGAAAGTGGAATGGATACCATGAAAGCCGCCATTCTGGGCGCGCGCGAAGTCGGATTTACCGTGGTTTCAATGAGCCTTTCGCTTATTGCCGTATTCATCCCCATATTGTTTATGGGCGGCATTATAGGCCGTCTTTTTCGTGAATTTGCCGTCAGCCTGTCGGCTGCCATACTGGTATCCTTGACAGTTTCCCTTACCCTTACCCCCATGATGTGCGCGCGTATGATAAAACGTGAATCCGGTGAGAAACATGGGCGTTTATACCAATTAAGCGAACGGTCATTCAACTATCTGTACGAGCATTATAAGACTACGCTGGCCTGGGCGCTTTCCCACAGTCGTTTCATAATGTTATTACTTTTCTGCACGATTATTCTTAACGTATACCTTTATATTATTGTTCCCAAAAGTTTTATGCCTCAGCAGGACACCGGGAGAATTATCGGCTCTATAAAAGCCGATCAGGATATCTCTTTTGCTGCGATGAAAAAAAAGATGGACGATTTTGTCCGCATTATTCGCCAGGATCCGGCCGCATCTAATGTGGTGGGCATTGTCGGCGGCGGACAGCAAAGCAACAACGGCAGGATATTCGTATCGCTCAAACCGCTTTCGGAAAGAAAGCTGCATGTGGATCAGATAATAGCCCGCATGCGTAGCAAGCTTGCTGCCGAACCGGGGGCAAGGCTCTATCTGCAGGCATCTCAGGATGTGAATATGGGAGGCAGACAGAGTGGCGCGCAGTATCAGTATACTCTGCAGTCTGACAATCTGAACGATTTAAGAGAATGGGCTCCAAAGATATATGCTGCTATGGGGACAATGCACGAGCTTGCGGATGTGAATACCGATCAGCAGGATAATGGCATAAAAACGTTGGTGGTGTATGATCGTGATACTATCTACAGGCTGGGGCTTACCCCGGCGATGATTGATTCGACACTGAACGACGCATTCGGGCAAAGGCAGATTTCCACTATTTACAATCCGCTCAACCAATATCATGTGGTGATGGAAGTGGCGCCAGAGTATTCCCAGAATGCCCAGACTCTGAACGACACCTATATGTCGGCGGCAGTTAGCAGCCCCATACCGTTTTCTGCATTCAGCACTTATCATGAAACCAATACCCCGCTTGCCGTAAACCACCAGGGACAATTTGCGGCGGCGACCATTTCGTTCAATCTTCCGGAAGGAGGTTCACTCAGTATGGCCACTGACGCCATAGAGAAAAAAATCCGGACTCTCGGAGTGCCGGAGTCTATACATGGAAGCTTTCAGGGCACTGCCAAACTTTTTAAGGAATCGTTCAATAACCAGGGTCTGCTTATCATAGCAGCATTACTCACGATTTATATCGTGCTTGGCGTATTGTATGAAAGTTATATCCACCCCTTGACCATTCTCTCTACATTGCCTTCGGCCGGAGTGGGGGCGATACTGACGCTGCTGATATTCCACATAGATTTCTCCCTGATTGCGTTCATAGGGATTATTATGTTGATTGGCATCGTTAAGAAGAACGCCATCATGATGATCGACTTTGCGATTTATGTCGAGCGCAGCGAAAGGATAAGCACGCGGGACGCTATTTATAAGGCGTGCCTCCTGCGCTTCCGCCCTATTATGATGACTACAATGGCGGCCATGTTCGGAGTATTGCCCATTGCGATAGGCAGCGGGGAAGGAAGCGAGTTGCGCCAGCCGCTAGGCATATCCATCATCGGGGGATTGATTCTGAGCCAGATGTTGACATTATATACCACTCCCGTCGTTTATTTGTATCTGGACAGGCTTGGCATATGGTGGGAAAACCGGAAGCATGCGCGTCTTGCGCGTGTGTAGCCTCTTCACCAAGGCTTGCTTGCCCTAGTGTGACAAAGCCACCCGAAGCCGAAGAAGATAGGTGGTCGGGGCGGTGGGATTCGAACTCACGACCCTCTGCTCCCAAAGCAGATGCGCTACCAGACTGCGCTACGCCCCGACAAGTGGGCTATGTCTATATCATGTTGTTTCTGTTTGTATAGTTCTATGTTGACGTGAGCATGAATTTTGTCCGATAGCCCGCTTTATTTTGCTTAAATCTGTTCTGCTTCTCTCTGTCCGGTATCCCCGGAGTATCCCCGCAGATTTGATGCGCATATGACTCGCCTACTATGCATGGCGTCTATGTTAGAGATGGAGCGCACACCAATAGGAGATGCGATTCTGTGCGTGCTTTGCTAATAAAGCGCCACTCAGCCGCTAACTATGAATGAACTGGCCCAGAAAGGCTAATTTTAAGCCTGATAACATACAGATCGTATTGGTTTATTTTGTGGAGCTATAAAAACGCTTTACCAGTTGGCCCATACCCAATATAAATCGCTCATGTTTGAGAAAATTCTTATTGCGAACCGCGGCGAAATCGCCGTGCGCGTGATGTCTACCGCCAAACGTATGGGTATCAAGACGGTTGCGGTTTATTCGGAATCCGACACCAATGCGCTGCATGTAAAGCAGGCGGACGAGGCGGTATATATAGGCCCCTCTCCCTCGGCCCAGAGTTATCTAAAAATAGATAATATAATCAGCGCGATAGAGCATAGCGGCGCTGAGGCTGTGCATCCGGGCTACGGATTTCTTTCCGAGAAAGCCGATTTTGCCAGGGCGGTGAAGCGATCCGGGAGGGTTTTCATAGGCCCGAGCATCGAAGCCATTAAGCTGATGGGTGACAAGATAGAATCCAAGAAAATAGCGGTGAAAGCCGGTGTGAATACTGTTCCGGGAACTCTGGATGTCATCACGTCCGGCAAGGAAGCCAAAAGGATAGCCTATGAAATAGGTTATCCGGTCATGATAAAGGCGGCGGCGGGCGGTGGCGGGAAGGGCATGCGCGTTGCCCGTAACGAGAAGGAACTGCTTGATGGCCTGAAATATGCAGCCAGCGAAGCGGAATCAAGTTTCTCGGATGGCCGTGTGTTCATTGAGAAATTCTTCGATAATCCCCGCCATATCGAAATACAGATCATGGCGGATAAATATGGCAATACCATTTATCTGGGCGAGCGCGAATGCTCCATCCAGCGCCGTCACCAGAAAGTGATTGAGGAAGCGCCCAGCCCTTTCCTTACCGAGGAAATTCGCCGGGCGATGGGAGAGCAGGCAGTCGCGCTTGCCAAAGAGGTCAATTATGACTCCGTCGGCACCGTGGAATTCATCGTGGATCATAAAGGCAACTTCTACTTCCTTGAAATGAATACCCGCCTGCAGGTTGAGCACCGTGTCACTGAGCTGGTGACGAAAATCGATCTGGTCGAGCAGATGATACGCATTGCCGCGGGCGAAAGGCTGACCATTACCCAGGAAGATGTCCATCTGAATGGCTGGGCAATGGAGGCAAGAGTATACGCGGAAGATCCGCGCCGTGGCTTTCTGCCTTCCACCGGGCGCATTACCCGTTATCAGGAGCCGGTAACCGAACATAATGTGCTGATTGACACCGGGGTGTATGAGGGTGGTGAAGTCAGTATGTTTTACGATCCGATGATTGCGAAGGTATGCACTCACGCATCAACCCGTCAGAAGTCCATTGAAGCGATGCAGTCGACTCTATCTGCGTTTGATATACGCGGCATAAACCATAATATCAGCTTTCTGGAAGCGATACTGGGGCATGAGCGTTTTGTTCAGGGGAATATTTCTACTAATTTCATTGATCAGGAATACCATAACGGATTTACTGGCGCCGAGCTGAATACGGAGACATCCAAAGTATTTCTGGGGGCTGCGCTTTTCATATTCCTGCGTGACGCTGAGCGTGCCAGCCGTATCAGCGGGCAGGTGCCGGGGCGTGAGCGCGCCATTGGCGCTCGGTGGGTAATTTCCATCGATGGAGCGAGTTATCCGGTATATGCCCGCGCCAAGGAATATGGCTATGATATCAGTTATGACAAAGGCCTTATCGTTGTCCGCAGTTCCTGGAAGCTGGGGCGGCGGCTGTTTCAGGGAACGATAAACGGCAAGCCCGTAAGCGTCATGCTCCGCTATGCTAATGAAGGTTATTTATTATCGCATGCAGGTTCGTCCGTCAGGGTGTGCGTGCGCACGCCACGTGTTGCCGAGCTTGCCGATTACATGCCGAAAGAGAGCAACGGTAAAAGAAAGGATCGCCTGGTTGCTCCCATTGCCGGGCTCGTGCATCATGTGCGGGTTAAGGAAGGCGACCACGTAAAAACGGGCGGCGAGTTGCTTGTCATCGAAGCCATGAAAATGGAAAACGTTATCTACGCCGATCATGACGTGGTGATTAAAAAGGTGCATATTACGGAGAACGAAAGCGTCCAGGCTGATCAGTTACTTATTGAATTTGAGTAACTTTCTTCACAATTAACCATTAAGTAATGATTTATATATATAATTTAGGATGTTATTAACTTAACATCTGTATTTATGACGACCTTGTTATGGGACGCCTTGCAATCTTTTGGCCTATCGAAGCCTGACCAGCAGATAGCCATGATTGAGAATATGTTCCTTGAAGGATTATTTGAACAGGAAGTGATGTGGAACTGCCTGCATAAAATGCCCCGGGAATTTGGACCTAACCGGCCCGTTTCACCTATAGATATATTTGAGCATTTCGTACAGGTACTGGAACAAGCGAGAGCATACAATAAAGAACAAAAATTTGACGCCAGAATTGTTCTGGATAATTTATGCCCTGCCGCAGATGTGCCTCCATACATTGATCGCGAGGATATGCAAAATATTGTAGCGGCCCTGAAACAGGAAGCTGGGCTGGGTAGCATGGAACGCTATCAACTGCCTGGATTTAATCCTGTTTCTCAGTATAAAGAAAACCTCAAATTACTTGGAATATCGCTGGATGAGGTGTTGCCCGAACAGGGGGCGACATATGACAAAGTGATTATTCCCGGTGCTTCGCGCTATAAGATGGAAGAGCGTGTAGACTGGCTTCTTAAGGTTATGAAAGAACAGGGAATGAAACCGGAAGAAATTGTCTTCTTATCCGGAAGGCGGGAGGTGCATATTCCTTTTGATAGTATAGGAGGAGATGGGGCATTCTACCTGAGTAAGCTGGCCGATGATCAGGGAATTCCGTATGCTAATTCAGGTACTATTGTTCCCCATAGTAGGGAAGAACAGGTTATGGCAGAGAACACAAAAAAGAATCTGCCTAAGCGGCAAGCGTTCTATGAGCAACGTGCGGCTCTGAGTTTTGTACGATCCGATAAGGATAAAGAATATTATTTTCACTACACCAACCCCGGCGGGCGGACGCTTCAGGAGGCGGATATCGCAAGGGATATAGCGGAGCGGTTGCCGGAAAGAGCGAAAGATATGGGAATGGCAATACCACCCCATCAGGTTCGCACGATCGCGACGGATAAAGTGGACCCCCGGAATAACCGTGCTACTTTTGCGCTTGAAGCGCTGGAGTTTGCGGAAGTACTCATTGCGGAAATAGAGGCGGGGAAGTTTCTAAATAAAGCAGAAGTAAAAGTAGCCCTTGCCGTTGAAGCGCCCTATGGCGAAAGAATGCTCTTTGAAATGAGAAGGATAGTGCTGGGCAGGATCGACGAGGATAAGAAAATGCATCAAAGGAAGGCAAAAGAGCAGGGGATAGGCACAGAAGAACAGCAACGGCATATGCAAGCTTATGA
>CAYVTI010000040.1:0-1684 GCA_964454545.1 uncultured Rickettsiales bacterium
GAAATAATATGCTCTCTTGTCGCCATGACAATACGCATTCTTCCCCCCACGGTGGTAAACCGCATCGCGGCAGGCGAGGTGATCGAGCGTCCGGCATCGGCGGTCAAGGAACTGGTGGAAAACGCCATTGACGCCGGGGCGACACAGATCGACGTTACCCTCCTCGCCGCCGGAAAATCGCTCATCGCGGTGAGCGATAACGGCTGCGGCATGGCAAAAGGGGAGCTTACGCTCTGCATCGAACGCCACGCCACGTCCAAGCTCGCGGACGACGATCTCCTGCATGTAAAGCATCTGGGGTTCCGGGGCGAGGCGCTGCCTTCCATCGGGTCGGTAAGCCGCCTTGCGATCACGAGCCGCAAGCGCGGCGATCATGAAGCGTGGCGCATAGAGGTGGAAGGCGGTGATGTGAAGGCCGCAACGCCTGCGGCGCACAGGGAAGGCACGACCGTCGAAGTGCGCGACCTGTTTTACGCGACGCCTGCGCGCCTCAAGTTCCTGCGATCGGAGCGCACGGAGATCGAACAGGTCAAGGACATGGTGATGCGCCTTGCGATGGCCCATCCCGCTATCAGCTTCACGCTCACGAGCGACGAACGCATGCTTGCGCGCTATGACAGCGCGCAGGGTGAGCTGCTGGGCGCAAGGATAAAGCGGCTGGGCGACATTCTGGGCCGCGAATTCCGCGACAACAGCCTTGGGATTAATGCCAGCCGCGAGGATATCCGGCTTTCCGGCTTTGCAAGCCTCCCCACTTATCATCGCGGCACGTCTTCCGAGCAGTATCTCTTCGTCAATAACCGTCCTGTGCGCGACAAGCTGCTGCTTGGCACGGTGAAGGCGGCCTATCAGGATTTCCTGGAACGCAACCGCCATCCTGTGGTGGCGCTGTTTCTTGACATTCCTGCGGAAAACGTCGACGTCAACGTCCACCCGGCCAAAGCCGAAGTGCGGTTTCAGGATACCGGCATGATACGCGGCATGATCATCACTGCGCTCCGGCAGGCAATAGCAGGCGGCGGGCAACGCACTTCTTCCACCGTTGGGGCACAGGCGCAGTCCATGCTGGCGGCCAATACCGCGAACGCCTACGCCTATTACGGCGGCGGCAGGAACAGCGCCCCCGCAGGCGGCCATGTGGCGGAAATGCCTTTGCAGCTGGTAGCCTCTGCCGTTCGGCAGGCACCGCTTGCGCGTGCGCCGGAAGAGGCTGCGGAGGATTATTCGGCCTACCGGCTGGGCGCGGCGCGCGGGCAGGTGCATAACACCTATATCGTTTCCCAGACGAAAGATGGCATTGTTATTGTCGATCAGCATGCGGCGCATGAGCGGCTGGTGTATGAACGCATGAAGCAGTCGCTTGCCGAAACCGGCATCGCGCGTCAGAAACTCCTTATCCCTGAGGTGATTGAGCTGGGAGAGCCGGACGCTGCCTATCTTGCGAAGCGCGCGGATGAATTCGCTTCCCTCGGGCTGATGCTGGAAGGTTTCGGCGAAGGGGCAATCGTCGTGCGCGAGGTGCCTGCATTGCTGGGTGATACGGATGTGAGAGGGCTTATCCGCGATCTGGCGGATGATATCCGGGAGTTTGGCGAAGCTTTATCCCTGCGCGACAGGCTGGAGCATATCTGCGGCACAATGTCCTGCCACGGCAGCGTGCGCGCAGGAAGGGCGCTTACGGTGG
>CAYVTI010000040.1:1784-19520 GCA_964454545.1 uncultured Rickettsiales bacterium
GCCTATTATGTAAGCGATGCCAGTTTCACGCTTGCAAGGAGACTGCTGCGCGGGGAAAGGATATGGCAGGCCCACTCGGAACATGCCTACCAGCGGGCAGTGCGCGGCGGGATGAGCCATGCAGAGGTGGCGCGCCTGATTACCCTGCTGAATATATTGCTGGTGGCGCTTGCCCTGAATGCGGTGCTGAATAGCGCCGCGGGAATAGCGTTGCTGGCCATTGCATACATAACCGCTGCCTGTGTGATGAGATGCTTTTACCGATCTGGCACAAAGGCGGAAAATTAATATATCGCAAACAGTTTTTACTTCTATTTAAGTCTCCCAGGATGTAAATTAGAGCCATAAGCCATTTTGGAATAAAGAATGCTTTTTCTCGTAGGCGTTGCTGTAGTTCTCGGTTCGGTTATCGGCGGCCATGTCATGCATCACGGCAATGTCGCCGTGCTCTGGCAGCCCAATGAATTCATTATCATCTGTGGCGCCGCGCTGGGTTCCTTCCTGATCGGCAATCCCGGCAAAGTCGTCAAGGACGTGGGTAAGAGCCTGAAATATCTCGTGAAGGGCAGCCCTTATAAGAAAGCGAATTATATTGAGCTCCTGACGCTTCTCTACCTGACGTTCAAGCTGATGAAATCCAAGGGCATGCTGGAGATGGAAGGCCATATCGAGCAGCCTGAGGAAAGTTCGCTTTTTTCATCCTATCCCGGATTCCTCAAGAACCATCATGCCGTAGCATTCCTGTGCGACAACCTGCGCGTGATGACTATGGGCGTCGAGGACCATTACCAGATTGAAGAGCTGATGGAGCATGATCTGGAAGCGCATCACCACGAGCATGAAAGGATTTCCACCGCCGTGGTCAATATGGGGGATGCGATGCCCGCGCTTGGCATCGTGGCCGCCGTGCTTGGCGTGATTACCACGATGGGAAGCATCACCGAGCCGCCTGCGATTCTTGGGGGGCTTATCGGCGCGGCGCTGGTGGGCACATTTTCCGGCGTGCTCATTTCCTACGGTTTCGTAAGCCCGATAGGGAAGTTCCTCGGCGCCTATTACGAGGATGATATCAAATACCTGCAATGCATAAAAGTCGCGCTGCTTGCGCACCTGCACGGCAATGCGCCGATTGTCTCGGTGGAATTCGCCCGTGCGAGCATTGACGGGCATGAACGTCCGACATTTACGGAATTGGATGAGGTCATAAATAATATCGGCAGCGGGTCGTCCGAGTAATTCCTTTCAAGAGCAGTTATGGCGGAAAAAAAAGAAGCGTCGATCATCATCAAGAAAGTGAAGAAAAGCGGCCACGGCGGACATCACGGCGGCGCATGGAAGGTTGCCTATGCGGATTTCGTCACCGCGATGATGGCGTTCTTTCTCCTGCTCTGGCTGCTGCAGGCGACCGCGCAATCGCAAAAGGAAGGCATCGCCGAATACTTCACCCCGACCATTGGCGTGCGCGATTCTGCTGGCATTGGCTTCAAGGGAGGAAAGACCAGCTATGACGAAGGCCGCAAGGTGGCCGAAAAGAGCCCGCCCGGGATTATCATAGGGCGTATGCCGCAGGGGCCGACCGCCCAGAGGCAGGAAAAGCAGGCGCCGGTGGAATCGACCAGTGACGCGTATCTGTTCGAGAAGGCTGAGAAGAACATAAAGCAGGCCATAGAGGAAGATCCGAATTTCCAGGATTTCAAGGATAACGTCATCGTGGAGCAGGTGCCTGAAGGCCTTAAGATCGAGATCATAGATGATGACAAGATGCCCATGTTTGATCCCAAGGGAACGCTGCTCACCCAGGCCGGGGAAAAAATACTGCGCAGGATGTCGCAGATCATCCAGATGATGCCCAACCGCATTTCCATCACCGGCCATACGGAAGCGGTGAATTATGTCGAAAGCGGATCGGTCTACACCAACTGGGAGTTGTCGGCGGATCGCGCGAATGCGGCACGGCGCTTCCTGATGACGACGAATCTCGAGCCGGAGCGCGTCGCCAAGATAGTGGGGCGGGCGGATCAGGAACTGCTCGATGAGAAAAATCCCACCTCGCCGCGCAACCGCCGCGTCACCATCGTGCTGCTGCGCGCCTCTTATCTCAAGAGTCTCGGCGAGCAGGAACCCGCGCCGCCGGATATACTCACCGTGCCCAAGCCTACAAATACCATTAAGGCGCCCTCTCTCCCTTCGGTTGGCAGATAGCGCGATTTGAATTGCCACAAACACTTACTGTGCTATTATCCCGGTACAAGCGTCTAGAAAACGCTAACATAGTCGGTTTCCACTCGCGGCAGAGTGGTTTTTTTATGCCTGCAATTTTGCGGGTGTAATTTCCTGTGCCGGGAATGCAGCGGAATAACATAGCTCGCAAGGGCGAATACGCTGCGCACGTACTATGTTCGTGTTTTCTAGATTCCTGGCATTTAAAGGAGAGAAAACATGCACTATACCACCCAATTATTCTGCCACACCCGCAGTCTTATAGGAAGCAATATCCGCCGCCTGCGCAGTGAACGCAGGATGACGCTCGAAAGATTGGAAAGATTAAGCGGCGTGCGGCACTGGCGCATTGATCAGTATGAGCTGGGCAAGCATGAAATCCGGCTCAAGGATATGCTCAAGCTTGCCTGCGCGTTTAAGGTGGAAGTATCCGACTTGCTTGTGAAATGAGAGGAGATATAATACATAACCAGTTATGGAACTGAAGATTTATGACTACGATACGAAAAATTCCCTGCACAGGGAACGCTTCGGCGCGCTGAACCGCGAATGGCTCACGCGCTATTTCCGCGTGGAGGATCAGGATGCGGCGGCGTTTGCCGATCCGGAAGGCCATGTGCTTAACAATGGCGGCGTCATACTGATGGCGGAGACTGAAGACGGCATCATCGGCACCGGAAGTCTCATATATATGGAGGAAGGCGCCTATGAAATCGCCAAGATGGCGGTGACGGACAAATGCCAGGGACAGGGCATCGGCGAACGTCTCCTGCTTGCGCTCATGCAGCGGGCAAGGGAGAAAGAAGCCACGCGCATCTTCATCGTCTCCAACACGAAACTGGAACGGGCCATAAGGCTTTACCGCAGGCACGGCTTTATCAACAGCGTCGAAAACCGCCATAGCCATTACGAACGCGGCAACATCACTCTGGAGTGCCGCCTTCTGCTGGAAGCTGAGGTCAGGCAGGTATGATTCTGCCAGCAGGCTTGGATTTATAAAAACGACAGCGTCATTGCAATGACGAAAAACATGTTATTATTTATTAAGTTGAGTATAGATTATAATTGGTAGCTTTCCGAAAGCTGCGAAATAGAGTAAGCTTGTTGCTTACCCACGGCAGAAATGGTCTGATATGGCAAAAAACGATATACCACCATTGGATCTGCATAAATTAGGGGGAAAACGGCTGCAATTTTTTAGAGAAGCCACGAATGTGACACGGAAGGCACTTGCCAGTCGTTTAGGTATCAGTGAAAGCAGGCTTGCAGCGGTGGAAGAGGGAACAGAACCTTACTATGAGATTTCTAACTATACGGATATTCCGTATAATCCGGCTCATGATGATGGTTCCGCCCGCTTTGCGATGATGGATGCGATGGGGCTCTTTCTTGCAGAATTCAACCAGATAGAATCAGGATTGCAACTGTCCAATTTACAGTTTGAAAGAAATACCGCTGTAACAGAACAGGAAGGGGCGCAAGGGGCTAGATTATCGTCAGAAAGAGCAGCTCAGCTTGAAAAAGTCAGAGCGCTCGATACATTGATAGATAGGGCCTTGGCTACAGAAGGAAGTCCCAAGCAGTTTCTGGGCGAACTTATAAGGAAGACTGGATTTGGCACAATATCGGAATTTGCAAGACAATCAAAAATTCATCGCCAGCAACTTGGAATGTGGTTAAGCCATGAGGAAAGTGGAAGGGATATAAGCGATATAGGACTCGGCCGATTGGTAACATTTTTTGAGTTAATGCCTCATGATGAGAGGAGGCCCTCTGAAGTAGAGGTTATTGAGCTGATTCTTCGTGTTAAGCCAGGACTGAATAGCAACGCAGGGAGAGCATGGATATATGCACAAACCGCCAATTGGGAAAAGCAGGACGCACAGAAGGTATGGCGCGATAGTTCTTTTGAGGAGGTGAACGGACCCCCGCTTTTCGGTAGAAGAAATGGAGTGGCGACCTTGAGTCTTGAGGCGCTTAAGGAATTACCTCCTGATGCAAGAGTTAGCCATATATTACGCTTCTTTATAGAGCGTACCGGATTAACCCAAAAAGAAATAGCCGAAATAGGACAATTTCCTGTAAGCTATATAGAGCATGCGCTCCGGGAAGAAAATGTGTTTTCTTTATCAGACACCAGAAATAAATTTTTTCTGCCGAATATCAGCAAATGGACAAAATTGTTTGTATCACAGGAACTTCCTGAGAGGCTTAGGCTTCCTTATGAGTATATCGAAATCTTTGTTACGTCGTTGATATCGGATCTGGATGCTCTTGGCGGAAAGAACTGGCTAAAGGGCCAGCCATTACATGATTTAAAATTTTCTGTTATTGACGATGCTAAGGAGATCGCTGAACGCATAAGAAACATTGGTCTAAATTTGGAAGAATTTGGAACAGCATTAGGTATGGCTTCAGGTGAGCGGGCTGTCGCATTATGGTTAAATCAGGATATACGTCAAGCCAGGCAGGTGATGGTTGATGAATATGGTGCTGGGATAAAAAGAGAATTACAACTTGATAATGCAGAATTTGCATTATTTGAGAAGTGCATCAAAGCTTCTAACGAAGCCCTTCTTAAACGCAAGAATGAACTTAGGCAAGCTATGCAGCAGGAAGCAATTGATGGCGCAAGAAATGCAATTAATGGGGTTGAGGTTGAAATTACTCACGCGGATGGACCCAACATTCCATCCACTCCGAAGGCAAAACCTTTGAAGCGTCGTACCTTACCAGGTTTGCAATAATCTGCCTGATTCTAGAATCATTCTTCATCTAGAGTCCACTCCGGTATGGATATTTTATATGGCTGTTTTTATTGCTTGTCCGGATCCCGCTAGCACAGCAGGGGAGACATCCAGCCATGCACGATCATGTGGAAGCAATCGATCGCCTGGAACAGGGCGAGATACTGATATTGCCGGGAGAATCTTTTTCCCTGATGCCTGAGGAGCAGGCTTTCCTGCGCCCTCATTGTGTTAAGCCCGGCACGAAAGGCATCAAGTTCTCTCCGGCAGAGCAGAGAATCTGGGGAATGGCGGAGCACTGCAAGCATTCCACTATACTGACGGACATGTTCCGGCGTTACACCCTTTTTGCGCAGGCGCTGGTTGGCCGCCTTCTGCCAGGCTATGCCTCCGCCCCGCTGATAACAAGCCATGCGAGTTTCCGTCCGGTCGAGGCGGAGGGGCGCGTGCAGAGCAAGCGTCATGACGACAGGCTGTTGCATGTCGATGCCTTTCCTTCCCGGCCTGTTCACGGAAAGCGTATCCTGCGAGTGTTTACCAATATCCATCCTTCGGGGCGTCCGCGCGTGTGGAACACAGGCGAGCCTTTCACGAAAGTTGCAAAGCGTTTCCTGCCGCATATCAAGGCTCCGCAGCCGGAAGGCGCTGCGTTGCTTAAGTGGCTTGGAATCACCAAAGAAAAACGCAGCCCTTACGATCACTACATGCTGCATATCCATGACCGGATGAAGCGGGATGACACGTACCAGGAGACGGTTTCCCGCTCCGTGCATGCTTTCCCGGCCGGCTCAAGCTGGATCGTGTTTTCCGATCAGGTGTCGCATGCCGCGCTTTCCGGCCAGCATGCGCTGGAGCAGACCTTCCTGCTGCCACCGGAAGCGATGCATAATCCCTCCCTTTCTCCGCTCAGAGTGTTGGAAACGCTCAAGAACCAAGCGCTTGTTTAGGATGCGCGCATGGAATTATCCCCGTCATTTTTTAATGCCGCGTCTCCGCCACGTTATGAAGAGGCAGCGGTATGCGCACTTCTTTTTGAATCATTTGAGGACGTTCCGGCTGCGTGGCATGAGCTATGCGGCAGAAACGATCTCGCGATGGATCCAGGAGTATTACGCGTCTTTCAGCGCACGCTTATTAATCAGTGCCGCTGCTGGGGTGTCGTTGTTTTCGACGCGGCGGGGGACGCCGCCGGCTGCGCGGCTCTTTGCCTGTTTGAGGCGGATTTGATGGAGACGGCTTCTCCCTTTGTGCTGCGCTGGCGCGACCGGATAAGGCGGTTCTGGCCGGGTTTTGGCCGCATGAAAATAGTTTTCTGCGGACTTCCGGTTCCCTCAGGTTCCACGCATCTGCGTGTGCGCGAAGGAGCATCCGCGGAAATGGTAGTGAAGGAAGTAAACCGGATAATGCAGGGCATCGCTCGCATGACAGGAAGCAGGCTGATGGTTTTTAAAGAGTTAGGCGGTAATGATATTTCTTTCAGCGAGGCACTCACTTCTTCCGGATATATCCGCGGCGCCATTCCGCCGATGCACTTGCTCAAGGGATGCTTTGAGAGTTTTGAAGGCTATTGTAATTCGCTCAAGAGCCGGTACCGTTCCCAGATACGGCGCTCGCAGAAGAAATTGAAATCAGCGGGCTTTGAAGTGCTCTGTGGGCATGGAGGCAAATTCCTTGCGGGGCATTTTGATGAAGATACGCACCGGCTTTACATGGCGGTGCGTGATCGTGCCGGGCAGAAGCTCGAACTGATGCCGCTTTCCTTCTTCCTTGGGCTGGCAGAAGAACTGGGCGAGGAGGCGTTGCTCACGCTCATCCGCCGCGATCAGCGCATATGCGCATTCAGCTTTGCGATCAGGCGCGGAGGTGTGCATTATAATCTTTATTCCGGGCTGGACTACACACTTAATAACAAGGGAGATCTGTATTTTAATCTCTTTTATCATGATCTCGATCACGCCTTCCGGGCGGGAGCCACATTGGTTCATCTCGGGCAGACATCAGATGCCTTCAAATCGCGTCTTGGGACGACACCTCGGAAACTCCATTTTTTTGCCCGCGCGCCGTCGCCGGTGCTAAACCTGGCGCTGCGGGCATTCGCGCCTGCCGTTTTTCCCAAAGTACCCGCAGTTGAGACACACGACGTGTTTGCAAGACAGATAAACCGTTTTTGACAACCCCGCCTGCCTGTTCTACAACAAGACATACACGAAGAGAGGCGCCCGTGAAAAAAGGGAAATCGATCTACCGGGAACATCTGGCCCCAAGCGCCGCGAACTATGTGCCGCTGTCGCCGCTTGGGTTTATCGAGCGCAGCGCGCAGGTCTATCCTGATCGTACGGCGTTGATCCACGGTAAAACCCGCCGTAGCTGGCGTGAGGAATATGCGCGGTGCCGCCAGCTTGCCAGCGCTTTGCGAGAGCGCGGGATCGGGCAGGAGGATACGGTTTCCATCATGGCGCATAACTGTCCCGCGCATTTCGAGGTCTATTTCGGCGTGCCGATGGCGGGAGCGGTCATCAGCGCGATCAATACCCGCTTGGATGCTAAAATGATCGCTTTCCTGCTTGAGCATTCGGAAACCAAATTATTTTTTGCCGATCGCCAGTTTCACCGTGTTGTAAAGGAAGCGCTGGCTCTGATGAAGGCAAAGCCTGCCGTCATCGACATCCATGATGCGCTTTGCCGTGAGCCGACTGAAGCGATAAGTGCGGAAGAATATGAAACGTTTATCGCCAGCGGAGACCCGGATTTCGCGTGGCGGCTGCCGGAAGACGAATGGGCGCCGATCGCGCTCAATTACACTTCCGGCACGACGGGCAATCCGAAAGGAGTCGTGTACCACCACCGCGGCGCGTATCTCAACGCCATCGGCAACGCGCTGGTCTGGAACATGCGGGCGCACCCCGTCTATCTCTGGACGCTGCCCATGTTCCATGCGAGCGGCTGGTGCTTTCACTGGACGATTACCGCTATGGCCGGCACGCATGTTTGCCTGCGCAAAGTGGATGCGAAAGAAATCTTCGCGCTCATTGAAGAACATGGCGTGACGCATTTTACTGCCGCGCCCGTGGTGCTTAACTTCCTCATTCATGCACCGGCGGAAGTGAAGAAACGATACGGCCGCATTATCGAGGTGATGACGGCCGGTTCCGCGCCTCCCGCCCCTGTGATCGCGGCGATGGAGGAGATGGGGTTTAACATCACGCATGTTTACGGCGCGACGGAAGTGTTCGGCCCCAACATGTCCTGCGCGTGGCATCCGGAGTGGAACGCATTGCCGCTCCATGATCGCGCCCATCTCAAGGCGCGCCAGGGCGTGCGCTCGCCCGCGCTCGAATATATGATGGTGGCGGATCACGATACCATGGAAGAGACGCCGTGGGACGGCAAGACCATCGGTGAATGCATGATGCGTGGCAACGTGGTGATGAGTGGCTATCTCAGGAATCCGGAAACGACGAAGGAGACCTTCAGGGGAGGCTGGTATCACACCGGCGATTTGGCCGTGCGTCATGAGAATGGCTATATCGAGGTGAAGGACCGGCTCAAGGACATCATCATTTCCGGCGGGGAAAATATTCCGACGCTTGAAGTGGAAAGCGTGATTTACAAGCATCCGGCGGTGCTCGAGGCGGCGGTAGTTGCGAAGCCGGACGATACGTGGGGCGAAATCCCGTGCGCATTTATTGAGCTTAAGGCGAACGCGCGGGCGACAGAGCAGGAAATCATCGAGCATTGCCGCACAAACATGGCGCACTATAAGGCGCCAAAGCGGGTGGTGTTCGGCCCGCTCGACAAGACGCCCACAGGAAAGATCCAGAAATTTATTTTACGCGAACGCGCCAGGCTGTTATGAATTTATTTCTTACTGAAAGTTTAATGTATGCCAAGTTCTGATCCCATCGTCATCACAGGTTACGCCCGCACGCCGATTGGCGGCTTCATGGGCGATTTTGCTTCTGTCTGCGCATCGGAACTCGGCGCGGTTGCCATCCGTGAGGCAGTGGCGCGCAGCAAGGTAAATGCGAATGATATCGGCGAAGTCATCATGGGGTGCGTGCTGTCTGCCGGACTGGGACAGGCTCCGGCAAGGCAGGCAACGCTCGGCGCGGGGCTTGGCGAACATACCGGCGCCACTACCGTGAATAAAATGTGCGGCTCCGGCATGCGCGCGGTGATGCTGGCGCATGATCAATTGCTTGCAGACAGCCATGCCGTCATGGTCGCAGGCGGTATGGAAAGCATGACGAACGCGCCGTATCTCTTGCCCAAAGCCCGCTCCGGCATGCGCATGGGGCATGGGGAGGTGAAGGATCACATGTTTCTTGACGGACTGGAAGACGCCTATGACAAGGGCAAGCTGATGGGAGTGTTTGCCGAGCAGTGCGCCGCTAAATACGGCTTTACCCGGCAGGTGCAGGACCAGTTCGCCATTACTTCGCTTGAGCGTGCCCAGAAAGCGATTGCCGAGGGGTTATTTAAACAGGAAATTGCTCCGGTCACTGTTGCTTCAAAGAACGGTGAAATAAAAATCGATAGGGACGAGCAACCCGGAAAGGCAAAGAAAGACAAGATACCAGCGTTGAAACCTGCCTTCGCCAAGGACGGCACGGTAACCGCAGCCAACGCGAGCTCCATATCGGACGGCGCGGCAGCGCTGGTGCTGATGCGCGAATCGGAAGCGAAGAAGCGCCATCTCAAAATACATGCGCGCATTATTGGTCACGCGACTCATGCGCATGCCCCTGCCTGGTTTTCCACTGCGCCTGTGGGCAGTATCGAAAAACTGTGCATGCAGATTGGCTGGGCAATCGAGGATGTCGATTTATTCGAGGTGAATGAGGCGTTTGCCGTGGTGACTCTGGCGGCGATGAAGGATCTGAACCTGCCGCATGAAAAAGTGAACGTGCATGGCGGCGCCTGTGCGCTGGGGCATCCCATCGGGGCGTCGGGCGCGCGCATCATGGTCACGCTGCTCGCGGCGCTGGAACGTTACGGGAAAAAGCGCGGCATCGCGAGCCTCTGCATCGGCGGCGGCGAGGCGACGGCCGTCGCCATTGAAAGGTAGCGCATGACACTTTCCAGCGAACAGGCCATGATTCGGGATATGGCGCGTGGGTTTGCGCGTGAGAAGCTTGCGCCCGGTGCGGCTGAACGCGATCGCAAGAGGACATTTCCCAACGCAGAAATTAAGGAGATGGGCAGGCTGGGACTGATGGGCATGCTGGTGCCGGAAACGGAAGGCGGAGCGGGCGCGGATTATGTGTCGCTTGCGCTTGCGATTGCGGAAATTGCCGCAGGAGATGCAGGTGTGGCGACCGTGATGAGCGTGCAGAACTCGCTTATCTGCACTGCGCTGATGCGTTTTGGCAGTGACGCGCAGAAAAAACAGTTTCTTGGTCCCTGCGCACGCGGGGAGACGATTGGCGCATTCTGCCTTACCGAGCCGCAGGCTGGTTCTGACGCGGCGGCGCTTGCCACCACTGCCCGCAAGGACGGCAATCATTATATCCTCTCCGGTACCAAGCAGTTTATCACCTCCGGCAAGCACGGCGATCTGGCGATTGTATTTGCCGTGACCGATAAGGACGCAGGTAAAAATGGCATTTCTGCCTTCCTTGTCCCGACCGATACACCCGGTTATACCGTCTCCTCCGTTGAACATAAAATGGGGCAGCATTCGTCCGACACCGCGCAGATTGTGTTTGAGGATGCCCGCATTCCGGCTTCTTATCTCCTTGGCGGCGAAGGCAATGGCTACAAGATTGCGCTTTCCAACCTTGAGGGCGGGCGCATCGGTATTGCCGCGCAATCACTGGGACTTGCGCAGGCTGCATATGATGCGGCATTGCATTATGCGCGGGAGCGCGAGAGTTTCGGCAAACCTATTTACCAGCATCAGGCCGTGGGGTTCCGCCTGGCTGATATGGCAACAAAACTGGAGGCGTCACGGCTGATGGTGCTGAATGCCGCACGCCTCAAGGATACTACAGCCGGGCCATGCCTGAAAGAGGCCAGCATGGCGAAACTATTTGTATCTGAAGCGGCCGAGCGCATCGCCTATGAGGCCATCCAGATTCATGGCGGTTACGGCTACATCGCCGATTACCATGTCGAGCGCATCTACCGGGATCTGCGCGTCTGCACGATCTATGAAGGCACCAGCGACATCCAGCGCATGCTGATCGCAAAAGAAATCATGAAAGGGCACGCATGAAATTAGGCAAGGGAATTTCCGCGCTGGTTACGGGAGCTGGCAGCGGCATGGGCGCGGCCACCGCAAGGGCGCTGGCGGCAGCAGGCGCGCAGGTGGCGCTGCTGGATTTGAATGAAGCGCAGGTTGCCGCAGTCGCTAAAGGAATCGGCGGGCTTGCCATCGGCTGCGATGTCACCAGTCCCGAAAGCGTGAATGCTGCGCTGGCAAAGGTGCGCGCCGCGCATGGCGCGCCGCGCATACTGGTGCATTGCGCGGGCATCCTTGCGGGCAAGCGCATTCTCGGTAAGGAAGGCACGGCGGACCTCGAACATTTTGCAAAGACGGTAAACGTCAATCTCGTGGGCACCTTCAACATGCTGCGCCTTGTGGCGGCGGAAATGGCAACGCTCGAACCGGTGACGAAATCCGGCGAGCGCGGCGTCATCATCAACACGGCTTCCATTGCGGCATTTGAAGGACAGATAGGCCAGGCCGCCTATGCCGCGTCCAAGGGCGGAGTGGTGGCGCTTACCCTGCCTGCTGCGCGCGAGCTGGCGCGTGTCGGTATCCGCGTCATGGCGATTGCGCCCGGTGCGGTGGCGACGCCAATGATAGGAGAGGTGACGGAGGAATACCGCAAAGCCATTGCCGCCTCAATTCCATTTCCCAGCCGCTTTGCCGAGCCGGAGGAATTCGCCGCGCTTGCGCTCCATATTGTTGAAAATGAAATGTTGAACGGCACGGTAATTCGTTTAGATGGCGCGACCCGCCTTGTGCCCAAATAGGAGTTTTATGACTGGCCCTGGCACGCAATTCAGAAACGCTCTCAAGCAGGAAAAGCCGCTGCAGATCGTCGGCGCGGTGAATGCCTATGCGGCCATGCTCGCGGAGGATGCAGGCTATAAGGCAATCTACCTTTCCGGCGGCGGCGTGGCGGCCTGTTCGCACGGCCTGCCGGATCTCGGCATCACCACGATGCATGACGTGCTGGAAGATGCACGGCGCATCACCGCTGCCTGCCCGCTGCCACTGCTTGTGGATATCGATGTCGGCTGGGGCGGGGCATTCAATATCGCCCGCACCATCCGCGAGATGGAACGCGCAAAAGTCGCCGCAGCGCATATCGAGGATCAGGTTTTGCAGAAACGCTGCGGCCACCGCCCGAACAAGGAGATTGTCTCAAGCGGGGAAATGCAGGATCGAATCAAGGCTGCAACGGATGCGCGTAGCGATAAGGATTTCGTCATCATGGCGCGCACAGACGCGCTGGCGGTGGAAGGGCTTGATACCGCGATTGAACGCGCCCGCGCTTATGTGGAAGCGGGAGCGGATATGATCTTCGCCGAAGCGATGACGGATATTGCGCACTATAAAAAATTCAAGGCGGAGATAAAAGTTCCATTGCTTGCTAACCTTACCGAGTTCGGCAAGACGCCCTGTTACACGCGAGAGGAAATGGCGGCGGCGGGTGTGGACATGCTGTTGTATCCGCTCAGCGCGTTCCGCGCCATGAGCAAAGCGGCGATTGCTGTCTATGAAGCTATCCGCAAAGATGGCCACCAGAAGAATGTGCTTTCGCTTATGCAGACCCGCGAGGAACTGTATGAACGGCTGAATTATTACGACTATGAACGTAAACTGGACGCATTATTCGGAGGAAAACATGACTGAGGCAGCACAGAAAATCAAAACCGGCGGACTGGCCGGAATTACCGCCGGGGACACAGCCATTTCCGCCGCAGGCGGAGGGCACGACCTCGATTACCGCGGCTACAGCATTTATGATCTCGCCGAACAGGCAACGTTTGAGGAAGTAGCCTATCTGCTTATCTATGGATCACTACCCAATGTAAAGCAGTTGGCTGATTATCGCATATTACTGCGTAAGAATCGTGACCTGTCCGCCGCGCTTAAATCCGTGCTGGAACTTATGCCTGCCGATACGCACCCGATGGATGTGATGCGTACCGGCTGCTCGTTTCTGGGGACGCTGGAGCCGGAAAATAAGGAACGCGATCAGGTGGCCGTAACCAACCGCCTGCTTGGCGCATTCCCGGCCATCATGATCTACTGGTGGAAGTTCACGCAGGAGAAGAAGCGGATTAATTGTGTTACGGATGCGGAAGGCAGCGCCGCGCACATCCTGACACTGCTTCACGGCAAAGCGCCCTCTGTCTTGCATGCGCGGGCAATGGATGTTTCTCTCATTCTTTATGCAGAACATGAGTTCAATGCCTCAACCTTTACCGCGCGCGTCATCACCTCCACGCGCTCGGATATTTATTCCGCCATCACCGGAGCCATTGGCGCGTTGCGCGGCCCATTGCACGGCGGCGCCAATGAAGCGGCAATGGAGCTGATTGGTAAATTTGAAACGGCTGCTGAAGTAACGTCTGGTATAGAGGCCATGCTGGCGTCCAAGCAGCTTATCATGGGGTTCGGCCACCGCGTCTACAGCGAATGCGATCCGCGCAATCGCGTGATCAAGAAATGGTCGCGCAAACTCTGCGCCAAAGGCGGCAAGCAGGCGCTGTTTGATATTTCCGAAGCAATTGAGAAGGTCATGTGGGACAAGCGCCATCTCTTCCCTAATCTCGATTTCTACAGCGCGAGCAGCTATCACATGATGGGTGTGCCGACCCCGATGTTCACGCCGCTTTTCGTGATGTCGCGCGTTTCCGGATGGGCGGCGCATGTGATGGAGCAGCGTGCGAACAACAAGCTTATCCGTCCATCAGCGAATTATATCGGCCCAGGCCATATTCCCTATGTTCCGCTCAATGAGAGAAAGTAATCATGTCCCTGAATGTCGATCTCAATAATAGGCCAGCACCCGACCAAGTAATCACCGACATCGCGGATTATGTCATAAACTATAAAATCATCAGCGAGGAAGCCTACCGCACGGCGCAATACTGCCTGATGGATACGCTGGGTTGCGGTATTCTTGCACTCTCCTTCCCGGAATGCGCGAAGATGCTGGGGCCTATCGTGCCTGGCACTGTGGTGCCGTATGGCGTGCCGGTGACCGGAACGCAGCATGTGCTCGATCCGGTCAAGGCGGCGTTTGACATCGGCTGCATGATCCGTTGGCTTGATTTCAACGATACCTGGCTTGCGGCGGAATGGGGGCATCCTTCCGACAATCTTGGCGCAATTCTCGCGGTGGCGGATTATCTCACCCGCTCCAGAAGGGCGAAATTCATCATGCATGATGTGCTTACGATGATGATCAAGGCGCATGAGATACAGGGTTGCTTCGCGCTGGAGAACAGCTTCAACCGCGTGGGGCTGGATCATGTGGTGCTAGTAAAGCTCGCCAGCACCGCAGTTGTGACGCATGCGATGGGTGGCACGCGGGAGCAGATCATTAATGCGATTTCGCAGGTGTTTGTGGATGGGCAATCCTTACGCACCTACCGCCACAGCCCGAACACTGGCCCGCGCAAATCCTGGGCGGCGGGAGATGCCACCAGCCGCGCCGTGCGCCTCGCGATGATCACCATGAGCGGCGAAATCGGCTACCCGAGCGCGCTTACCGCGCCGAAATGGGGGTTCTATGATGTATTATTCAAGGGCAAGCCGTTTGCGTTCCAGCGCTCCTACGGTAGCTACGTGATGGAGCAGATATTATTCAAGATTTCCTTCCCCGCCGAATTCCACGCGCAGACCGCGGTGGAGGCCGCCGTGAAGCTGCACCCGCAGATTAAAAACAAACTCGATGCGATTGAAAAGATTGTACTGGCGACGCATGAATCGGCCATCCGCATCATTTGCAAGGCGGGCCCGCTGCATAATCCGGCGGATCGCGATCACTGCCTGCAATATATGGTGGCCATCGGCCTGCTCACAGGCAATCTTACCGCCGGGGATTATGAGGATAAGGTCGCTAAAGATCCCCGTATTGACAGCTTACGCGAGAAAATGGTGATCGAGGAAGATAAGAACTTCAGCCGCGATTACCATGACCCGGAAAAACGCTCGATCGCCAATGCGATGCAGGTTTTCTTTGTGGATGGCACCAGCACTGAGAAACTCACCATCGAATACCCCATCGGCCACCGCCGCCGCCGCGCCGAAGGTATTCCCGTGCTTCAGGCCAAATTCTTGCACAATTTGAGAACGCGCTATGCGTCGCAGAAGGCGCAGGCGATTTACGATCTCTGCAATAACGCAGAAGCCCTTGAAGCCATGCCCGTGACAGAGTTCATGGACATGTGGGTTCCCTAGCGGGCGAGAGATTTACAACAACTCGTCCAGGCCCGGCACTCTGGCATTGGGGGGAAGCCTGTCGATGACTTCATCATCGCCTTTGGCCGCATTATCATGAGGGCAGGCCGGGCTGATGGGATCTGCGTTTTTCCTGCCCGGCGCGTGAGGCGTGTCCGCATCGTTGCTTCTGCCGGGGATCCCGCCCACGGTTGCTCTCGGGCTGCCATAGTCGCTGCCTTCAATCCCGCTGCCCTTCGGGTTGCTGATTTTCTTTTTCTTATGTGCCATAATCTCGCATTATGGCCTTGTGCGGATAAAATATCCGTATCGTATTTAGGAAGCCAGCATGCTCTTTGCCACAGCTTCGGCTATCTTGATGCCGTCCACGCCTGCCGAAAGAATACCGCCCGCATAACCTGCGCCTTCCCCGGCGGGGAACAAGCCTTTGGTGTTCATGCTCTGGAAAGCGTCGTCGCGCTTAATGCGGATGGGCGAGGAGGTGCGCGTTTCCACGCCCGTGAATACCGCGTCCGCCATATCGAAACCTTTTATCTGCCGCCCGAAGGCGGGAATAGCTTCGCGGATCGCGGCGATGGCGTAGTCCGGCAGGCAGACGGAAAGATCGGTGGGGGTTACGCCGGGTTTGTAAGAAGGAGTCACTTTGCCTAATGCAGAGGACGGCTTTCCGGCAAGAAAATCCCCCACCCGCTGCGCAGGCGCTTTATAATTGCGGCCGCCTGCGGCGAATGCCGCTTCTTCCCATTTGCGCTGGAACGCGATGCCCGCAAGCGGCCCGCCCGGATAATCCTCAGGCGTAATGCCGACAACAATCCCTGCATTGGCGTTGCGCTCGGCGCGTGAATACTGGCTCATGCCGTTGGTGACGACGCGTCCTTCTTCAGATGCCGCCGCGACCACCGTGCCGCCCGGGCACATGCAGAAACTGTAGACATCGCGTCCGTTGCTCGCGTGATGCACCAGCTTGTAATCCGCCGCGCCGAGTATGGGATTGCCTGCGAAGGGGCCAAAACGCGCCGCGTCGATGAGCGACTGCGGATGCTCGATGCGAAAGCCGATGGAGAAAGGCTTGGCCTCGGTATAAACGCCGCGATCGTGCAGCATCTGAAAAGTGTCGCGCGAACTGTGGCCGATGGCGAGCACGATATGGCTCGCTTCGATATGTTCGCCATTTGCAAGCGTTACGCCGCGTACATGGCGCGTGTCGTCGATATCGATGTCCACCACCCTGCTTTGAAAACGGTATTCGCCGCCAAGCAACTCGATGGTGGCGCGCATGTTCTCCACCATCTTGACCAGCCGGAACGTGCCGATATGGGGATGGGCTTCGGTGAGAATCTCCGGCGGCGCTTCCGCCTTCACGAACTCAGCCAGCACCTTGCGCCCGAGATAGCGCGGATCTTTAATCTGGCTGTAGAGCTTGCCGTCGGAAAACGTGCCCGCGCCGCCTTCGCCGAACTGGACGTTGGATTCTGGCGTAAGCTGGGACTGCCGCCACAGCCGCCAGGTATCCTTTGTGCGTTCGCGCACCACCTTGCCGCGCTCTAAAATAATCGGGCGGAAGCCCATCTGCGCGAGAATGAGCGCAGCAAACAGTCCGCACGGCCCCGCGCCTATCACCAGCGGGCGGGTGGGAAGCTTTGCGGGCGCTTTGGCCACGAAACGGTATTCCATATCCGGCGTCGGCTTGACGTTCGCGTCTTTGACAAAACGCTTGAGCACGGCGGCTTCATTCTTTGCTTCCACGTCAAGCGCATAGGTAAGCGTGATGGCGGATTTCCTGCGTGCGTCATGCGCGCGTTTGAACACCGTGCAGGAAATCATATCCTGCGGCGCGATGCCGAGTTTGGCAATCGCGGCCTGTTCTATCGCCTCAGGCGGATGATCGAGCGGCAGTTTTATTTCGGTCAGACGTAACATGGGTGCCTTATATAACAAGATTAAGCAATTGTCATTTCCGGGATGACATATTGACTTTTACGGGAATTGCCCGGACACATAAGGCATGACAGTGCATCTTATCAAACTGAGCGTAGGCCCTGAGACGCTTTCCGAGCTTGCCGCATGGCAGCGGCGGCGCCTGAAGGACATGGAGCGCAAGGGACAGAAGCCGGAACTGATGCATGTGACGCGCAACATGCCAAGGCGTGCGCAGGAGCTGCTTGACGGCGGTTCCATCTATTGGGTGATCAAGGGCTTTACCTGCGCGCGCCAGAGGATAACCGAACTTCGCCCGCTGCTGCGGGACGGCATCCCCCGCTGCGGCCTGATGCTTGGCAGTGAGCTGGTACGCGTGGAATTGCGCCCCCGCCGCCCGTTTCAGGGCTGGCGGTATCTTGAGGC
>CAYVTI010000041.1:0-1505 GCA_964454545.1 uncultured Rickettsiales bacterium
CACGATGATGTCCGGGGCGCGCAGCTCGATCAGGCGCTTCAGGCGGTTGTTGCGGTTGATGACGCGGCGGTAAAGATCGTTCAGATCGGAAGTCGCGAAACGGCCGCCGTCCAGAGGAACCAGCGGACGAAGTTCAGGCGGAATGACAGGAATCACTTCCATCACCATCCATTCCGGCTTGTTGTCGGACTCGATAAAGGCCTCGACCAGCTTCAGGCGCTTCACCAGCTTTTTGCGCTTGGCTTCCGAAGTGGTTTCGCCCAGTTCAAGACGCAGGTTGATCTTTTCCTTCTTGAGATCGATGCCCGTAAGCAGCGTGCGGATCGCTTCCGCGCCGATCTGGGCGGTGAAAGCGCTTTCGCCGTATTTATCCTGTGCTTCATAATACTGATCTTCCGTCAGAAGTTCGCCTTTGGAAAGGGGTGAAAGGCCGGGATCGACTACCATGTAGCTTTCGAAATACAGGACCTTTTCCAGATCCTTGAGAGTCATGTCGAGCAGGATGCCGATGCGCGAAGGCAGCGACTTCATGAACCAGATATGGGCGACGGGCGCGGCCAGATCGATATGGCCCATGCGCTCGCGGCGCACCTTGGACGTGGTGACTTCCACGCCGCACTTTTCGCAGATGATGCCGCGGTATTTCATGCGCTTGTATTTTCCGCACAGGCATTCGTAATCCTTGATTGGACCGAAAATGCGTGAGCAGAACAGGCCGTCGCGCTCCGGCTTGAAAGTACGGTAGTTGATGGTTTCAGGCTTCTTCACTTCGCCAAACGACCATGAGCGAATATTTTCCGGGCTCGCGATGGAAATCTTGATCTCGTCAAACTGCTTGGTGGCCGAAAGTTGACCGAAGTAGCTCATCATTTCATTCATTAGTTTTCCCCTTTTAGTAGCTTGGAAGCCAGGAAGTCAGGAAGTCAAGAAATCGAGAATAATTCATATTCCAAAATCTCTTTTTCTCTTAACTTTCCGTTCTCCCTATTTCCCGACTTCCCGTATTCTGTTTTCCCGACCTTTAATCCTGGCGTTCGTTCAGCTCCACGTTAAGCGAGAGCGAGCGCAGCTCTTTCACCATGACGTGGAACGATTCAGGAATGCCCGATTCGAAGGAATGATCGCCGCGCACGATCGACTCGTATACCTTGCCGCGACCGGCAACGTCATCCGATTTGACCGTTAGCATTTCCTGCAGCGCGTAAGCAGCACCGTAAGCCTGCAGCGCCCAGCATTCCATTTCCCCGAAGCGCTGACCGCCGAACTGCGATTTACCGCCCAGGGGCTGCTGGGTGACCAGCGAGTAAGGCCCTATGGAGCGCGCGTGAATCTTGTCGTCGACCAGGTGGTGCAGCTTGAGCATGTAAATGTAGCCCACGGTTACTTTGCGGTCGAACGGCTCGCCGGTGCGTCCGTCAATCAGCATGACCTGGCCGGAAGAATCGAGACCGGCTTTTGCGAGCCAGTTCACGATGTCTTCTTCCTTGGCGCCGTCGAACACCGGG
>CAYVTI010000041.1:1515-15932 GCA_964454545.1 uncultured Rickettsiales bacterium
CGCCCTTGCGTAGGTTTCCCGCAAGCTCCGCAACTTCGCTGTCGTTCATGTGCTTGATCTCGCTGCCGATCTCCTTGTCGTCATAGGTTTCGACAAGCATGTTGCGTACGGCGTTAACCGCCTTTTTGTCCGACATGTTGTCGAGCATCTGGCCGATCTTGCGGCCAAGGCCCGCGGATGCCCAGCCAAGGTGGGTTTCCAGAATTTGCCCGACGTTCATGCGCGAAGGCACGCCAAGCGGGTTCAGCACGATGTCGACCGGAGTTCCGTCTTCAAGATACGGCATGTCTTCGACCGGGACGATCTTCGAAATGACGCCCTTGTTGCCGTGACGGCCTGCCATCTTGTCTCCCGGCTGAAGCTTGCGCTTCACGGCGACAAACACCTTCACCATCTTAAGCACGCCTGGCGGCAGATCGTCGCCGCTCTGCACCTTGCCGACTTTTTCATCAAAGCGCGCATTGAGTTGGCCTACGGTCTTGTCGAGCTGTTTCTTGAGCTTCTCGACTTCCTTCATGGTCTTTTCGTTGCTTACAACGACATGCCATAACTGGCCTTTCGCGGTAGCGTTGAAGACTTCTTCAGTGACGGTCTTGGCCTTGAAATTCTTCGGGCCGCTGATGACGGCTTTGCCGACCAGCAGTTCTTTCAGGCGGCTGTAGACATAGCGCTCGATAATGGCGCGCTCGTCATCGCGGTCTTTAGCCAAACGTTCGATTTCCGCTTTCTCAATCGCCAGCGCACGTTCGTCCTTTTCAATGCCGCGGCGCGAGAAAATGCGCACGCCGACAATAGTGCCGGTCACGCCCGGCGGCAGGCGGAGCGAAGAGTCGCGTACGTCCGATGCTTTTTCCCCGAATATGGCGCGAAGCAGCTTTTCTTCCGGCGTCATGGGCGATTCGCTCTTCGGAGTCACCTTGCCGACCAGAATATCGCCGGCCTTCACTTCCGCGCCGATATGCACGACGCCGATTTCATCAAGGTTCTTAAGGCCTTCTTCGCCAACGTTCGGGATGTCGCGGGTGATTTCCTCGCTGCCCAGTTTGGTATCACGCGCCATCACTTCGAATTCTTCGATGTGGATGGAGGTGAACACGTCTTCGGCAACAAGCTTTTCGGAGATGAGAATCGAATCTTCGAAATTGTAGCCGTTCCATGGCATGAACGCTACCATGACGTTATGGCCGAGCGCCAGTTCGCCGAGGTCTGTAGACGGGCCGTCAGCGATGATATCGCCTTCCTTCACCACGTCCCCCACGCGCACCAGAGGACGCTGGTTGATGCAGGTGCTCTGGTTGCTGCGCTGGAATTTGAGCAGGTTATAGATATCGACACCCGGAGAACCGTCCTTATCGTCTTCCTTGGTGCGGATAACGATACGCGCTGCGTCCACCTGATCGACTACGCCGCTGCGCTTGGCTACGGTCGTAACGCCCGAGTCGCGGGCCACCACGTCTTCCATGCCGGTGCCGACGAGAGGCGCCTCGGTGCGGATAAGCGGAACGGCCTGGCGCTGCATGTTCGATCCCATGAGCGCGCGATTGGCGTCGTCGTTCTCAAGGAACGGGATGAGCGATGCGGCAACCGATACAAGCTGCTTCGGCGCGACGTCGATATAGTCGATCGTGTCCGGCGTCGCCATGATGAAGTCGCCGCTCTTGCGGCAGGAAATCAGTTCGTCCGTGAACTTCCCGCTCTTGTCGAGCACGGAGTTTGCCTGAGCAATGGTGTATTTGCCCTCTTCAATAGCCGAGAGATACACGACTTCTTCGGTTACCTTGCCGTTATGGACCCTGCGGTACGGAGTCTCAATGAATCCGTATTTGTTGACGCGGGCATAGGTCGCCATCGAATTGATAAGACCGATATTCGGGCCTTCCGGCGTTTCAATCGGGCAGATGCGGCCGTAATGGGTCGGATGCACGTCGCGCACCTCAAACCCGGCGCGCTCGCGGGTAAGCCCGCCCGGCCCAAGCGCCGACAGGCGGCGTTTATGGGTGATTTCAGACAGCGGGTTGGTCTGATCCATGAACTGCGATAGCTGCGAAGAACCGAAGAATTCGCGCACGGCTGCGGCTACGGGTTTCGCGTTTACGAGATCGTGTGGCATGACAGTGTCGATATCCACCGAGCTCATGCGCTCGATGATGGAGCGCTCCATGCGGAGCAGTCCGATGCGGTACTGGTTTTCCATCAGTTCGCCGACGGAACGTACGCGGCGGTTGCCGAGATGGTCGATGTCGTCGATTTCGCCAATGCCGTCCTTGAGCGCGACCAGCGTCCTTACGACGCCAACGATGTCATCCTTGGTAAGCGTGCCCAGATCTTCCGGGAAGTTCAGATCGAGGCGGGCATTGAGCTTCACGCGGCCCACGGCGGAGAGATCATAACGCTCGATCTCAAAGAACAATGACTTGAACAGCGTTTCCGCCGCCTCAAGCGTAGTCGGTTCGCCCGGACGCATAACGCGGTATATATCAATAAGCGCATCTTCGCGGGTGGTATTTTTATCCAGCACCAGGGTATTGCGGATATAAGGGCCGACGTTCACATGATCGATATCGAGGATCAGTATTTCCTTGACGCTGCTGTCATCGATTATCGCCAGCTTCTGCTTGGTGATTTCATCTCCGGCCTCGGCATAGATTTCGCCGGTGCTTTCATTGATGAGATCGGAAGCGAAATATTTGCCGATCAACTGCTCGTCGGAGAAGAGCACTTCCTTCAGCCCGTCTTCGGCAAGCTTCTTCGCCGTGCGGGCGTTTATTTTCTTGCCTTCCTCCATGACCTTCTTGCCGGTCTTGGCGTCGATAAGATCATGGACGAGCTTCACGCCCTTCCAGCTTTCCGGAGAGTATTTCGCCGTCCAGCCGCTCTTATGGCGTTTATAGACCACTTTGTTATAGAAAGTGCCGAGGATTTCTTCGGTAGACATGCCCAGCGCGCGCAGCAGTGAAGTAACCGGCAGCTTGCGGCGACGATCAATGCGCACGTACACGATATCCTTGGCATCGAATTCGAAGTCGAGCCAGGAACCGCGGTAGGGTATGATGCGGGCGGAAAACAGGATCTTGCCGGAGCTGTGGGACTTGCCGCCGTCATGATCGAAGAACACGCCGGGAGAGCGGTGCATCTGGGATACAATAACGCGCTCGGTGCCGTTGATCACGAACGTGCCGTTATTGGTCATGAGCGGAATATCGCCCATATAAACGTCCTGCTCCTTGATGTCCTTGATTTCGCGCGCGCCGGTGTCGGCATCCACGATCCATACGATAAGGCGCAGGGTTACGCGCAGCGGCGCGGCATAGTTTATCCCGCGGCTGCGGCATTCCTCGATATCGTATTTCGGCTCGTCGAATTCATATTTGACGAATTCAAGCGTTGCCGTCTCCGCGAAGTCTTTGATCGGAAATACGCTTTTAAAGACAGTTTGCAGGCCCTGATCCTTGCGTGCGTCGTTCGAGACGAAGCGCTGGAGGAATTGTTCATAGGAATTTTTCTGCACTTCGATAAGATTAGGCATGGCCGTAATGGAGGCGATACGCCCGAAAGAGCGTCTCATACGCTTACGCGAAGTGAAGGAATGGCTGGAAACTGCTGATTGCACCATGGGAAGCCCTTCTTATATATTTAAAACACAGACATGTAAATGCCCGTTTTGATGATTGCAAGATTTTAACGCTACA
Source organism: uncultured Rickettsiales bacterium (assembly GCA_964454545.1). Taxonomy (GTDB): domain Bacteria; phylum Pseudomonadota; class Alphaproteobacteria; order Rickettsiales; family JABCZZ01; genus JABCZZ01. Next base: position 5,205 of record CAYVTI010000041.1, read on the forward strand.
AACTGAAACGCCGGAGCACACGCGCTATCGAAACAGCGGAAAATGCCCCGGCAGCAATAATAACTATTAAGATATTACTTAACTTCAACTTTGGCGCCGTTGTCTTCCAAGAGCTTTTTGATTTTGGCAGCGTCTTCTTTGCTTACGTGTTCTTTAACCGCCTTCGGAGCGCCTTCTACCAGATCCTTGGCTTCCTTGAGGCCGAGACCGGTGACCGCACGCACTTCCTTAATGATGTTGATCTTGTTCGGACCTGCGTCGACCAGAATTACGTTGAATTCGGTCTTCTCTTCGACCGCAGCAGCAGCGCCACCACCGGCTACGGCAGCGACGGCAACCGGAGCAGCGGCAGATACGCCCCATTTTTCTTCAAGCATTTTAGAAAGTTCGGCGGCTTCGATCACAGTAAGGGCCGAAAGATTGTCAACGATTTGTGCGAGATTGGCAGACATTGGTTCACCTCTATAAATTATTCAATGTTTTTCAGATGGTTCTATTCTCAACAGCGCGAGCATGATTCTGAAATAAGGGTGTGCTTTATAGCGGAAACTTATATAAATGCAAAGGAAATTTTTGCATTTTGTAAAAAAAATTTAAGGGGGCAGGAATCCCGCCCCCTTATGTCCATGCGATAACGCTCCTATCAACCTATAAAATAAGGCGGATAGGCATTATTCCTAGCTTTGCGGCGTCATTAACTTTCCGCCTTCTTTTTCACAGGTGCCTTTTTCTACAAATTTCCAGTCGGACATATCATGGTCTTTTTTGGCCTGACCGGCGCAGGAGTGGGCCCCGGAAGCGCTCTTACAGTCATTCTGACCGGCCTTGGCGATGCCGTAGCATTTCTCTTTTTCGGCCGTCATGGCGTCTTGGGCGGAAGCACCCATTGCTAGACCGGCGGTGAGCATGCCGGCTATGGTTGCGGAAAGAAGAACTTTATTCATAAAAAATCTCCATATATTTATTGTTGTTATGAATCCGGTTATCCGAATTCACATATGGATTCGTACAATATCCGGGGATGGTTACAAGGGGGTTTTATTATTGTAATGGGGCGAGCGTAGTTCGCCCCCTTCGCTTACGCTTACCCCCTCGCTTCGCGGGGGCGTCGTATAGAACTCCTCCGCGCTCATAGAGAAGATTAAAAAAATTACGCGTTTGTATACCTGACGGGATCAATGTTAAATATAGGCATGGCCTGTAATCTTTTTACTATATTAAAATTCCTCGAATGTCTCGTCGGCGATGGATTGTAAAAAATCAATTCTGTTTTTTAATTGTTTTTCTTCACAGTCTGCCGCAAAGGTTGTTACCCATGCATTATAACCACCTTCTAACCCGCCTTCCAAAGCGCATTGTTCCCTATAGTAAGCAAGCCAAGCTCTTTGCGATTTTCGCAGTTGTTCTTTGCCCTTGCGACTATCCCATTCATCCTTATCGGGTAATACGCCCAGAGCAAGTTTATAAACTCGGTTTAGTTCATCATCTAAGTTCTGGATTCGTTTCCCTTGGCACGCCATTTGTTCGACATGCGATGTGCCGTCGCAGTCACTATTTTGTCCGTAGGCGCTAAAAGTCAGAAGGGTAATTGCGAAGACAGATATTATTTGAAACTTTCCTATTCTGTATAACACCCGCATCATTTCTTCATCTTTGATTTTTTATCCGCAAAAATTAATTACAGCCGATAGTGTTCATTTCCTGTTCGGCGCGCTGCCTCATGGTCTTTGATGAGCTGCCGAATTTGGTCGCCACCTGCTTCAGGACGATGCAGGCTTCCTTGTCTTTCTTCATGGCGTTAAGCGACATGGCAAGCTTGAGGAGGTTGTCGGATGCTTTTGGCCCGGTCGGCATCGCTTCGTACCCTTGCCGGAAATCATCGGCGGCTTTCACATAATCGCGGCGGACATAATAAGTCTCACCCAGCCAGTACCACGCGTTGCCGATAAGCGGGTCCCTGGGATAAGCCTTGGTGAAAGCGGAAAAGGCGCTGCCCGCCTCGGGATATTTTGCCTGGTTGAGCAGCTTGAACGCATAATTGTAATGATCACGCGAGTTGGCGAATTTTGGAAGATTGACTGACGGTTCTTCTTTTCCGCCGGAAGGCTCCACCGGCGCCAGTTTCCCGGATTCGGCAGGCGCGGGTGATGAGGGAGGCTGTGGGTTATCGGCGGTTTGTTTTTTCTCAAGCGCGCTCAGGCGATACTCTATATCGGCATTTGCCTTATCCATCTGCGTCTTGAGCTGGCGGTTTTCAAACGATGCCTGCTCGACCATGCCCTGCAGCTTGCGTATCTGCTCCTCAAGCTGGGTGATTCTTACCTGAAGCCTCGCGATATTGGCGTCCGCGTTATTTTCCGAATCCGAATCCTGCGCCATCAACGGATGCGCTGCAAAAATAATAGCAGCGGATAAAACGGGAAGAACGGCAAGGCGAAAGAAAGGTTTCATAAGTAGTCTTTATTGATTCACTATTAAAAAATCCCGCCTTCATCAGGATACTGACAGAAGGCGGGATTCAAACGTTAGCCCGTCAATTTACTGAACAGCCTTCACCGTTACAGCGCGGCGGTTCTGGCTCCAGGCGGATTCATCGGAGCCCACAACGGCCGGACGCTCTTTGCCATAGGAAATGGTCTGGACGCGGTTTGCGTCAACGCCCAAGCTCACCAGATAGTTCTTGGCGGCGGTGGCGCGGCGCTCACCGAGCGCGAGGTTGTACTCGCGGGTGCCGCGTTCGTCGCAATGGCCTTCGACGGTTACGTTGAGGTCAGCATGTTTCTTCAGGTATTCCGCCTGTTTCTGGAGGGTGGCCTCCCCGTCGGAATCAATCACGGAGCTGTCAAAAGCGAAGAACACGCGGTCGCTCACGGTGTGATTCGGATCGATGTAACCGTTACCGGTCAGGGCGCCGCCGTTGATGCCGGAGCCGTTTCCTTCAGCGTTCGCGCCGTTCTTCGGCGTGCTTTCGCAGGCGGCAAGCAATACTACCGCAGACAATATCGCGAGAGCTTTAATGGATAATTTCATGATTTCCCCCCAAGGATTGATTGTGTATTTGATTCTGACAATGCTTATTCAAGCAATAACTATTAAGTCATTGCCGCTTTTAATAGGATATTGGCAGAAAAAATCAACCGTTTTTTATAAGAAACTTACAAAAGCTCCACGCCATTGCCATAAATGGCACAGGTCTACACCTGAAGATCATCATTGTTTTTTAACGGAAGGGTTAAGCGTATACTTGCCGACAGCTTCTCCCTGTGCGAGCGTATGTTTCTCTATCGCCTTCATTGCGGCGTCCCCGGTGGGCGGCGTGCCGGAAACCCCTAAGGATTTCATGTCGAGCGCAAACACCTTGAAGTGATAGTGGTGGACGCGCTCGTCGTTCCAGGGCGGGCAGGGGCCGTCATACCCGGCATAGATGCCCCTACGCTCCGGCTGGCTGGCAAAATATGGAGCATAATCGTTGATGCCGCGCATGCCGTAAGCGGTCTTTATCCGGGATTTTCCGTGAGGGGACAATTTATCGCTGTCTGCTCCGGCCGGTATGCTGGTTATGCTGGCAGGGATATCAAGCAGCACCCAGTGATAGAAGTTTTTGCGCGGCATATCCTTGGACAGGGTTTTCCCTTCCTTGCCAGCGTCGTCGAACACGGTTGGCACATCCGGATCTACAGCTATAACGGCGTAAGATTGGGTGCCTTCGGGGCCTTTCGACCAGCTAAGGCCGATACTTTTATCCTGGCCTTCCTTGACATGCCCCTTAGGGGAAGGCACGCAGAAAGCGTATTCCGGCCCGATATAGCCGTTGTTACCGATTCCTTCCGCTTTAACGGTTAGAATGGGGCTGTTTTTTGCGAAAACGGCAGGAAAATAGAGGGCGCAAGCGCTGATAACTGTGGCGTAAACGAGTTTTTTCATATATTTACTCCAATTATTTTATACGTAATTGTAGTTAATATGTCTGAAGATTCAATAATAAATGAAAAAAAGAACCTGATCGGCATGTCACGCGGGGAGCTTGCCGGGGCACTTCACGCGGTGGGAGCAGAGAAATTCCGCGCCAGGCAGGTATGGCAATGGATTTACGCGCACGGGGTCAAGGATTTCTCGCAGATGACTAGCATCGCCAAACCACGGCAGGCGCAGTTCGGCGAGCATTTCACGATTGAGCGTCCGGCTGTGGATCGCGCGCTTTTATCGTCTGACGGCACCCGCAAGTGGCTGCTCAAATTTCCTGACGGCAACAAGGTGGAGGCGGTGCATATACCGGAAGAAGATCGCGGGGCGCTCTGCGTTTCATCGCAGGTGGGCTGCACGCTCACCTGCTCGTTCTGCCACACCGGCACCATGAAGCTGGTGAGAAATCTCACCGCCGCCGAAATTGTCGGACAGGTGCTGATTGCGCGTGATACGCTCAATGAATGGCCTGCGCCGCAGGAGAACCGTCTGCTTTCCAATATCGTGATGATGGGCATGGGCGAGCCGCTGTATAATTATGATCAGGTGGCCAAGGCGCTTACCATCATCATGGATCCGGAGGGTATTGCCATTTCCAAACGGCGCATCACGCTCTCAACTTCCGGCGTGGTGCCGATGATTGAGCGCTGCGGTAATGAGCTTGGGGTAAACCTGGCGATTTCGCTGCACGCGGTGCGCGACGATCTGCGAAACGAACTGGTGCCGATTAATAAGAAATATCCCATTGCGCAGCTGCTTGATGCCTGCCGTGCCTATCCGGCGGCGCATAATTCGCGGCGCATCACCTTTGAATATGTGATGCTCAAGGATGTGAACGATACGGACGCGGACGCGCGCGAGCTCGTGCGCCTGCTCAAGGACATCCATGCCAAGGTCAACCTTATACCGTTCAACCCATGGCCGGGCGCGCCTTACGAAACCTCCTCCAATAACCGTATTCACCGTTTCGCGGAGATACTGAACGATGCCGGATATTCTTCCCCGGTGCGCACGCCGCGCGGGCGCGATATCTATGCCGCCTGCGGGCAGCTCAAATCCGACTCCGAGCGCAAAAGAGGCGAGAAGGTGAAACTGCACTGATAGAGAAATAATCCTATGCGGTATTTTATTCTTAGTTTACTGTTGATTGCGTGCATGGCCGGGCCTGCGCATGCTGTCGTATGGATCATACAGCAGCCGGTCTATGTTACCCAGCCGCTTGAGCTTATATCCGCCTCGCCTGCCGCGAACCAGTCGCTCGCGGAGCCTCCGCGATCCGTGACGCTTAATTTTTCAGCGGCGATTGATCCGAAATACAGCGGGATAAAAATATATGATCCCTATGGCAATGTCATTGCGGAAGGACCGGTTACGATAACCAATACGAGCATGTCGATCGCCATGCCGAAACTAAAGCAGGGATACGCGGGCACTTACAGGGTAGAGTGGAAGACCATATGTCTGTGCGGCGACCGGCAGCAGTTGAACGGTAATCTTTATTTCAATATCAGCTAATTGTTATCAGCGTTGCAAATCTTTACCCAGCAGCCTGAAGCGATCAGAAACCTCCGTGAGTTTGCGGATGATTGAAGGTTCCACGTAGCTATGACCTGCGTCATCTGCGATATGCAGCACCGGCCGTTTCTTTTCGTCCGGCTGCGCGGCGTTCCATGCATTAACCAGATCGTCCGCCTGATCACGGGGGCAGACCATGTCATACCGTCCCTGCACGATCTGGGTAGGGATGTCTTTGATTCGCGCGATATTTTCGAGGATGTAATTCTGGTTCCGATCGGTGCCTCCCAGAAAGCCGCCATGCATAAAGTAATGGTTCTCAAGTATCGCATGCGCCGGTTCGCTGGGGGCGCTAAGTTCCTCCTCGCTTTTCTTCACGAGCTTTATGGTCGCGGACTCCCACCGGTTCCAGCGGTTCATTGCCTCTTCCCTTATTGTCCTGTCAGGAGAGAGCATGAGTTTGCGGTATGCCGCGATCATGTCGCCGCGTTCTGCTGGCGGCACGATCTCCACAAAGCGCTTCCATTCCTCAGGAAAGAAACGTCCTGATCCCAAGAAAGCGGGATTGCCCGGATCGGCGGCATCACCCTGGTAAAACACATCAATATCGCGTTTGCGGCAGAGGAATATCCCGCGCAGCGTCAGGGACTTCACATTTTCCGGATGCTCTATGGCATAGGCGAGCGCGAGCGTGCTGCCCCAGCTGCCGCCGGAGAGATGCATTTTGCCCCCGATGCCGAGTTCCTTGCGCAGTTTCTCGATGTCTTCAACCAGATACGGTGTGGTGTTGGCTTCGGTAGAGGCATAGGGTTTACTGCGTTTCGCGCCGCGCTGGTCGAATAGGATGATGCGGTAATGTTTCGGATCGAAAAAGCGCGCTACGCTCTCGCCTGCGCCGGAACCCGGCCCTCCGTGCAGGAACATGACCGGATCGCCTTTCGGGTTGCCATGCTCTTCCCAGTATATCTCATGCAGCGGTTGTTCGGATACTTTCAGATATCCATGTGTATGCGGAGTGGAGGGGGGATATTTCCATGGCTCTCTTGGCTTGGTCATGACCTTACTTTTTTGAAAGCAGTTCGAGATTGCCGCCGATGGCGGCGGTGTTAACCGTGAGCGTGCGCTCGGTGACGAAGCGCAGCAGGTAATGCGGCCCGCCCGCCTTGGGACCGGTACCGGACAGCCCTTCGCCGCCGAAAGGCTGCACGCCGACGGTGGCTCCGATCATGCTGCGGTTGACATAGATATTCCCGGCATGAATGCGATCCTTCACCAGATCCACGTTGTCCTCGATGCGGCTCTCAAGCCCGAAGGTAAGGCCGTAGCCGGTGGAGTTGATCTCATCGCATATGCGGGCGAGATCTTTCGCCTTGTAACGTATGACATGCAGTGCCGGGCCGAACACTTCCTGCGTCAGTTCACGGATGGATTTGATTTCGAACATATGCGGGGTCACGAAAGTGCCTTTTGCCGCCACTTCGCTGGCAAGCGGTGTGGTGGCGAGCAGGCGCGCGGATTTTTTCATCTTCTCAATATGCTCAAGCAGTCCTTTGCGCGCTCCCTCGTCAATCACCGGGCCGACATCGATCGACGGATCGAAGAATGGGTTGCCGACTTTGAGCTCCTGCATCGCGCCCGATACCAGGCTGATGAGATTATCGGCGACATCTTCCTGCACGTAAAGCACGCGGAGAGCCGAACAGCGCTGGCCCGCGCTGCCGAACGCGGAGGTAATGACATCGTCCGTCACCTGCTCCAGCAGCGCGGAACTGTCCACGATCATGCAGTTCTGGCCGCCGGTTTCGGCGATGAAAACAGCGATCGGCGCATTACGCGCAGCGAGCGTGCGGTTGATGAGATGCGCGGTTTCCATCGAGCCGGTGAACACCACGCCCGCAATATGCTCGCTTTTTGTGAGTTCGGAGCCAATCGTCCTGCCGCTTCCCGGCATAAGGTGCAGCACGTCTTTAGGAATTCCTGCTTCATGCAGGAGCCTTACCGCGAACGCGGCGATCAACGGCGTCTGCTCGGCGGGCTTGGCGATCACCGTGTTGCCGGTCACGAGCGCCGCAACCACCTGTCCGGTAAAAATGGCGAGCGGGAAGTTCCACGGGGATATGCAGGCGAACACGCCGCGTGCGGCAAGCTGCAGGGTGTTGCGCTCTCCTGTCGGGCCTTCGAGCACCTCTTCCCTGGCGATGATCCTGCGCGCCTGCAGGGAATAATAGTGGCAGAAATCGATCGCCTCACGCACTTCGGCAATGGCATCGGAAATATTCTTTCCGCCCTCGCGCATGATGACGGCCATTGCCTCGAACTGGTTTTTTTCGAGCAGCTTCGCGAATTTCTCAATGATGCGGCCGCGCTCTTCCACCGGAACCTTGTGCCATGTGGCAAAGGCAGCTTTTGCGGCTGCTATGGTCTTCTCCACGTTCTCCGTTTTTTCCTTCAGGGCATAGCCCGTGATCCTGCTTCGATCCGCTGGCTCGGTCACGGTTTTCTTTTCACCCGTGCCTGTGAAAGTGGGTTCCGCCTGCCAGAAACAATCCCTGAACTCCGCCAGTTTTGCGTTCAGCTCTTGCAGCATGTTCGCATTGCCGGGATCGAAACCTTTGGAATTCCTGCGATCGGAATAGAGTTTCACTGGGTCCGGGGTCATAGGGTTCTGCGCTCCACCTTGTTTTTTCACGTGTTCAATAGGGTCTTCGAGCAGCTCGCTCAACGGTTTTTCCTTATCCATGAGCAGGTTGACGAAAGAAGTATTTGCGCCGTTCTCAAGCAGGCGGCGGATGAGATACGCGAGCAGGTCTTCATGCCTGCCTACCGGCGCGTAGATGCGGCAGGGCACGTCGCGCGCCACCTGATCGTGCAATTGTTCGCCCATGCCGTGCAGGCGCTGGAATTCAAAAGCATTTCTTCTGTTTCCGGCAAGCTCGATGATGGATGCGACGGTCAGCGCGTTATGAGTGGCGAACTGCGGGTAGAAACGGTCACTATTGCCGATGATTTTCTGCGCGCACGCCATATAGGAAACATCGGTATGCTCCTTGCGCGTAAATACCGGATAAGAAGGGAGGCCCAGCACCTGCGCATTCTTAATTTCCGAATCCCAGTAGGCGCCTTTCACGAGGCGAAGCGGCATGCGCCTTCGTGCTTCGCGGCTCAGATCCACAAGATAGTCCACCACATGGAAAGCCCGTTTCTGGTAAGCCTGCAGGACGAAGCTGATGCCTTCATAATCCCGGAAAATTCTATCATTGAATAATTTGCGGAACAGCTTCAATTCCACGTCAAGCCGCGTCGCTTCTTCCGCGTCTATGGAAACGCTGATGCCGGATTTCATGGCAATCTCGACAATCTCAATAAGGCGCGGCAGCAATTCCTTCATGACGCGCTCTTCGTTCACCTGCTGGTAGCGCGGATGGAGCGCCGAAAGCTTCAGCGAGATGCTCGGCGCTTCCATCAGCGTCTTTGCCTTGCTGTGTTTGCCAATGGCCGTAATCGCATGGCGATAGGCGTTTACATACGCTTCGGCCTGCTGCCTGTTGCGCGCCCCCTCGCCAAGGATGTCATAAGAAAAGCGGTAGCCCTTCTTCGCGGATGCTGCGGATTTTTTCAGCGCTTCTTCTATATCTTCACCCAGTACGAACTGCGTGCCGATAAAGCGCATGGACTGCTTGAGCGCCTCCCGGATGACCGGAGCGCCGGTGTGGGATATGAGCTTGCCGATCAGCGCGGCGGGTTTTTCCTCCGGCAGCGCGCCAAGGTTCACGACTTTTCCGGTAAGCAGCAATCCCCAGCTGGAGGCATTGACGAAAAAGGATTCGCTGGTGCCAAGATATCTGCTCCATTCGGTATTCTCGAATTTATCTTCTATCAGCCTTCCGGCCGTACTTGGATCAGGGATACGCAGCAACGCTTCCGCAAGGCACATGACGGCGATGCCTTCGCGGGTATCAAGACCGTAGGTGTGCAGGAACGCCTCGACGCCGGTTCCGGCGCCTGCGGCGCGTATCCGGGTCACCAGATCGCTTGCCCGTTTGAAGATCGCCGGGCGCTTTTCTTCCATTGTTTCAAGAGTGGAAAGCAAGGACTGCACGCATTGCTGTTCGTCAGCGAAAGCATGAGAACTGATGGCGGATTGCAGCTGTTCTATAGTGCCCATGTGCTGGTTTATAGCAGGGCGCCAGCAAAAAGGAAACGCTATAAACTCTGGCTGGGTAAAGGCGTTTCCTGCGTGCTGACCTTGTCGCGCCAGGAGGAAGTATTCTGTTTTTTATCAGCCTGTTGGGTTGACTCCTGCTCCGCTACGAGTTTCTCTTCCCGCTTTGCGGCCCACTGGCTTCTGCTTAAATGCAACACCTTTTCTTTCAGCAGGACTTCCCAGGCTGACATATCTTCTTCTTTTGTTTCGTGCTGCTGCGATAAAAACCCGGCGACCTGGCTGATGAGTGTCGCACGTTTCTCCTCGGGTTGCTTCACAATCACTTCGGCGGCAAGCCCGCCTATGATATGCCTTTTGGTTTCAAGATCCTGTTCGCTGGAATCGTTGTGGCGCGATGACCGTGACAGGAACGTATTGGCGATAAGGAAGGAACCCGCGGTAAGAAACTTGAACATGTAGCTGGGATGCTTCGGGTTTTCCTTACGCTCTCCCCATGCGCTCTTTATCAGAAGCAAATTGTTGAGCATGTAAAGGTAACCGGACAGGCGGAGCGGCCTTTCCTTAATCCATGCTGTTATGCCCTTGGTTCTTACATTATCATCTTTAGGCTGCTCAGGCGCAAAACTGCCTATGAGTCCACCTGTCGTAACCAGTCCGCCCGCGGCCATGTCCTCCCACCAACCGGCGCGCTTCAGGGGATCGGCATTAGTGCGTTTCTGCAATCCCGACTGCAGGAGCTGCGTGCCGCCGTAAGCGTAAATGGCATTATGTACTTCGGAAGGGTGGCGGTAGAGAAATCCCTGTATGCGGGACATCAGGCTGCCGCTCGCGGATGATAAACTATATAAGGCGCTGTTTTCCTCTATTTTAGCGCCCTGCTGGATCATGAATGCTCCCAGCCTGCCGCCGACATTCTTCATCTGGCGCTTGAGCGAGGGATCTCCATATATCGCGCTCACCGCGCCGCCGCCCGCATACAGAAGGCCAGCCGTTGCCTCCTTGTACCGTTTGGCGAAAATGCCGGACAGGAAAAGCGAGAAATCGCCAATCAGGTAGGTGATGCCGGATAATCTCAGGGTATGGTC
>CAYVTI010000041.1:16032-18935 GCA_964454545.1 uncultured Rickettsiales bacterium
CGGGAACCGGGCAATACTATCGTTACGGTGGATTGAGGAGTCTCTGCCATAAACCCTACTATATCAAAGAATTATGACAAAACGGTGTCAAAAAGCCAGAAACTTGCTATAGTGCCAGCGCATTTGCATAAGATGCAGAGAAAACAATACGATGTGAGGTAGGCATGGGCACGGCGGCAACCGAAGGTTTGGCTATATTCCAGGTGTATTTCCGGCATTTTGTCGACCTTCTGGCTTCGGTGCTTTTTTTTAATATCGGTGGTTTTCCGTTCATCGTCCTCTGGCTGATGGTGGGATCCTTGTTTTTCACTATTTACCTGCGGGGGGTGAATGTCCGCCTTTTTACCCATGCGATCAAAATCGCGCGCGGCGATTACGATCAGGCGCATCATGCCGGGGAAGTGAGCCACCTGCAGGCGCTTCTTTCGGCGCTTTCCGCTACGGTCGGGCTTGGCTCCATTGCAGGTATTTCGGTCGGCGTCGCCATCGGCGGGCCGGGCGCGGTATTCTGGATCGTGCTCGCGGGGTTGCTCGGGATGTCGAGCAAGTTCGCCGAAGTGACGCTCAGCATGTGCTACCGAAAAATCGACAAGAACGGCAAGGTCTATGGCGGGCCGTTCCAGTATCTGAGGGATGGGATGATGGAACAGGGGCATATCAGGCTTGCCCGGTTTCTTCCGGTGCTGTTCGCTATTTTCTGTCTGGGCGGCGCGCTGGGCGGCGGCAACATGTTCCAGTCCAACCAGGCGGTGAAAATCCTCACCAATACTTTCGCCACGCTGCATGGAATGGACTGGCTGGTTTCCTTCCTGATGGCGGTGCTGGTTTTCGTGGTGCTTATCGGCAGCATCAAGCGCATCGCGAAAGTCGCCGAGGCGATCGTGCCGCTTAAAGGCATACTCTATCTTATCTGTGTGTCTATTATCCTGATTGCAAATATCGGGCATCTGCTTCCGGCGCTGGCTGCGATTATCACGCAGGCGTTTTTCCCCAAAGCGGCGACCGGGGGATTCATCGGGATGCTTGCCATCAGTTTCAAGCGCGGATGCTTTGCGAATGAAGCGGGACTCGGCTCCGCGCCTATCGCCCATGCGGCGGCGCGCACCGAAGAGCCCGTGCGTGAAGGTGTGATTGCGTTGCTTGAGCCATTCTTCGCCGCCATCATCGCGCTTTTGACCGGATTGATGGTCACGGTCACCGGCACCTATGCAGGAGGCACCATCTCGGACGGCGTGCTCATCGCCAGCCGATCGTTCGCCACCGTTTCCGGCTGGTTCCCGGTGATGCTTGCGATCAATGTCTGCATCTTCGCCTATTCGACGACCATCGGCTGGAGCTATTACGGCGAAATTGCCTGGGCGTACTTATTTGGCAAGAACCGCGTGGGCATGCGTTTTTATACCCTGCTTTTCTGCACCGCGACCTTCCTTGGCGGAGTGCTTAATTTCGGCGTGGTGCTCGATTTTTCAGACTTGCTGATTCTCGGCATGTCGCTGCCTAATCTCATAGGAGTCTACCTCATGCGCGAGCGCATCAGGGCCGAGATGGAACTTTATACTTCGAAACTGCATCCAACGCGGCCCATCTAGCTTTGTAATGGACAACATACCGGCTGAAGCATAGATTTAAACATTTCCCCCAAAGCGTTATCGTTATTGCCGGATTAGGAGTTTCTGGAATGAAATCAGGAAGGCGATATATATTCAAGGCCTTTGTTTTTCTGGCGCTCCTGCTTGTGCTGGCGGTCCTTGCCCTGCCGTGGAAAAACATGATCGGGCAGGAAATCGCTTCCATCCTGGAAGCGTATGGATTTAAGGATGTGCATGTAACCGTCTCCGGGGCGGGATTGAGCCACCTGTCCCTGAAAGACATACGCATGCGCAAGGATGCGCTCGAAATCAGCACAGCTAGCGCAGATGTTACAGGAAATCCGGATGAAACTTACCGGAAGTGGAACGGCAGATGGGAAGTGAGTGATATACATATCCAGGGAACGAATTTTCCTGTCCCTGTCATGCAAGGGGCGGGGACGCTGCAACTGCAGCCGGATAATGTCCTTTTTCAGGGCAGGGTGAAGAATGCGGATGAAAAGTATAACGCGGAATTTACGCTTAGCTATGCGGTAAAATCGCCTGAAAAATCAACTCTCGCCATTACACGCGCCGTCATGCCGTGGAATGGGGGGAAGCTATCGCTGCATAATACGAAACTGCCTCTTGTCAGAGGACAGGACAGCACGTTCAAAGTTGAAGTCAATCAGATATCCGTAAATGTGCTTATACAGCTTCTGACCGGCAGCCGCGCGTCTGCTACCGGCGTGGTGTCGGGCGCTTTGCCTGTTACGGTCACAAAAGATGGAGCCATACTGCTTGGCGAAGGTAACCTGCAGGCGGAAAATCCCGGCACCATTTCCATGCAGCCGGACGCCATCCCCGGCGACAACCAGCAGGTGGCATTGCTGCGCGATGTTCTTAAGGATTTTCATTATACCACTCTTACTATTCATATCAGTGGTGATAAGAGTGATAAATTATCCGTACTGATGTCGCTTTCCGGAATGAACCCGCAGGTATATAGCGGCAGGCAGGTGAAGCTGAATGTACATTTAAGCGGAGATCTGGTAAATCTGGTCCAGCAGAATATCGCGCCCTTTACTAACCCGGAAAAATTCCTTAAATAAGGATGATGCTGAAAGTCAAAACATATATACCGGTTCTGCTTTTCCTGTCGGCCTGCACCCCGACCATCCAGCTGCAGGCGCCGGAGAAGCCGATTGAAATCAATCTGAACGTCAACATCGAGCAGCATGTGAAGGTATCCATAGAAAAAGACGTCAAGCAGGCGATCGCCAATCATAAGGATGTATTTTAACAAGACAGGTTTGGAATATGAGAATGAATCTT
>CAYVTI010000042.1:0-14110 GCA_964454545.1 uncultured Rickettsiales bacterium
TGTACTTTTTCACGAATCACTGCGCCTACCCCCTGCAACCGCTCTGTGATTCCACCCCGCGCTTTATCAAGCGTTTCTTTTAATTCACCTGTCTCTTGAATAGTGGCAATCGCGAGTGCATAGGCGATACGTTGTTCCTGCCAGCCTCGCGGCTTCTTACCTGACTTTAGTCTTTCTGCCACTTCGCCGATTTTATGATGCAAGGCGTCTATGCCTTGCTCTCCGTAACTGTTCTGGAAATGGTCTTTGACCATGGTTACTGCTTTACTAAACGCATCTGTAAGCTTCTGCTTCTCGGTGGCGTATTTCCCCTTACCGTTCATGCCTTTCCTTATATCATTCACCTGGTCGTCCAGACTCAACTCCTGGGGAGGTTGGCCTCCTATGCCTATGGTATGCGGCAGAACATCCTTAGGCTTTTTAAAAAGCCTTTCCCTCCAACCTAACTTCTTTAACAATTCCTCCGGGTTCACATTATCAAGCGCCTTAAGCAGCATGCCAACGGGGTTGTCCATCATTCTCAGAGTCTCTTTGGCAAAATTCTCTGTAAAACTCGTCCACATCGGTACTTTTTCACCAACCATGGACTGCACGAGCGCCCCCGGAGGCGCATTCTGCAGTTGCTGCTGCGCCGTTCCGCCGAAACAGCTCATGATAGAAATCGCTTTGATATTTCGTTTGGTGTTCGTCAAGGCCTCGAATAACGTACTGTAAGAAACCTTGTCATTCTCACTTCGCCAGTCTATTTCACCGTCAACATTGCCATGCGACGCAACAATAATGTTTGCCGGTGGTCCCTCCTTATCTATAATGTCCCGCACTGTGTCCGCAAGTGGCTTTCCTGCTTCCGTGGAGATAATAGTAACATTCGGATCGCTTTTATAAACCTCAATGGTGTCTTTAAACGCACCATTATGGTCGTGTCCGGCAATCACATAGGTCTTTGCCATAAATTACATTTCCGCTATTCTACATTGGCTTATCTATTATACCCCTAAACCCGCAAGAAACAGTTAAAATTCTGTGACGGTTTTATGACAGGTTTATGACAACTCCGGGTAATTTCGCTAGACGGACTATGGGAAGCGTTCTATAGGTACTTTCCTACTCATTTTACAACCTATGGAGGTTTTATGTACACACTCTATTATTCCCCGGGCGCCTGCTCCATGGCGATCCACGTCATTCTCAACGAGCTGGGACAGAAAGTGGAACTGAAGAATGTCGGCATGCAGGAAAACAGGGATGAATTCCTGAAAATCAACCCACGTGGCACGGTTCCGGTGCTGGTGGATGACGGCCATGTTATCCGCGAGGGGGCCGCAATCATGCTTCACCTTTTCAGCAAGCACAAAAATTCGCTCCTGCCGGAATCCGGCTTTGAACGCGCAGCCGCGCTTGAGTGGCTGATGTTCTGCAATGCGACCCTGCATCCGGCCTACGCACGGGCATTTTTCGCGCTCAAGAATTTTGAGGGCGAAACACAGGCGAAAGTGCTTAACGTTGCCGTTTCACAGATCAATAAGCTGTGGGAGGAAGTAGACAGCAGACTGGCGAATTCCCCATACCTTGCTGGCAAGGAACTGACCGCCGCCGACATACTGCTGGCCGTCATCGCCAACTGGTCGGCAAAGTTTGAAGGAAAAATTAAAATCGGCGAAAATGCAAAACGCCTGTTCCGCAATATCATCGCACGTCCTTCCTACCAGAAGGCGCTGACGACCGAGCAGGTGGAATACAAAGCCGCCGCGTAGCAGCCATGCCTCCACGCACACGCCTGTATATAAATCAGCCGCTGGCAAAAGGCGTGGATGTTGTGGCAGATGAAAAGCAGGCGCATTACCTCACTAACGTAATGCGCCTCAAGCCCGGCGATGAGATATGTCTTTTCAACGGCCATGACGGGGAATGGCTGGCAAAGGTTGTGTCCGTAAATAAGAAAAGCGTCGCCGTTTCGCCCGAGAAAAAGCTCAAGCCGCAAATCCAGTCTCCCGATCTGTGGCTTATTGCGGCGCCGCTTAGGGCAGGCAAGACCGAGTATGTCATGGAAAAGGCCACTGAACTGGGCATTTCCAGGCTCCTGCCGGTATCCACGCAGTTCACCGTCGCCAAAAGCGTTAATCCGAATCGCCTGACTGCCATAGCGGTTGAAGCGTCCGAGCAATGCGAGAGGATGGATATCCCTGTAATTGAACCGCTCGTGCCGTTCACGAAACTGCTTGGCAACTGGGATAAGGAGCGAAAGATCATTTACGGAGATGAATCCGGCGCTGGCAAGCAGCCGAAAGAAATATTTCCGCATCTCGCAAGCGGAAAATATGCTGCGC
The DNA here is from genome assembly GCA_964454545.1 of uncultured Rickettsiales bacterium. Classification (GTDB taxonomy): domain Bacteria; phylum Pseudomonadota; class Alphaproteobacteria; order Rickettsiales; family JABCZZ01; genus JABCZZ01. The sequence goes on from CAYVTI010000042.1 coordinate 2,328, forward strand.
TTATAGGACCGGAAGGCGGTTTCTCACCGACAGAACTCGACATACTCAAAGCCCTTCCCTTTACGCTTGGCATGTGCATGGGCCCCCGTATCATGCGCGCCGATACCGCCGCCATAGCCGCCATAACGCTGATACAATCATGGCTTGGCGACTGGGATGGCAAACCTGCGTTTCGTGCTTGATAAATAACCAGTCTTCTCTAAAAATAAGCTACATTTTATTGAGAGATTTATCCATGTCGGCCATTATCCAGAGACTCGATACGCTGCTCAAGAACCGCCACGATGAAATTGAAGAATGGCTGCATACAAAACGCAAAAAGAAGCCGCCGTTTTTCTATAGTTCCGTTGATCTGCGGCACTCCGGCGTAAAACTTGCGCCTGTGGATACTAATCTCTTTCCCGCCGGGTTTAATAACCTTTCCAATGCCGCGCGCCACAGGACTTTGCAAATGATGCTGGATCGTTTCGCTGCCATGAATCCGGAACCTAAGCGAGTGCTTATCATACCGGAAAACCATACGCGTAATCTTTTCTATCTGGAAAACCTGGCCACACTTGCCGATCTAATAACACAAACCGGGAGGGAAGTAAAAATCGGCAATGTCAGTATAACCGAGCCCCTATCACTGCTTTCCGCGAATCAGAAAGAAGTGATCGAATTCCCACTGGCGCGCGAGGATGACATGCTGAAAACCAGTGATGGTTTTCAGCCGGATTTGATTATCCTGAATAATGACTGCACTTCCGGAGTGCCTGAAATCCTGCAGAACATTACCCAGCCGATTGAACCGCCTTATACGATGGGATGGTACACGCGCCGCAAAAGCGAGCATTTCAGGGCATACGGCGAGATCGTTCGGGAATTCTCCGCCGATTTTAATTTTGATCCGTGGCTTATATCCTCCGTTTTTCACCGCTGCGGCGTGGTGAATTTCCGCGAGGAAAGAGGCATAGAATGCGTGATTCTGGGAGTGGAGAAAGTGCTGCACGCCGTCCGCCGCAAATATGAGGAACACGGCATCAATGAGAAACCCTACGTATTCATAAAAGCTGACAGCGGCACCTATGGTATGGGCATCATGACCGTTGAAAGCAGCGAAGAGCTGATGGAGATAAACAAGAAGACCCGTAATAAGATGAATGTCATCAAGGAAGGGACGCAGAATACCGAAGTCATCATACAGGAAGGCATACCTACCATCGACGTCGTTGAGAATTCCCCGGCTGAAATCATGATGTATCTGGTTGATGGCATTCCGGTAGGCGGCGCTTACCGTGTGAATGACGAGCGCGACAAACTGTCAAACCTGAACGCACCGGGAATGCGTTTCGTAGGCATGTGCGATGAGGGGGAATGCGGCGAACACGCAAAGGAAAAGATAAAAATTCCAAACTGTAATTTTTGCGTTTTCGGCCTTGTTTCCACGCTAGCTACTCTGGCTGCGGGCAATGAAGTCTACAACAGCCTTGAGATAGGATTTAGCATCTAGGAGATTCCCCTCTGCACCTTACTTTCCGCAGCGCCTCTTCTTAATTATACATCCTATCAATGACAAGCAGGGCAAAAATGCCTGTCAGGTAGAACAGCGAATATGTAAATACCGGCATGGCAAAGCGGAGGTTTTTTCTTCTCCAGAGGCGGACGGAGTGAAAGAGGAAACCAATTCCTAGAAAAGTAGCGCCTATGGCATACAGTAATCCGGCCATGCCCAGCACATAAGGCAGCAAACTCACAGGCAATAACACAAGCGTATAGAGGACGATCTGCCGCCGGGTGATTTTCTTTCCCACGACCACCACCAGCATGGGAATGCCCGCCCTGCGGTATTCATCGCATCTCACCAACGCCAGCGGCCAAAAATGAGCCGGCGTCCAGACGCAGGTAATAAGAAACAGGAGTATTGGTAGCAGGGAAACGTTATCTGCGACCGCCGCCCAGCCGATCATCGGTGGCATCGCGCCAGCAGCTCCCCCGATGACAATGCTCACAGGCGTGCGCGGCTTGAGCCAGAGCGTATAGACAAACACATAGAACAGAATTGTGGCAAGCAGCAACGACGCCGCAAGCAGGTTGACCGTCATCGCCATCGTGAGAATCGAAAATGCCCCACAGGCCACCGCGAAATGAAACGCATCGTCAGCAGGAATGCGCCCGGCAGGAATGGGACGGTTGCGAGTGCGCTCCATCCATACATCGCTATCGCGCTCGATCCACATGTTGATAGCGCCTGCCGCGCCACTCCCGAGCGCCAGAGAGAGTATTGCAAAGAATGCGGCAAGCGGAGACAGATGGCCCGGCGCGAGGCTCATACCCACGACTCCGGTAAACACGACCAGTGACGTCACACGCGGCTTCATCAGCGTCAGATAATCCCTGAGGCTTGCGCGGGACGCAATCCTCCCCTCCGCCGCGTTGGTTACTGTGTATATGCTATCCATAGAGATATGAATGTCTTTGTTGAAAACGTCCATTAGCATCCAAATAGAAATAAAATTTCAATGGGGACATGGATTCTTTATTTCTCACCTGCCATATACGCACCATGCATACATTCCCATCTCTAAATCCCTGTCGCCCCGTTGCGCTATGGCTGTTTGCCTGTTGCATCCTGCTGCTTATGATGGTGGGACTTGGCGGCTATACGCGGCTTTCCGGCTCCGGCCTTTCCATTACCGAATGGAAACCGGTTACCGGCATTATCCCCCCGCTTTCCGATACTGAGTGGACACGGGAGATAAAAAAATACCAAGCCTCTCCAGAATACAAAGAAATCAATAGGAATGTAAGCATAGAAGCGTTTAAGCATATTTTTCGGGTGGAATATTTTCACCGGCTGCTGGGGCGGGCCATCGGCATATGTTTCCTGCTGCCTCTGCTATATTTTTCCTATACGCGGAAGCTTTCCATTTCCCAGGCGCTGCAACTATCCTGCATCTTTGCGCTTGGCGGATTGCAGGGCGCAGCAGGCTGGTATATGGTAAAAAGCGGTCTCATAGATAATCCTCATATAAGCCCTTATCGCCTGACGTTTCACTTGCTGCTTGCGCTGCTGATTTACTCCCTGCTGCTATGGAACGCGCTTAAATATCTGTCCGCCGAACCGTTGATTGAGAAAGTCCCACCAAGACTACGCCGGCTGGCTACTCTTCTTATAATCCTTATCGCACTTCAGATAACCCTGGGCGGAATGGTGGCAGGACTGAAGGCGGGATATATCTACAACACGTTTCCCCTGATGAATGGCTACCTGCTGCCACCCGATGCGGGAGCGTTGCAACCATTTTATATGAATTTTCTTCAAAATCCGGTGATGCTGCAGTTTCTGCACCGCGTGAACGCTATGCTGGTATTCATCTGCGCGCTTATCCTCTGGGCGGTATCCTATACGCTGCCCGTGCGGCATAAAGTGCGTGTGACAATCAGCGTACTGGTGATCATGGCGCTTGCCCAATTCTCGCTCGGCATTGCAACGCTGACAGGCGCAGTACCCATAAGACTGGGCGTGGCACACCAGCTACTTGCTTTCCTGCTCGCAAGCCAGTCCATTCTTATTCTTTACCTGCTGAAACGCTGCCGTTTCACAGAAAGAAAAATGATACCGGAAATCCCGCCAAATCTTCAGCAAAGGCAAAAAAGATTTTCTCAGCAAACACCCGGATGTATACGCGATCTTCCCCTTAATCAACGTCATGCCGAAGGAAAAATATAGGGATCATGTCCACCCTTTGGAGAACGGAGCCATCGTTCATTCCTGAGGTCGCAGAAGATTATCAAGCCTTCAAAAACGTGGATATATCGCCGCTAGCGGCCAAGATTGCCAGCAACGTGGTTGAACGTGTTGGTAAGGTTAGTACCTACAAATGTCATGGCCGCAATCGCAGCTATGGAAATAAGCGCGGCAATCAGCCCATATTCAATGGCGGTGGCACCATCTTCGTTTTTAAGAAATGCGCTAAATATATGCATATCTACAGACCTATGCTAAAATTATAAAAATGACTATAGCAAATTGCATCAATTTTGACAATTTATTATTCCCATTACAATGACAATGCAATTCATACAAATTGAATTAACTCTTATTAATTCATAAAATAGCGTTATTATACCTGAGTCATGGCATATAGATAAAATCTTGGATAATTTTTATAAAATATTATTGCCGTAATAAACATGCCTTGTGAAAACGTACAAACAATGCCTATCCTGTCCTCTCAGCGTTTTCTTCCCCTGTTCATTACCCAATTTCTGGGCGCGTTTAACGATAACCTTTTCAAGAACGCGCTGGTGATACTGATTACCTATCGGGTTACGGTAGAAACCGGGCAGAATGCGCAAATTCTCATTACGCTTGCTGCCGGGCTTTTCATATTGCCTTTCTTTATTTTCTCCGCCACTGCCGGGCAGTTTGCCGACAAATATGACCGCGCATGGCTTTCGCGTATTATAAAGATCGCTGAAATCATGCTTATGGTGCTGGCCGCAGCGGGACTATGGATGGGAAATGTGATATTCCTCATGCTCGTCCTCTTTTGCACGGGAGTGCAGGCGACTTTCTTCGGGCCCATAAAATACGCCCTGTTGCCGCAGCATCTCAAGGAAAATGAATTGCTTCCGGGCAATGCCTATATAGAGGCGGGTACTTTTCTTGCCATTCTGCTGGGCACTATTCTGGGTGGATCGCTCATTCTGCATAAGCACGGCATCGCCGAAGTTTCCGTTGCCGCAATCGTCTGCGCCATAGCAGGCTATATCGCAAGCCGCCATATTCCCCCCGCCCCGCCTCCGGAACCGCAATTATGCATCAACTATAATATTGTACGGGAAATCATGCATATTATCCGTTTCGCGCGCGCAGACAGAAACGTATTCCTGTATATTCTTGGCATATCATGGTTCTGGCTGCTGGGAGCCACATTCCTGTCGCAATTTCCCACCTATGCCAAAGACGTCGTCTATGCTAACCAGAAGGTAGTGACGCTTTTTCTTACTCTATTTTCTGTTGGAATTGGCACGGGTTCTCTCTTGTGCAATACACTGCTGAAAGGAAAACTGGACAGCCGTTATGTGCCCTTTGCCATGATAGGTATTTCCCTGTTCACATTTGATTTGTACTATTCCTCAGGAAGCGCCGTGTTCGCAGCCGACACCACACTTTCCAGCATACCGGATTTCCTGTGGCATGCTGAAGGATGGCGCATATTGGCCGATCTCTTTTTCATCGCGTTATGCGGCGGCATATTCATCGTACCGTTATATGCCCTCATGCAGATAAAAAGCCCTGCAGAGCACCGCGCACGCATTATCGCTGCCAATAATATCATGAACGCACTTTTCATGGTGGTTGCCGCGCTCCTGACATCGCTGATGCTGGAAAAGCACTGGACGGTCCCTGAAGTCTTCCTAAGTACAGGCATACTTAACATTCCCGCTGCCATCTACATGTTCAGGTTTCTGACTGGCAGAAGGCAATAAATCCATGACAGAATCACTGATTGCAATCCACGTATTTCCGAAATCGGGCAAAAATGCGGTTGAAGGTATAGTAAAAGACGCTAATGGTAAGGAATGGCTTAAGGTACGTCTGACCGCCACACCGGAAGACGGCAAGGCCAACAAGGCGCTTATTAAGATTCTTGCAAAAGAATGGAAATGCAGTCCGTCATCGCTTACCATCATATCCGGCGAGACGTCCCGCTATAAGATAATAAGGAAGAATGGATGAATAATGTAATAACCAGCACCACTGAGCTTGAGAAATTCTGCACTTCGCTTGCATATGAGAAATTCGTCACAGTCGATACGGAGTTCATGCGCGAGAAGACCTATTATCCCCTGCTCTGCCTGATCCAGATTGCAGGAGAAAAACATTCTGCAATTATCGATCCCCTCGCTCCCGGCATTGACTTGAAATCACTCAATGTCCTCTTTTCAAATCCTGCGGTGCTTAAAGTTTTCCATGCCTGCAGGCAGGATATTGAAATCTTTTACCAGGCATTTGGAACCATCCCTGCGCCAGTCTTTGATACACAGGTGGCGGCAATGGTATGTGGCTATGGCGAGGCAGCGAGTTATGAAAGCCTCACTAATAAGATTCTCGGAATTGCCGTCGATAAGTCATCGCGTTTTACCGACTGGTCGCGCCGTCCGCTATCGGAGAAGCAGCTCAGCTACGCCATAAACGACGTACTGCATCTGCGCGAGATATACGAGGCGCTTGAAAAGAATCTTGCCCGCAGCGGGCGCAGGGAGTGGATAAACGAAGAAATGCAGGCGCTTCTGGATCAGAACGCCTACAATGTTGATCCCAACGATGTCTGGAAACGGTTACGTTTCCGCAACATGTCGCCACGTTACCTTGCATCGCTCCAAGCGGTCGCACGCTGGCGGGAGCTTACCGCACGCGAGCGCAATGTGCCTCGCGGACGCATCATGAAAGATGAAACCCTCACTGAAGTGGCCAATGCGAAACCTGCCGATTTTTCCGAATTGCAGGCCATCCGTGGCTTCCATCCGACCATGTCAGCAACTAATTATGAGCCGCTCTTCACAATGCTAAAAGAAGTGGATTTGTTGCCACCGTCATCCTACCCGCACCTCCCCGTAAAGCCGCAGATTTCCACCGAAAGCGAGTCCATAGCGGATCTGCTGCGTCTGCTGCTTAAGAACTGTGCCGGAAAAAACCAGATTGTGCCGCGCCTCATCGCGGATAAGGACGATCTGGAACTGATGGCATGTGGAAAACGAGACCATATAAAAGCGCTGCATGGATGGCGTCATGAGGTATTCGGAGCGCAGGCCGCCAAGCTGCTTGACGGCAAAATCGCGATCAAGACAGACGGGCATAACGGCATCAAATTTATTGAGATGGAGCAACCTGGGCAGGCGGCGGCGGGGTAAACAACGTGTCCGGCTTGGCACCCTTCCTTACATCCTCCCTGAAGTCTTTTTCATTCCCTTTATTTTCCTGCGCAGATGAAGGGGCCGGAGCCGGATCTGCAACCGCAGGTCTTTCGCTATTATCTGCTTTTCCCCTCACCTTCTTTTCTTCCATCCTTTTATTAGCCTCTTTATCCGAAGCCACAGTCACTGGAGAAACAGGAGCAGCCTGGGATGCCCCTCCCTCCAACGGCGGAGCAGGTTCCTGCTTCTCCTCTCCCAATTCCGGCGGGCCGAATGTTTTTTCGAGCGCTTTTTGCGGCTCGTCATCCGCATTCGTCTCGGAAGCATTATCGCCGTTTATGGCACTGAGGTTCTTCCATGCGCGATCGTAATAGGCAGGGTCCTGCGTCAAAGCCTTATTAAGATATACTTTCGCCAGTTCAGAGTTCTTTGAAATATAGGCATAGAACCCCATGTTATTATAGAGCCCGGCCTTGGTAAGATGCGGCGCGGCAACCTCTTCGGCGTCATCCAGCCTTCCGGCCAGCGCATACACAAGCGCCAGATCCAGATCAATATGCTTAAGCTCTTTACTGCCGTTTTCGGCACGATTCCTGGCGCGCACTAACGTTTCAACAGCCTTGTCATAATCCCTATCCATGGCAAGTGAAAGCCCAAGGTTATTGAGCACGCCCGGATTGTCCGGACTGGATTCCAGCGCCGCGTTATAATAAGAAATCGCCTGCGGATTCATTCTTTTTATGGCGAACATGATGCCTATGGCATTCAGGGTGCGCCAGCGCTTCCCATCCAGCTTCATTACACTGTCAAATGTCCTGCTGGCTTCAGAAAACTCGCCCAGAGTCATAAGGGTCAGGCCTTTGATCTCGAGCCCTTCAGCGTTTTGGGATTCTTTCTTCAGAAACTCATCTATGACCTTCAGGGCGTCCCTGTTATCCCCTGCGCGGCGCAGGCTATCCGCCAACAGCACGGGATATCGTTTCTTGTCAGGATACTCATCAGCCAGCTGCTTATACATCTGGGCAGCGCGCCTGAAATCCCCATTATTAACTGCTTGTTCCGCCTGCCCGCGCAATGTTTTTTCTATGGAACCTACGTCAGGGCCGTTCAATTTGGACAATTCGCTCTTGCTATCCAACTGGGATTTTGGCTCTAACGCGCACGAAGATAACCATAAAGTCGAGAAACCAACAGAAATAACCGTAATGATGGTTGCAGTATAGCGCATTTTATGCCATTAAGATGTAAAATCAGCGTGATTATACCTTCTTGAAGGGCACATAACAAGCGGTAACATGAGCAGCAAAAAGAAAAGCAGCGGCACATCTCATACCATCCAGCACCTGCTAGGGATCGAAGGCCTTTCAAAGAAAGATATAAACCGCATACTCGATCTGGCCGAAGGCTACATAGAAAAAAACCGCCAGATCGATAAAAAGCACGTCATACTCAAAGGCCGCACGCTCATTAACCTGTTTTTCGAGAATTCCACGCGCACGCGCATGTCCTTCGAGCTTGCAGGCAAACGCCTCGGCGCAGATGTGATCAACATGTCGGTCGCCACTTCATCTGTGAAAAAAGGCGAGACGCTTATCGATACCGCCATGACCATCAACGCCATGCACCCGGATTTTATCGTCGTACGCCATCCGGAAAGCGGCGCGGTGCATCTCCTCTCACGCAAGGTGAATTGCTCGGTCATTAACGCAGGCGACGGCAGCCACGAGCATCCCACACAGGCGCTTCTTGATGCGCTCACCATACGGCGCAGGAAAGGACGCATCGAGGGGCTGACAGTAGCCATATGCGGCGACATCGTTCATAGCCGCGTCGCCCGCTCTAACATTCTCTTGCTCAACGCAATGGGCGCAAAGGTACGCATTATTGCCCCTGCTACCCTCATGCCGCCGCAGCCGGAAAAACTGGGCGCAAAGGTGTTCTACGACATGCGCAAAGGCATCAAGGACTGCGACATCATCATGATGCTGCGCCTGCAGCTTGAGCGCATGGAAAGTAATTTCATCCCCTCCGTGCGCGAATATTTTCATTTCTGGGGACTGGATGAAAGCAAGCTGGCGCTTGCCAAACCTGATGCGCTTATCATGCATCCCGGCCCTATAAACCGCGGGGTAGAAATTGATACCAAGCTCGCGGACGACTTGAACCGCAGCGTTATTCTCGACCAGGTGGAAATGGGCGTCGCCGTGCGCCAGGCCGTGCTGGAAATCTTATCGCAAAGGTTGCAATAACACATGAAGGCAAAACAGATATTCACACGCCCTACCCACTCTCCACTGTCCAAACATAAGGTGGCTTACGTTAACGCGCGCCTGTTCGATCCGGAGAGCAGGCTGGATGCGAAAGGCGCGTTGCTCACCACCGGCAACCAGATAGCTGATCTCGGGCCGCGTTTATTTAACGGCGGAGTGCCGGAAGGCGTCGAAATCATCGACTGCAAAGGCAATCTGCTGACACCGGGCCTGCTCGACATACAGGTGCATTTCCGCGAACCGGGGCAGGAATATAAGGAGACCATCGAGACCGGGAGCAAATCGGCAGCGGCAGGGGGTGTGACTACCGTCGCATGCATGCCGAACACGCAGCCGGTGATCGACGACGTGTCAGTACTGGAGTTTATCCATCGCCGTGCGCGTGAAACAGGCTATGTCAATGTCCGCGCCTATGCCGCCATCAGCAAGGGTCAGAAGGGCGAGTCGCTGACCGAAATGGGCCTTCTAAAGGAGGCAGGCGCGGTAGGATTTACCGACGATGGCCTGCCGGTCATGAACGCGCAGCTGATGCGCCGCGCACTGACCTATGCGCGTGATCTGGGTGTGCCTATTGCGCAGCATGCCGAAGACCTGAACCTGCGCGGCAACGGCTGCATGAACGAAGGCGCGGTTTCGGCGCGGCTCGGCCTGCCCGGAAGCCCCAATGCCTGCGAAGCCGTGATCGTAGCGCGTGATGTCATCCTCGCTGAACTTACCGGCGGGCGCTACCACGTGCTACACATCTCGACCGCCGAATCGGTGGATATCGTGCGCCGTGCGAAAAAGATAGGACTGCGCGTGACCGCCGAAACCGCGCCACATCATTTCACGCTCACGGATGAAGCTGTCGAGGGATACCGCACCTTCTGCAAGATGAACCCGCCGCTGCGCGCAGAAAAAGATCGCATTGCCATTATCGAAGGATTGAAAGACGGCACCATTGACGCCATCGCCACCGACCACGCGCCGCATGACGAGGAAAGCAAGCGCGTGCCGATGACCACTGCCGCCGTCGGCATCGTGGGACTTGAGACCATGCTGCCGCTTTCGCTCTCGCTCTACCATAAGAAAATCATGCCACTGCGCGATATCATCGCCGCTATGACCTACAAGCCCGCCGACATCATCAACGTAAACGCCGGACGACTGAAAAAAGGCGCGCCCGCCGATCTTACCCTTATTGATCTCAATTATGACTGGAAGCTCGATCCGGAAAAATTCGTGAGCAAATCGCAGAATTCACCCTTTGACAACTGGGAAACCAAAGGCCGCGCCATACGTACTGTCGTAGGCGGCGAAACCGTGTACGAGCTAAAATAACCTACCGGATCAAATCATCCGATATCATCGTATTCGCCACTTTGTGACCGTTGAGCAGGAAGCGGTAGACTTCGACGTTTTCCAGTACATGCTGAACATAATTCCGGGTTTCGCTGGTGGGAATCCTTTCGATCCAGTCGATATTCTCCCTTACATTCCTGCCCGGCCTGCCGAACTCATTGACCCATTGCTGCACTCTCGCCGCACCCGCATTGTAACTGGCGGTCGCAAGCAGATAAGACCCTTCAAACTTGTTAATCAGCTTATTGAGATAGATACTGCCCAGCATCATGTTATAGCCGGGATTATAGAGCGATTCATTCGAATAAGATAACCCTGACCTCCTCGCCGTTTCTTTAGCGGTCGCAGGCAAAAGCTGCGTCAGGCCGATAGCGCCTGACGGACTCACCGCGCCCGCATAAAATTCGCTTTCCTGGCGCACCAACGCCATCAGCAACGCATTCTCGACTTCCACATGCTCAGGAAACGAGATAACCGGCCAGCCGTATTCGAGCGATATCATGCCCTGCTGCAACGCCTTCTTGGACGCACGCACACTGAGATCAATCCGGTGTATGTCCTGCCCGAGTTCCGTAGCCAGAATACCCTCGCTGCCGGTCTTTGCATTCTGTAATATATGGTAGATGAACTTTCCGACCTGCTCGTCTTCCTTCGCATTGGCCAGTTCATATACAAGCTGCACCAGTTCATGCTTCCTGAAGCGGGCCTTTTCTTCCGCCGTAGGCAGGCTTGTCGATTTAATGACATGGCCGTGCCGGTTTTTGTCATCCTTGCTCAGTTCCCATGCAGCAAGCTGCCCGTAAAATGTCGTAGAGAAGCTTGACGCTTCGCCAAACCAGCGCGCCGGGTTGCCCTTGCTGATCTTTTCCGCTGCGCGCCCGGCCCAATAGGCGGCTCGCGCCTTTCCTGACGGCGTTTCCATTTCCTCAAGCAGCTTGGTGAATTCCTTGTGTGACTTTTCCGGCAGGTTCCGGTATTCCAGATCTATCCACGCCTTAAGCCATTGCGCTTCCTTGTAGGGAATGGTACCGGTTTTCTGCCCATGATGCGCAAGTAATCTTTCAGCAAGTTTTATATTTCCTTCTCCTATCGCCTCACGCACCTGGCGATCGCGTATGGGCCACCACTTTTCGGGATAAGGCACTTCGTTAGGCGTTGCAAGCAGCAGTTCACGCACGCCATCCCTGTCATTATCCCGGATGCGCCACCGTATGCGCTCATAAGCAAGCCCGGGATCGTTCCTCAACGCGCCTGAAACACGTGCAA
>CAYVTI010000042.1:14120-18708 GCA_964454545.1 uncultured Rickettsiales bacterium
AAGGAGCGGAAGATTTATCTTCCGCAAGAGCAATACGCGCCTGAAAAAGCTTCTGGTAGTTTTTCGGCACAAATTTAAGCAGCCGTTTTGCATCATCCGTCTGCCCTTCCCAAATCAGACGATCAATGCGGCGCACATGATCCGTGGTATGGAGAATGGAATGGTATTTTGCGAGAATCCTTTCTTCCGTCGCCTTATCGTAATTGCCATTTATCCAGCTGCTGCGAATCATGAGGTGCAGTTCCTCAGGGCTTTTGGTCCCCCTGGATTTCACAAAGGCTACCGATGACGGATGCTTCCTGAACCATTCATTTAACGCCTCATCGGACGGATTGCCGGAGAGAAGCGCCATTTCGGCACGCTTTTCCAGTACCTTTATATCGGGCCAATCCGGATTTTGATCGATAAAAGCCGTTATATTGTCAAAACCTGCATCGGAATCGGGATCCTTCAGGTATAGCCAGGTGAAATATTTGACAAGCACCTCGCTATGGGTCGCTTTTGCGTGCAAAATGGCGTCATTCCACATCTTTTTCCTGGCAAACAGGAAAGCGGACTGGCGATGCATATCGGTAGTGCTATCCGCAAACGCCTGGTTAAAAATTGGCAGAAAAGCTAGTAGTACAAAGATGAGAAGGCGTATGCGCATTGAATCCTGATTTTTCTGATACGGGTCATTCTATCCGAGAACCAGTTTTATTACAATCTCGTTACAGATTTATGAAGTGTTTTTGACATAGGCATTCAATGATAGACATCAGGAGGTGCTTTTAGCTATAATCGGCTTATGTGATCGGGAATGGTTTCAGTAAGAAACAAGGAAATAAACAGAAGTAACTGAAGTAACTATAGAAAATTGACTATATACCGTACCACTTGCTATAAAAATAAAAAATACGGCGTAAAGAGAAGGAAAGAAAGGTTGGAGGATGTATATGGGTTTTGACAGTGCAATTAAGGATATCAAGAGCGCTGAAAGCACGCTTAAGAATGACGAAAACCTTTTGATCCTGGCTATAGCAAGTAAGGATAAGAAATTGCTTAAATCGCTGGCTTATCTTTTAACGCAGGCGCATAATGCATTCATTCTGGAAAAAGAGCAATATCTAAAGATGAAGAAAAAGATTGAGGCGAAAAAGAAGGCCGAGGCCAAGAAGAAAGCAGAAGCCGCCGCTACAACCACTACAAAAAAGAACCCGAAAAATCCCAAGGGAACTGCGCGTTAACCTTTCTTAAGAATTTCGCCCGAATGCTCCCCTTCCCGATTAAAAAACAATAAAGATTTCTCTTTTATTTTCCCTTTCTCTTTTGTAATATGCTAGCAAATCACGATGTTACTATTCAACTAGCAGCATAAAGAATTGCCATGAAAAACAACTGGTCTACTCCTGCCCTCGGAAAACACATATCGCCCGATCTGGTAAGCGATGAATATCTCGAAACAGAAATAGTCATACTTTTGCAGGGTACAAACCTGTTCGGCGATCGCGTATACTCTTATCTTCAGCTGCTCGGTAAATCGCTTAAGGATATGTTCGCCAAGATGCAGGCAGGGGAAAATTTCAAGCCTTCCGATTTCGGCACTGTGCTGGCCGCAGGGCGCGGCGAACCTTCGGAGGAAATCCGCAAGGAAATGAAAGAGAAATACGATATGATCGACGTGCCTACCCCGAAGCCCAAGCCTATTACTAATTTCCAGCCTAAATTCTTTGATGATGAATAAATGCGCGGGCTGACGCAGCGGCGGATTTATCCCGATTATTTTCTTTTTCCCTGCATATGCTAGTTTTAATGAAATTTGCGCTTGTTGCATATGTTGTTCTTTCTCTGCTGACTTTTATCTTCCAGAGAAACCTGATGTATCATCCCTCGCGTACCATCGCCGATCCTTCCGCATACGGCCTTGGCAATATACAGGACATTTTTATTACCGCTTCGGATGGCGTCCGCTTGCAAGTCTGGGAGCATACCGCAAACCCGGGATACCCGACTATCCTTTATTTTCACGGCAACGCAGGCAACCTTTCGGACAGGGCTTCCAAATTCAGCAGTTTTACAGATAATGGATTCGGGCTTATTGCCCTTAGTTACCGCGGATATGGAAAAAGCGATGGAACGCCAACGGAGACCGGAATTTATAAAGATGCGCGCGCTGCGGTCGATTACGCGCTCTCCCGCCCCGGTATCCGTCAGGACAGGCTTATTTACTTCGGTGAGTCGCTGGGCAGCGGGGTCGCCGTCCAGATGGCAAGCGAACGCCCTCCGGGATTGCTAATGCTGGAAGCGGCTTATACTTCGGTAGAAACGCGTTCGGCGGAGCTTTATCCGTTCATTCTGGGAGTACGCCACCTTGTGCTAGATAAATATGACTCACTGTCAAAAATAAAAGGCGTCCACGTCCCGCTGCTGATGCTGCATGGGGGAAAAGATATGACCATCCCTCTCCGCCATGGGCAACAGCTGTTTGCAGCGGCAAACGAACCTAAAGAGATAGTCGTATATAAAGACGTCCACCACGCGGATTACCTGAACGAGCAGATACTGGAACCGCTTGTGAAGATGGCAAAGAAGCTGGGACTTATACAATAAAGTTATGTCCCGCCTGTTTCAGGGCTTCTATCGCAGCTTGCCGCCTCTCTGCTTTTATCAGAACATAATCCGTATCATACGTCGACAACGTGTAAATTGCGATACCCGCCTTCGCTAAAGGCTTAGCAACCTGCAGCAATATCCCTGTCAAAGCAAAATCGAACGGTCCTACAAGCTCCAGCGCAATCCAGCCTGATTCCTCTTTTTTGACATTCTCAGGAACGGCGGACGCAGGACAAATCAGGGTTACCTCTCCCGGAGTATGTATATAGGCAGCAAATGTATGTTGCGGCAGATCCACAGGCGTGGAAATATCCGCTTCCAGCTTGCATACGGAAAGCTCAACATCGTGAAATCTCAGATTGAGCGGCATTACTGGTTAAACATGGTCGGAGCAGGCTCCACCGTCCTGAAACCTGATGGCGTTATCATAAGGATAGATAGTCCACGATCAATGGAGCCGTCTTCGTGAAAACGGAATATCCCGTTGGCGGGGCCGTTAAATCCGGCCTGATCCGTCAGCATGAATTTGGGAAAGCCCGTACCGCCGGACGCAAGGGCGATATTAATGGCAAGGGCCACCGCGTCATATGACAGGCTTGCGCGTCTTTCAGGCTTATAGGAGTACGTATCCATGAAATGTTGTTCAAAGGTATGGTATCTCTCAGGCGGGGAACTGGCAAACAAGCCGCCACTCAGCGCAGGCAGTTTCATCAAATCGGGATCATCCCACAATCCGGTACCCAGCAACTGGATATTACCAGGATTAATGCCGTTGGCATTCAGCGTATCGGTAAGGGTCCTTAATTTATCGCCCCCTTCGGCAACAAACAGGGATTGCCCCTTGCTCGGCTCATCCTGAAGAAAGCGCGCCAAGCGTCCCACGTTATTATCCAGCGACTGCATATCCTCGGAATAATATTCAATCGGATGCACATGCCCATTATGCTTGCGGACTTCAGAAGAGAGCTGTTTCACTATCGCAGCGCCATAAGGATTACTGGGAACCAGCGCGGCAATATTGTTCGTATTATGGGTTAATGCGTACTGAACGATACGGATCACCTGCTGTTCCGGAAGAAACCCGAACAGGTACACGCCGTCACCCGCCACGGATATATTATTGGAAAATGTTATCACCGGGATGTTTTTGTGGCGGGCGCTGGAAGCGACCACGTTCACCTGCTTGCTGAACACGGGGCCAAGAATAATCGTCGCGCCCTCCTGCATCGCGTCCTGTGCTGCCTTTTCCGCCCCTTCAATGGTGTCGCCCGTATCCTTGGGCAGCAGTTCGACCCGGGCGGTTATTTCATGAGCGGACAGGGAGCTGTATTTGTCATAGACCGCCAGCACCGCGGCATCCAGCAGCGATTTTCCCAAATCTATAGACTCACCGGACATCGGTATCAGCAGGCCGACCTTGACGACCGGCGCCTTACTGCTCATGTCTTCGCCTATTTTCGTAGCAGGAGCAAAAGAGCCGTTTTGCTGAACAGGAGACGTTTGGCCTTCATCCTGCTTTATATGGCTGGGAGGGGCATATTCCTCCTTAGGTTTTTCCTGAGACTGGGATACAGGAGGATTCTGATCATTTGCCTTTACAGTCATGACCTCCTTCGGAACGGTCACCGGAGAAAAAGTCTGCCGTTCCTTGGCGGCAGGTTTCGCCGCTGTTTCCATGTCCTCGTCTTCATTCCAATCGGGAAGCATGGAACAGGATGTGGCGGCAAGTATGAGAAACACCGCCAATAAACGGTACACAATTTGTAAAAACCCGGTATCATAGCGTGCGGTTCTCATATGCAAATCACCATAAGTCAGCGATGGGTAATAGTCAAATAATTGCGCCGGGCCTTTATGTCGTGGCAACGCCTATCGGCAACCTGAAGGATATGACACTGCGCGCGCAGGATATCCTGCGCGCCGCCGACATCATCGCCTGCGAGGACACACGGGTAAGCAGGAAACTGCTTGCCCATTACGGCATAAAAGCCCACAC
>CAYVTI010000043.1:0-18390 GCA_964454545.1 uncultured Rickettsiales bacterium
CGCGGCAAATGAGCTGAGCTGGTCCACCATCGTGTTGATCGTGTTCTTCAATTCAAGGATTTCTCCTCGGACCAAAACGGTGATCTTCTTTGAAAGATCACCGTTCGCCACAGCCGTGGTCACGTCTGCGATGTTGCGTACCTGCGATGTGAGGTTGGACGCCATTGAATTTACGTTGTCGGTGAGGTCCTTCCATACTCCGGACACGCCTCGCACGTCCGCCTGTCCGCCGAGCTTTCCTTCCGTACCTACTTCTCTTGCCACGCGGGTCACTTCCGCAGCGAATGAGTTGAGCTGATCCACCATCGTGTTCACGGTGTTCTTGAGCTCAAGGATTTCGCCTTTCACATCTACGGTCACCTTCTTGGAAAGGTCTCCGCCCGCCACCGCGGTCGCCACCTCGGCGATATTGCGCACCTGCCCGGTGAGGTTACCCGCCATCATGTTCACCGAGTCGGTGAGATCCTTCCATGTGCCTGCTACGCCCTTCACCTTCGCCTGTCCGCCAAGCTTGCCTTCGGTGCCCACTTCGCGCGCCACGCGGGTCACTTCCGATGCGAAGGATGAAAGCCGGTCCACCATCGTGTTAATCGTTCTTGCCGTGCGGAGGAATTCGCCTTTCAGCAACCGCCCGTCAATTTCAAGCGCCATCGTCTGCGAAAGATCACCCTGCGCCACGGCGCCGATGACGCGCGCGGTTTCGCTGGTCGGGTGCACAAGGTCATTGATGAGATCATTTACGGATTCAACAGAATCATGCCAAAATCCGCTTACATTGCCGACGAACAGGCGCTGGCTCAGCTTTCCTTCCTTGCCGACGGATTCGCTCAGGCGGCTCAATTCCGCGGCCATCCTTTCGTTCATCTCCGCGACTTCATTGAAAGCATCCGCCACTTTTCCGGCAACGCCGGTCCAGTTCGCTGGCAGGCGGATATCTTTTTGTCCCTTACGTAATGCGGCAAACGCAGCCAGCATTATTATCATTTCATTTTCGTATGTGCCCGACAATTCAGCTAAAGCCCGGCTCCCTTTCGCGGCCATAGATAACCTTACCAATAAATATTTCCTATACACATAATACAATAATATAAAAATTCTATAAGAGCAAATATTTTTATTTTATAATGGGTTATTCATCAATTTTAATCATTTTCCATATGGATTCCTTATACGAATTAAGACATAATGCGCCGTTTTTAATTCTCTGCCTATGCAGCTGCACTTCAAACACCCCCCCACCGCAAGCAACGGTGGGTATTAAATAGATGTCACCCCGCATAAGCGAAGCGCATTGCGGGGTCTGGCCATACTGCAAGGCTGGGGCCCTTAAGTTCACGTTGCAAGTGCAACATGACAATTTCTTGCGCAGCAAACTGCGGGGAATGCAACCCGGAGAGATTTAAACCTGCACCGCAAAACCATTGCCAGACGGCGTGGAAGTCCCTAATATCTACGCATCCCAACCACTACAACCCTTCCTGACTGCATAAAGGAGTGATTTATGTGCAGATGGATTGCCTATAGCGGCAAGCCGATTTTTCTTGATACGCTGATTACCCGGCCAACGCATTCATTAGTGAAGCAGAGTCTGGAGTCCCGGATGCATTACAAACAGGATGGAACACGTCTTGCCACCAATGGCGACGGGTTCGGTATGGGTTGGTACGGTAGCGAAAAACCTGATCCCGGCCTTTTCAAAGTACCCGATCCGGCATGGAATAACGAAAATATCACGGAAATATGCCCACATATAAAAGCGAATATTTTCATGGCGCATATCCGTGCGGCGTCCAACGGCGCGATCCAGCGCAGCAACGCCCACCCGTTCAAGTATAAAAACTGGCTCTTTCAGCATAACGGACATATCACCGGTTTTGAACATATAAGGCGCGAACTGCAGTTTGATATCGCCTCGGAGCTTTACCCATCGCTGCGCGGAACGACCGACAGCGAGACATTTTTCCTGCTGGCGCTTACTTACGGGCTGGAAAAATCTCCCAAGGAAGCGATGGAAAAAATGATCGTCCGCGTGGAGCGCGCCTGCAGGGAGAAGGGCATCGGCGTGAGATTCACCCTTTCCTGCGCCATGAGCGACGGCAAGTATCTCTACACCATACGCTACGCTTCGGGCAGCATTTCCAACAGCCAGTATTACGCCACCCATCCCGAATGCATCAGGGATCTGGGCGATAACCATTCCCGCATGCCGGGGCACAGCGTCATCGTGGTTTCCGAACCGCTCGATCAGGGCTATGAAAACTGGACAGAAATGCAGGACAACTCCTTCGCCACCATTATTAATGGCAGCGTGGAAATAGAGAAGATTGGCGTGTAAGAGTAGCTAGAAATAATTGAGTAAGAGAGTCCTCCAGTATCTAAGCGGCATCCTTGGCATCCGCATCGCCGCGCTTGTTCTTGTCGCGCAGTTTTCCAAGCTCTTCGCCTACCCGCCTCAGGCTCTGGCTGCACTCGTTGCGCGGAATAATAGCTTCGATGATATACATTTTATCCGTTGCGATGGCTTCCTTGACCGCGGCTTCGAGTTCCCCGTTCGTGGTCACTTTTCTGCCAACGCCAACTCCAAAAAGTTCGGTCAGTTTCGTATAGTTCCAGCGCAGGATTTCATTGAACGGGCCATCGAGAATAAACCGCTGGGTGCCGTAACCGTCGTTATTGAGCACGAACACGATGGGCTTCATCCCGAATTTAACGGCGGTGGAGAGCTCGATACCCGTCATCTGGAACGCTCCGTCGCCTACAATCGCGAATATGCGGCTCTTGGGACGCGCAGCCATTGCCCCGATGGACGCCGGAATAGCAAATCCCATCGACAGGTAATACGCGTCCGCGAGAAACGTGGTTGACTCTTTGGCGCGCAGTTTCATGGCGCCGAACATGGCATCACCCGTATCGCAGGTGATAATATCCTGCTCGCCTACATAGAGGCCCAGGATGCGGAAAAAGTTGGAAATCGAAATCTCTGCCGATTTCTCAGCGTCGTTCAGCGGCTTCGCCTCCGGCGCCTGCGGCGGCAGCGCGCCCAGCTTGCGCGGCGTCACCGGCATTTCATAAAGCTTCTCAAGAAATTCCTTGAGCACAACATGTTCATAGGTACGCGCGCCAATCTGCATCTTCTCCGTAGTAGCAAGCATCGTGCGCTTGCGGCTCAGTTTCTCGCTGGTGCTCATGAAGCCGAACCAGACGTCCGTGATCATAGCGCCCAGCATGATGAGGCAGTCCGAATCCTCGACATATTTCTGCACGGCTTCATCCGATAACGGACCGGAATAGACGCCGATGAACAGCGGATGGGTTTCGCTGATAAGGGATTTGGACATGAGCGTTGAAGCGAACGGAATATTGAATTTACTTGCCACCGCAAGCGCCTGATCGATCAACCCGTGGCGGTAAAGCTCGATGTCCGCGATAATGACCGGCTGCTTCGCGTTATTGATGGCATTTGCGGCATCTTCCAGCATCGCCTGCAGGTTGTCCGGATCACTGGCCGTGATCTGCCTGTTCACGGCAGGCGGGATATTCCCGATCGGCATGTCGACAATGTCGAACGGCACTTCGATATAACCCGGGCGCGAATTTTCCCGTACCGTATTCACCACGCGCATGATTTCAGCCGCCGCCGTTTCCGGATCGAGCAGGACGGCAGTCGCGCAGGTTACTTCCTCATAGATGCGCCGCTGCGTGTCGAACGTGCGTACTTTATGATGCATCAGCACATCCTTTTTTCGATCGGCAGGCGACGGACCACCGGAAATAATCAATACGGGCGATTTTTCCGCATAGGCGCAGGCCACCGAGTTAAGCATGTTAAGACCACCGACGCAGTACGTGACGCAGGCGACACCCAAACCATGAATGCGCGCATAGCCGTCGGCCGCGAACCCCACGCTTGGCTCATGCGTCATAGTGATAATCTCGAGAGGCGATTTCTGCAGCCAGCGGAATGTCGGCAAGGCAAAATCCCCCGGAATGCCGAAAACATGGGTCACACCCTGCTTATGCAGGTAATCAAATAAAAACGATCCTACGGTTTGTTGACTCTCGCTCATAGTATCCTTACTCCTGCCATTTGCCTTAGTTATAAACCTTAGCCGGTGATTTACCAAGTCTTTCATTAATAAACGATGTTGCGTTGCACAATATCTGCGTATCCTTGACAGCGCAGCTCAAACCTTTGTCTCCACACCAGGAAACGATATCCTCCATCGCCAGGTTACCCTTCGGGCTGTTGGCATAGGGACAGCCACCAAGCCCTCCGGTTGCGGCGTCGAAGGTGCGAATCCCCAGCCCATAGGAGCGCTCCACATTGCTTATCGCGTGGCCGTTCGTATCATGAAAATGCATGGCGACTTTGGCAAGCGGGATAGAAAATTTCACATGCGCCTTCACCAGCTCTTCAACCATATCAGGCTTGCCAATCCCCGTGGTATCGCCGAGCGATACTTCAAAGCACCCCATATCAAGCAGCTGTTTGGAGCGCTTTGCAACGATCTGCGGGGAAAACGGCAGATCGGTATAACCGAACACATTCGATATATAGCCGCGCACGCGCATGCCGGATGCAAGCGCTTCCTTGATCGTCGGCTCTATGGCGGTAAACGCTTCATCAACGCTAGCGTTGATGTTAGCCTTGGAAAAGACTTCCGAGACGGCAAGAAAGATTGCGATTTCTTTTGCCTTAACCGCCTTTGCGCGTTCCAGCCCTTTGAGATTCGGCACCAGATAGGAAAAAACCACCTCCGGGAATTCTTTTTCCACCGGCGCAAGCAGGGCAGCCACTTCCGCCGAATTCGCCATGGCAGGAACCGCCTGCGGGCGCACGAAACTGCCTGCTTCAATGCGCATTAACCCCGCCTGCGCGAGCTTCCGGATGAACGCAGCTTTCGCTTCAGCAGACAAATTCTTTGCGCCCGCTTCATTCTGCAAACCGTCCCTTGCGCTTACGTCCACAAGCTCTATGTCGTATTTATTTTCCATCCGGCTCCTCCGCCGTAAGCCGCACCAGATCAGCACCTTCCGTAACCAGATCACCTTCGCTTACCAATAATTCATCCACCTTTGCATCACCACCGGCGGAAAGCGTGATCTGCAATTTCATCGCCTCCATGACCAGAAGCGCCTGCCCTTCCGCCACACGCTCCCCCGCTTTGACCATAATCTGGCGGATAAGACCCGGCATCGGTGCGGGCGGGCTTAACTCTGCCTGCTGGCCCGCATGCGCGGCATCAGCGGCATGCTCGGTTACTTTTGCCGCAAAGTTCCCCACCTGTACACGCGCATCCTTACCCGCGCGCCATACGGAACCACTCTTGCGCTGCCAGACGCCTGAAGCAGTTTCATGCTCCAGCAAAAAACTGCTGTTCGGCAGGCGATGGCTGCAGAACGTGTAGGATTTACCGCCTAGGGTAAAAGACAATTCCTGCTGCTTACGCGCCATATTTTCAAGCATAACGGGCTTGCCGTTTATATGCAGCGTGACATTCATCGCATGCCTGCCAGTCTCGGGTTGTTCCACGCCGAATGCTCGGTATGCGCGTGCGCCGCAGGAAGCGTTGCCTGCGTGTCCGATAACAGGTAAGCGGCGGCAAGCATTGCGAGCTTATCATCGCTGTAATGCGCTGTCGCCAGATCTTCTTTATGCTTCGGGATAAAATCGGTGAAAGTTTGCCCTGTAAGAAATGCTTTGTGGCCCAGTATGCGCAGCAGGTAATCGCGGTTGCTGATGACACCGCTCACGCGCGTTTGTTCAAGCGCATTACACAGCCTATGGATAGCCTCTTCACGAGTTCTCCCCCACGCGGCAATCTTCGCGATCATGGGATCGTAATTTGCCGAAACCGTATTGCCGCTGCGATAGCCATTTTCACAGCGCACATGCGGCAGATGCGGCAATGAGAACATACTGAGCGTGCCCGGCGCTGGCATGAATTCGCGTTCTGCGTCTTCGGCATAGAGACGCACTTCCACCGCGTGTCCGCTGCGCTTTACGTCTTTCTGCGTGACAGGAAGCTTTTCGCCTTCCGCCACCTTGATCTGCATCTGCACGAGATCAAGCCCGGTGATCATTTCGGTAACCGGATGCTCCACCTGCAGGCGCGTATTCATTTCAAGGAAATAAAATTCCCCGGAACTGTCCATGATGAATTCAACCGTGCCTGCGCCGACATAACCGATATGAGAGGTAATCTTAACAGCCGCTTCCACCATTTTCGCACGCGTTGAATCCGGCAGTGCAGGCGAAGGGCTTTCCTCGATGATTTTCTGGTAACGCCGCTGGATGGAACATTCGCGCTCGAACAGGTGCAGATGATTGCCATGCGTATCGGAAAACACCTGCACTTCGATATGGCGCGGACGGGTGAGGTATTTTTCAAGCAGCAGGCGATCATCGCCAAAGGCATTCATCGCCTCTAATCGCGCCGACTCAAGCGCAGATGGCAATTCCTTCGCATGATGAACTATGCGCATACCCTTGCCGCCGCCGCCCGCAGCCGCTTTCACCAGAACGGGATAGCCGATCTTCTCCGCTTCTTTCGCAAGCTGTTTATTCTCTTTGCCGCCGCCGTCATAGCCCGGCACCGTCGGCACGCCAATCGACTGGCATAATATGCGTGATTCCGCTTTATCCCCCATCATCGCGATAACCTTCGCCGGAGGGCCTACGAATATCAGTCCTGCTTTCGCAACAGCTCCGGCGAAGCGCGCATTCTCGGAAAGGAAACCGTAGCCGGGATGAACAGCATTGGCGCCGCTTGCTCTCGCGGCCGCAATCAGCTTTTCACTATTGAGATAGGTTTCGGAAAGATTTTTCCCCTCGAGCAGCACTGAAAAATCTCCTGCATACGCATGCGGCAAATCCCTATCATCAGAGGCAAAAACGGTGACCGTCTCAATTCCCATCGCACGGCATGTGGCAACAATGCGGCAAGCGATTTCGCCGCGGTTGGCAATCAGCAGGCGGGTTATGGCGACATTCTTTCTCATGCGACCCACTTGGCCTTGCGGCCGGAAAGTAACGCGTCCATGCCTTCCTGCCCTTCGTCGCTCACGCGGGCGTCGGCAATCGCCTCAACGGTCGCGTCAGTTACGGCAGCTCTGTCCGGCGAAAGGGAAACGATCTTGGCGATAAGCGCCTTGGCTTTTTGCGAAGCGCCGGGAGCAGCTTTCAGGAATTCCGCTATCACTTCATCGCGCACAGCGTCAAGCCTGTCACGCGGCACCACGCGATGCGCAAGGCCTATTTCCTTTGCGATATTTGCCGAAAACTGCATGCCGGAAGTAAAGTAAGCGTGCGCGGCAGAGACGCCGATTTTCTCCATCGCATAAGGCGCAATCACCGCCGGCAGGATGCCGATACGCGCCTCGGTAAAGCCGAATTTCGCGTCTTCCGCAGCCACAACAAAATCACAGACCGCGGCCAGTCCTGAGCCGCCACCCAGCGCCGCGCCGTGCACAATGCCGATGAGCGGCTTGCTGAAGCCGCGGATGCATGCATACATCGCGGCAAGCTTCCTGCTGTCGGCGATATTTTCCTCGCGGCTATAGCCTTTCATGGAGCGCATCCAGTTGAGATCGCCGCCCGCACAGAACGACTTGCCATGTCCGAAGAGCACCGCAAAGCGCACTTTGCTATCATTGTCGATTTCTTCGAATACGTGGGTCAGATCCCTGAGCAGATTGCTGTCAAAGGCATTATGCACCTCCGGGCGGTTAAGCCCTACGAAAGCTACCCCGCGTGCGTCGATTTCGAACGTAAGAAGTGCGTATTTTCCTGTCATAATTCACATCCTGAAAACACCGAACCGCGTATCTTCAATCGGCGCGTTAAGGCTTGCCGCGATGGCAAGGCCAAGCACATCGCGCGTGGAGACGGGGTCGATGATGCCGTCATCCCACAGCCGTGCCGTGCTGTAATAAGCGCTACTCTCCCTGGCATATTTTTCCAATAAGGGCTGACGGATGGCGTCGAGTTCCTTTGCCGTCGGCTTCCTGCCTTCCTTCTCCATTGCATCCTGACGCACGCGGGTCAGCACGTCGGCTGCCTGCTCGCCGCCCATCACGGAAATGCGCGCATTCGGCCACATCCAGAGGAAGCGCGGATCGTATGCACGCCCGCACATGCCGTAATTGCCCGCGCCGAACGAACCGCCGATCACGACGGTGAATTTGGGCACCTGCGCGTTGCTTACCGCCATCACCATTTTGGCTCCGTGACGGGCGATGCCTTCGGCTTCATATTTTTTTCCGACCATGAACCCGGTGATGTTCTGCAGGAACACCAGCGGAATTTTGCGCTGGGCGCAGAGTTCGATGAAGTGCGTGGCCTTGATGGCCGACTCGGAAAAAAGAATCCCATTATTGGCGACGATGCCCACCTGTGATCCGTGAATGGACGCAAACCCGCAGACGATAGTGGTGCCGTAGCGTTTCTTGAATTCGTGGAAATTAGAGCCGTCCACGATGCGCGCGATGATCTCGCGCACGTCGAACGGAACGCGTGTCGATTCCTTCGGCAGTATGCCGTAGATATCCTCCGCCGGATATGCAGGTTCTTCATAAGGTGTGGTGTTGCGCTGGACGGCGGTTTTCCAGCTGAGATTGGCGACAATCTCGCGCACGGTGGCAAGCGCTTCTTCTTCATTGGCTGCGAAATGATCGGCAACGCCGGATTGCGCGGTGTGAACATCCGCGCCACCGAGTTCTTCAGCGGTGACATCCTCGCCCGTGGCAGCTTTTACGAGCGGCGGCCCGGCAAGGAAAATTGTCCCGTTGCCTTTGACAATGACGCTTTCGTCGCACATCGCCGGAACATAAGCGCCACCTGCGGTGCAGGAGCCCAACACGGCGGCAATCTGTGGAATGCCTGCTGCCGACATGCGCGCCTGGTTGAAGAATATGCGGCCAAAATGATCGCGATCGGGAAACACTTCATCCTGCATCGGCAGGAATGCGCCGCCTGAATCGACGAGATAAATGCACGGCAGGCGGTTCTGCATGGCGATATCCTGCGCGCGCAGGTGTTTTTTTACGGTGAGCGGAAAATAGGTGCCGCCTTTCACCGTCGCATCATTGGCGACAAACAGACACTCATTGCCATGCACCCTGCCAATGCCTGTGACTATGCCTGCCGATGGTACTGCGCCTTCGCTTTCATATATGCCGTGCGCAGCCAGAGATGAGAGTTCAAGAAATGGCGAACCGGGATCGAGAATACGCGCGATACGCTCACGCGGCAGCAATTTCTTGCGCGAATGATGGCGTTCTACCGCCTTCGCCCCGCCCCCCTGTTTTGCTGTATCGATATGCTTCGCAAGCCCGGCAGCAAGCTCCTTATGGTAAGATGCGTTGCCGCCAAATTCCCTGGCCTTGGTATCCACACGGGTGGGTAAACGCATATGGTCTAAAAGAACCCCAGCGCCTTCGGGCTGTAGCTTGTCAGCACGTTTTTGGTCTGCTGGAAATGCGCCAGCATCATGCGGTGGTTTTCACGCCCGATGCCCGACTGCTTGTAGCCGCCGAACGCAGCATGCGTCGGATAAAGATGGTATGCATTGACCCATACACGGCCTGCCTTAATTGCACGCGATGTGCGGTAGGCGGTGTTGAGATCGCGCGTCCATACCCCGGCGGTGAGGCCGTAAGTCGTGTCGTTGGCGATGCGGATGGCATCGTCAAAGTCCTTGAACCTGGTGACGGAAAGCACGGGGCCAAAAATTTCCTCCTGAAATATCCGCATGGAGTTGTTGCCCTCAAAAACGGTTGGCTTCACATAGTAACCATTCTCGAGTTCTCCTCCCAATTTCGGGCGTTCACCTCCGGTGCGCACTTTGGCCCCCTCCTTCTTACCAATATCAATGTAGGAAAGCACCTTGTCAAACTGTGCCTTGGAAGCTTGCGGCCCCATCATGGTGGTCAGCTCAAAAGGATTGCCGACAGAGATCTTCTCCACGCGCGCCGTCGCTTTCTCCATGAATTTATCGTAAATCTTCTCATGCACCAGCGCACGGGTCGGCGAGGTGCAGACTTCGCCTTTATTAAGGGCGAACATGGCAATTCCTTCCAGCGCCTTATCGGCGAAATCGTCATCCGCCGCGAACACATCCGGGAAGAATATGTTCGGCGATTTGCCTCCAAGTTCCAGCGTCACCGGAACAATATTCTGCGACGCATATTGCATGATCAGCTTGCCGGTCGAGGTGCCGCCGGTGAAGGTGAGCTTGCCAATGCGCGGGCTGGTAGCAAGCGCCTTTCCGGCCTCGGAACCGTGGCCGTGCACGACGTTGATAACGCCGGGCGGCACGATATCCGCGATCAGTTCGACGAACAACATAATTGACAGCGGTGATTCAGATGCAGGTTTAATCACAATGGTATTACCCGCAGCCAGCGCCGGAGCGGTTTTCCATGCCGTCAGCACCAGCGGGAAGTTCCACGGAATGATTGCACCGACGACGCCTACCGGCTCATGGAAGTGATAGGCCACAGTGTCATTGTCGATCTGCGAAGTGGAGCTGTCGTCCGTGCGGCAGGCGGCAGCGAAATAGCGGAAATGATCAATGACCATCGGCATATCACCTGCCATGGCTTCGCGCAAAGGCTTGCCCATATCAATCGATTCGGCAAGCGCCAGTTTTTCGATATTCTGCTCTACGCGATCGGCTATCTTGTTGAGGATGAGCGCGCGCTGCGCCGGAGGCATGATGCCCCAGCTCTCCGCCGCTTTGTGCGCTGCATCAAGCGCTCTTTCCACGTCCTTTTCATTGGAACGCGCAGCCTTACAAAATGCCTGGCCTGTAACCGGGCTGATGCTGTCGAAATATTCGCCACTCAGCGGCTCGACCATTTTATTGTTGATCCAGTTGCCGTATTTTTCCTTGAGTTGCAATTTGCTTTTTACCTGCTCGAGTAGGCCGTGTCCCATGTCATGCTCCGTTGGTTTGTGTTTCTGTGCTATAGCCATAACCACCTCCTGCTGGAATTGAAAAATCAGTTAAGAATAGACCCACCCCCTGTGTTTGGCAACCCGAAAAGCTAGTCCGAACAGCCGATGCGCCGTGAGATGATAAGGCGCTGGATTTCCGAAGTGCCCTCACCGATACGCAACAGCCGGTGATCGCGCCAGAAGCGTTCCACGTCGTATTCCTCCATCAGCCCGTAGCCGCCGTGGATCTGCACCGCCATGTCCGTCACTTCGCCTGCGATTTCGGAACTATAAAGCTTGGCAATCGCAGCTTCCTTGGTAAACGGCTTGCCGGAATCCGCACGCGCGCACACCTGATAAAGGTAATTGCGTGCCAGCTCGATTTTCATATGCATGTCGGCAAGCGCAAAAGCGATCGACTGAAACTGGGCGATAGGCTGATTGAACTGGCGGCGTTCTTTGGCATACGCAAGCGCCTTTTCATAAGCTCCCTGCGCGCAGCCGACACCCATTGAGGCAATACCTATCTTGCCACGATCCAGCGTAGCCAGCATTTGTTTGGAACCGTCTCCCTGCCTGCCCAGCATATTGGCATCGGGTACGAATACGTCCTCGAAATAAAGCTCCGACGTATCGGATGCGCGCCACATCAGCTTGCCGTGCATGGCGCGCGCCGTAAATCCCCTGGTGCCGCGCTCGACGATGAAACAGGAAAGCTCCGGATTTCCCTTACTTTTCTCGCCCGTCACCGCTTGCACGGTAACGCCTGCATTCATAGTGCTTGCGCCATTGGTGATAAAGATCTTGGAGCCGTTTATTATCCAGCCGCCATCCACTTTCTTTGCCGTGGTCTTGCTACCGCGCGAATCCGAACCGGCACCCGGTTCCGTGAGGCCGAATGCCCACAATTTCTCGCCGGTGCAGAGTTGCGGCAAATATTTTTTACGTTGCACTTCGTTACCGAAATAATAAAGCGGCCCGATGCCTAATGAATTATGCGCGGTGATGGTTGCTGCCTGCGATCCGTCTACGCGGGCAATCTCCTCACAGGCAACGGCATAGGCGAGGTAATCCATGCAGTGACCGCCATAATTTTCAGGAACAATGATGCCGAACAGGCCGATCCCGCCCATCTTGCGTGTGAGCTCCTCGGAAAATTTCTCCTGCTTATCAAGTCCGCGGACAACCGGGGCGATTTCGCTTTCAGCAAACCTGCGTATCGAATCGCGCAGGATGATGTGGGTTTCTGACAGGTTGAAGTCCATAGTGGATTCCTTTTCCTTATATAGTTATAAAACAATTATTGTCATGCCAGCGAAAGCTGGCATGACAGGAATATTTATTTCCAAATCTTTTCTCATGTAAGCCTCTTTCTTTTCTTCAAACTTGCGATTATCTCTCTTTTTTTAACAGAAACCCAATAATTCACACCAGATGTAATTACATTCCTAGCCCAAATGCACCACACAATCCTATAATAATAGTTGTTTCCATTTCAGGCCGTTTCCTGTTCCTTAAGCCCAAGCTCGCTGCACATCTGCTCGCGCATCTTGAATTTCTGGATTTTTCCGCTCACGGTGGTCGGGAATTCGGAGACGAATTTCACGTAGCGCGGCACCTTGTAATAAGCGAGGTTCTTCTTGCAGAAAGCAAGTATTTCCTCTTCGTTGACCTGCTTGCCGTGATGCGCCTGTATCCACACGCAGAGCGCCTCGCCGTATTTGGCATCCGGCACGCCAAACACGGCAGCTTGCGAAACCGAGGGATGGGTGAAGAGCAGCTCTTCAATTTCACGCGGATAGATATTCTCGCCGCCGCGTATCACCATATCCTTGAGCCGCCCGGTTATCTTATAGCAGCCGTCTGGCCTGCGGATTGCCAGATCGCCCGTATGCACCCAACCGCCTTCATCTATGGTCTGGGCAGTGGCTTCCGGATCATTATAATATCCAATCATCGCGCCGTGGCCACGCGCGCAGAGCTCACCCTGCCGATTGTCGCCTACTTTCTGGTTGGTCTGCGGATCGCGAATTTCGATTTCCACGCCCGGCAATGCGGAGCCGACGGTTTCCACCCGCAACTCTATCGGATCATGAACGCTGCTTTGCGTGAGCACCGGCGAGGTTTCCGTCTGGCCATAGGCGATCGTGATGTCGCGACAGCCCATGATATCGATCACCTTGCGCATGACTTCAATCGGGCATGGGCTTCCCGCCATGATGCCACTGCGCAGGGACTTCAGGTTACGGCCGCTGAAACTTGCATCGTCCAGCATGGCAACGAACATTGTCGGCACACCGTACACCGTCGTGCAACGTTCCCTCTCAATAGCCTGAAGCGTCGCTGAGGGATTGAAATATTCGGCGGGGATGACCATCGCCGCGCCGCGCGTCACCGCGCCGAGCGATCCCATGACGCAGCCGAAACAATGATAGAACGGCACGGGGATGCACATGCGATCCTGCCCGGTGATGTTCTGGCAGCCGGTGACGTACCATGCGTTCATCAGGATATTGCGGTGCGAGAGCATGGCGGCCTTGGGAAATCCCGTGGTACCGGATGTATATTGAATATTAATCGGATCGGAAGGTTCCAGCCTTACAGCAATTTCCTTTAATTGTGAATCTGGAACAGAACGCCCTGCTTCAATCATTTCCTGCCAGGGAAGATAATGTTCCGGCGCATTCGGTTTGGCAGCGATGACATGACGCAATTTGGGAAAAGACGGGCATTTTATGGCGCCATGCCTTGCCTCTGCAATCTGGGGACAGGCTTCGGCGAAAATCGCGTAATAGTCAGACGTCTTGAAACTGTCAGTCAGGAACAGTGCGACGATGTCGCTCTGCTCTATGGTGTAACACAGTTCGAACGGACGGTAGGCGGGATTGATCGTCACCAGCACCACGCCTATGCTCGCTGCGCCATATTGCAGCAATACCCATTCGGGGATGTTGGTCGCCCAAATGCCGACATGTTCTCCCGGCTTTATGCCAAGCTCAAGCAGCCCTTTCGCCACATTTTGCACCGCAGCATGAAACCCAGCATAGTTCATGCGGACGTTATTCTGTGGAAACACTATGGCAGGACGCTCCGCGAAACGGCGCGCCGTCTCATCAAGCACTGCGCCTATCGTCAGGCCGTCTACCCACGGCGGTGATTGCAGGTTGGACATAATCAACCCAGAAATAATTAACGCTTAGTGATATTTTATATAATGAGTCATATACCCTCGCAATTCAAAAGTTGACAACATTTGAAACGCGGCCACTATATTAGGCATGAATAAGGAACTTTATTACGAAGATTTCGAGATCGGGCAGCAGTTCAAAAGCGATCGCAGCCATACGATCACCAGGGACAATGCCATCGCCTTTGCCAGGATGTACGACCCACAGTTGCAGCATATCGATGAGGAAGCCGCGAAGAATACCCTGTTCGGCAAGCTGATCGTGAGCGGCTGGCAGACGGCGGCGGTCACCATGCGCCTAAAAACGGAAACCGAGCTGTTCCATGTCGCAAACGGGCTGGTCGGCATGGGGCTGGAAAGCGTGCGCTGGCCGCGCCCAACCTTTCCCGGTGACAGCCTGCGCATCATGATAACCGTCATCGACAAGCGTCCTTCCACTTCCCGCCCTGACAAGGGCATCGTCAAATACAAGGTGGAAACGTTTAACCAGAGGAACGAGATGGCGATGGAAATGGAGACCGCGGTTATCGTGCCACGGCGGTCGCCTGCGAGATAGCGGCTTCGGCTTCGGCTTCCTTCACCTGCGATGATGGCTTGCCGTTCTGCGCTGCCTTAGCGGTCTTTGATGCAGTTTCATCCGTAATTACTGCGTTGTTTTTCTGGATTGACGCAGCAGGCATTTCACTGCCAGCTTTTCCTTTTTTTCCCAGCAGGCCGGCAAAGATATTGTAAAAGAAGGAATGGAGCACTGCGTAGGGTATGCCAAGTCCTGCATCCATTGCCACGCTTTCATGAATGAATTTCCAGCGCTCTTTCCCTTCCGCAGGCGGAATTTTCTTGAACGACTCCGGACCGAATCCCATCTTCTTCGCTGTTGCGTCGCTGGCGTGTTCCACATGGTTGAACCAGACTTTATCAGCCGCTTTCTTGCTGGTCGGGATCAAGACCATGGCAAGCAGCGGCGCCAGCGCGAAGAAACGCGCGATGAGGCCACTGGTGAAATCCTTCTTCGGCGCATTATCAATATCACTATAGGCTTCCTGGAATTTCGAATCGTTTTCAACTTTATCCTTGCCATATATGAGCCGGTCATAGAATTTCACTATCGCCTTTTTGATTTTTTTGCTTTCCAGCACCATGAGCGGCGGAATCGTAAACATGCCGCCAGCGATAATGCTCATGAACATATTGCCGTAACCGGCACTGCTTTTCCGCTGCGCGTCGTTTTTGATGAGCGGCTTTAAGGCCTTGTCGAAGAAGCTGGTTATCGGCCCGCTCCAGTATTTCTTGCCAAAATCCGTGTATTTGGTGAAATAGGCGAAACTGACGCCGGACATCGCATTGAATATCCAGTCAATGCCGAGATAGGTGCTCCAGTGGTGGATGCGCTCGCCTGCAGTGACAAAGCCGCTTTTCTTGTCAGGATAATTGGAAGCGAGCGGCGCTTCTTCTTCCGACCCGAGAGAAGGCGCTATATCGCGCAGGGTCTCTTTAAACCTGTTTTCCTGCGGCTTATTATCTTCCATAACAACCAGCACCTTTGATAAAATCAGTAAATTCCATATTTAAATTTACTATAGGCAGGTGGTATAGTCCATGCGCAGATTGTGAAGATATTGTGACAAATCATGATGTTAGGCAATAACAGGCACCCTCTAACATATTGTAAAATAATATTATCCCTATTCCGGAAAAATTGATTTATGAATAGAATGTTAAACTATTGCGGAGGCGCACAAGATGAAAATATTGTTTTTCGCAGGCTCCCTGAGAGCCGATTCCTGCAACAAGAAATTCGTGCGCGAGGCCCTGCGCCTTGTGGGGGAAAAAGGCGGACATACGACCGAATATGCGGATTTGAAGGATTACCCCATGCCTCCTTATGACGGAGACATCGAGACAGGCAGCGGCGTGCCGGAGAGTACAAAGCGTTTCGGCGCAAAAATCATGAGTGCGGATGCGCTTATCCTCTCCACGCCCGAATATAACGGTTCGATTCCCGGCATACTTAAAAATGTCATCGACTGGCTGTCGCGTGAAAATCCCGTGTCGCTTACCGGCAAGCCCCTCCTGCTGCTTGCCGCCTCTCCCGGCGCGCTGGGCGGGGTAAGGAGCCTGTGGCATTCGCGCATACCGTTGGAAGTACTGGGAGTTTATGTGCATCCCGGGATGATGGGACTGCAAAATGCCTATAATGCCTTCGATGACAAAGGGCGTCTGAAAGAGGAAAAAACCGTGCAACAGCTGCAGAAATTACTTGATCAATTCCTGAATCATATTAGGCGATAGATATGAGGGAAGAAACCATATATTCCCATGTTGCGGAAACCGGAGAAAATACGTATGCGGTGGATATCGAGGTATCGGGACACCACATCAAAGGCGATGAGCCCATTGTTTTCGGCGGCGGCAACACAGGACCCACACCTTATGACCTCCTGCTCGCGGCACTGGGAGAATGCAGCGCCATGACCGTGCGCTGGTATGCAAGACAGAAAAACTGGCCGCTTACGAAAGTGGAAGTAGCTCTCAGCTACCAGAAAAAAGACAAGGTGGATCATTTTGAAAAGAAAATCGTTGTTCACGGCGATCGATTGACTCCCGAGCAGAAAGCGAAGCTGGTAGAAATTGCTGCCAAGTGCCCGGTACAGCGCACGTTGGAATCGGGCGCCGTCATTGATACCGTGGCAGGGTAACAGGAATGCTGGAAATCAATATACGCGAAACATCGCTCAAGGATTGCCCCGTCATATTTGAACTCATTAAGGAACTTGCCCAATACGAGAAGCTTGCGCACCAGGTGGCAGCGGATATAAAAACCCTGGAAAACAGCCTGTTCGGTGCAAACCCGAAAGCGTTCGCGCTGCTTGCGGAAGTGGATGGAAACATCGCCGGTTTATGTCTCTATTTCTATAATTTTTCTACTTTCCTAGGCAGGCCGGGAATTTATATAGAGGATATTTTCGTCAAGGAGCGGTACCGCAAGCGCGGCATCGGCAGGCGCTTCTTTTCCCGGATAACGGAAATCGCAAAGGCGGAGAATTGCGGACGCATCGAATGGTGGGTGCTTGACTGGAACAGGGACGCCATCGATTTTTATACCACGCTGGGCGCGGAAGCGATGTCGGAATGGACGGTCTACCGGATTACGGAGGATAAATTTTCCGCTCTCACCGCAGGTAAAGCAGATCCTCAAAAAACGCGCCAAACGGCAGCGCAGGATGCCTGACCTGAATCTCCAGAATCCACTTTCCGTTTTCGACTTTTTCAGGGAAATGGTTGATGCCGCGCTTCCAGCCACGATGCGGGAACATGCCGATCAGGTGCCCTGCAGGATCGAGATTCCATTTTACTTCGAACTTGAGAACCAGCCCGTATATATATTCGTATAGCTGAACTCCGGAGGGATTGACCTCCTTCCAGAAGTCCACCGCCTCATCAAAAATCCTTTTGCTGGCGCGGGCAACCTTTTCATATTCGGCGTTTTGCCCGAACACCACCGTGCGGCCCGCATCGCCTTCGATACCACCCTGCACTATTCCGATATCAACGAACGCTATATCATTTTCCTGCAGAACTTTATCTTCCGCTGCCTTATCCATGAACGTAAGCAGCGTATGTTCCCCGAACCGCACATGAGGAGGATGCCATGTGCGCTCTATCCCTCGTTTAGTAAACAGATCAAGTGCAAACCGCTTCACTTCACTTTCACGCACACCGGGTTTCAGAAAGCCGATGATTTCGTCGAGCAATTCATGGGCAACCCGGGCACGCGAGATAGCGTCTTCCACGTTCTGCTGCGCGCAGTACTGCCTTGTACTTGCTATTCTCTCAGCCGTTTCATCCGTAGCGTCAGGCAGCATGCTTGGTTTTCATCAGGTTACTCAGCACGTATTGCAGGATGCCGCCGCTCTTGAAGTATTCAACTTCGTCCAGCGTATCGATACGGCACAGAAGCGACGTAACTTCCTTGCTGCCATCCTTGCGGACAACGGTGCAGGCCACATCCATGCGTGGTTTTATCCCGCCGCTTATTCCACTGATCGTTACGGTTTCCGTGCCATCAATCCGGAGGGTCTTGCGATCCACGCCGTTCTTGAACACGAGCGGAAGCACTCCCATGCCCACGAGGTTGGAACGGTGGATACGCTCGAAGCTTTCCGCGATCACGGCTTTTACACCGAGCAGATTGGTGCCCTTAGCCGCCCAGTCGCGCGAGGAGCCGGTGCCGTATTCCTTCCCGGCAATGATGACCAGAGGAATA
>CAYVTI010000044.1:0-18304 GCA_964454545.1 uncultured Rickettsiales bacterium
TCTTCCTCGCTGCTATCGTCGCGTTCTGGTTATAATTTATGAGTCCTAACCCTAGGAGATTACACGACAATTTAAGAGGTGCCGTATCTGATGCCGATTATGAAGCCTATATCAGAAAGGTATTGCAAAATTTTCCCATGAAGTCTGAGGTATCAGATTTTTCTTACGATTTTCCTTTAGATAAAGGATCTTCCCAAAAGTTTCATGGGCATGCGACCGACATTCATGTTAAGGATGTGCTTGGAAGGCAAATGACTTCTATAATTGGAAATGCTGCTGCTAAGGTAAGAGACAAACATAGAGCAATATATGAACCGCCGAATTGGGATGCGGAAAGAATTGCGAAGTACAGTCAATTGAAATTAAGCACTTTTGCGGAATTATTCCCAGTTGAAGAAGCAAGACAGAAAATTCAGGAAGTCTTATTTGAGATAAAAGAATTATACACAAATTCTGATTCACAGGCGCGGCGCATAATAGAATTTGCCCTGTATGGTATAACTATAAAACCGACAGAGTCCTCTATGATGATCAGAGTCATGGACAGCATAGATGTATCCATGACAGGGCAATCAGGTCCTTGCTATATGGGACACATAGCCCACGTAGTAACTCTGTGGCTTTAGGCGCTATAGCAGATCCTATTCCAACCGTTGAACCAGTAAAGATTAGCAATACTTTTTTTGAAGAAGTGTTGCATGCAATGATTAGCCGTATGTATGGAAATGAGGCTAGGCCGTTTAGAGATGAAAATGACGTAAGATTTCAGTTCGTGACTGACGCGGTAAACGAATGTAAGCGGTCGGAGGAAAATCTTATGAGGGTAGATCTTGTGCGGAAGAGTAATAAGGTTAGATTAGAATATGATGAGCAGATGTACCCAGTGGAATTCCCTGTGCATGTAATGATTCATATGTTGAGCAAAGGGGAGAGAAAATGGACTAAAGAAGATTCTAGAGCAATGCCTGATGCTGTAAGGGTTGTTAACCTCATATTAGCGGATTATCATTATTATAAAGAACATGGTACAGTGATGCCAGACGATGTTCTTTTGCATTTCATAACTACCTACGATAAATTACCTATGGATGATTATAACCGATTAACAAATATTAGGCAGGGTTTGGCGGCACTACATCATCAGACGCCAACCTTGGATGCTCAAGGAATAGGAGTTAGGCATAAAATGAATCAATCTTCGCCTCCTCTGTCACGCTGTTAAATGTTAAAAGCCTGAAACAACCCTCTAAAATTATAAAGCTATATGCCTATGGAGGCGTTCCACCACTTCCGTGACTATGAGGGTATGATCCTCCCGGCCATTCGTCTTGAATTCATCGGGCGTCATCCAGCCGGTTTCGGAGGTCGTGTCCTCGAAAGCGCCGAAATTATTGATATCCGCGATTTCGGCGGCAAAAAGATGCATAAGTTTCCTCGTGCCCTTGCTGGCGGAGACAAATGCGAAGCCTCCCATATCGTACAGGATCTTTATATTTTCCGGCCTGAGCCCGATTTCTTCCTCGCCTTCGCGCAGCGCGGTCTCAATCAGCGGCTCGTGGAACGACTCGTCCGCATATAAAAGATCATCCGTCCTCATATCGCACCACCTGCCGCTGATATTGATGCGGCGCGTGCCCTTGGCAATCTGGAATTTCGGACTCCCCAGTATTTCCTTTTCCGCAAACGGCTTCATCACCAGTATCTTTATGTCGCCGCCCGAGGCCCTGTCGGGTTTTACAAACGGCAATATCCCGACCTTGATCACCTGCGGCGCAGTGTCATTTTTTCCGTACAGCCGGATTATTTCAAAATTTGTTTGGAGTTTCTTTTTCATATTATGTAGTTTTAGGATTACTATTCCCATTATGCAAGTTATGTCTCAATAATGGAGAGTGGGTGCCAAGTCAGAAAATGCGAGAGACAGTTCAGATAAATTTCTTGTACGTATGAGCTACATCAAACACATGCTGCTGCCTGAAGAGAGAGTGCTTTATGATGGGCATGTGCATCCCAGGGTTTTAATGCCGGGCTTATTATTGCTTGGAATAGCCGCCATCATCCTGATAGAATCGGATAATACGGGCGGCGGGCATTCCGTGATACTGAGCATTGTCTACAGCCTCTCCGATTCATTCGCCTCCATGCAGTCGCTGTACAAGGTGCTCTGGGACTGGCAGAGGAACTCGCCGGATATTTCGCTGGAGATCAAGGTTCTGGCCTTGCTTGTCGCGTTATACGGGCTTTACCGGCTCGTGAAAGGGTTTGTCCTGATGCAGACTACCGAGCTTGTCGTCACTACTTCCCGCATCATAGCGAAAACAGGGGTATTCGCCATCATCACGATAGAAATGGACAAGAACCGGGTGGCGGAAGTCACCGTGTATCAGACGTTCTCAGGCCGCATCATGGGATATGGCAATATTGTGATACACGGCTTCACCAACTCCATCGTCGGGTTGCCCATCATGGCCAATCCGCACCTGGTGGAAAAATTCGTCGGCTAGATTTTAGCGGTTAGAATAGAGGGTTCAGAGTTGAGTGAACGCTGTTAACTCAACTCCGGCTGCTCAGCTTCCATCACTTATTGTCTGTACTGATGCTGCTTTGCAGGAACGAGCATATTGGCCTGCGTGTTCTTGCCTGACCACGCAGCATGCTTATTGTTGCGGGTCGGTACGGTCTGTCCGCGCTGAATGGCCACGGTACCTTTCTTTGGCGTATATATATTGTCGGCCTGCGCGGGCAGGGCGGTACCAAGCATAGTCAGAGCGGTGGCAAATAATAATGCTTTTCTCATAAAATACCCCTTCTAAAAGTTATGTTAATATCCGGTCATGATCCGTTCGACCAACTGCTTTACCGTCGGGATGAAGCCATCGGCGTAATAAGGATCCAAGGCGAATTTATAAGCGTTATGGCCGGAGAACATCAGTTGATTTTCCACATCTCCCTCATGCGCGATCGCTTGCAGGGTCTTCTGGATGCAGAAACTCCGGGGATCGGCTTTCTTGCCGGTAGTGTACTCATCCTTGTCTTTCCAGTTGCTGAATTTGCAATGACTCAGGCACCCCATGCATTCGATCTGGTCAACCAGTATTTCCCGCGACTTTTCGGACGTTACGAACACAAGGGTGGAATCCTCAGTTTTCAGCGCCTCCGCGAAGCCTCCTGCGATATAGCTTTCCGCGCGGCTTTTGTCTTCCGGTTTCAGGTATACCGGCCTGCCGCGCGCGCCCACGGGGAGGGCTTCGGTGAATTCCCCTTCCGGAGCAGTCCTGTATTCTACCTGTCTCTGGCTGCGTTCGGTCAGTTCCTTTATAAAATTATTGCGCACGGCTGACGAATAAAACCCGGTTGGGCTGAAGCGGTTGAGGTAGACATCGCCTTCTTTCAGGGTGAGCAGTTTCTTCTTCCAGCTGTCCGGAATAGGGCTTTCCTCAGTGAGCAGGGGGCGGGTGCCAAACTGGAAGGCGATCTTGCCGATTTCGGGGTTTTCCAGCCAGTGTTCCCAGTCGCTCAGGTGCCATGCCCCTCCTGCCATGATGATAGGCGTATCCTGCAGCCCTACTTCATTCATGAATTTGCGCAACTCGGCAACGCGCGGATAGGGATCCTCGGGCTTTTCCGGGTCCTCGCTGTTGGAAAGCCCGTTATGCCCGCCTGCGAGCCAGGGGTCCTCATAGACGACGCTTCCCAACAGGTGAGAGACCTTGCTGTAGGAACGCAGCCACAGGGCGCGGAAAGCGCGCATGGATGAAACGATAGGATGATAATAGACATTATATTTAGCCGCTATTTCGGACAGCTTGTACGGCATGCCCGCGCCGCAGGTGATGCCATGCACCAGCCCTCTGGTCTTTTCCAGCACGCCGTGCAGGATGCGTTCGGCGCCGCCCATTTCCCATAGCACGTTCATATGGACGCGGCCCTGTCCACTAGAAATCTCATAGGCTTTCCGGGCTTGCGCCACGCCTCCGATGATGCCGAAATTGATCAGCTCTTCGTGCCGCTCGCGCCTTGTTTTACCATAATAGATCTGGGGGACCACATTGCCGTCCTCATCGAAACTGTCCGCGTTTACGCCCGAGAACGTGCCGACTGCGCCTGCGGCTGCAAAAGCGCCGCTGCTTACCCCATTGGTTGCGGAAATGCCTTTTCCGCCTTCTATAATAGGAAGAACTTCCCTGCCTGATACCACTACAGGCTTCAACTTATCAACAAATGCCATAACATAAAAAAATCAGAGTTGCCGCAGTATATTGCGACTTTATCACAATGCAATGATTATATGAATGCAGCCTGCAAAAACTATTGTCGAGACAGGCTGCCTATAACGGCTTGATTTTAATACGTCTCTGTACTAGATCTACGCGTGAAAAATTCCTTAATTTCGCCATTTCTGACCTATGCGCAACGTTCTTTCGGAAATTTGTGATGCAAAGCGCGCTCATATATCAGCGTGCAAATCCGCCCGTCCGCAGAATGATCTGCTCTCTGCCGTAAAATACCTGCCGCTGCCGCGCGGGTTTGCAGCATCCCTTGCGCGGTCTGAAATAGGGCTGATTGCCGAAATCAAGAAAGCGTCTCCCAGCCGGGGAATAATCCGGGCGGATTTCGATCCGGCCAGCCTTGCGGTTGCCTATGAGGCAGGCGGCGCAGCATGCATTTCCGTGCTGACGGACGAGCCATATTTCAAAGGCCGGGACAGCTATCTTGCCGCTGCCCGTAATGCCGTGAAACTTCCCGTATTGCGTAAGGATTTCATTCTCGATCCCTATCAGATAGCGGAATCCCGCATGCTTGGCGCAGACTGCATATTGCTGATTATGGCTGCCCTGGAGGATGGCCAGGCGGCTGATCTGGAAAGCGCCGCGCATGAGCTTGGCATGGATGCGTTGATTGAGATACATGACGAAAAGGAGCTTGCACGGGCCCTCAAACTCTCTTCGCCGCTTATCGGAATAAACAACCGTAATCTGAAAACGCTGGAAGTTGATCTTGCAACCAGCGAAACTCTTGTTAAGCTCATTCCAACAGGCAGAACAACGGTCTGCGAAAGCGGAATCAGCAAGCATGAAGATATCAGGCGTATGCGAAAAATAGGGATTAACTGTTTTCTGGTGGGAGAATCGCTGATGCGTCATGATGACGTGAAGTCTGCCACCATGAAACTGCTGGGGAACGGGTAGCCTATGAAATCTATTGTGTTGATTAATGTTCTTTCCCTATCGTGGTTCGTGATATGCTGGGCGGGCTACTCCATGATAGCGGACTATTTGAGCAGAAGCCGTGATTCTCTGCTTGGCATCATCAATGAACACCGGGTTAACTGGATGAGGCAGATGCTCCGGCGCGAGAACCGTATGGTGGATTCCACGCTTATCGGCAACCTGTCGCGCAGCATCTCTTTCTTTGCCAGCACGACGATATTCATCGTCCTTGGCCTCTTTACCTTGCTTAAAAACAGGGAGGACGCAAGCGGCATACTCACCCATATTCCCTATGCGCAGCCTACTACCCCGATCCTGTGGGAAGTTAAGGTGTTCCTGCTGATTATCATCTTCGTCTATACGTTCTTCAAGTACACATGGTCGCTCCGGCAGTATAATTATGTATGCGTGCTGGTGGGCGCTGCGCCGCTTATGGTGGATAAGGGCGCTGATTTTGAGGGATATGCGAAGAATACGGCGAAGCTCATCAGTAACGCCTCCAAGCATTTCAACATGGGGCTTCGGGCCTATTATTTCGGCCTCGCGGCCCTTTCCTGGTTTATAAACGACTGGGCGTTCATGCTTGCATCGACTCTGGTCGTTGCCGTGCTTTACCGCCGCGAATTTCGTTCTCAGGCCCTGCGTTACATGAGCGATGCGATAACAAGGCAGTAAAAATAGGTTGCATGAACAGAGTTAATTAGGCTAAACCAATTTCCTCGTATTTTTATGGAGTATTTAGATGGCAAACGTTAAGGCCGTATGTGTTTTTTGCGGTGCAAGCAACAACGCTCCGAAGGAGCATCTTGACATAGGTACTAAATTCGGAACGGCGCTCGCCCAGAATGATATACGCCTGGTATATGGCGGCGGCGATTGCGGCGTCATGGGAACGGTGGCAAACTCGGTGCTCAGGAACGGCGGCAATGTGACCGGTGTTTTCCCGATGAGCCTAAAGAATATAGAATCCGAGCATGCGAGCCTCACCGAAATCATCATGGTGGAAAGCATGCATGAGCGCAAGCGAATCATGTTCGAGCGATCGGACGCTATCGTAGTGCTGCCGGGAGGTTTCGGCACGATGGATGAAATGTTTGAAATCATTACCTGGAAACAGCTCCAGTTCCACACCAAGCCGGTGGTAATACTGAACAACCACGGCTACTGGGATCCGCTGGTGGCGCTGATGGAAAACATCATCAACAAGGGCTTCGCCAAGCAGGAAACCCGCAACCTCTACAAGGTGGTTGATAGTGTTGATGGGGTGTTGAGAGAAATTTAATAATCAGTCTTCGGATTAGGCATCTATTAATTCATCGTCGTATGCGAGGTATCCATTTCCATGAACTGCCGTTCGGCGAGTTTGCGCAGGTTCTTATCTGTTTTAGTTCCTGTGCAGGGCAGGGCGGGCGCAAGAAGCGCCTCGCACATCACTGGCGGCATTTTTTCCTGTTCGGCAAGCAGGATGATTGTCTCCTGTGGAGCGGAAATTGGAAGGTTCCTCTTGTGACGTCTTAGAATCCTGTTTGAAACTGCAAGGATAAATGCGGCCACTCTCCGGAAGAACCCCAGCCGCGTTTTTTCCTTTCTGCCAACGGAATGAATGCTGCTTAACTTCACCACCTGCGGCGCGGTGTTTTCCACTTTCTGTTTCTGAAGTGAAGATGTGTTACCGGCAGCGGTATTGGGTGTAGTGTTGTTATGCATAGGCGTATACTCCTCTACTCCTAATTTTTGTTCTGCAGCGAAGAATAATCTGTTTTCTGGTTGGCAAGCATGGTGGCAAAATCCTGATAGTTCGGCGTGCGCTCTTTTATGATATCGCTCACGTTTTTGGAGGTCGCGTCCTCCCTGTTCATTTTCCTGTCCAGCTCGCGCATATCCGCGTAAGTGACTTCCGAACTGTATTCCTGCACAACAGGAGCGGCGACCGCAGGTTCGGTTTTTGCGGAAAAATCATGTGCCTGGTTATACAGGTCCTTGCTGGCTTCCGATAATTTGCGCACGCCTGCCAATGCTCCGTCGAACACCCTGCCTATGATTCCGTGTTGCTCATTCTGTACGGCTGTGCGGGGTTCGGACGCAGCTCCTTTTGCCTGCGAGCGTGCGAGTTCGTCATCAATGGCGCGTGTCGTGGCTTCGGTGCCTGCATTGTATCCGGTTTCTGAAAAAACCGTTCCAAAGTAACCGGCAAAACCTGTAATCGCGGCACCCATCACGAGCGGCGCTGCGGCAGCCACCATCGGGGCTGCGACAACGGCAAGCACGCCCAGTGTAGCTACGCCGATGAGCGTGCCGATGAAGGCGCCCAGTATGATGCCGCCGACAAGTCCTTTTACGAAACCTTTAAGCCCGCCCATGAAAATATTTTTATCATAGGCATCCTGCAGGGCATGAATGTCTTCCTGGCGCTGCATGCGGCGTTTCATGAGCTCTTCTTCCGATAGCCCCATTTCCTGCGCCTGTTCGCGTCCCGGGTCGGATTTGTTATGGCTTCTTCCATTGAGTACGGAATCAATTTTATTAAACAGGGATTTGAACAGGCCGCGATCGATGCCGAACGTGAGCCCCAGTATGCCGAAGGCAATCGCCCCGATGATAATGGGGGCAGCAGCGCCCAAGGCTCCGGCTATTGCCGTTGCGCCAAGCAACTGCCCGATGATGGGTATGGCGTCCACTCCGATATGTAGGGCAGTCGCGGCGAATACGGTGACGGAGCCAAGCAGACCGCCGGATGCGGCGCCAATCAATGTTCCGGTTAAGCCTGATTTCAGGTGGAAATAATTCTGCCTCTCTTCCGTTTCCATGAAATCGTAATGATGTCCGCCGCCGTTATTCATCAGCTGATCGTTAGCTGCGAGCAGGTCGTTTCCCTTGTTTTCCGGAGCCAGTGCGCGGGCATGCTTTTCTGCGAGGCTTGAAGCATGCGCGCCGGAAGAGGTACCTATACTGCTGATTTTTTCCGCGGCGTATGCAAGCCCGCCTGCTGCGCCGACGATGATGGCTGCCGGGGCGAATACAGGAAAAAACAGGAGTGCGGCACCCAGTCCCGCCAGTGCGCCGACGCCTGAGCCGACTCCGACGCCGACCAGCAATTCGTGTACATGCTGCTTGTACGCGCCCCAGAAAATGCGGTAATATTTTGCCTCGGTGTTTTTCTCCACGCGCGGCCTGCTTACTGCCTCAATATGCGCCTGAACTTCGGGGGTGATATCAATTTCCGTACTCATTATGTCTTGCTCAGCCCAAAATGTTTGACCTTGTGCCCTTAAATCCATTATAGGGATTAGTCAGTATTTATAAAAGTTAAGATTTTGTGACAGATTTTACTTAACTTATTGATATAATAATTGAAATCCAAACCCTGGAAAGTGTGGCAAGATGCGTATCTCACAGTATTTTTTACCCCTCCTGAAGGAAACTCCATCCGAGGCGCAAATCGTCTCGCACCGCCTGATGCTGCGCACCGGGATGATAAGGGCGCAGGCCGCCGGGATTTACAGCTGGCTGCCGCTTGGGCTTAACGTGCTGCGCAAGGTGGAAAATATCGTGGTGGACGAGCTTAACAGGGCCGGGTGTATCCAGATACTGATGCCGACCCTGCAGCCTGCGGACTTATGGAAGGAATCCGGACGTTATGACGTGATGGGCAAGGAAATGCTGCGTTTTCCGGACAGGGCGGAGCGCGAGCTGCTTTACAGCCCTACCTGCGAAGAGATGGTGATCGATATTTTCCGCAGTTCGGTGAAAAGCTACAAGTCGCTGCCGCTCAACCTCTACCAGATTCAATGGAAATTCCGCGATGAAATCCGTCCGCGTTTCGGCGTCATGCGCGGGCGCGAATTTTTCATGAAGGACGGATATTCATTCCATCTGGATATCGAAGATGCAAAACGCGAATATTATAAGATGTATGAAACCTATCACCGCATATTCACGCGCATGGGGCTGGTGACAATCGCGGTGAAGGCGGATTCCGGCGCGATAGGCGGAAGTCTCAGCCACGAATTCCAGGTGCTTGCCGAAACCGGCGAAAGCCAGATTTACTACGATGCGGAGATTGATAATTTCCGCAGTGGCAAGACGCCGTTTAATGGTGAGAAACTGCGTGCGCTTTATGCCGCCGCTGACGAAATGCACATAGCGGAAAAATGCCCGGTGCCCGCCGATCGCCTGCGCACGGCACGCGGCATTGAAGTGGGGCATATTTTCCTGCTCGGCAGAAAATATACCGATGCGATGAAGATAGACGTGACCGGCAGCGATGGGCAGCCTGTGCGCGTGGAGATGGGAACGTACGGCATTGGCGTGTCACGCCTGCTCGGCGCTATCATCGAAGCCAATCATGACGAGAACGGCATCATCTGGCCGGAAGCGGTTGCGCCATACCGCGTGGGCCTGCTTAATATCAGGGCGGGGGATCAGCCGTGTGACAGGATTTCCGGAGAAATATACACGAAGCTCATGTCCGCCGGGGTGGAGACGCTTTATGATGATTCATCCGAGAGCGCAGGCAAGAAGTTCTCCTCGATGGATCTGATTGGCGTACCCTGGCAGATCGTGGTAGGACCTAAGGGTGTTGCCGCCGGTGTCGTCGAACTCAAGAACCGCCGCACAGGCGAAAAAA
The DNA here is from genome assembly GCA_964454545.1 of uncultured Rickettsiales bacterium. Lineage (GTDB taxonomy): Bacteria > Pseudomonadota > Alphaproteobacteria > Rickettsiales > JABCZZ01 > JABCZZ01. Next base: position 9,838 of record CAYVTI010000044.1, read on the forward strand.
CGGAACTGTCCGCGGAAGCCGCCATAGCAAGGATTGCAAAATGATGCATGCATGGATTGATTTCTTGTCATGCCAGCGGAAGCTGGCATCCAGAATCTGGATTCCCGCCTGTGCGGGAATCACGATAGGGATGTTTTTACCGGGTGGAGTTCTTTCTGCAGAGGATGTATCCCGCTGGCAGGTCATATCTGAAAAAAGCAGTATAGCATGGACGGCGAATTATGCCGGCAAGCCTGTGGCAGGCGATTTTCCTGCTTTCTCTTCGGATATTATTTTTGATCCGGCGCATCTTGATAAGAGCAGCGTAACGGTAAACATCGAAACCGGGAAAGTGAAAAGCAGCGACAAGGATGCACAGGAGAATCTCTCCGGCGGGGAGTGGTTTGCATCCGCAAAATATCCGGCGGCGGTTTTCAGGAGCGAGCATTTCAAACATATCAGCGGCGACAATTACGAAGCGGAAGGCACTCTGGCTATCCGTGACAAGACCCAAAAAATAACATTGCCGTTCACGGTAAGAATTTCGGATCACACCGCAGTAATGAATGGCGGAACCACTATAAAACGCGTTGATTTCGGTGTGGGGCAGGGGGACTGGGCAAAGACGGATGTGGTCGCTGATGAAGTGAAAGTGGCTATTCATATTGAAGCCAAATCCAACTGAGCCTTACACATTCTGCTCCGCGTGTTCCGGATGGTGATGCAGCAGGTTTGTATCGCCAATCTTATGCAGCCACAGGATACCGGGCAGGCAGGCGATGAGCGTCAAGGTAAATAGGCAGAGCGAGAGCACGATACCGAGTTCTCCGTCCACCATGACGTGAGCATGATCCCGGATCAGCATGGCGCCGTAGAAATACGCGCTCTCTTTAAGCCCGAGGCCGCCCACCGAGACAGGGATGAGCGCCGCTATGCTTGCCGCGCAGTATAGCGCCACGTATTCGATAAAATGCACGCCGTTTCCAAGCGCGCCCAACAGCACATAGAGGGTCGCGACCCATAATAGCTGGCTGTAAAGGGAGTAATGCAGGGACAAAAGCATGGTGCGCGGCGATTGCCCAAGCAGGAGTTGTGAAAGGAAAAGATAGGCGGTGATGGTGGTGACGATCGCGGCTGCAATCAGAAGATTGGCGTAAGGGATGATGGCTGACAGGCGCATAAGGTATAGCGAAGCGAACAGGATGAGCATTACGATGCAGAGTCCGCTTGCGCGGTCGGCAACCATGATTTTTATGCCCTGCATGGTGGTCATGTGCAGGCGCTTGCGCATCAGCATGACCTTATAGGCATCGCCGCCGATGCCGCCCGGCAGCAGGAAATTATAAAACGATCCGACATAATAGAGTATGACGGCGAATTTTACTCCCAGATGAAACCCGGAAGCATGGAAGAAGTAGCGCATGCGCAGGGCGGCGGTAATCTGCGCGAGAGATACCAGAACAAGGGCGAACGCAAGATTCAGGGCAGATACCTGCTCCAGATAGGAAGTGATTTTGCTGAGATTGGTATTGTGCAGCACCAGCGTGAGCAGCACAATCGCCAGCAGGTATTTCAGAATGGATTTATTTCTGGAGGTCATTACTCAGCCGCCTGTGGTCGGTGAGCAGTGATCAGCATATTTTCGGCCACATTTCACAGATCACTAGCCACTGATTTGAGGAAGATATTTTTCCGGGTCCACGGGCGTTTTGCCTTTACGCAGCGCAAAGTGGAGCTGAGGGGTTTTCACGCCGCCACTGGAGCCGACATAGGCGATGATATCGCCCTGCTTGACGTAATCTCCCTTTTTGGAAACGATCTTGCTTGCGTTCGCGTAAGCGGTCAGCCATCCGTTATCATGGCGCAGGATGACCATATTGCCGTAATCTTTCATGTCATTTCCGGAATAGACGACCGTTCCGCTGGCGGCGGCTACAATCGGTTCGCCTTCGCTCATCGATATATTGATGCCGTCATTCTCCACGCCTTTGAAACGGGCGATGATTTTCCTGCCGTTGACCGGCCATATCAGGGTTATGCCGTCTTTTGCGGTCAGGGGCGCTGCGGCCTCGTTGCCCATAGCCGGTGAGGAGCTTATAGCCTTATCCTGGCTGGTAAGGGGAGAAGATGACTGTTCCAGAGGCTTGGAAGGGGCAGAGAAAGGAGAAGCATCGGACGTGCTGTCCGTGACGGTTATATGGCTGTCGCCGTTTACGGCAGCCGCGCCATTGGCTGGCGGAAGCTCAGACACGCCGACGGACGGCACGGTTGCGGGTTCGACAGGGTGCGTATACCCGCTTTTATAGCGCGGGGAATTCTCGCTATAGGTTTCATTGCGGTAGGAGCCGATGGAACCTTCATGCTCCCTGCCGTAATATTGCCTGCCGCGATCCTCAATGGGCGCCTGATCCTGCGTGCAGGAGCAGACCAGCAGGGCGAATAAGAGAAGCGGTACATATTTTTGCGCAAACATACTATATCCCTCTAAGCTATTTTATTATCGGGAAATGCCAGCTCATGGCGCGAACGCCAGTCATCGCTGACATAATTTATGATCAGCGACCGGCGTATGTTCATGATTTTGCGTTTCTCGAAACCATGGAAGCTGTTGGGTTCCCTGGGAACGAAAATCATGCCCTTGTTGATGGAGGCGGGCGCGCGGCCGAAAAAGTTTTTATCCGCGTTATAGATGTCCGTGCCGAGATCATCCGCATCCGCGTGGGTGTTAAGATATATCTGGATGGTGACCAGCTTCTCCTTGATGTCCATATGCGGCTCAAGCCAGAAGCCATCGCTATCCTGGCAGTATTCGATCCTGAGATAACTTCCCGAGAAGGAAACGCCGCAGAGATTTGCAATCGATCGAATGACGGCGGCATTCTGGAATAAATCCGCGAGGCTGTTAAGGACAGGGTATTTGCCACGCATTTCAGGGGATATGAACCGGCGCAGTTCATTATGGTTGTCGCGCTTTCCCTGCGTATCATATCCCTCCGCCGGAGCGATGGGGAGGGCGATGATATCATTGCACATGGCGGGCGGCAATGCGTTTTCAAACAGCCAGTGCGTGTAAGGAATGGTTTTCCGTTCCGCGTGGTTAAAAGCCAGGACCACGTTGGCAATGGCCGCATTGTTGTATGGCGTAGGGGGGCTTGCCTGCTGTAAGTTCACCTGCATTCGCATTCTTTCAGGGTTGAAAATACCCGGATACAGCAAAAAATGCCATAAAGCAAGTTTTGCCGGGGTATTTCCTCTGTGGATTACTCTTTAATCAGACCTGCCTTTTTTAGACCCCCTTTGCTCTTTCTTTGCCCTGGGTATACTGTTTGGTTCACCCTGGCCCTCTGCCACTGGGGAACTAGTAGTAGGCAGAGCATCAACTTGCTGCCGTTGGATTGTTCGAGAAATCTGCCTGTTCACAGGTGTTGTTACAGTCTGTACTGCTCCGCTGAAATCAGCGCCGGTGCGATCTCCCGCTAAATCAAGATTGACCGCTCCCATCCTTGCCCCTCTGAAATTTGCTCCGGTGAGAATGGTCCCGCAAAGATTTGTATCTTTATCAAGGGTAGCATCAGAAAAATTGGCACCAATGCAACTGGCGTTACCCAGATTTGCTCCGCCAAGGGTTGTGTGCGCGAGAACCGTGCCATCAAGTACAGCGTCAACAAATCTTGCTCTTACAAGATAAGCGCTGTCCATACGGGAGCCTATGAATATAGCTTTTGATGCCTTTACTTCTCCGAGATTAGCACATTCCAATATGGCTCCGGATAAATTCGCTCCATCCAGGGTAGCAGAAGATAGGTTGGCATATTGTAGGATTGCCTGATTCAGATCGGCCCCAGAGAGTGTAGCGCCGCTCAAATCAGCCTCTGTCAGATCTGCTCCGAAAAGCTTTGCGCCCTTAAGGTTGGCATGGCGGAACTTTGTCTTCCGCGCAGTTATTCCGCTCATATCTGCTGCTCCGGTTTTACCATCTTCATTACAAAACCTTGCCCGGTCAAGCTGGGCTTCGCTGAGAATTGCCCCGTTTAGCATGGCGTATGCCAGCACTGCTCCTGTCATGTAGGCATTTGATAAATCTGCGCCGCTGAGATTGGCTCCTGTAAGATCAGCGTCCTCCAAATGGGCATATTGTAAATTCGCCCCTCGCAGATCAGCGTTTCTGAGATCTGCGCCTTCTAAATGAGCTATTTTTAAATTTGATCCTGTAAGATTAGCGCCCATAAGTTTAGCGCCGTTCAAATGGGCATCGGAAAGATCAGCGCGTGACAGGCCGCATCCTATGAGATTAGCTCCTTCCAAACGGGCATCATGCAGATCGGGAATGCCTTTTATTTTTTCCAGAACATTATCCCGCTTATCGCATGGACCCTTTTGAAGTATCCGGACAAGGTTTTCATTAGCCATATATCGCTCTTTGTTCAGCTTATTGTTTGCAATGGGACGTATGGAAGATTATATGGCTATATATTTAACAAGTCGTTAATGTTTATTAAATTATTGTAAAATAACAATATATATTGTTATTTGACTTGGGCTTATCCAGTCTTTATGGTGACACTCGTGAACGCGCAGTGGCGTTCATGGGGCGTCAGAACCTCTACTCTAAGCGGTTGGTACTACCGCAAACGTACTCCTCGGCTTTCAGGCTGGGGAGGCGCAGGCGTATGCAACAGGCTCCGGCTAAAGGCCTGCGCGATCTCTCTTAGAGTAGATTTTTGAACTCCCCAGTCACCAGTTCCTGCTGGTGACTTTTTGTTAATTTTACAAGGAGTTCACCATGTTCTTACGCCGGTTCCGTGATCGCAAAAACCGTATCGAAATGGATCTACAGGATGCGCTCTATTTCATCCAGATAGCGCTCAATGTCGTCAAACGTTACGAAAGCAACGACAGTTACGTGCCGGATGCGGATGATCTGTGCCTTATCAATGAAATCGCGCGTACCGCCACGGACACATCAACGCTGGCCGTAAAAGCCGAAGACCTGTTTCATAAGCGCAATGGTAAGGAATTATTATGAAAGGTGATTGCTGTATCTGCCTGCTTTCCGCCTTCGCCTGCGTTTTTCTGCTTATAGGCATAAGCGCAGGGCTATTCTCCGGGTGGCTTATGTGGGGATAGCTCTTCCCTTAATGAACCGGGTGCGGCAGATGAGGTTGTGAAACCCGGTTTTATCCTTGGGCAGGGCGACGGAGAGCATCCATATGATAAGGAGGAACAGGGCGAGCGCCAGCGAGGCATAGCAGAGGCCCATGAAGCTCGCGAACGGAATATTGGTCATGCTTTCGACTTCCCTGGCGCAGTCTTCTATCGCCACGTTCTGTTCCTTGCAGCTTTTCATCAGATCGTTGATGGCGGGGATGTCAAAACGTGACTGCAGGTAAAAGAACCCTGCGCAGCATAAGGCAAATCCTATGGAGCCAGTGATTCCCCAGAATAATGCCCGAACGAAGCCTACACGTCCGCCCGTATCGGTGCAGATATGGAATTTCATGATATACATGCCTGGCGATCCTTGCCATTTGCTTGCAAAAAACATGGCATAGGTGACGAGGCCGAATGCCAGAAATGCCGTCTCTCCCCACCAGCGATGCTCTTCGCCGAACGGCAAGACGATGCCGTAATAGAACGGCACATAAAGCAGCATGTCGATGCACGCTGCCGCAAAACGTACCCAGAAACCTGCATAATCCGCGTGATTAAAAAATTTTTCTGGTGTAATGTCTTCCACGTGCATATCCTGTGATTTTAGTGTGAGTGTAAAGTTTCTTTCCTTTAGGTCAAGATGTTAACTGTAGATATCTTTGGATTTAATCCCCTGCCTCTTGTAGCGGATAAATGTCACCCCCGCGAAGGCGGGGATCTTAGCCAGGATTTCCGCTTTCGCGGGAATGACAACAACTTAATGCTCTGTCCGTTTAGGACAAGATTATTTATTTCCCCCCAAGCCACATGAAGATACTTTTCATAACCAGCGGCAGCATAGGCGATGCCATTATTTCCACGGGAATTCTTTCCTTTCTGCTGGATATGTACCCGGAGGCGGGATTCACCATCGCCGGAGGGCCTGCAGCCGTCACCATATTTACCGCGTTCCCCAGGCTTGACCGTCTCATCACCGTCCGCAAGCTGCCCTGGCGCAGGCACTGGCTTATCCTATGGCAGGAGGTGCGCGGGGAAAAATGGGATATCGTCGTCGATCTGCGCGGCTCTGCCCTCGGTTTTCTTCTGCGCGCGAAAAAACGGTATGTCTTCTGCCATGCGGACAGGATGAAATCAAAGGCGGAGCAGCTTGCCGGTTTACTGGGACTTAATCCTGCGCCTCCCACGCGCCTGTGGTCGGATGCGAATGCCAGGAAAAACGCTGAAGCCCTGCTGCCGGGAAAAGATAAGAAGGTTATCCTCATCGCCCCGAAAACCAATTCAGCCGCCAAGGACTGGCCGGTCGAACGTTTCGCGGAACTGCTGAAGCGCCTTTATAAAGAGAGCCTTGTATTTATTATCCTCGCCTCGGCGGCGCAAAAGGAATCCGTGCAGCCGCTGGTGAAAGCCCTGCCGGAAGGAAGCGTCATCGATTTAAGCGGCGCGACCGATCTGCTCACGGCCTATGCCATCATGGAGCGGGCGAAATTATTCATCGGCAACGATTCGGGGCTCCTGCACATGGCGGCGGCGGCGGGCATAAAATGCGTCGGCATTTACGGCCCGTCCAACGACAAGATATATGCTCCGCACGGCCCGCATGTGAGGATTGTGAAATCCTACGATTTCAGGATGGATGAAAAGGAAAAACGTGATAATAAATACATGCAGATGATCAGCGTGGATATGGTGGAGCAGGCGCTGCTGCAGGATTTCTTTAAGTAAGGTTCATGCAGGAAGAACACATACCGTCGACGTTGCCGGAATTTCTCTGGCATTTTGTCCGTAAACAGAAATGGCAGTTCCTGGTGCTGTTTTCGAGCGTCGCCGTGACCACGATGGAAAGCAACCTGCTGCCCTATGCGCTCAAGATGATGGTGAACACCGTGACCCGGCTGGGCGGCGACACGGAACGCGCTTTTCATGAGCTTGCCTTTCCCATTGGCATGTTCATGAGCGGGTGGATACTGATGATCGCCACGTGGCGCATGCAGGAATGGATCGGCACGTCGACCTTCCCGCAGTTCAAGACGAACATACGCATGAGTCTTTTCCGGTATACGCAGCATCATTCGCACGCCTATTTCACCAACCATTTCGCCGGGAGCATCGCCAACAAGATTAACGATGTGCCGCGTTCCGCCAACAACCTTCTTGAGCTTGTAAGGTGGCGCTTCCTGACGGCGTTCTGGGTGGCGCTGGTGGCGATCGTCTGGCTCTCCACGGTCAGCCCGGTGTTTTCTTTCGTGCTCGTCGCATGGGTGGCTACGCATATGACGATCAGCGTCCTGCTCGCACGCAGGGTGCACCGCTGCGCCATCAAAAGCGCCGAGGATGTCACGGCGCTGAACGGCCATATCGTCGACTCCATTACCAATATGACGCCGGTGCGCCTGTTCGCAAGGCGCGCCTATGAGTGGAATTATATCAGAAAGTGGCAGGACATCGCGCAGGAGAGCAACCGCCTGACCAACGTGGCGATGTTCCGGGTGCGGGCCGCGATGGACGCGCCGCTTGTCTGCACCTATGCGGCCATGCTGTTCCTGCTGGTCAAGGGCTGGCAGTCGGGATGGGTGACGGTGGGCGATATCGTGTTCGTGATGTTCACGTTGTTTAATGTCGCAAACCTCGTGTGGCAGCTCGGCACTGAAATGCCGAACTTCTTCAATGAAGTGGGCATCTGCAACCAGGCGCTGACGCTCATTACCAAACCGCATGAGATTACCGATGCGCCGGATGCCGGGCCGCTTGCGGTGAAAAATGGGGAGATAGTCTTTGACAATGTGCATTTCCACTACATTCCCGGCCGGGATATTTTCAGGGACAAGAACATCACCATCCGCGCAGGCGAGAAGATTGGGCTGGTCGGGTTCTCGGGCAGCGGCAAAAGCACTTTCGTCAATCTGATTCTACGGCTTTATGACGTGGAGAGCGGGCGTGTCCTGATTGACGGGCAGGACATCGCGAAGGTCACGCAGGATTCGCTGCGTGCCTCGATTTCCATGATTCCGCAGGATTCCAGCCTGTTCCACCGCACGCTGATGGAAAATATCCGCTATGGCCGCGCGGAGGCGAGCGATGCGGAAGTGATGGAAGCCTCACGGCTTGCGCATTGCGAAGAGTTCATCCGCGAGCTTCAGGACGGCTATAACTCGCTGGTGGGCGAGCGCGGCATCAAACTTTCGGGCGGGCAGAGGCAGCGCATCGCCATCGCGCGCGCGATTCTCAAGAACGCCCCGATACTTATCCTCGACGAAGCCACTTCATCGCTTGATTCGGTGACGGAGAAATATATCCAGGAAAGCCTTGACTTCCTGATGAGAAACCGCACCACGATTGT
>CAYVTI010000045.1:0-18159 GCA_964454545.1 uncultured Rickettsiales bacterium
AATGCGCTTCTTTCCACGCAGGCGGCGGAAGCGGCGAACTATCCGTTCTGCACGATCGAGCCTAATATCGGCCGGGTGTCCGTGCCGGATGAGCGGCTTACCACGCTGGCCGCGATTGCGGGTTCCACGCAGATTATCCCGACGCAGCTGGAATTCGTCGACATCGCGGGCATCGTGCGCGGCGCCAGCAAAGGCGAGGGGCTTGGCAACCAGTTCCTTTCCCATATCCGCGAGGTGGATGCGATCATCTATATGCTGCGCTGTTTTGAGGACGGCGACATCACCCACGTCGAAGGCCGCATATCGCCGCTTGATGACGCCGAGATCATCGAGACCGAGCTGGTGCTTGCCGATATGGAGAGTCTCGAAAAACGCCTGCCGAACCTGCAGAAAAAAGCCAAGGGCGACAAGGAATCCAAGGAGCTGGCGGACGTGATGGAAAAGGTGCTGCAGGTGGTGGCGCAGGGCAAGCCCGCGCGCCTCTATGCGCCGGTGGATGAAAACGAACGCAAAATCATCCGCAATATGCAGCTGCTTACCGCAAAGCCGGTGCTTTACGTCTGCAATGTGGAAGAAGCAAGCGCCGCGACGGGCAATCATTATTCAAAGCTCGTCTCGGAGAAGGTCAATGCGCCGGTGGTGATTATTTCCGCGAAGATTGAGGCGGAAGTCGCGCAATTGCCATCGCAGGAAGACAAGCTCGAATTCCTCTCCGCGCTGGGACTCAAGGAAACGGGGCTGACGCGGCTCATCCGCTCCGGCTATGCGCTGCTCGATCTTATCACGTTTTTCACCGTTGGCCCCAAGGAAGCGCGTGCATGGACCATCACGCGTGGCACGGCCGCGCCCCAGGCCGCAGGCGTCATCCACACCGATTTCGAGAAAGGCTTCATCCGCGCGGAAACCATAGCCTATAATGATTATGTGGCGCTCAAAGGCGAGCAGGGCGCGAAGGAAGGCGGCAAGTTGCGTCTCGAAGGGAAAGAATATGTGGTGCAGGACGGCGACGTACTCCACTTCCGTTTCAACGTCTAAGCCTACTGCCGCGCGGCAGCGACTTATGGTTTTATGAAGTTAGCAAATTCGTTAGGACATTCCTTCAAAGACGGCTACTGGCTGATTCCGCTGCTCTGGTCCGTCATCGTGCTGCGCTTGTCGCCGTATTTCGGTGAAGCCTATTCGCCCGATTCCTATTATTACTGCCTTCTGGGCAGGAACCTGATAGCGGGCAAGGGATATCTCACATCCATCATCCGGGAGAACATGCCGGAGGCGTCATTCTATTCCCGCTCCTATCCGCCGGTCATGCCGGTATTGTGCGGCCTCACCGACAGGATATTCGGGCAGGGCGTGGCATCCGGTTTCATGGTCGATCTGGCGGCGCTCTACGGCATGCTGCATATGTGCTACCTGCTCGGCAGGAAAACAAGCGGCAAGCTGTTTTACCTGCTGCCCGTACTGTGCTGCATTTTCGTGTTCACCAACGCTCCTTTTGCCGACGAGCTGCTCGCCGGGCGTTCTATCCCGGTTGCCGCATTCCTCTTTCTGACGCTGGTTTACGTGTCGGTAACGGAAGGAATAACCTCTCCCGTTCGTTATGCGCTGGTGGGATTGTGCCTTGGGCTATCGTATCTCACGCGGTTTGACGTCACCCTGTTCTGCATCATCTTTCCGGTTTTTCTTTGCCTGATAAGGCGGGAAAGCGTAAGAAATACCCTCCCTGCCTATCTGGCCCTGTTGCTCGCGCTTTCTCCCTGGATGATAAGAAATACCGTCACATTCGGCCAGCCGTTCATATCGAGTAATTGGGTTGCAGTTGCTTCCGTATATGATTCCGATACTCCGACATTGCTTTTTTTCAAGGATGGCATTCCGTCAGGATTGCATGATCCGAAGCTATGGCTGATGCAGCGCCTGTCATTCCTCCTGCGCAATGTCCTGCTTATATGTAATTCCCTGTCTCCATTCGGCATGGGGCTGGGCGGCGCGGCAGTTGCGGGGATGATTACCGGGGGGCTTGCATGCAGCCGCAAAAACAACCGCCCCGCCTTCCTGTTGCTGTGCATTGCGCTGCTGTGGCTCGTGGTGAATCTGTTTACGGTTTCGGTAACGAAACTGGTCGATGCGAGATACTTTTCCATCTCCATTCTGCTCCTGCTGCTCGGCGCCGCAGTGGGAGCTGTCTGCCTGCTGAAGGAAAGAGATAAATTCCGGATTAACTCCCCGGTTACCTGCGATGAGATTGTCACCCCCGCGCAGGCGGGGGCCTTAGCCAGGATTCCCGCTTTTACGGGAATGACAACACAATATTCCTTTTTGCCTGCCTTCATGAGCGCCATGATCTGCGCTGCCGTCTTTTGTTATGAATATCCGCAGATTATCCGCGATAACAAGACGGCGATCCTGACGAAGCTCTATGCCGACTTCAAGCCGTTCATCCAGAAAGACGCCTTGGTGGGGGGGTATTGGTATGCGGATAATTTTGCCTATTACACGGACTGGAAGCTGATTTACTTCCCCCTCAATGTCATCTCGCCCGAAGATGAAAACTATATCGCCTGGAAAAAACACTTTCATGTGGAGTATCTTATAATGATGGATAAATCGGAATTTCTTCATTATCCTCATCTGAAAGTGCTGGCGCGATCCGGGCCTTTTATACTTATCGATGTGAGGGGATAGTTATGGACAAGATTCCTACGCCTGATTTTACCAATAAGGTTATGCGGTGGGTGGTGCTCGCATTCTTCGGCTACGCGATAATCCATAGCATCCATCACGGCCCGAAACCCGATGACAAAAACCTGCAGGCGCAGGCTGCGCAGCAGACCAGCGAACCCAAAAAGGAAGAGGATTGCAGCAGGCATATGCCGCTGCTTTCCATCCCCCTTCTGCCGCAGATAACAATGGCCGTCCATACCCAGGACGTCAGGAAAGGTACCGGCAGTGCGGCGGTCTGCGGTCAGACTGCGGATGTGAAGTATGAATATATCGCGCATGACGGAAAGATCCTCGACAAGGGCGAGAAGAAAATAACCATCGGGGACGGGAAGCTGCTGCATGGCGCGGAAATCGGCATGATCGGCATGCTGCCCGGCGGTACGCGCAAAATCATTATGCCGCCGCCGTTCGTCTATACAGGCTCGCCTCTCACCCCGATTCGCCAGGATATCGGCAACAAGCCGGTGACGGCAAGCATCACCCTGCATGATCTTGAACCCTCCCTGCCCTCTTCCGCTTTTCCCCTGCGGATGATGAATATGAGCATGGGCAGTGGCGGCACGGTAACATGCGGCGATAAGGTGCTGGCGGACATAACCGTGTGGAAGGCGGATGGCACGGAAGTGTTTTCCACCGGAAAATCTCCCGTTTCCTTTATTGCCGGCAAGTCGCAGGTTCCCTATGGAATCGAGCAGGGTGCAATGGGGGCCATGTCCGGCGCGGAGCGGGTGATCATCCTTCCGCCGTCCTACAACAAGCCATTGATAAGCAATCCGGATACGCACGGGGCGCTGCCGCCGCTGCCGGAAAATGAAATCCTCGTCGCGCGAATAGAAATATTGCATGTGGGCGAATTCCAGACTAAAGAGACTGCGGCGTCTGCGGAAAAGAAAGCGCCGGATGCCAAAAAGCCGGGTATCAAGAAATCAGATACCCGTGAACCGGATACCCAGGAACCAGACGCAAAGGAGCAAAAGGATTAATCATGTCATTTCTTACGACCCGCCTGTCCCGTATAAAGCCCTCGCCTACCATTGCCGTTACCACGAAAGCCGCTGAACTGAAGGCAGCGGGCAAGGACGTCATTGGTCTTGGCGCAGGCGAGCCGGATTTCGATACGCCTGATCATGTGAAACAGGCGGCTTATGAAGCCATCAAACGCGGCGAGACGAAATATACGGCTGTCGGCGGCACCCCGGCGCTCAAGAAAGCCATTACCGATAAATTCAAGCGCGAAAACGGCCTTGAATATGCCGCGAACCAGGTTGTTGCGGGATGCGGCGCGAAACAGATCATCTTCAACGCGCTGCTTGCCACGATCAACGAAGGGGACGAGGTCATCATCCCGGCCCCGTACTGGGTGTCCTATCCCGACATGGTGGCATTCGCGGGCGGCACGCCGGTGGCGTTGGCCTGTCCGGAATCGCAGGGCTTCAAACTGAACCCCAGAGATCTTGAAAAGACCATCAACGCAAAAACCAAGTGGCTGATTCTCAATTCGCCTTCCAACCCGACGGGAGCGGTGTATACGCAGAAGGAACTGCGCGCCATTGCCGACGTGCTGCTTGCGCATAGCCATGTGCACGTTATCTCCGACGATATCTACGAACATCTTGTTTACGGCGTGGAATTTAGGACGCTGGCGCAGGTGGAGCCGAAGCTCTATGCGCGCACGCTCACGGTAAACGGTGTCTCAAAAGCCTTCTCCATGACCGGGTGGCGCATCGGCTACGCGGCGGGCGAGAAGTCGCTCATCTCCGCGATGGCGGACATCCAGTCGCACAGCACCTCCAACCCCTGCTCGATCAGCCAGGCGGCATCCGTCGCCGCGCTGAACCAGCCGATCGATTTCCTGAAGGACTGGGTGAAGTCATTTAAGGCTCGCCGCGACAATGTGGTATCCGGGCTTAACGCTATTCCCGGCATGAGCTGCTCCACGCCGCAAGGCGCGTTTTATGTCTTCCCGAACTGCTCCGGTTTCTTCGGACGTAAAACCCCGCAGGGAAAAATCATTACCGATAGCAATGGCTTCTGCGAATACCTGCTGGAAGACGCGCTTGTCGCCGTGGTCGCCGGGAGCGCGTTTGGTCTCGACGGCCATTTCCGCATCTCCTACGCCACTTCCGAAGCCGCGCTCGCCAAGGCGCTGGAGCGGATTAAAGACGCGTGCGCGAAACTGTCGATAAAGAATGCGGCGTAATGACGCGTGCTTCAATGCGCAAACGCGATATATCCCGATAATGACGCCCGTGACCAGTCCGAGCATCGGCAAGGGCTGGATTGCTTCGATACGCTCGCAATGACGGAGCCTTTGTCCCTGCAATTATCCGAGAATCCTAGGGCGTTTTTGTACAAAAACGCTCCCGGTTTCTAATGGCGCTCAAGCGCCGCGCAGGCTGCGCTCTCCCCTGGTCGCCAGCCGGAGCTAAAGCTCCTCCCCGCATTTCCGTTTTTGTCTGCGACTAAAACGAACAGGCTCTAAATCATATCCTTCGGGTCGAAGGTGAGTTCCATGTCATGCCAGCTGCCGAACTTGTCGGCGGGCAGGTTTTTGATCGGGCTGCATTTCCTGACCGCACGGATGGCGGAATCGGCGGCGGCGCGGAAGAACGTATCGGAATTATAGCGTCCCTGATCGCCCGCCATGTCAACAGAAGTCACGGTCCCGTCCTGCGCCGTCTGGATGCGCAGCGTCACAATCAAGTTGCCTGCGTCCTTGGCGCCTGCGGGCATGTGCCAGCAACGGATGAACTGCTGCCGTATGGCATCCTTCTCGCTCATGGAAAGTGGCTTGCTGCTGTCATAGGTCTGCGACACTGCCTTGTTCTTATTGGGGTCTTTCACCACCTGTTCCGTAGGGTGTTTCGACTCCTCCGCCTTGGCCGTTTCCTGGACGCTTTTTAATATGCTGTCCAGATCGTCTTCCTTCTGTTTCTTCTCCGGCTTCTTCTCGGGTTTTTTCTCGATCTTCTTTGCGATCTCCTTCTTGAGGGGCACGGGCTCGGGTGCTTCCTTCGGCTTTTCCTGTTCCTTCCGTGCTTCCACGGTCGCCTTGCGCGCCGTTTTCTTTTCCGCTTCCGGCTTTTTTTCTTTCACCGGCTCGACCTTTTCCTGCGGCCTGACATTGCTGATAGGGGCGATGGGCAATATATCCACGGAGATCGTCAGCGGTTCCTCATCGAGTTTTTTATGCAGGAAGCCGGGCAGCCCGAAGATCATCACGAGCAGGAGCACGGCATGCAGAATCAGTGAATATTGCTGGCCTTCGGACATATGTATACCCGGCGGAGATAACTGCATATGGTTATCTTTCTTTGTTTTCCTGATCTTGCTCAGTAATCAGCGCGATTTTGTTGAATCCGGCGGCATTGATCTGGCCGACCACCACCATGACTTCCCCGTATTTCACATGCCGGTCGCCGCGCACGAAAATACGCGTTTCGGTCTTCTCGCCTGCAATCGCCTTAATCTTCGCCCCGAGCGCGTTTACGGGCACGGGTGTGTTCTGCACATAAACCTTGCCGTTATCCTGTATGGAGACGGTAAGCGGCTCGTCCTGTCCCTGCAGCGGCGCGCTCTGGGTCTTGGGCAGATCCACGTGCACGCCCGCGGTGAGCATGGGAGCAGTGATCATGAAGATGATGAGCAGCACAAGCATCACGTCCACCATCGGCGTTACGTTGATCTCAGAGAAACGCTGCTTGCGGTATCTTCTGGGATGCCTTCCGCCACCGCCCTGTCCTAACGATGTTGCCATATCATCCCTCTATCTGGCGCGACATCAGCATGTTGAACTCCACGCTGAAATCATCAAACTTGCCGGCGAACTTTTCAAGCTCGCTCGAAAACTTGTTGTAGGCGATGACCGCGGGGATAGCTGCGAACAGCCCGATGGCGGTGGCAAAGAGCGCTTCCGCGATGCCGGGCGCGACGCTTACGAGCGAGGTGTTCTTCGACTGCGCGATCGAAGTGAAGCTGTGCATGATGCCAAGCACCGTGCCGAATAATCCGATGAACGGCGCGGAAGAGCCGATGGTGGCCAAGAATCCCAGGCCGCTTTCCATCTTTTCTATCTCGCGGTTGCGCGTCACGATCATAATCTGGTTGATGCGCTCGCGGATGCCCAGCTTCTGCGCAAGATTCGCCGCAGTGATGTCGCGTATCTTGGAGCGGAACCATTCGTCCATTGCTGCGACGAAGATGACTGCCATCGGGTGGTTGGCGCGCTTTTTGATCCGCTCATGGAATTTATCGAGCGCCTCACTCGCCCAGAAATCGCTCTCGAATTTCGCTGAGCGCGTCTTGATCGTGCGGAAAAGCATCCATTTGTCGAAAATCGTTGCCCATGCCCAGAATGACGCGAGCAGCAGCATGAGCATAACCGCCTGCACCACCGGATCGGCGTGCCAGAACATGCCAACAAACGACATGTCGTGCGATACGGGCACGAAGGTGCTGACCACATCGGAAGACTGTACGGGCTCGACAGCAGTATTTACCATTTTATTTCCTCTATTACGTTACATCCAGTAATTGAAATTGGGAATACGGGAAAATTATTTCCTAACTCACTGACTTCCCGACTTCTTCATTCCTATGGGCAGCCTGACCGGTTTTCCATCCTTCACGCAGACGATGGTAACCTCAAGGCACGCCAGTATTTTTTCATCACGTTTTATCGTCTGTTCAATTTTCATACGCACTTTGCCGGCTTCTTGCAAGCAGGTTTCTATTACAATCATGTCATCAAGGCGCGCAGGGGAGATAAAATCGGCCTGCACGTTTCTCACGACAAAATACAGGCCTTCTGAAGCTGCGAGTTTCGACTGCTCAATCCCATTGTTCCTGAGCCATTCGGTGCGTGCGCGCTCCGCGAATTTGAGGTAATTGGCGTAATATACGATGCCTCCGGCATCGGTGTCCTCGTAGTAGACCCGGTACGATTCGGTATATGTCTGGCTCAGTGTGCGGCGCATAATCCAAGGATGAGGAAAATCTTGACTCTACTATACATGGCGATCAGAACTATGTTATAACATAGAGTATGCGTAGATATATCATTTTTTTGGCGATGTGCATGGCGCTCGTTCCCCTGTGCGCTGTGGCGGTGGCCGTGCAGGAATCCGAGGGCGTGGTCGAGGAGCCCGAAGGCGACGATGCGATCGTGTTCGGCCCCACGAAGGAAGATATGAAACGGGATGCGAAGGCGGAGCGGAAGGAGAACGATCAGAAGGAGCAGGGCCTTCAGAATTCGCCCCCGCCGGATAAAAAGGACGGTGACAGCCTTGAGCCGGGTTATGGCATTGTCGTGCTGCAGGGGCTTAACAAAGTCACCGCGCATATGTCAAAAATAGAGGCGGTCATCGGCAGCACGGTGCGCTTCGGGACGCTTGAGATTGTGGCGCGCAGCTGCTGGAAGTCGGCGCCCGGGGACCAGCCGGAAAATGCGGCGTTGCTCGAAATATATGAAATTAAGCAGGGCGCTCCTCCGGGCAGGATATTCTCCGGCTGGATGTTTTCTTCAAGCCCGGGGCTTTCTTCCCTTGAGAATCCGTTTTATGATATCACCGTAGTGAAATGCGAACGCCAGGAGGGCGGCAAGCTATGAACCTGTTCCGGTCCAACCATGTGAAGTTTTACGATGTGGGCAGCAATGCAAGTCCCGTGCCGCCCGATATGTCCGAGCGCAGGAAGGATTTCGCCGTTACCCTGCTCAAAGGCGTCTACATACTGCTGGCGCGCACGTCCCGAATCGGCCATGATGCCGACATTGCGCTGGCGCGCGATGAAGCGACCCGTTTTCTTCCCTGGATTATCGCGCTCATGGTGTATCTCGCGGCCCTGGTGCTCGCTGGCAGCTTCACCCTCAACCACACTATCACCGCCGGGCACAGCGCCCGCGTCCAGACGTTTTCGGTGCACCTGCCGCATGCGGCGGATAAGGAGCGCGATGCAAGCGATAAGGTCGTCGCGCTTCTTAAAGGCACCGCAGGCGTCGAGGATGCGCAATTGGTAAGCAGCAAGCATATAGAGGAACTGGTGGAACCGTGGTTCGGCAAGGGCAATATCATAGGCAGCCTGCCGCTTCCCGTGATTATCGACGCGAAGCTTAAAGCTGGGGATACGGTGGATTATGACGCGCTCAAGACCAAGCTACAGGCTGTGGCGCCGGGCGCCAGCATTGACGATCACAAAAAATGGGTGGCGCAGTTTTCCACTTTCATCAAGGCCATGCAGATGACCTTGGTATTCATCGCCATACTCATCATTGTGACGACGGCCTCTATTGTGATTTTCGCCTGTAAGACCTCGCTTAAAATCCACCGCAATACGGTGAACCTGCTGCATCGCCTCGGGGCATTCGATACGTATATCGCCGCCCAGTTTCAGAACTATGCCGCGCTTATTACGCTGAAGGGATCCTTTATCGGCAGCGGCATCGCAGGCATTACATTGCTTGCGCTGCATTTTACCGCCTACCATCTTGATTCCCCGTTATTTCCGACATTTGTCTTTTCCCTGCCGCACTGGCTGATCCTGTTCGGTCTTCCGCTTATCATGAGCGCGCTTGCCTTTCTGGCCGTGCGCATGTCGGTCTTAAAAAGCCTGCGCAGATACTGCTGATATATGAAGCTGGTGCTCATTGATCGTGACGGGGTGATTAACGAGGAAATTCCGGGTTATGTGAAATCACCGGAAGAACTTGCTATCATGCCGCAGGCCCTCGATGCGCTGGCGTTATTTAAAAAAGCGGGATTTACCTGCGTGGTCATCACCAACCAGTCGGTGGTGGGGCGCGGCATTATCACCGCAGATGCGCTGGACGGAATACATGATGTCCTTAAAAAGGCGGCGGAAAAAAAAGGAGGATGCATAGCCGAAGTCTTAAGCTGCCATGATCATCCGAATCGAGCGACGGACAGGCGCAAGCCCGGTCCCGGCATGCTGTTCGAGGCGATGGAAAAATATAACGCCACACCGCAGGAAACGATATTCATCGGCGATGCGCTCACGGATCTGGAGGCAGCGTACAGGGCCGGGTGCAGGCGCTGTCTCGTCATGACAGGGAAGGGACGTGAGACGGCGCGTCATATCCCTGAATATCTTCAGCCTGTGATGATATGCACGGATATGCTGGATGCCGCGAGGAAGATTGCAAGGAAAGGCTCTAGGTGCTAGAAATTAAGGGACAAGGGATCAGGGCTGTAGGTTGGTATCTCATTAATCCCTATTCCCTAACCCCTGTTCCCTTGCTCTCATTTCTGACATATTATGAAGCTACGCCACCTGATTTATATATGCCTGCTCGTTCTTGCCCTGTGGGGGGCGGGGCTGTTCTGGTTTATCTCAAATATTCCCAACCAGCCGGAAAATGACACGGTCAATACCGATGCCATTGTCGTCCTCACCGGCGGAGGACTCAGGATGGAACGGGGATTTGAACTGCTGGCCGCAGGGCGCGCGCCGAAGATGTTTGTCTCAGGCGTGGAGGACGGCGTGACGATTACTTCCTTGTTGCGCAACAAGGATTATAAAAGCTTTGCAGGCAAGGTATCGCCTGCAAGCGTCACGCTTGGCCATAAGGCGCGCAGCACCACCGGCAATGCCAGTGAAATTGCTGAATGGGTGGCGCAGGAGAATGTCAGAAGCATCCGCCTTGTTACCGGCAATTACCATATGCCGCGCAGCATTAATGAGATCCATCAGGCGGCGCCAAAGCTTATCATCATCCCCGAACCGGTGTTTCCGAAGCATTTCGAGGACAACAGGTGGTGGCAGTTCAGCGACGGCATCCGGCTGGTGATATCGGAATACGATAAATATATGGTGCGGGTGGTTTTACAGAGCTTCGGCAATTGATTGTTGCAATGTAAGAAGAAAGTGCGTATTAGACTTCCCAATAAAAAATTGACAGGGGAACACAATGGCCAAACAACGCACGCTTTCCATTATAAAGCCTGATGCAACGGAACGTAACCTGACCGGCAAGATCAATACTTATTTTGAAACGAAGGGATTGCGTATCGTTGCCCAGAAACGCCTGCGTCTGAGCAGGGATCAGGCACAGCAGTTCTACATCGTCCACAAGGAACGCCCTTTCTACAACGAGCTGGTGGGTTATATGATTTCCGCTCCCGTGGTCGTGCAGGTGCTGGAAGGGGAAAACGCCGTGCTTAAGAACCGTGAGATCATGGGCGCGACCAATCCTGCCAATGCAGAGCCGGGGACCGTCCGTAAGGACTTCGCCGAATCCATCGAGCGCAACTCGGTGCATGGATCGGATTCGCTCGAGAACGCCGATAAGGAAATCCGGTTCTTTTTCAGTGATATGGAAATAACCGGATAATAGCTACACTTCAGATCTACCGGATTGCTTTCTGGGTGGTAGTCGCGGCACTGGAGATGTCTTCGCCCATCCCTTTGAACGTATTGCATGCCGCTATAATAAGGGGCAACGACATTACCATAATGACAAAAGCAACTTTTCTCATAATTACCCTTTTACTTATGTAATTTGGGTGCATAATAAGTGAAGCTTAATAAAAATACAAATTGAAATGCATAGACCATTGAACGTAGCCATTGCGGGCCTCGGCACTGTCGGCGGCGGGACGCTGAAGATTTTGCAGAAGAATGCAGGCCTGTTGGAAGAGCGCTCAGGCCGTGCGATAAATGTGGTTGCGGTTCTTTCTCGCAATGAGAGCAGGAAGAAACAACTGGATATAACATCGGCTAAATGGGCTTTCTCGGCGGAAGACCTGATAAACACTCCTGATCTCGATGTGGTGGTAGAGCTGATAGGCGGGTCGGAAGGCATTGCGAAAACGCTTGTCGAGTCCGCGCTCAAGAACGGAAAGCATGTGGTGACCGCCAACAAGGCGCTGATCGCCCATCATGGGATTGAGCTTGCAAAGCTTGCGGAGAAACACCATGCCGTGCTGGCTTATGAGGCGGCAGTGGCGGGTGGCATCCCGGTGATAAAGACGTTGCGCGAAGGGCTTGCCGCCAATCATTTCAGCAATATTGCGGGAATTCTTAACGGCACCTGCAACTATATCCTCACCTCCATGCAGGAGGAGAAAAAGGATTTTGCTGAGGCGCTTGCTGAGGCGCAGCGCATCGGTTATGCCGAAGCCGATCCGTCGTTCGATATTGACGGCGTGGATACCGCGCATAAGCTTGCGATCATCACAGGCCTTGCCTATGGCTGCCCGCCGGACATAAAAGCAGTTCATGTTGAGGGTATAAGGCGCATATCCACGCTCGACATGGAGTTTGCCGATCAGTTGGGCTATACCATAAAGCTGCTTGGCATTTCCGCCCGCACGGAAGGCGGCATATTGCAGCGCGTGCACCCTTGCATGGTGGATAAATTATCCCCTATCGGGCGCGTCAGCGGAGCCTATAACGGTGTCATCATCGAGGGCGATTCGGTCGGGCGCATTACCCTTGAGGGCAGAGGAGCGGGCGAATTTCCCACCGCCTCGGCGGTCGTGAGCGACATCATGGATATCGCGCGCGGGGCAGCGTACAGGCCGTTCACCATCCCGGTGGAAAAGATGAAGAAGCTGTCCGCCGCTTCTATGGATACGCTGAAATCGTCCTATTACCTGCGGCTTGCGGTGGTAGATAAACCCGGCGTGCTTGCGGCCATCACCGGTATTTTCCGTGACGAAGGGATTTCCGTCGGCTCCTGCATCCAGCATTCGCGCAAACCCGGAGAAAAAGTGCAGATTGTCATCACCACGCATGAAACAGTTGAACTTGCAATGCAGAATGCGTTAAAGTCGTTAACCGGAATTGACGCGGTTATCGAGCCACCTCATATGATAAGGATAGAAAACCTATGACCAGGATAGCCAAGACCCATGCTTATTCGGAGAGCCTTACGATGGATCGCAATTTTGCCCTCGAGGCGGTGCGCGTTACGGAAGCTGCGGCGCTTGCCGCTTCGCGCCTCATGGGGTGCGGCAAGGAAAAGGATGCTGATCAGGTCGCGGTCAACGCCATGCGCGAAGCGCTGAACGGCCTCACCATCAATGGGACCGTAGTCATCGGGGAAGGCGAGCGTGACAAGGCGCCCATGCTCTATATCGGCGAAAAAGTGGGAACCGGGAACGGTCCTGCAGTGGATATCGCGCTCGATCCGCTGGAAGGCACGACGCTCTGCGCGACTGGTGGCCCCAATTCGCTTGCGGTGGTGGCGATGGCGGAGAAAAACGGCTTTCTCCACGCGCCGGATGTCTATATGAACAAGATTGCGGTGGGCGGCGGATTGCCGGACGGCGTTATTGATCTGGATGATTCCCCGTCCACGAACCTCAAACGTCTTGCGAAAGCGAAAAAATGTGAAATCTCTGATTTGGTGGTGTGCATCCTGAACCGTCCGCGCCACGCGGAAATCATCGCGAAAGTTCGCGAAGCGGGTGCGCGCATTCAGCTGATAACGGATGGCGATGTAGCAGGCGTTATCGCAACCTCGCGTGAAAATACCGGCATTGATATGTATATGGGCATCGGCGGCGCGCCGGAAGGCGTGCTTGCGGCGGCGGCGCTGCGTTGCATCGGCGGGCAGTTCCAGGGACGTTTGCTGTTTAATGACGAGGACGAAAAAGCGCGTGCGAAACGCATGGGAATCGAGGATCTTAACCGCAAGTATACGTTGATGGAACTCGCGAGCGGGCAGGACGTCATGTTCGCGGCTACCGGCGTAACGGACGGCTCCATGCTGCGCGGAGTTCGCCGTTTCCCTGGAGGCGCTTATACGCATTCCATCATCATGCGTTCGCGCACCGGCACTGTAAGGGTGATTGAGGCGGAACATAATTTCGTGCGTAAGACCTGGGTGGATTCCAAATAGCACAAAATTATCATGCCATTTGCGCGGCGCGGAGATATTCCCGTTATTTCTATGCTGTTGTTAAGATAAAATATTCAGGTTATTTAGGCGCATGAGTTAATGAATCCCTCGGATTTTAACTAAATTTTAATTATTTAGATGATTTTTCCGAAAATTATGCTATAGTACGCCTCATCTCAACTAGCAGGGGTATTCCAAATATGACTAAAAAATCCTCTAATGAATTCAAGGTGGGAAATTACGTAGTATATCCGACACACGGGGTCGGCAAGATCCTGGCGGAAGAAACCCAGAAAATCGGTGATGTTTCGCTTAAAGTGTTCGTGATCTCTTTTGAAAAAGACAAGATGACCCTGCGGGTTCCCGTGCACAGAGCGACGGCCGCAGGCCTGCGCAACATCAGCTCCGGGGATGAAATATCCAAAGCCTTCACCACGCTGAAAGGCCGTGCCCGCACTTCGCGCGGCATGTGGAGCAGGCGCGCCCAGGAATATGAAGCAAAGATCAATTCAGGCAACCTGATCGCGGTCGCTGAAGTGGTGCGCGATTTACACCGTAACGTTGATCAGTCCGAACGCTCCTATAGCGAAAGGATGATTTACGAGTCGGCGTTCTCCCGCCTGACCCATGAGCTTGCTGCTGCGGAAAAAGTGGATACGAAAACCGCTACCGAAAAACTCCTTGGCGTTTTAAAACAGCAGGTCGCCGCTTAAAACGGATAAAATACACCTTTCATTTCGCCCTTCCGGATGTAAGTCCGGGAGGGTTTTTTATTACTGCCTGATTACCGGGTGAGGGTATTTTTTTCCTGTGTCTGTCTTTCGGCCGGCTGCAGTTCTGATACTAATAAGGGCATAGCATTCTGCTGGGCGGAAGAGATTGCAGCTTGTCCCGTTAATATATGAGGATCTGTAGCGGGATCCGGTTTTTTTGCCTGTATCTCTGCCGCAGCCTCACTGGCTTTTTGTAGCGTGCTTTCCTTGGTTTGCTCTGGGCCTGGCTGCTTTATTTCTTTCTGGAATTCCTGCGTATGTTCTTTATGCGCATGTTTCTTCCCGGCTGCATGTGCCTTATGATCCTTATGTTTGTGGATAAGAGCGCTCATTCCCATGATACCAAGGGTGACAACGGCAGCGGCGCCACCGGCTATCCCGGCCGTGATGAATTCATGGGGAATATGGGACAGGAAATCCAGAATGGGGTTGACCGACACTTTAATGACAGATGGTGATGACGGGGCTTGCATTGCATGAGCAATATTCGCACAGAATGCAGGTATTATTCCAATGAATAATTTTATAAAATTCCGCATAGATTTGCCGCACATTGAATATTCACTTTATTCATTCATATTACCTAAGAATAATTAACTTAGAATGAACATTATCTTACAATTTTATGTCATTTCTATGACAATTCCTATAAGAAATAAAAGGGTGGCGCTGTCGCTGGCTTCAAAAGGGCAGTCGTGTATTTACCAAGTTTTTTCTTTATTTCCCTGCCGTCCGGGACTATTATTTCCCTCAATGCATATAACGCTTGGAATATATAACCATAAGCAATTGAATAGTTTTTTCGTAAGATTCCTTGTCGGCTCCATCAGCACGCTTTTTACCTGCATCGCTTTTGCCATGCTGGTGGCTGTGGCGCTGTTTTACCATTTCAGCAGTGATCTGCCGGATTATCATGAGCTTGCCAATTATAACCCGGAAACCGTAACAAGGCTTTATGCTGCGGATGGAAAGCTCATGGCGGAATACGCGATCGAGAAACGGGTCTATGTGCCGCTTAAATCCATACCCAAGCGGGTTTCCCAGGCGTTCATCTCGGCGGAAGACAAGAATTTTTACTCCAATAACGGCATCGATATTTATGGCATTGCCCGTGCTGTGCGCCAGAATATCCAGAGCATGCTCGGCAAATCCCATACCATATCGGGCGGCTCGACTATCACCCAGCAGGTGGTGAAGAATTTCCTGCTGACTCCGGAAAAATCGATCAGCCGCAAAGTGAAGGAAGCGATACTCGCCTTCCGTATCACACAGGTCTACAGCAAGGATCGCATTCTTGAGCTGTATCTCAACGAAATTTATCTCGGCAAAGGCTCCTACGGCGTTGCGGCGGCAGCCATCAACTATTTCAATAAATCGCTTGATGAGCTCACCATAGAGGAAGCGGCCTTTCTTGCCGCCATGCCCCAGGCGCCCGGGCGCAGCGATCCGGTGCTGCATTACGATCGCGCGAAGGAGCGACGCGACTATGTCATCAACCGCATGATGGAAGACGGCTATATCACAGCGGATGAAGCGCGCTCCGCCATCGCAAAGCCTATTACCCTCATCGCGCGCGACAGGACGGAACTTGCCTATGCGGATTTCTTTTCCGAGGAAGTGCGCCGCGAGCTTGCGGCCAGATATGGCGCCGAAGTGCTGTATAAGGGTGGGCTGTTTGTCAAAACGACGCTCGATCCACAGCTGCAGGAATACGCCGATGAAGGATTACGCTATGCGCTCACCCAGTATGATCACCGGCACGGGTATCGTGGCCCCATTACGCATATGGGGCATTTTTCCGACTGGCAGAAACAGCTTGCCGCTGTCGAACAAAGCAAAAAAGTGCCCCTGTTTGACGGCGAAAGGCTGGCGCTGGTCGCGGATACCGACCGGGGCAGGGTGACGATATTCTTTTCCAATAATACCAAGGCGACGCTCGACAGGGAATCGGTCAAGTGGGCTTCCGGTCATGGACTCTATATTGGCGATGTCATCGTGGTGGGACCGACTGCCAACAAGGAATATTATGAGTTGCATCAGATACCGCAGGTGAACGGCGCCATGATTGTGATGGATCCGCACACTGGGCGCGTGCTCGCCATGTCAGGCGGCTATAGCTACGGGGGAACTGAGTTCAACCGCGCCACGCAGGCGCGGCGCCAGCCGGGTTCGGCCTTCAAGCCGTTTGTGTATTTAAGTGCGATGGAGAATGGGTTTACCCCGGCGTCCATCATCGTGGATCAGCCGGTGGAGTTGAGCCAGGGCAATGGGATGCCGGTCTGGCATCCGGCGAATTACCACGGCGACTACCTGGGGCCTGCGACATTGCGCACCGGGGTTGAGAAATCGCGTAACGCCATGACGGTGCGGCTTGCCGAAATGCTGGGCATCGGAAAGATACTGGAGATCGGCGAGCGTTTCGGGATTTACGATAAGTTGCCGGAACAGTTTTCCGTCGTGCTCGGTGCGCAGGAAACTACGCTCGTCCGCCTCGCCAATGCTTACTGCATGTTGGTGAACGGCGGTAAGAAAGTGTCGCCGGGGCTGATAGAGCGCATTGACGACCGCTACGGCAAAATCATATTCCGTCGCGACAACCGCCCCTGCACGGGATGTGCCATTGAGGATGAGTCGCGCATCCAGCCGGGACTGGTTCCTCCCGCGCTGCCCGACAACCGTATGCAGATCGTGGATAACCGCGCCGCCTACCAGATCGTCTCCATCCTGGAGGGCGTAGTGGAGCACGGCACCGGCTATGCAGCGCATAAGCTGGGCAAGATACTGGGCGGCAAGACCGGCACCACGAATGAAAGCCGCGATACCTGGTTCATCGGCTTCTCGCCCGATCTGGTCGCCGGGATTTATGTCGGCTTCGACCAGCCGCAAAGCCTTGGCAGAAAGGAAACAGGCGCCAGCGTTGCCCTGCCGGGTTTCATCAAGTTCATGGAAAAAGCCTTGAAAGATAAACCATCCACCCCGTTCCGTGTGCCGCCCGGCATCCAATTCATCAAGGTAGATGAAAAAACCGGGTTGCCGCCGCTGCCGGGAACAACCGATCGCATCGTGCTTGAAGCCTTCAAGGAAGGCGAAATACCGGGCATGGGCAGTGAGGAGATCGCCAAAATCCCTCCCAGCCAGTCTGTGCCGGGTGCTTCGCCTGAATACAGCTTCCCGTCGGAACAGCCTGCCCCGCCGGTGGCAAGATGGCAGCCGCAGGCGCCTGCAAATGATAACAATAATGCTGGCTATTTGCCTTCTTCGCGTTATAAGCATAGCGGGGATGAAGGCACGGGCAGCCTGTATTAAGGGAGTAATCGATGAAAGCGGAAATAGTCAACTTATCAAAGCGCATAGAACAGTCACAGGCACAGCTGCGGAGGTATCTTTGACTGGGATAATGCGCTCCGCCGCCGTGACGAATTAAACAGCCTCACCTCCGATCCCAATCTCTGGAATGATGCCGCCAAAGCGCAGGGCCTTTTGCGCGAGCGCAATCATCTGGAAGAAATCCTCGGCAGCTACCAGGCGCTTGAGCAAGGCTATAAGGATAATATGGGGCTTGTCGGACTTGGCGAAGAGGAGGGCGACAGCGCCATTGTCACCGAAGCTGAGGATGAGCTTGCGAAAATCGCCGACAAGCTGCGCCGCCTGGAGCTTGAGAGCCTCCTTTCCGGCGAAGCGGACGCCAATGACTGCTTCATCGAAATCCATCCCGGTGCGGGGGGGACGGAAAGCCAGGACTGGGCTGCGATACTGCTTCGCATGTATATGCGCTGGGCGGAAAAAGGCGGTTTCAGGGTCGAG
>CAYVTI010000046.1:0-15528 GCA_964454545.1 uncultured Rickettsiales bacterium
AGCTCCCGGCTTCGGCGATCGCCGCAAGGCCATGCTCGAAGACATCGCGATTCTCACCGGTGGTGAGCTCATCAGCGAAGAACTCGGCATCAAGCTTGAGACCGTGAAGCTGAACATGCTCGGAAAAGCCAAGAAAATCGTTATCACCAAGGAAGACACGACCATTGTTGACGGCGCCGGCAAGAAGCAGGATATCGAAGCGCGTTGCACCCAGATCCGCGCCCAGATTGAGGAAACCACTTCCGACTACGACAAGGAAAAGCTGCAGGAACGCCTTGCAAAGCTTTCAGGAGGCGTTGCAGTGCTCAAGGTTGGCGGTGCCAGCGAGATCGAGGTGAAGGAACGCAAGGACCGAGTGGACGACGCACTGCACGCGACCCGCGCAGCTGTGGAAGAAGGCATTGTGCCGGGCGGTGGCGCTACCCTCCTTTATGCAAGCCGTGCACTCGACAAGATCAAATCCTCCAATGACGATGAAAGGGCGGGCGTGAATATCGTAAGACGCGCTCTGCAGTCCCCTCTTCGCCAGATCGTTGAGAATGCTGGCCTTGACGGCGCGGTCGTTGCAGGCAAGCTGCTCGAAGGCACCGACCATAACTATGGTTTCGACGCCCAGAAGCTTGATTATGTCGACCTGATAAAGGCCGGTATCATCGACCCGACTAAAGTGGTGCGCACTGCCCTGCAGGACGCCGCATCGGTTTCCGGTCTCATGATTACCACCGAAGCCATCATTACCGACAAGCCAGAAGAAAAACCGGCTGCTGCTGGTGGTGCCGGCGGGATGGGCGGCATGGGTGGCGGCATGGGCGACATGGATTTCTAATCACTCCTGTTGCTTAATAGCCATACTCTACATAAAAGGCCGGTCAAATGACCGGCCTTTTTCTTTCTGTTGTTTTCCTTAATCATTTATTAATAATTTTATGTCATACGGACATTTAAGGAGTATTTTTATGAAAAAACTTACATGTCTTCTGACCGCTCTTTTAACCACCGCATCTGTGTCTGCAGCCCATGCAGATAACAACTTCAGTCTTGGGTTTGAAGGTTTCCATGACACCTACAGGGAGCCCCAGCCGGTGGACGTCACCACGGATACGAATTATGGCTCCGTCACCGGCAAATGGGTGCACAACTGGGACAGGTGGTTCACCGCCATTGACGGGCGTTATTCCACCGGCACGGACTCCTATCACTCTCCCAGCGGCCACCTTTCCGGCGCAAGGCAGAACGAAACCGATGACCGCGTGCGCGGCGGCCTGAGCTGGCGGATGGGCGAAAATTCATTATCTGCTTATATTGGCGCAGGGGTACGTTATTTCGTCGATAACGGCAAGGGCACATTTACGGATCTGGGGGCGTTCGGCTATGACAGGCGCATTACCCAGTTTTACGCCCCTATCGGCATTACTTACTCTCACCCGGTTTCTTCGGGGCTGAGCATCGTGCCTAACTTTGAGTTTGATCCGCTGGTATATGGCAATGTGAATACACGCCTGGCGAACTCTACTTTCTATTCCCTTCCGGGCATCGGCACATTCAAATCCTATAATATCAATAATACGCAGAAGAGCGGTTACGGCGTGCGCGGCGAAATCATGGCAAGCTGGCAGTCCACGCATAACCTGACCTGGCAGTTCGGGCCGTTCGTACGCTACTGGAGAATACAGGATTCCAATATTGCCGTGGATCCTAACGGCGTCGGCTGGGAAGAACCAAAAAACACGCGCCTCCAGTATGGAGCCTCCTTGCGGGTTCTCTGGTAACCTATTGTTATAATTTGGATTTTACCCATCCACTTATACTTATCTCATCGCTGCGCGAGCACATCGTATAGAACTTCTCCGCGTACCTGCACATCGCCAGCACTTGTTAACCTGTGCATTTTTTGCTTCAAATTTGGTTTATTTGTGCTATAAGGCGCATCTCAAATTTAACAGGTCAAGGATATTTCATATGGCGACAACATTGCGTTTCAGCCGTGGCGGTTCGAAAAAAAGCCCGTATTTCCGTCTGGTAGCCACCGATTCGCGCAGCCCGCGTGACAGCAAGTTCATCGAAAAGCTCGGCACGTACAATCCGCTCCTTGCCAAAAGCGATGCAAAGCGTTTCACCGTTAATGCGGAGCGCGTAAAATACTGGCTCGGAACCGGCGCACAGCCATCCGAAACCGTTGCCCGTTTCCTGCGTGCGGCAGGACTGCTTAACACCAAGCCGACTTACGTCCCCAAAGCCAAGGGAACCGGCAAAAAGGGCAAAGGCGCAGAAGCAGCAGCGGAAGCCGCCCCGGCAGCTCCGGCAGCCTAATCCTCTAAGTGTCATCCGGTACCTCACGGCTTATAAAACTTGGCGTTATAAGCAGCGCGCATGGTGTTCGTGGCCAGGTAAAAATCCGCAGCTTTACCGCGGATCCCGACAATCTTGCGGCTTATGGAGATTTGCAGGATAAATCGGGGAAAAAATACAACATTACCGTTTTAAGCAGCAATAAAGACGTATTGATTGCGGCAATCAAAGACATAACCGATCGTAATGAAGCGGAGAAGCTGCGTAGTGTGGAATTATATATCCCACGCAGCGCCCTTCCCGATCCGGAAGAAAATGAATATTACCACGAAGATCTAATCGGACTTGAAGTTTTCACCGCCGAAAACCTGCCCTATGGCCGTGTCATATCCGTACATAATTTCGGCGCAGGCGACATCATTGAAGTGAGACTCGTATCGGGAAAGGAAGAATTCCTGCCATTCAACAAAGCTACGTTTCCGATCATAGATACAAAGAGCAGAAAGCTGGTTTTGTCCAAACCGGAAGCTGAGTAATGGCACGTTTCAATTATTACTAAGAACCGCCTGGGATTTAAAATTACTCCAGTATACCTTGCAAAAGGTGGAACGAACTCCACCCATGCCTGATTTCAGAGATTTCTGGCTTCCGCTAATCTGCCATCCCGGCTCCTGCGCACCGAACACCCAGACCTTGCCATAAGATGTGTCACCTATGGTAAGCAATTTTGCATGATACCATTGTCCGGTAACAAACTTAGGCGCTTTCACCTGTTTCATCATATACCAGTTTTCGTTGTTATTAACCCACAACTGCAGTGTGGAAGTTGCATAGTTAATAGCAAAATTGATAAAGTGATGCCCATCCATTATACGTCCCAGCAGCCTTGCGCCGTGCTGAAAAGAGTCCTGGCCAAACTGGAGTACATTGAAATCGGCAGAAACCAGTTGATCGGTATACACTTCACCTATCCACTCATCGCGATCGGTAGCTGCGGTATATGTGTCGACGAATCCCTTATTATCTTTGATGGAAACGAAAGCGCCTTTATATCTATCGCTGTCGTTCATCCACATATGTCCGTCAGAAGCCTGCTTCCAGCCGTCCTGATCAGCACGGACGAATGTATCCGCAGATACTGTGGAACCAGTCGCATAGGTCTGAGAATGTACCAGAAACAATATCAGAATAATGAAGGGAACACTTCTACGGCTTTTAAATAAACGTGGCATGAGATTCCGTGTAATATAATGTGGTTACTGCTTATAACACAGCCTGAACTACACTCTCAACTGTAAATAGAGAAGCGCTAATTAATCCGGCTATAGGTGCGCTCATGCATGGACTTGCTGAGCGGATGCGCTCCTTCGTTCCAGATTCTCTGCCACTGCCTGTTATAATCCGAGGCGATGCCGGGAACGTTGCGGATAACCAGAATGTTTTCTGCGTTCTTTTCCTCGGCAGCCTTGGTAAAATTGAAGCTTCCTAATTCCAGTGTCGAGCCATCGATAATGATAAATTTGTTATGCATGATGGCGTAGTGGTTATTGGTGCGCGTGGGAACGCCTGATTTCTCAAGAAACCTGAGAGCGCTGTAGGGCTGGTAACGGTTGCTTTCATCCATGACGATTTTTACGTCTATGCCTCGTTGAGACGCTTTTATCAGAGAGTCGGCAATGGGATAGGAAGTAAACGAATATGCTGCCACCCGTATATCCTTATGCGCCTCACCTATCGTCCTTATAACAAGACTGGTTGATAACAAGACTGGTTGCACCGTTGTCAGGCGAGAAAGCGTCCTCAAATGACGGCGCAGAAATGGCAGAACCACTTGCCAGAAAATACAGCAGCAATATACAAAGCAGCTTTTTCATACACCATAGTATAGCATAGAAATAATTAATATTCAATCTATAGGTGCATTATACTAATCCGGCAATTAGTAATTGTTTCGTCTAGCCATACTGCGAGGATGGATGCCTTTAAGTTCACGTTGCAAGTGCGGCATAACAATTTCTTACGCAGCAAGCTGCGGGGAATGCAACACGGAGATATTTAACTAAAATATATAATAATTTTATATACTTACCTGACAAGAAATTATTTTTTCTGTTTCATGCCAACACTTTTTTAGGTATTATGTATTTGTCAGCTACAAGTCGGCTATGTGGGCAGAGGTAGAAATGTTATACCTATTCTATCGTTTCAAAATCAGAAACCTGATTATATCCCATGATGGGAGCATAAGCGTATTGCAGGCGCTAATGCTTCCCATGATAATAGGTTTTATTGGTCTTGGAGTTGAAGTGCCAACGTGGTATTCCCAGAAAGGTGATTTACAGTCGGCTACAGACGCCGCAGCGATTGCCATCGCTTACCAGATTGGTAGTGGAAATAGCCTCTCAACTATTGCCAGTAATGAAATGAGCCGTAACGGGTATAACGCAAATTCCGGGATTACCATTACAGTAAACAATCCTCCTTTAAGCGGTTCCTATGCGGGAAACAATCAGGCAGTGGAAGTGATAGCTATAAAAGCGCAAGCGGGTGCATTTTCTAAACTTCTTGGCATGAGTCAGCTTTCTATAAGAACACGTGCAGTTGTTCTCAATACCCCTTCCAACAACGGAAATGGGTGTATTATGGCACTTGCTTCATCAGGGGGCTATACCATTGACATCAATGGCAATGCCACCGTCAATATGGCGGGTTGCACAATGGTGGATAATTCAAACAATAGTAGCGCAGTAGCTTTAAACGGTAACGCAACAGTTACAGTACAAAATATCTATACTGCTGGGGGAATCAGCACGAATGGCAACTCTACCATAAACAATAGCAGTCCTAATGTGACAAATGGCTCAGTAGTGTCCGACCCATTTAGCAGCCTCCCCATGCCATCGGTCGGCAGTTGTGATCAAAATAATTTCACTGCCCAACATGGCAACACGACCATGAGTCAAGGAGTATACTGCAATGGGATAAACTTTAACGCACAGGCCAACGTTACCATGAATCCTGGCATTTATATAGTGAACGGCGGCTCGTTTAACATCAATGGAGGAGCGACTGTAACCGGAAGCGGAGTAACCATTATATTTACCAATGGCGCAACCATTAACGTTAATGGTAACTCCACAATGACATTATCAGCGCCAACCAGTGGAACCTATGCCGGAATATTATTTTATGGTGACCGGAGCATGCCCCTTGGGTACGACAATTTCAATGGTGGTGCGAGCATGTCATTAACAGGCACTATATATATGCCGACGCAAGACCTCAATTTTAATGGTGGCGTTAGCGGAACCGCCACATGCCTGAAGATTGTATCTTACCAGATCACTATCAATGGTGGCGCCAACCTGTCTTCCACCTGCCCAGCGGGCTACCCAGGCATTCCGGTTCCGTCTGGAAGTGGCAGCGTAGTTCTCAAGGAGTGATTCATAGCATGAATGGGATACATAAAGATCAACAGGGTGTTGTAATAGTAGAAATAGCCTTATTTATGGCCATATTCTCTGTTATTATAGTTGAGCTTATCAGTTTTACCGCTATTGCTGGAGCATCTGTGCAGTTAAGTAACGCCTTAAGGATAGGTGAGCAGTTCGCAGTCAAACAGCCAACCAACACAAGCGGTATAACCCAAGCTGTACAAAATGCCACGAGCTTGCCTTCCCAAAGCGTTACTTCCACAGCAACAACATTTTGTGAGTGTAATGGCTCATCGGCTTCCTGCCAAAGCAGCTGCAACGGAACAATGGCAACCTTCGTTACCATCACGGCAGGATACAACGTTCCATTAATCCTTACTTATCCGGGACTCTCTAACCCATTCCCCCTAAACAAGTCTGTTTCGGTACGTGTTCAATGAAAAGTTTGATTAACCGTTTTAAAACATCAGAAGCAGGGAATACCATAGTCGAATTTGCGCTTCTTGCCCCTCTTTTCTTCATAGTGGTGTTCGGCATGATTGATATCGGCCGGTTATACTGGACAGTGTCTTCCATGGAGTATGCAGTTGAAGCGGCGGGGCGTTATGCCATGATTAATACATCTGCAACCAGTAACCAGGTAATATCGCAAGCCCAGGCGAATCTCTATGCCATTAACCAGAATTCTGTCACGTTTACGACCTCAACCTCAACATCAGGCGGCATAAACTATATGACCATAAAGGCGCAGAATTCTTTTAGCTTCTTGCCTTCCGCCATGTTTAGTATCAGCATCCTAACATTGACAAGAGCATCAACCATACCGTTATTGCCCTAACAACAGGAGATTTCAGCCTTGACTGACGCGCGGCAGGTAGCATGAGACGGTTGTACCCTTATCAGGCACGGAGAACAGCTCCACACGCCCGCCGTGCAGGCCGATAAAGCTTTTTACCACGGAAAGGCCAAGCCCTGCCCCCGATTTATGGGAGCCGCTGCTTCTGCCTTTGTGGAATTTGCTGAATATCCCCTTCTGCTCTTCCGGCGATATGCCTATGCCGTTATCTTCAATCACAAACGAGATAGTATCGCCTTCCACCGCTTTCACCGTAAGCGTCACCTGCCCGCCCGGGTTTGAATATTTTATGGCATTGGAAAGCAGGTTGAATATGATCTGCTTAACCCTGGTCTCATCCGCCGCCATGCGCCCTATGCCGCCTGGACAGTGGACGGTAAATTTCAGGTTGTGCTCGCGCATGCGTTCATTGACCAACGATATGACGGACTGGAGCATCACCTGAATATCGAACTCACTGATATTGAGTTTCATGTATCCGGCCTCGATACTTGCGATGTCAAGAATATCGCTGATGATGCTCTTGAGGTTGTCGGAGGCATGGTGAATTCCTTCGACATATTCCTGCTGCTTCCGGGTCAGCTTGCCGAGATAATTCTGCATCAGCATCTCCGAGAAGCCGATGATCGAAGTCAGCGGCGAACGCAACTCATAGGAAACATTGGCAAGGAATTCAGTTTTCAGCCGGTCGGCCTCGGAAAGCGCTTCGTTACGCTCACGCAGGGATCGTTCCACCAGCGTGGAGTCCGTTACATCATAAAACGTGATAAGGTTCGCGCCATCCGGAAGCGGTACCACCACCGAATCTATCAAGGCGCCATCCGTCCGCTCAATGCGCTTATACTGCACCTGGCGGGCAAGCAGATAAGTTATGAATTTCTGCTTGTACTGCTCCCAATCGTCCGCAAAATGGAGGGGCTTTGTCTTATCCACCAGATCCGAAATATGGGTTTCCGGGGATAGTATGGCGTTTTCCAGTTTCCATAGCTGCAGGAATCGGGGATTATAAAGTCGGAGCCTGCCGTCTTCGCCGAAGACCACCACTCCTTCATGCAGGTTATCAAGCGTTGCCTTCTGTACGGCGATAAGGGTGTTATAGGAACGTTCAAGCGCGAGGCGATCCGTGACATCTTCATAAGCGAATAATATGCCGCCAAGCGCATGCGGAATGGCAAGTACGCGAAGCGTTCGGCCATCCGGCAGATAATATATTTCCTCATGCGCCTCAAGCAGATCGGTAAACACTTTCAGGCTCTGCTGCTTGAACTGCACGAAATTAACCTGCTCGGGCAGCTTCCTCTTTTCACGCAGCACTTCCAGCATTTCGCTATAGGTCGGGCTTGAGTTGAGCCACGCTTCATCCAGTCCCCACAGACGCACATAGGCATGGTTGAAAAACCTGAGCCGCATATCTGCCCCAAAAACCGCCATCGCGCTGTTCGTGCTTTCAAGCAGTTCCGACTGGGCGGCGATATGACGCTGTAGTTCCTCCTTGGCGGCTTCCAGCTCTGTCATGTCCTGCGCGATGCCTATCGTTACTCCTTCCGACGTGAACGGAATTTCCGTAAACTGGCACAGCTTGCGCACGCCCTCTATTACGATATGGCGCCGTTCGGATTTTTCCTGCCCGGAGTCATAAGCGGCACGTGCAAGCGCACGGGAATACGGATGCAGATCAAGCGTTTCCTGCCCACCCTTATGCTCACTGCTCTCTTCAGCCACCAGGCTGTAAGCCATGTTGCAATAGCGGATAGACGCATCCTTGTTCCTGAGCCACACTGGAGTGGGTAACGCATTCAGAATGGTGGAAAACTGCTTCATGTCGCGCTTCAACTGCTGGTTTTCCTTCTGCAGTTGCACAAGTGTCTTATGCATTCCACTGGTATCCCGGAGCCCTATAATGGCATGCGTAAGTTTATCCTGAATATCATATACACCGCCGATGCAGCATTCGAACTGCTGCATCCCGTCCGGCATGTTCATAACTATAACGGTGGGGTTCTTATTATTTTCAAGGCCTGCAACTGCCGTTCTTACCGGCTCTTGATATAATTCACCCAACGCATTAAGCAGGGCGTCAAAGTTTCTCTGGCCGTCATCCAGCTTCAGCATGCGGCAAAGCGGGCGGGAAAAAATTTCATTTCCGGATACGATCTCGCGCAGGTAAATTCCGGAATCCATATCGTCCAGAATACTGGAAAGGATCTGGTGAGTGCCGCTTTCCGGTTTACCATTTCTGAAACGCACCGCTAAAGCGCCCAGAGACGCTCCGACCACCGATGCCAATAATGGTATCACCATATCCATATGCTACCACTAACAAAAACGCCGCCCGTTGGCTAGTGGTTTGGTTATGAGAGGGAAAGTGCCGGGAAGCGCTATAGGCTTGCATGCCTGTCGGTATTCTCATTGGACTGGTTAATAACCCTGTCTGTCATGGACGCGGGGAGAGCCGTCTGGGAATAGGAAGATTTTTTCTTATCATCCGTAGCATATCTGGCAGACCACATTTCTGATTTATCCGTTCCCTGCTGCGTTTCCGGTCTTCCTTCAGCATTTTTTAATTCTTCTATCTTTTTGCCTTGTGTGTTGATCTTCTTTTCAATACGCCGATTTCTGAACATATAAAATAGTGCTGCAGACGCAAGGGTAAAGACTAATGCTATTTTACTCAGAACTTCAGTCTTCTCGTGCCTTTTTAAAGTATTAAACTGCTTATACGTCCTCTCTATATATGAGACAGGGCCTTTCGCTGCCGGTATTCCTGTCTTTTCAAGTTGTACATTTATGCTGTTATGGAAGTTTTTTTCAATGTCCTGCTTTCCCTTAACCAGTTCATCAGGTGACAGAGAAGTAGCATACAGTTTCTGATAAGAAGTGTTTCTCTTATCCCATATATCCTTGAATACGTTATGTTCCGCAAGGTTTTTAAAGAACTGCGTGGAGATGGATCTTATGGCCGTAACGATGGTTGACCCGCCAATGATAATATAAGCAAATATCTCTACAGGGCTGAAATACTTGCTTAGAGCAGATTCAGGCTGTTTATCCTCCTCCTGTGGTGCGAACACTATGGTATTTTTTTCAGCCATAATTCTCTGCCATATCACGCAAAAAATGTTTTTCTTATTTTAACACGGCATTGTTACAATATCATGACGATTATTGGGCTATTACAAATAGTTAATACAAGAACAATCCTTTAACAGCGTGGAATATATACCGGAATCCGCCAGTAATTATTTTTACTGCCTAAGTCTAATTTGGACATAAGACACCTAATATATTATTATCCTTACTATGATTCGCCAATTTGAATTAGTAGAGCGCGTAAAATCCTACGACCCGGATGCTGATGAGGATATGCTCAACCGCGCCTACGTATTTTCCATGCAGGCGCATGGCAGCCAGAAACGCGCGTCCGGGGATCCATATTTCTCGCACCCCGTCGAAGTCGCCTACATGCTGACTGAGTTCAAACTTGATACGGCATCCATTGTCACGGCCCTGTTACATGATACGGTGGAAGACACCGAGGCAACCATAGGCGACATCGAAAAATTTTTCGGCAAAGAAGTTGCATCGCTCGTGGATGGTGTGACCAAGCTCACGCGCATTGAAACGAAATCCGAAAACGCCAAGCAGGCGGAAAATTTCCGCAAGCTGCTGGTCGCCATGTCGGAAGATCTGCGCGTGCTGCTCGTGAAGCTGGCCGACCGCCTTCACAACATGCGCACGCTGCAATATATCAAGCAACCTGAAAAACGCCAGCGTATCGCGAGAGAAACGCTTGAGATCTATGCGCCGCTCGCCGAGCGCATCGGGATGCGGAAGATCAAAGAAGAGCTTCAGGATCTTGCCTTCGCGGAATTATACCCGGAAGCGCGGGAATCCATCATACGGCGCCTGACATACCTGCGTGAGCAGGACAAGGCGATAGTGGAAAAGATTGAGAATCACCTGCGCAAGACCCTCCAAGAGGCAGGATTGCAGAATTTCAACATCAGTGGCCGTGAAAAGCGCGCCTATTCCATCTGGAAAAAGATGGAAATGAAAAATGTCAGTTTTGAGCAGCTGAGCGACATCATCGCCTTCCGCATCATCGTCCAGAACATGTCCGAATGTTATCAGGCGCTTGGCGCCGTCCATTCCGCTTACCATACCATTCCCGGACGTTTCAAGGATTATATCAGCACTCCGAAGAACAACGGTTATAAATCCCTGCACACGGCCGTCATAGGTCCGGGCCAGCACCGCGTGGAAGTCCAGATACGCACGCAGGAAATGCACGAGATCGCCGAATTCGGCGTGGCCGCGCACTGGACCTATAAGCAGAAGCATGACTACAAAAAAGAGGGCAAACAGTACCGCTGGATACGCGGATTGCTCGAAATTCTTGATAAATCCTCCAACCCGGAAGAATTTCTCGAGCACACCAAGCTTGAAATGTACCATGATCAGGTATTCTGCTTCACCCCAAAAGGTGATATCATCGCCTTGCCACGCGGCGCCACCCCTGTTGATTTCGCCTACGCGGTGCATTCGGGCGTGGGAGATACATGCGTAGGCGCCAAGGTCAACAGCCGCATCGTTCCACTGCGCACCCAGCTTAAAAACGGCGATCAGGTCGAAATCATCACCTCCAAGGCACAGACGCCGTCACCCACATGGGAGCGCTTTGTGGTGACCGGCAAGGCGCGCTCGGAAATACGCAAATTCATCCGCACGCAGCAGCGCGCGGAATACATCAATCTTGGCAAGGCAATCCTCGGCAAGACCTTCAAACAGGAAGGCGAAGAGCTGACCGACAAGATGCTGGAAGGACTAAATGAAAAATTCCCAAAGAAAACGGTAGAGGATATTTATGCGGAAGTCGGCGAAGGCATCATCAACCGCGCTGCCGTGTTTGAAGCAGTGTTCCCGGATCGAAAAATTTCTTCCGCGCAGAACAAGAAATCGCTGCTGTCGCGCCTGCGCAAGAAAGCCTCGGATACCTCCACCGCCATCCCCATCAAGGGCCTCATCCCCGGCATGGCCATGCATTTCGCCAAATGTTGTCACCCGATACCCGGCGACAAGATTGTAGGCATCGTCACTACAGGCAAAGGCATCACCATCCACACCACATCTTGCGAAACGCTGGAGAATTTCTCCGATACCCCGGAACGGTGGATCGACGTGGCATGGGACAACAGCACCAATATCCAGCACGTTGCCCGCGTAAAAATTATCCTTTCACACGAACCAGGCGGGCTTGCCACCGTCACCAACGTGATCGCCAAGGATCTGGGCAATATCACCAACCTGAAAATCACTACCCGCTCGACCGACTTCTTTGAGATGCTCATCGACATCGAAGTCAAGGATCTGCGCCATCTCAACTCCATCATCGCATCCCTGCGCGGCAAGGAAGCAGTGCAGTCGGTGGAGAGGTATTATGGGTGAGAGGTTGCAAATATCTGCGCCTGCTCCCGGAATGCCTTAAACTCTAAAGCATTGCCGCTGGGGTCGAGGAAGAACATCGTCGCCTGTTCGCCGACTTCGCCTTTGAAGCGTATGCAAGGCTCGATAATGAAGCTTACTCTTCCCTTAAGACGCTCTGCGAACTTATGCCACTCATCCCACGGCAATATGACTCCAAAATGGCGCACCGGCACATTTTTCCCATCCACTTCATTGCGCTGTACTGATGCCGTCTCTTCCGGCTTCACATGCGCGGAAATCTGGTGGCCGAAAAAATTAAAATCCACCCAGGCATCTGCCTCGCGCCCAAGCGTACAACCAAGAAGACTTTTATAAAAAGCCTTTGTTGTTTCCAGATCGTTCACTGGAAACGCCACATGAAACGGTGAAAGCATGATATCTTCCCTCTTAATCCGCCAGTTCCTCTATCAGCTTCCTGATGGGCGCGAAGCTGCGGCGATGATGCGGCGTGATGCCAAACCTCGCCAGACCTTCCTGATGGGATTTAGTGCCATACCCGGCATTGCGCTCCCAGCCATAGCCGGGAAACTCCTCCGCAAGCTCCTCCATAATATAATCGCGGGTCACCTTGGCAATTATCGAAGCCGCAGCGATGGAAACGCACAATGCATCCCCTCCTACCACTGCCTCCATCTTACATGGCAGTTCAGGCAGCTGATTGCCATCAACAAGCGCCAGGTCAGGCTTGTGCGACAGTGAATCATAGGCGCGCCGCATGGCAAGCTTGGTCGCACCCAGAATATTATGCTTATCGATCTCGGTCACGCTGCACACGCCCACACCAACTACAGCTTCCATCATCAGGATCTTATACAGGCTTACCCTCGAAGAACGGGTAAGCTTTTTTGAATCGTTTATACCATCAGGAATTTTATTTCTGTCTAATATGACAGCCGCCGCCACTACCGGACCAGCCCAAGGGCCGCGCCCGGCTTCATCTATACCGGCAATAATACCAGTATAACGCGCTTCAAAGTTATAATCCAGCATCAACGCACCGATATATTATACCAGACTTTTTAGTTTTTAGCAGTCAACTGCTTGCCTGACCCCATATAAAGAGGCCAGTTGCCTTCTGAAATCAAATTAAGCGAAGTATGCTCGCCACTGCCAAACAATTCCGAATAAATCCAGTAATTCCCGATAACATTCACGACATAATCACGGGTGGTGTTATAGGGAATGGACTCAATGAATAATAACGGATCGTCCTTATAAGAAATGTTATGCAGCCATTTATCAAGCATGCCGGGACCGGCATTATATGCCGCGAGCAGGAATACAAGATTGTTCTTGATGCCAGAAATTTCCATCAGATGCTGCAGATACTGCTGGCCAAGCGCCATGCTGACCGATGGTTCACTGATAGAACCGGACACCCTGATATTATGCGCCATTGCATTGGCAGTCGCCGGCATGAGCTGCATCACTCCAACCGCACCTTTTGGGCTCTGCGCGCCCGGATTAAATTCCGACTCCTGACGCATGATGGCAAAGAGCAGCGCCGGTTCCACCTTGTATCCGGAAGCGGGCGTCCATTTCGGCATAGGGTAAAGGCTGACGGTATCTGGCTTCGCGGCATATTCGGCAGCCATAGTTCCCTTGCCGCTTATATGAGCCGCAATAATGCTGTAGAACCCGGGCACCTCATTCGCCGCCATGTC
Organism: uncultured Rickettsiales bacterium; assembly: GCA_964454545.1. Lineage (GTDB taxonomy): Bacteria > Pseudomonadota > Alphaproteobacteria > Rickettsiales > JABCZZ01 > JABCZZ01. Next base: position 13,728 of record CAYVTI010000046.1, read on the forward strand.
CAGGTAAACGGCGGCGGATGCATCATCACCCGCCTTGCTGTATGCGCGGTATGCCCAAAACGCCGCAGCGGCGCGATCGCCTGCTGATAATTGCTCATTCCCCGCCAAAGCGGAAAAATGCTCCGCAGCCACGTCCATGTCGGATGCACGGAATGCAGCGAGGCCATTCTTCCAATGGCCACCTTCCAGTTCGCGTAACGCGCTTATGTCATTGCGGCGCAACGTTTTTGGAACGATATATGCAGCAGGCGCTTCTTGCTGTATTAATGCTAATAATTGCAGCGAATGCGGTATATTGTCATCGGATGCAGGGGCAAATACCGCCGCCGTATCCACGCCAACCACGATCAAAGGCAACGCTGCAACAAGTAACAGGAAACGTGTGCGTGAAATTTTCTTCAGCATGGTTTTCCTACCAATTATTGACGAATTGGTCAATATAATTAAGAATTGCCATAATGCAAGCGAGAACCTTGCCCGCAGGTTATGATGTGTTTTATCATAAGGTTATAAATCACTCTCTATCTGCTCGGGATGGGTGATGTCGATCATGGGAGCGTTATGATAATTTATCCATCCACGCACACGCACCTTCTTTCCGACCAGTGATTTCAAATCCGGCAGTGAAAAAGCTTTTGTCTTTTTACGGGAAATGAACACCGCAAAGTTGCCTTTCCAGTGTTCGCTGAAATTGATGTAGATGTTGCCATGATATTCATTTACGCTCTTCACCTCACCTTCGACGATCTTGAAGCGGTTGAGGAATTCCCCGGCTTCTTCCTGCCGGATGATACGGTAGTATGCATTAGCCCATATACCGCGTCTTGTTTTCTGCGCTTCTCTCTCCGCCTTCAGCATCTTCATAATGACGTCATGCGCATCATCGTCGAAGCTATAGACTTCCGCCCATCCGTTTTTCAGCATTTCTCCCTGTATCCACCTGCCCTGTTCGTCATACACCTGCCCAAAAAGCCGGTTATGGCGGTCGCGTTCGCCGGGATTATAATCGATGCGTATTTTCCTGCCCATGATGAGCGCGGCAAGCGCCTCCTTCGCTTCCAACCCAAGCGGTTCTCCTGGCCTGCCCGGATGTTCATTGATATTTTCTTCCGGAACATTCGGAGCTTCAATGCTCGCGAGTCTTACCGTATCACCTGAACTTACTACAAACGATTTACCGTTTATCACTTTGACAACAGTGAATAAATCGTTGGCAGCAAATGCCGGGGATGGAGCAAGGCCCCAGAAAAGAAATAATAGAACCACATATCTGCACATAAAAATTACGCCGTTGTAATTCTCATTCCATAATAGCGAAAGACGTATTATGGCATACTCTAATCGTGATTAATAATGATCACCACACCCTATTTTCAAGGAGGCCGTTATGAATAGATTATTGTCCCTGCTCGCCACTGTCAGCGTAGCCGCACTAAGCGCCGCCGCTATCGCCCAGGATACACCTGCCGCCCCGGCGGCTGCCGCTCCCGCCACTCCATCCACCGCTACCGGCGCAGCAACCGCTGCACCTGCAAAAGCTCCGGCGGCAGAACCTGCAAAACCGGTAACCGGAGAACTGAAAGACGGCACGAAAATCGAAATAAGCGAGGACGGAACCGTAACCATTATAAATCAGGATGGAACGAGAAACACTGCTCCAGATGGGGTTTTTACTCTTAGAAACGATACGACATTCAATGTGAAAGACGGCAAGAAGGTCAATTAATCCCAGGTTCAATCACCAATTAGGGTTAGGACTCATAAATTATAACCAGAACGCGACGATAGCAGCGAGGAAGAT
>CAYVTI010000047.1:0-14980 GCA_964454545.1 uncultured Rickettsiales bacterium
ATCAATGATGTTGATGCGGTGATTGTCCCAGTAACAGGTGGTGGCAGCAGAGGTAATAGTGATACCCCGCTCCTGTTCCTGCTCCATCCAGTCCATGGTGGCAGCGCCTTCATGCACTTCGCCAATTTTGTGCGATTTGCCGGTATAATAAAGAATACGCTCAGTCGTAGTGGTCTTGCCTGCGTCGATATGGGCGCAGATACCTATGTTGCGATAATCCTTAAGCGGTGTTTTACGAGCCATTTTTTTATTTCCCAGACCTAATATGTATGTTCTTATGTTACCAGCGATAATGCGAGAATGCCTTGTTTGCTTCCGCCATGCGGTGCGTATCCTCACGTTTCTTGATTGCGCCACCACGGTTATTCGACGCATCAAGCAGTTCATTGGCGAGGCGATCCTTCATCGTCTTGTCCTTTCTTGCACGCGCGGCAAGGATAATCCAGCGGATAGCCAGTGCCTGGCGGCGCTCATGGCGGACTTCCGTCGGCACCTGGTAGGTAGCACCACCGACGCGGCGTGAGCGCACTTCCACGGAAGGCATCACGTTTTCAAGCGCAGTGTTGAAAATCGGGAGAGGATCCTGGCTGGTACGCTTGTTGATGGAATCAAGAGCGCCATACACGATGCTCTCTGCGGTCGACTTTTTACCATGATACATTAAGGAGTTAATGAACTTGGTAAAAACGACGTTGCCGTATTTGGCATCCGGTAAGACTACTCTTTTAATTGCTGCGCGACGACGTGACATAATTTTTTCTCCTGTGGCCTGTGCTCTGTGACCTGTTTATTTCCTTTTTTCTGATCACTGGCCACTGGCCACTGATCACCTCTTCCTATTTCGGACGCTTCGCGCCGTAGAGCGAACGCGACTGTTTACGGTTCTTGACACCCTGTGTATCGAGGGTGCCGCGAATGATATGGTAACGCACACCCGGCAAGTCCTTCACACGGCCGCCGCGGATCATCACAACGGAGTGTTCCTGCAGGTTGTGGCCTTCGCCCGGAATGTAGCTGGTGACTTCGAAACCATTGGTAAGACGGACACGGGCAACCTTACGAAGAGCCGAGTTCGGCTTTTTCGGGGTTGTAGTGTATACGCGGGTACATACCCCGCGCTTTTGCGGGCAGGCCTGCATAGCCGGCACTTTGTTGCGGCTGGTGGGCTTTACGCGCGGTTTTCTTACCAATTGGTTGATTGTCGGCATGCATCCATCCTTAAAATTCTTATATTTTTGACCATTATACGGGAAAAAAGCCCATAAATGAGAGGCAGGCAACATAGCTATACGCCCATGCTCAGTCAAGCGATTTTTTGCAGAATTGCGCAAGGAGCGGCAGGATAAGTTTACCAGCAACTACCTGCCACTCGCTAACGTATTACTCCTTGCCTTTTACAATATTGAGCAGGTCTTTTTCGAGGGTGCTATCATCGCCCTCGGCAGCATTGCCAGCCAATACCCTCTGCGAACATGCATCACGCTTCCAGTCGCCAACATCTGCATTCATGTTGACTTCCTGCCATTTCGGGTGGCCGGTGGTCTTGAGCTCATCCATATTGTCATAGAGCGCCTTGACCATTTTCGCCATGTTTTCGCAGTGTTCGCGGTAATACCCACCGCTTTTCATGGTATAGTCATAGGTCACGAGCAAAGCCGTCACGGCAATAGTCGGAACATCCGCGGTTACAAAACTGTAATCGTTATGGGTGATAGTAGCCGGCTTATATTCCTTCAGCAGGCGCTGGTCATTCACCGGAACGAAATGCACCTGGTCAAGCTTCCCGGCATTTGGCCCGGTGGTAATTTTAGTCAGCTCTTCCATGTTCTTGAACATTCTGACCGGCTTGCCCCCGACAAACACTATAGCGTCCGCTTCGTCGTTAAGCACCGCTATCACACCGTGCGGCGGATCGATCTCATACATTTTGCTGGGCGCGATGCCGAGGATAGAGAATATGTTCACCGCGGTGATGATGCTGCCGCTGTCCGAACTTCCTACCACGACGCGCTTGCCGTTCAGCTCTTCCACGCTCTTAATGTCCTTGTTCGCAAGTATGTGCACTTCTTCATCATAGAACGGCGCGACCAGACGCAGCTTATGCGCAATCTTCATCGACTCCTTATTCTTGGAGCGGCTCAGGAAACCGAGCACGTCCGATTGCACGATCGCAAGCCCTACTTTTTCCTTGCTGGTGATGCGCTTTATATTATCTATCGATCCCTTGGAGTCATACACATTGACTTTCACGCCTTCTTTGGAAGCCTCCCTCGCGATATCCCTGCCGAAGGTGATGTAGGTGCCGGTCTTGGAACCCGTCACCATCCCTATGGCCTGATCATCCGCAGCCTCATCATCGGAATAATCCGAACGTTCGGCGTAACACGGAGCGGCAAGAAAAATAAAAGACAGCAATAGCAGCAAAATGGATTGCGATTTCATAATAACCTCTTCTTTAAACAATAGTGTGTGATGTATGCCTTAATCTTTATTGATGATGGAGAGCAGGTCCTGCTCTGCACCCGGATGTGAAACGGCAGGCTTGGAAACTGCCTGCTTTTCGAGCGCCGGTTTTTCTGAAACTGCTTTTTCGGATACCGGCTTTTCTACCATTTTTACTTCCTCCGCTGGAGCCGCGAGAACCGGCCTCTCCACCGGCGGGCGTTTCCTGTCCGTGATCTCCATTTTCGGCGCTTCGATACCTACCGTTTCGTCTTTAGGAGACGTAGGCGGAGTTGTGTGGCGGTTATTGTCCAGCAGGGTTATGAGGCTAAAATTGACGGCGACAAACAAAGTCACCAGCAACAAGGTGAACTTGAAATTCGGCCTGCTTGACTCCAATGTTTCGGTAAAATCGTTGTGCACGGACTGAACAAGATTATCTTCCTCGTCCTCATCCTTATCTTCGGCCTCAGGTTCGATCAGCACGAACTTCGCGGAACCTTTGTTTTCTTCTTCGCGAACAGCGTCATCGCTCACATCCGCTTTAAAATGTAACGACTGATTGGCAACTTTTCCACGCGGCATTTTACATCCTTAATTTTTGTTTACGTTTCCTTTAAGCACAACATTGGCTATTATGCAACAGTATCTTTGACTATTGTATTTTTCCAGGATTACCGCTAGCTTGCGGATGCTTTCTATACAAACGTAAAATCAGCTTATGAAAATATTTCCGCTATTTTTTCTGATCGTTTTTTTGATCGCAGGCAATGCCTGCGCGGATGACATTGACTGCGTGAGGAATAACTGCCTCGGCACGTGCATAACGAAAGAGGAAGCGCTGCATAAAATAATGCCGATGATATGCATGGCGCAATATAGCTGCTACCAGGACGCGGAATGCCTGAAGCTTGAAAACGGCAAATGCGGCTGGAAGGAAACGCCGCAGCTTAAAGCCTGCATCGCCGAGAAGACCAAAGCGGCTCCCCCTGCACTGCCTTCGCGCTAATAGACGGCAGGGTTGAAATCCGCAGCGGTTGAACCGCGGGGATGAATGACGGGCTTATAGCGAGGTGGCGGGCTTTCCTCCGGCGGAGGCAGCGAAACATCATTTTGCGCGTTAGCGGCAAGCAATGCATATTTCAGCGTTTCCGTTCCGTAAGGCGCTTCAATAACGGGTACGGGTTTTAATTCAATCGCAGCAACCGGCCTTACATTAGGCGGAGGGAGTTCAACAGCGATAACGGGCGTAACTTGGGGAGGCGGCAGCTCAATTGCCGGAACCGGAGACAGCAAGGCAAAAGACGGTGCGGAATACAAGCACGCAAGAACTCCGGCCACCGCATATATCCGCAAAAGATGTCGCATATCTTCCAGAAAATGTATTGGCATAAATCTAAAGTATAATTCTCTTTATACAAGCTTCTTGCGCTATCGATACGTCGCAGCTATACATGCAGCCCTGATATTCAATACGCCGTTGTAGCTCAGCTGGTAGAGCACCGCTTTCGTAATTTTCGGGTCATTCGTAACATGGCTTGTGATTTTTTCAGCTATTCTAGTTGGTTATGTTTTTGGCCTTTGCTTGTATTTCCTTCCAGGGGAACTTTAGGGCTACGAAATTGATGTTATTGGGTGGTACAAAATCATAAGCAAAGATTCACGAACACAAGATGAAGAGTTTACTAAATTTCTACGAACTCTTAGCGCTATCTTCATTTATGGTTCTTAACCAAGTTTGAACTTTACTGCTCTTGTTGCTATATGAATATCGATTTTGCGCAGGAGCACCTGCCCGAAAGAATAGGCTATCCAATCCAGTACCAGTATAGTGATCCGGCAATATATCTGCCAAAAAACCTATAGTTTGAGTGGGAATTAGTTTTTGTTGGGTCACAAGAAACCAAAAATATTGCGAGAAAATGGTGCCGTCGAAGGGACTTGAACCCCCGACCCATGCTTTACGAAAGCATTGCTCTACCAGCTGAGCTACGACGGCTAATCAAGGCTTGTGGCTGATTTCCTTAATGGCATTGGCTAAAAAATACAAGAAAAAACAAGCAGCGGGACATCATTGTTATCTGTCATGCCCTCTTTGCTGTAATCTTTAAGCTTCCGCTCTGAACATACATCACAGCCTCCCCGACCGTGGCCGAGGAGTGCTGGTAACGGTGCACAAAACCGCCTTGGATTTGGAGTCATCACACCCCAGACAGCCCACTTCGGCTGTCGTGAGAGAAAAATTAGGCGGCTTTTGAATAATTGGAAAGGATTATTTTCCTAGAGGTTATTTTTCAGCACGTTACCTTGTGTACCTAGGTGAGGTACATTTTGTGCTTTGCATTTGTACCTAGATGAGGTACAATGCTATTAAACAGAAAATTTGCATGATTAAGAGCTTTGTTCATAAAGGACTTGCGAAATTCTTTGAAACTGGCTCTACGGCTGGCATTCAGGAAAAACATGCGGCAAAGCTCCGGTTGATTCTAATGCAACTGGACTCCGCAACCGTGTTGGAAGATGTGAATTTTCATGGGGCGAACCTTCATCCGCTGAAAGGCAATATGCGTAGCCTTTGGGCAGTGAAGGTAAGCGGCAACTGGCGCATCACCTTCCGTTTTGAGAATGGCGATGTGTACGTGGTAGATTATGTGGATTATCATTAGGAGGAATGGATTATGACGACTATGCATAACCCTCCCTTTCCGGGGGAAGTTTTATGGGGGCTGCACATGGAGCCGGCAGGCCTTACCATAACTGAAGTAGCAGCAAGGCTGGGCGTGGACAGGAAGACGCTTTCGCGGGTCATTAACGGGCGTGCCGGGATTACGGCCGAAATGGCATTGCGGCTTGGCAAGGCGTTTCGCACCACACCAGAGTTATGGATAAATATGCAACGAGCTTATGACCTCTGGCAGGCAAGGCACAGCCGGAAGGTGAATCTGTCTAAGATAAAACCCTTCCCGTGTGACGATGGACGAGTGGGCATTTGAAAGTACCTTTGTTATTTTTACTCGGTTTGGTCAGTCACAGGTCTTTTAGCACGCAACCGGAATAAAAACCAATTCTAATGGCCAACCTGTGTAGATTAATGGGGGGTAGACTACCCTTACTCTCCCGCTTTATTCGTTGCATCACGAGCGGCAAGCTGCCAATAATGAGGCGCTTGTTTCGACCGTTAAAACGATAGCCATAGCACCAGCTTTTATGACCACGGTCTGTTATTCGTAAAAATAAGCGCTGCACAACATCATCAAATATTTCTATGCGCCCCTTTTCGGGGGCACGCATATTTTTCACAGCCAAATCGGTAAGTTTACTTCTTTTCATTTTCCCCTCATATCCTATATTATTGTACAAATCCAGCATGTTACTTCTGGATCTCTTAGGTTACTTTAGGAAACAAACAAGAAAAACAGAAATCGTCTACTCCTTGAACTCGATGGGTAAAATTCAGTAGTCAAAAATGGCTTCCGGGGTAACATCGGAGTTAACACGGGGGAACGTGGGGGCAACTTTTAGCCAGTTTTTTAGTGAGTCTATTCGATGTTATATGAGACAATCGTTATGTGTTAATTCTTTGGCATGGATGAATAAACAATAAAACGATGTAGCTTTGTGTTGCTATTGGATACAAAACACTTTAATTTTCGTAAAGCGGTGGTCGGGGTTCGAATCCCTTCAACGGCACCACTTTTCACGCAATTCACCACATTATAATCATTTATAACCCTTAACGACTACACATATTTTTACCTTGACATGCAACCAAATGGTTGCATATAATAGCCGCATGGTTACCGATGAAGACAAAGTGTTCAAAGCTCTCGCCGATGCCAGCCGCAGGCAACTGCTCGACCGGCTGCGCAAAAAAGGCGGGCTGACGCTCAGTGAGCTGTGCGAGGGGCACAATATGAGCCGTCAGGCGGTGACCAAACATCTCGTCTTGCTGGAAGCGGCGAATCTCGTCGTCACGGCAAAACGGGGACGCGAGAAGCTGCACTACCTCAACCCGGTACCGATCAACGAAATCTACATGCGCTGGATCGGCAAGTTTGAGCGCCAGCAGGTTCAAGCGCTTCATAATCTTAAACAAGCCTTACAGGAGAACAACCATGACTAGTACCGATTTCGTTTACACCACTTACATCAGAACCACACCGGAAAAAGTTTGGCAAGCCATCACCAATCCTGAATTTACCCGCCAGTATTGGGGACATGAAACTATCTCAGACTGGAAAAAAGGATCGCAGTGGTCGATGCATGTCGCAGATGATGGCAAGAACGTAAAATGTGGCGGTAAAGTTCTGGAGAGTAATCCGCCAAAGCGCCTGGTGCTGACATGGGCGAAGCCCTATAATAAAGCGGATGAATCACAGGTAGTCTTCGATATTTCCGTGGTGGGAGACATGGTGCGTCTTGACGTGATTCATACCCAGCTGAGCGCAGAGATGGCGCACGGCGTTTCCAGTGGCTGGCCGCGTGTACTTTCCAGCATGAAGTCTCTCCTTGAGACCGGCAAGCCCCTCAGTACATGGGCAGACCACACAATGGATTGCGCACAATCTTCAATAAAAGCGGCGGCAGCAAGCTAATCGCGAAACACCAGAGAAACCCCTGAGAATCAGGGCTTTCTCTGAAGCGTTCCTGTACATGCCCCGCTGCAAGGCAAAAGGGGTTGTGAAGCCCCATGAACGCAACTGCGCGTTCACGTCTCCCATAATAAGAAGCGATTTCAGGCGGTCAACTGGAATAAATTGTCACCGCCCCACTGTGCCGGGAATGACATTGCACCGTTAACATTTCACTACACAAAATCTGATGACATCCTATAAAATACGGTTATAAATAAACGATAATTTCAACGCTAGTTTTTTGGTAATAGAATGTTTGCACGATTTTTTGGCCTGATGTCCTCCGATATGGCAATTGATCTGGGTACAGCCAATACCCTGGTTTACGTGAAAGGGCGCGGTATTATTCTCAATGAACCTTCCGTGGTTGCCATGGTTTCCGAGCGGGGCGTCAACGTGCCGTATGCTTTTGGCAATGAAGCCAAGCTCATGCTTGGGCGCACTCCGGCAAAGATTGAAGCGGTACGCCCGTTGAAAGACGGCGTTATCGCCGACTTTAAGAGCGCGGAAAAAATGATTCAGCACTTCATCTACCGCGTCCATTCACGGCGCAGCTTTACGGGGCCGCTCATCATCATCTGCGTACCCTCCGGCTCCACGCCGGTGGAGCGCCGCGCCATTCAGGATGCGGCCGAGCGCGCTGGCGCACGCGAAGTGTTTCTTATCGAAGAACCGATGGCGGCCGCCATCGGCGCAGGCCTTCCCGTCACCGAACCGACCGGCTCCATGATTGTGGACATTGGCGGCGGCACGACGGAAGTCGCTATTCTTTCGCTTGGCGGCATTGTCTATGCACGCTCCGTGCGCGTTGGCGGCGACAAGATGGATGAAGCGATTATCTCCTATATCCGCCGCTATCATAACCTGCTCATCGGCGAAACCACCGCCGAACGCATCAAGAAGGAAATCGGCGCCGCCTGTCCGCCGCAGCAGGGCTACGGCAAGACCATTGAAATCAAGGGACGCGACCTGATGAACGGCGTTCCCAAGGAACTGACGCTGAGTGAGTACCAGATCGCCGAAAGCCTGATCGAGCCGGTAAGCCAGATCGTCGAGGCAGTAAAAGTCGCGCTGGAATGCACCCCGCCGGAACTCTCGGCCGACATCGTCGATAAAGGCATCGCGCTCTCCGGCGGCGGCTCGATGCTGCGCAACCTTGATTATGTCCTGTCGCAAGCCACGGGCCTGCCGGTCTTCGTCGCCGAAGAGCCTCTCAATTGCGTGGCGCTCGGAAGCGGCAAGGTGCTTGAGAACAAGGAAGTGTTCAAGCATGTACTATTCAAGCAGGACTAACCCGGAGGGATAAAACCGTGGACAATAAGGAAATAGAAAAAGAGATTCTGGAAGAGAAGAAAAGCATTTCCCATCTTCGCCTGTTTCTCATTTTTATAGTGATTGCAGTCGCCGGAGGGTTCATATCCTTCTACTATGGGGAAAAAGCGCACCAGGGCCGCCAGATGGAAGACTCTTCCGTGTTCGACACGCGCCTGCAGAACGTCGAAAATACCGTAGCCCTGCATGAAAAACGCTTGGCAAAACTTGAAGAAGACGCCGCGAAGATTGCCAAAGCTCTTCCGGCGACGGGCGGCCAGGTTCCGCCGGATGTGAATGACCGCCTGGCGGCTGTTGAAAAGACAATCGGATCGCTCAAGGTATCCTCCTCGCCGCAGACCTCCGCGCAGCTGTTGCAGGCCATTACCCTGCTCTCGTCGTTTTACCGCCTGAGCAACGATATCGTGGCCGGTAAGCCGTTCGCAGCGGATTTATCCTCCTTCCAGGAAAAATACGGTTCGGATGATAAATCGCTCAGCGACATACTGGCTCCGCTCCTGCCCTACGCCGACAGCGGAATTCCTACCACTTCCACCCTGCTATCTTCTTTTGATGACGCGGTCGCCGCGCTGAAGAAAAACGAGGCGCAGCCGCCGGAGAACGCAGGCCTTTGGAACAAGCTGGTATTCAACATCGCCCACCTGATAAGCATCCGCCGGATCGACAAGACGCAGGCGGGAAATTCCGTAGACGCCGTCATCGGCCGCGCGGAGGACGATCTCGACGATGATGAAGTGGAAGCGGCAATGGCGGAGATAAAGTCCCTGCCGGACAATGCCCGCAACAGCTTCGCCGCATGGCTGGAGGACGCGCAGGTTACGACGCTTGCCCCTTCGTACGTCGCGCAGATCGAAGAAAAGGTCATGAAAAAAGCTTTCGCTGGCAGCAGCAGTACGAATGAGTAATCATCATGCTGCGCATCATCATACTCCTGATTATAATCGCCTGCGTTTCGCTTGGAATTGCATGGATAGCGGACGAACCCGGTAAGGTCGTCATCGACTGGTCGTATTACCACATCGAGACATCGGTCCTTATCCTGATGGCCGCCATGGCGTTTCTTGCCCTGCTCTGCCTGCTATTCTACTCCCTGCTCCACCTGGTATTTCACACGCCGCACAGCTGGAAAAAATCGCGCATGGCGAAGCGCCAGCTGCTGGGTCTCGAGTCTCTCACCGAAACCTTCGCAGCGCTGGCCGTGCAGGATTTGAGCATTGCGCACAAAAAACTGGAACGGGCGCAGAAATACCTGCCGGATCAGCCCATCACCATGATGCTTGCCGCGCAGCTTGCACGTATGGAGGGCAACGAAGGCAATGCCAAACTATATATTGAAAAGATGCTTGGTCATGAAACCACCGAATTCATCGCGTTACGCAACCTGATTGAGAACGCGAAGAACAGCAACGACATAAAGACCGCCATCGACTATTGCAAGAAGGCGCTGGCGCTTAAACCTAATGATAACTGGCTGATCGCAACCGCGTCCGAACTTTACGCCAGAAGCGGCCAGACGAACGAAGCCTATGGCCTGCTCGAGTCATCCTATAAGAAGCGTTACATCAACAGGAAGTTCTTCCACCGCGAAACCGCGTACCTTCTCTATGAAAATGCGAAACTGCTTTCGGAGAGGCATCATTATGATTCCGCCATTGCCCAGCTTGAGCAGAGCCTGCGCAAAGTGCCTGATTTTACCCCATCCCACGTACTGCTTGCCGATATCTACATTGAAAAAGACGACATCAGGAAGGCCATAAAAATCATCAGCAATGCGTGGAAGATAAAGCCGGAAAAGACGCTCAGGGAGTCCCTTGTAAAGGCATTGCAGAAATCGGATAGCAAGCAGAAATATATATCCTCGGTTGAAAAAATCGCTACAATCCATCCGGACCATGAGGAAAGCCGCTTATTATTGAAAGACATTGATAAATGCAACGGCCTATGAAAAACAACGCGCTTCCGCTTATCTGCATCAGCCTTATGCTGTTCGCATGCGATCAGGTGAAAGACAGCCCCGGGCGTGCATTGAATGCCGTAGAGGACAACACAAGCGCCACATGGAACAAGATGCGCGAATATGCGGGTGTCCCACGCAAGAATGAGAAACCTGTCGAACACGCGCAGGCGCGCTGGTGCTATCGTTCCTATCAGGATATCATTTGTTACGGCGAACCCATACCCGGCCAGGAGGGCCGTCTCGTAGCCTATCAGGGAAGTCACGGCCAGACCGGCTATGTCATCGCCCCGCCTCATCATGCAAGCAGCAACCACTCTACCGCGCCGGTTTCCCTGCCGCCGCTGAAAGCGGCTTCCGCAGGAGCATCCTCCGGGAAATCAGACGCAGAAACGCCTAAGAAAGAAGAGAAGAAGCTGAAGGAAATTATCTTTGATCCTGCCGAGTTGGAACCCAAGGAACTCGTACCCCCGAAAACCGAATAAATCCTATATATAAAAATGCGCGATGAAATTAACGGGAATTTCGGCGACGGCATCCTTTCCGTTCTTCGTAATAAAGAACTGCTCTTATGGTGCGTTCTGATCGCCATTTTCCTGCTGGTCGGCGTCATAGGGCATGACCCCTGGTGGAAAAAGGGAGAAACCTACAGTTTTGGAATCATATATAACTTTTACAAAACCGGCACATGGCTTCTGCCGATGGACGCCGGAGTTCCCTTCCTCGAGAAGCCGCCGCTTTATTACTGGACAAGCCGTACGATGTGCGATCTGTTTGGCACTGTTTTACCTCTCCATGACGCTGCGCGCCTTGCCAGTGTCCTTTACATGATAATTACCGTCCTGTTTCTTTGGTTATCCAGCCAGATTCTACTCCGCTCGCAGCCCGAAGATAAAGCTGACCTGGGATGGACATGCATCTGCCTATTCCTGGGCACATACGGCATCGTCATTTCCTGCCATGCGATGATTACCGATCTTGCCCTCATGGCAGGCACCATCATCACCATATATGGCATGTCGTTGCTGTGTAACATGCCGAAAAAATGGAAACAGGCGGGCATATTTATTGGCATGGGAATGGGTATTACCTTCATGTCAAAAGGCTTTGTAATGCCTGCCATCCTGGGAGTGTCTGCCGTCATACTGTCACTGCTTTCACCTGGAATCCGATGGGACAGAACCACTTCAAAAGCAATATTGCTGGCCATGCTCGTCGCTTCCCCGTTCTGCCTGATATGGCCTGCATTACTTTATAATTATTCTTTCAGCGCGTTCATGGAATGGTTCTGGGCAAACAACGTGGGGCGCTTTCTTGGTTTCTCCGTAGCGGAACTGGGCGCGCAGAACCGCAGGTATAATTTTCTGCTCATGCTTCCCATTTTCGCTTTCCCGGTTTTCCCGCTCGCATGCGTGGAAATCATAAAGGGGCGCAGGGAATGGCAAAGAACCGATTACCTCCTGCCCCTGATTATTTTAGCCGTCGGCATTATCGTGCTGTTTTTCTCTGCCTCATTCAGGACAATCTACCTGCTGCCATTGATACCGGTATTATCGCTGCTGGCCGTGCAGGGTCTGCTGCGCCTGCCGGAAAATGTCCATGTCGCGTGGAATAAAATAGCGCGCATCGCCTTCACTCTGACAGCAATAGGGATATGGATAGTATGGTGGAACCTGCTGCATCCGCCCGGAAACCGCCCCATCCCCTGGCTGGTGCGCCGCTTTGACCACATGCTGCCCCCTTATTTTATGCCACATGATTTCCAGACCCTCGCCTTCCTGACTGCGACAGTTATAGCAGCGCTCTGGATATACTCGTTCCGCATCAGAGGAAATTCCGCGCTCGGCACAGCGCGTATTTTATTTACGGGGGCCGCGCTTATATGGTGTACTTCGTATACCCTTCTCATGCCGTGGATCAATGAAACAAGAAGCTTTCGCGGCACCGTGGAGAATTTCAGGAAATTTGTCAGTAGTCCGTCACGCACAGGTCAGTGCACCGCCAATTACATGCTGGGAGAAAACATGGCGCCCATGATTGAATATTTCATGCACCGCGACAAGCCATTGCCGGTGATCAATGATATTAACAAGAGCCCATGCCCTCTTGTCCTCACATTCGCATTACGGGTTTCTCCAGAGGAATTGGATCCTCACTGGAAATTGGTCTGGAAAGGCACAAGGCTGCTGGATATAAAAAGCAACGAACTGCGCCTTTACGAAAGAATAGATAAGTAGGTCAAGCGATACGTTCTTTCAATGTCGTAGCGCCGCCCTGTGGCTCGGACGACACACGGCCTGACTGTGGACCAGGCTTCGGAATCCTGCCGTTTTCAAGTTCATCAATCAGCTTCACCACGTTCTCCGGCGTCAGGTCTTCGTAGAATATGTCCTCAATCTGAAGCATCGGCGCATTCACGCAGGCGCCAAGGCATTCCACTTCCCTCAGTGTAAACTGGCCATCAGGCGTAGTTTCACCAAGCGAAATCCCGAGATGCTTTTCGCACGCTTTCACAATATCGTCAGACCCGCGCAGCCAGCAGGGCGTCGTCGTGCAGATTTCCACGATATGTTTCCCCGCTGGAGCGAGGTTATACATGGTATAAAACGTCGCCACTTCATAGACGCGTATCGGCGGCATCTCAAGCATCTCGGCAATAACGTCCATCGCCACCTTGGGAATCCAGTTTTTATGCTGCTTCTGCGCCAGCGTCAGAAGCGGCATGACCGCCGACGCCTGTTTTCCTTTCGGATATTTGGCGATGATCTCTTTCGCCTTTTCCATATTCTCCGGCGTGAAGGCGAATGTTTGCGGCTGATTGACTTTATTCTGTGCGGAAATACTCATAATTTTCTTTACCTGTCTATCTCTCCAAACACGATATCCTGCGTGCCGATAATAGTTACTAAGTCGGCAAGCAGATGTCCCTTGGTCATAAATTCAAGCGCCTGCAGATGGGCAAATCCCGGTGCGCGTATCTTGCAGCGGTACGGCCTGTTCGTGCCGTCCGACACCAGGTAAACGCCGAACTCCCCTTTGGGCGCTTCCACCGCCGTATAGGTCTCGCCCTTGGGCACATGGTATCCTTCTGTATAAAGTTTAAAGTGATCAATCATCGCTTCCATGGAATGTTTCATCACGCTCCTTTTGGGCGGCGCGATTTTCGGGTTGGCCGTCACCACTTCTCCCTTGGGCATCTTCGCAAGGCATTGCTTTATAATTTTGAGCGACTGGCGCATTTCTTCCATGCGCACCAGGTAACGATCCCAGCAATCGCCATTTCTGCCAATCGGGATGTCGAAATCAAGCTGGTCATATACTTCGTAAGACTGCGCCTTGCGCAAATCCCATGCTATACCCGAGCCGCGCAGCATAGGCCCCGAGAATCCCCAGGCCTGCGCCTGCTCGGCGGTTACAACGCCGATATCCACCGTGCGCTGCTTCCAGATGCGGTTTTCGCTGAGCAAATCATCCACATCATCAAGGTATTTGACAAAATTTTCTGCCCATTTCGCTATATCGTCTTCCAACCCGGCGGGTATATCCTGATGCACGCCGCCCGGACGGATATAGGCCGCATGGAAACGCGCGCCGGACGCGCGTTCGTAGAAATTGAGGATTTTCTCACGTTCTTCAAAGAGCCAGAGCAGCGGCGTCATCGCGCCGACATCGAGCGCCTGCGTGGTGACGTTGAGGATATGATTGAGAATGCGCGTCAGCTCGGAGAACAGCACGCGGATATATTTAGCGCGCGGCGGTATCTCGCAACCCAGCAGTTTCTCAACCGCTAGCGCGAAACAATGTTCCTGCGACATCGGCGAAACATAGTCGAGCCGGTCGAAATACGGCACCGCCTGCAGGTAGGTCTTATGCTCAATGAGCTTTTCCGTGCCGCGATGCAGAAGGCCGATATGCGGATCGGCGCGTTCAATCACCTCGCCGTCCATCTCGAGCACAAGGCGCAGCACGCCATGCGCAGCCGGATGCTGCGGGCCGAAATTAAAGGTAAGGTTCTTCGTTTGCGTCATAATACTATATCATCCAGTGAGCGGTACATGATATGAACGTCGGTCAGGCCGAGCTTGCTGTGGCGGAAAGCCTTGGGCACCGTGCCGATGATGCGGAAGCCCATCTTCTGCCAGAGCTTGACGGCAGGTTCGTTGCTCGAGACCACGAAATTGAACTGCATCGCCGTATAGCCCAGCTTCTTGGCCTCCTTAAGGGAATAGCCGCACATGGCCTGCGCGATGCCCCGCCCCCGGTAATCCTTATGTACCATGTAACCGGCATTGGCCACATGATCGCCAAATCCCGGCTTGTTGCTGCGTATCGTAAACGTGCCGACGATCTGATCGCCATGCTTTACCACGTAGCCATGACAGTTATTGCGCACCCATATGTTCTTCGCCTGATCCTGCGTCATGTCCGGCGCATAGGTATAAGTATCGCCGTGGCTTATGACATCGCGGAAGATATTCCAGATTCCATCCCAGTCCGCATCCGTCGCGGAAGATATGCTCCATTCATCACTCATCAACCGGCCTTTTCCTTTTTTGCTTCAATATCCTTTTTTGCCTCGGAGAACGTATAACGCGCGCCTTCCCACGGACTCAGGAAA
>CAYVTI010000048.1:0-14851 GCA_964454545.1 uncultured Rickettsiales bacterium
AATACCTCTTATCATCGAAATTAATGGAAAGCCTGATAAAAAAAGGACATTTGATAGGTTGGTCCCTTATATTTCTTCAATATACCTAATCCTAGTATTCCTTATGATATCAAATTATTTTGGTATTAATGTCGATTGGAAGAAGGAAGATTCTTTTCCAAACATATCTTTTCAATCCCTACATAACTGTGAAAATAAAAAATAACTCTATGCAAAAATTCACTGTACTCTCTGCCATTGCTGCACCGCTGCCGATTGAGAATGTTGACACCGACATGATCATCCCGAAGCAGTTTCTTACCACCATCAAGCGCACGGGCCTCAAGGACGGCCTGTTCTACGAAATGCGCTATACGGTGGATGGCAAGAAGATTGACAGCTTTGTGCTGCACCGCGAACCCTATACCCATGCGGAGATTCTGGTGGCGCGTGAAAATTTCGGTTGTGGCTCCTCACGTGAACATGCACCGTGGGCGTTGCTTGATTTCGGCATACGCTGTGTGATTGCGCCATCTTATGCTGACATCTTCTACAACAACTGCTTCAAGAATGGCATCCTGCCTGTTGTGCTGCCGAAGGAAGATGTGGAAAAGCTCCTGCAGACCGCCGAGTCTGGCCAGAAGATTACAGTCGATCTGAAAGAGCAGAAAGTGCAGGCAGGCAACCACTCCTTCTCTTTTGAGATTGATCCTTTCCGCAAGCATTGTCTGCTGAACGGGCTGGACGATATCGGCCTTACCATGCAGAAGCTTTCGGATATTGATACGTTCGAGAAAAAGCAGAAATCTGTAACCCCCTGGCTTTATAAGGTAGCGTAATCATGAAACAGTTCATCATCATTGCGTATGACGCAACCGACGATAAAGCGCTCGACCGCCGCATGGCTGCACGCGAGGCGCATACTAAAGCCATTACCGAGCTGCGTGCCAAAGGCAACGCCTTGTGCGGCAGCGCTATACTGGATGAGGATGAAAAAATGATCGGCTCCGTGGTCATCACCAATTTTCCTTCGCGTGCGGATTTTGACGCATGGCTTGAAACCGAGCCTTACGTCGTCAACAAAGTATGGGAACGGGTTGTCGTGCTAAACGGTAGGCTTGGCCCCTCATTCACGGATCTATTGAAAAAGGCAGCATAAAATATGAACGCAAAACATATTCTCCTCCTCCCCGGCGACGGCATCGGACAGGAAGTCGTAAAGGAAGCAGAAAAAATCATCCAGTGGTTTAACCAGAACCGCGGCACCGCGTTTACCACCAGCACCGCTTATATCGGCGGCACGGCTTATGACAAGACCGGCACACCGCTGCCCAAGGAAACGCTGGAAGCAGCGCACAAGGCAGATGCTATCCTGCTTGGCGCAGTTGGTGGCACACAGTGGGAATCGCTAGATTACTCGGTACGCCCGGAACGCGGCCTGCTTGGTATCCGCAAGGAACTTGGCCTGTTTGCCAATATCCGCCCTGCCATCTGTTTTGACGCACTTGCGGATGCATCTTCGCTGAAGAAAGAAATCATCTCCGGTCTTGATATCGTCATTGTGCGCGAACTCACGGGCGATGTGTATTTCGGCCAACCGCGCGGCGTGGAAAACCTGCCGGACGGTACGCGCAAAGGCATTAACACCATGGTCTACACCAGCCCGGAAGTACACCGCATTGCGCGTGTAGCGTTTGAACTCGCGATGAAGCGCAACAAAAAAGTCTGCTCAGTAGACAAAGCCAATGTGCTTGAGTGCACCGAAATGTGGCGCGAGGAAGTACAGAAAATCCGTGATGCGGAATATAAGGAAATCACGCTTTCCAATATGTACGTGGACAACGCCGCCATGCAGCTGGTGCGTAACCCGAAGCAGTTTGACGTTGTCGTTACCGGAAATATTTTCGGCGATATCCTTTCTGACTGCGCGGCAATGCTCACCGGATCGCTCGGCATGTTGCCTTCCGCATCGCTTGGGCAAAAGGATAAAAACGGCAAGACCCCTGCCCTCTATGAGCCCGTACATGGCAGCGCACCCGATATTGCAGGCAAGAATGTCGCCAACCCGATTGCAACCATACTCAGCTTTGCGATGATGCTGCGTTATTCGTTTGATCTCGGCAAGGATGCCGACCTGCTGGAAAAATCCATCACCCATGTGCTCGCCCAGAACCTGCGCACGGCGGATATCATGCAGGAAGGCGCAACAAAGGTCTCCACTTCCAGCATGGGAGATGCGATTGTGCACGCATTGTCAGCACTGGCAAAAACGGAAAAAGCAGCGTAATTTTAACTAAAGGAATATTGACATGTCATATAGAGTAGCAGTCGTTGGCGCCACGGGTAACGTAGGGCGTGAAATGCTAGGAATCCTGGCGGAGCGCAAGTTCCCTGTCAGCGAAGTCATAGCGCTCGCCTCCAAGAGATCGAAAGGCAGGCAGGTGAGCTTTGGCGATACGGACATACTGGAAGCCCAGGTACTCGACGATTATGATTTCTCAGGGACTGATATCGCCCTGTTCTCACCAGGCGCTTCCGTCTCAGAAATCCATGCGCCGCGCGCTGCCGGACAAGGCTGCGTGGTAATTGACAACACCTCCTATTTCCGCATGGAGAAGGACATTCCTCTGGTCGTACCGGAAGTGAACGCACATGTGCTCAAGGATTTCCGCAAGCGCAACATCATCGCCAACCCCAACTGCTCCACCATGCAGATGGTCGTGGCGCTTAAGCCCCTGCACGATGCAGCGAAGATAAAGCGCATCGTGGTTTCCACGTATCAATCCGTGTCAGGCGCTGGCAAAGATGCGATGGACGAGCTTTTTGAGCAGACCAAAGGCCTGCTCATGAATGATCATAAGGCACCGAAGAAATTCACCAAGCGCATCGCCTTTAACGTCATCCCGCATATTGACGTGTTCATGGAAGACGGCGGCACGAAGGAAGAATGGAAGATGGTGGAGGAAACCAAGAAGATTCTCGATCCGAATATCCAGGTCAGCGCCACCTGCGTGCGCGTGCCGGTATTCGTCGGCCACTCCGAATCCATCAATGTGGAGTTCGAGTATCCGCTTTCCGCAGAGGATGCACGTGACATACTGGATAATGCGAAAGGCGTGGTCGTCATCGACCATCAGGAAAACGGCGGTTATCAAACTCCCGCCGAAGCTACCGGGGAAGACGCGGTTTTCGTATCACGCATTCGCAAGGATCATACGGTAGAAAACGGTCTTAACCTCTGGTGCGTATCCGACAACCTGCGCAAAGGCGCGGCGCTCAATGCCGTGCAGATTGCCGAAGAGCTGATTGGGAATTACGGGCTTTAAAACAAAGGCGGGGGAAATCCCACCGCCTTTTATTTTTAGTCCGAACTCAGTTTAGCTTGCGAGCTTTTTCTCTTTCAATTCATTGCGCAGCTTTTTAGCTGAAGTCACCATCGCTTCCAGCGCAGGCTTTACTTCCGCCCAGCCGCGGGTTTTCAGGCCGCAATCCGGGTTGACCCAGATCTGATCCCTGGAAAGAACGCTGAGCGCCTTGCGCAGCAATGCTTCAATCTCAGCCTGTGACGGCACGCGCGGGCTGTGGATATCATAGACGCCCGGTCCGATCTGGTTCGGGTACTTGAAGTTCACGAAGGCATCAAGCAGTTCCATCTGTGAACGCGAGGTTTCAATCGAGATCACGTCGGCATCCATATCGGCAATCGACGCAATAATGTCATTGAACTCGGAGTAACACATATGAGTGTGTATCTGCGTTTCATCCTTCACCGCCGAAGAGGTAATACGGAAGCAGTCCACCGCCCAGTCAAGGTAGGATTTCCAGTCGGCGCGGCGCAGCGGCAATCCTTCGCGAAGGGCTGCCTCGTCAATCTGGATGATCTTGATGCCTACGGCTTCCAGATCCGTAACCTCGTCGCGTATAGCAAGCGCGATCTGGCGGCAAGTTTCGCTTCTCGGCTGATCGTCACGCACGAACGACCATTGCAGGATAGTGACCGGCCCGGTCAACATGCCCTTCATCGGCCTTTTGGTCTGCGATTGTGCGTATTTCGACCATTCAACCGTCATCGGCTTGGGACGTGACACATCACCGAAAATTACCGGCGGCTTCACGCAGCGCGCGCCATAGCTCTGCACCCAGCCGTTTTTGGTAAAGGTGAAGCCTTCCAGCTGCTCGCCGAAATACTCAACCATGTCATTGCGCTCGAATTCGCCATGCACCAGCACATCGATATCAATCTGTTCCTGATATTTAATGGTACGTGTGGTTTCTTCCCTCAGGAACTTCTCATAATCCGCGGCAGTCAGTTTTCCTGCCTTGAAATCCGCACGCTTAGCACGTACTTCCGCCGTTTGCGGGAAAGAGCCGATGGTCGTGGTTGGCAAAAGCGGCAGGTTAAGCAATTCCTGCTGCTTCTTAATGCGGGTGGCAAATGGACTCTTGCGCGTACGCATTGAGGAATCAATCTTCACCACGCGTTTCTTGACTTCCTGGTTGTGGATGCGCGGAGAGGTGCGGCGGGTATCCAATGCCTTGCGGCTTGCTTCCAGTTCCGCTTTCACCGCAGCATGGCCTTCGCTCACCGCCTTGGTAATGATCACTACTTCGGAAAGCTTCTGCTTGGCGAATGCCAGCCAGCTCTTGAGTTCCGCATCCAGCCTGTCTTCCATGTCCAGATCGACAGGTGCAAACTGCAGCGAGCAGGACGGTGCAACATGCACCCACTCGGTTCCCACCCTGGCTACGGCTTTTTCCACCTGCTTCACAGCAACATCGAGATCGGCGCGCCATATGTTGCGGCCATTCACCACGCCAAGCGACAGGGTTTTCTTTGCCGGGAATTTGGCAAGCACTTCATCCAACTGCTGCGGGGCACGCACCAGATCGATATGCAATCCGGCCACCGGCAGTTCCACCGCCGTATCCAGATTCTCGCGCAGATCGCCAAAATAGGTGGCAAGCATGATATGCAGCTCCGGCACAGCATCTGAAAGTTTTTCATACGCATTTTTGCAGGCTGCGCGCGCGTTGTCATCCAGATCAAGGACAAGGCACGGCTCATCCATCTGCACCCAGTCGGCGCCAAGCGCGACGAGCTGCTTCAGCACGCGCTCATATACCGGCAGCAGTTCAGGAAGCAGGGAAAGGGTCGGCTTGGCATCCCCTTTCATCTTGGCAAGCAACAGGAAGGAAACCGGCCCGAGCAGTACCGGACGGGTATGCAGTCCCTGCAGCTTCGCTTCCTTGAATTCTTCAAAAACCTTATCGGAAGCAAGCTTGAATTTCTGGTTTGGAACGAGTTCCGGCACAATATAGTGATAGTTGGTATCGAACCATTTGGTCATTTCCATCGCGGAAGCGTCATGGGCATGCGCGCATTTCTCACCCGCTTTATGGTCGTGCTTGTGCTGCACGCCGCGGGCCATGGCGAAATAGGTTGCGAGATCAACTTTATCGCCCGTAAAACCATAACGCTCTGGCACAGCGCCAACCATAGCGATCGTATCCAATACCTGATCGTAATAGGAGAAATCATTGGAGGGCACATGCTTGATACCGGCGCGGTGCTGCATGGTCCAGTGTATCTTGCGCAGTTCCTTGGCGACATCCTTCAATGCCTGCTCGCTAAGCTCGCCTTTCCAATAGCTTTCAAGTGCCTTTTTCAGTTCGCGATTCGCACCAATGCGTGGGAATCCAAGATTTGCAGCTATCACCATGTCTTTGCTCCTTGAGTAATGCTTGACTAATATAAGGGGATGTTATTTAGCTTACGTTTCACCATTAAATCAATGATTTTCTTTTATGTCTGGCTGCAACTTATACTTGATTTCCCCGCCACGGTTCAATCTGAAGGATTTTCTTCCTGCCGTTGATGCCGCATTCGCTACCGGAGGGGTGAAAGCGTTTCAATTGAGGATGAAAGAAGCTGAAGACAAAGAAATCATTACGGCAGCAGAAGCCATTTTCCCTCTCTGCAGCAAGTATGACATTGCATTTATCCTGAATGACCGCGCCGATCTGGCGGTAAAATGCAACGCCGATGGCGTACATCTGGGGCAAGAAGACATGAATATCAGGGAAGCCCGCAAGATAATAGGCCCTAACCGCGTCATAGGGGTAAGCTGCCATGCTTCAAAAGACATGGCCATGCGTGCGGCGGAAGACAGCGCGGATTATGTAGCGTTCGGCGCATTCTACCCGACGAAATCGAAACCGAAGGAAAAAGTGGAAAAATGGGGCGTGCCTACGCCGGAAATTATAGA
The DNA here is from genome assembly GCA_964454545.1 of uncultured Rickettsiales bacterium. Lineage (GTDB taxonomy): Bacteria > Pseudomonadota > Alphaproteobacteria > Rickettsiales > JABCZZ01 > JABCZZ01. Next base: position 6,246 of record CAYVTI010000048.1, read on the forward strand.
ATGGTGGTCAACTTACACGACAGTGCCCTGCGTGGCCGTCGGCGGCATAACGCCGGACAACTGCGCCCCGCTCGTCAAAGCCGGAGCGGATTTTATTGCAGCTATTACATCCGTGTGGGAGCACCCGAAGGGGGTGGCAGAAGCCGTTAAAGCATTTAAAAGCAAACTTAAGCCGCGTTTTTTTGCTCTGTAAGCAGCCGCACTTCCTTTTGCAGCTTTTCGATCGCCCGGCTCTCAATCTGGCGCACGCGCTCACGGGATATGTTATATGTCCTGCTCAGATCCTCAAGCGTGGAAGGCTCTTCCTTCAGATGACGCTCGCGGATGATATCCTGCTCGCGCTCGTTAAGCTTGGACATCGCCATGGCCAGCATTTCATTATTCAGCTTTTTCTCCTGATGCTCAAGCAACAATGTTTCCTGATTTTCCGACGGCTCAACCAGCAGATCCTCCCATTCGTCATCCCCGTCTTCGCTGATCTTGCTGTTCAAATGCTGGTCGTGGACGGACATACGGGTATCCATATCAACCACATCCTCTTCATTCACTCCCATCCTTGTGGCGATTTCTTTCACCTCGGAAGGAGTAAGCACGGTGTTGGGTCCCGTCTCCGCATGGCGAAGGCTGTTCTTAAGCTTACGCAGCCCGAAAAACAGTTTTTTCTGCGCCGAGCTGGAGCCGATTTTCACCAGCGACCATGAACGCAGGATATATTCCTGGATAGCCGCCTTTATCCACCAGATAGCATAGGTGGCAAGGCGGAATCCACGCTCCGGATCGAAGCGGCGCACCGCCTGCATAAGCCCGATATTACCCTCGGCGACAAGTTCGCTGGAGGGCAGCCCGTATCCGCGGTACTGGCCCGCAATCTTAGCCACAAGGCGTAGATGGCTGGTCACCAGACGGTGGGCAGCCGAAATGTCATTATGTTCCTGGTATCTCTTGGCGAGCATATATTCTTCCTCTTCGCTTAAAAGAGGAATTTTGCGTATTTCAGCGAGATATTTCCGCAGGCCGCCTTCTTTGGATAGGACCGGAAGCTGATGTGTCATACAGTCTCCTTCCCCACGAGAGGATTGATTGTCATATTTCATAAATATATGACAGTAAAAAAAACTTTTCAAGTCCTGCTATTGGTCATTTACATCCTTCCCAAGTTTATATAAGTATTCCATGCCTAAAATCAGTAGGGGTGTAGCTCAATTGGTAGAGCACCGGTCTCCAAAACCGGGGGTTGCAGGTTCGAGTCCTGTCGCCCCTGCCAGTGTTTATCTATATATATCATATGATTGGCCACACAAAGAAAAAAATACATGCGCTGGGGGCTAAAGCCCGTAAGGCTTATATATTGCTTGCACAATCCGCAGCCAGCCAGAGAAATGCCGCCATTACCGAAGCGGCCCGGTCCATACGCGCCAACAGTAAAAATATCTTAACTGCAAATGCCAGGGATATACAGGCCGGGCAAGCTTCTAAAACGAACAAAGCGATGCTTGACCGCCTTGAACTGACACCTAAACGCATAGAGGCAATGGCACAATCCCTTGAAGAGATTGCCGCTCTTCCCGATCCGCTGGGAAAGATCCTGGCCAGCTTTCAGCGTCCCAATGGACTTCTCATTGAACGGGTCTCCATTCCGCTGGGCGTTATCGGGATTATTTACGAATCCCGTCCCAACGTCACTTCTGACGCGGGCGCATTGTGCCTCAAGTCCGGCAACGCTGCCATTCTGCGCAGCGGCTCTGACAGTTTTCACTCTTCACAGGCCATTTCACAGTGCCTGCAAACCGGCCTGAAAGCTGCAGGCCTGCCTAAAGACGCAATACAGACCATTCCCACGACCGATCGGGAAGCGGTAGGGGAAATGCTCAGAATGACCGGGATTATCGACGTTATCATTCCACGCGGCGGCAAATCCCTGACCTCACTGGTCATGAAGGACAGCCGTATACCGACGTTGCTGCATCTTGACGGCAATTGTCATACCTACATACATGAAAAAGCCGCGCGTACTATGGCAAAGGAAGTGCTCCTTAATGCAAAGATGCGCCGCACAGGGATATGCGGAGCCACAGAGTCGCTCGTGATTGATAAAACAGCGCTTCACCTGTTGCCAGAACTGGCCGATGCATTGATACATGAGGGCTGTGAAATAAAAGGCGACGCTCAAGCGCGCAAAGTCGATGCGCGGATCAAACCGGCTACGGCAGAAGACTGGCGGACAGAATATCTTGACGCTATCATATCCGTAAAAACAGTGAATGGCATTGATGAAGCGATTAACCACATCAATGCATATGGATCCCATCATACGGATGCAATTATCACCCAGGATAAAAAAGCCGCGGAACAATTTCTGAGGCAGGTTGATTCAGCCATAGTCCTCCATAACGCATCCACGCAATTTGCCGACGGAGGCGAGTTCGGTTTCGGAGCGGAGATTGGAATCGCAACCGGCAGGCTGCATGCACGCGGCCCGGTGGGAGTGGAGCAGCTTACTACTTATAAATATGTTGTCAGAGGCAATGGACAAGTAAGGCCGAAATGAGATCGAAATTGCGCATAGGTTTGCTTGGTGGCTCTTTTAATCCTGCGCATGCCGGGCATCTGCATATCAGCCTTGAAGCGCTGAAAAAATTGCATCTCGATGAGATATGGTGGCTGGTTTCCCCCCAGAATCCGCTTAAGCCATCCAAAGGCATGGCATCCTATCAGGATCGCTTTGCTTCAGCGGAAACCACCGCAAAAGCTCATAAACGGATCAGGGTAAGTGACTTTGAACAGATGCACGGACTGCAATTCACCTATGCTACATTGCGCGAACTGAGACGGCATCACCCGGACACAAAATTCGTATGGATCATGGGCGCAGATAATCTGAATAGTTTTCATAAATGGCAAAAATGGCGCTCGATAATAAACCTTATGCCCATCGTCGTGTTTGACCGCGCCCCTTTTTCACAAAGCGCGCTGCGTTCAAAAGCAGCCCTCGCCATGAAGCATCTGCGTCTCAAGCAAAGCGATATTTCCTCCATTGCCAACAGGCCAGGCCACTGGGCCTATATGTACATTCTCGCCCGCCGCCATCCGGCTTCGTCAACAGAAATAAGGGCCCGGAATTAAGGAAAAAACAGTTGATCATAAATCTTTCATGAAGCTGCCATAAATCTGTAACGTTTCTTTGCTATCCTTTCTCATGAGAAAGAATATGGGAGGGGTTTTATGGATACCGTAACCTTACTTTATACTTCAAACGGCATGGTTTTCGGCGCCGCTTTTCTCCCGCAAATAGTGACACTGATCAAAGATAGATCCGGAGCCGTATCCATGAATCTGGCCACATGGGGGCTGTTTACTCTGTGCAGCCTGATAACATTGGTATATGCCTGCACCCATAATGGCGATAATCATTTCATCTTCTGCAGCGCAATAGGCACCCTGGGTAATACCATGATATTCATGCTGGGTTCGCTCCGCCGCCTGCAATATTCAGTGGTATACGGACATTCTGCAACAGCGCAGAAACGATAAGTATCTGCCTTTACTTGTCCTTGCTTATTGGTGTAATTTTGAGTACAATATTATTATTGTATTAATAAATTATTAATAATCCGGGCGGCAATGATAAATCTCCGTAAAAACGCCATTTTTATTGCCTTAGTTTTTGCTGTTTCCGTTTTTGGAGGCGGAGATATATCTGTATTTGTGAATTGTGCATATGCGAAAGAAGCGGATTCCGATTCGGAAACGCCTGCAAAAAATCCTCACCATAAAAGGCATAAGCATCACCGTAAAGTAAGCCGCGCCGTATATACAGCGCCGCATATGGCATCTTACATCATTGACGCAGACAGCGGCAAAATGCTGGAATCGGAGAATGCAGATTCCCTGCGTTATCCGGCGTCGCTTACCAAGATGATGACACTGTACCTGACATTCGATGCGTTGAAGAAAGGCACTCTCAGGCTTGACCAGGCCATCCCGGTATCAGAGCATGCCGCGGGGCAACCGCAAACCAATATAGCGCTCTCTCCCGGCCAGCGCCTGCGGGTAAAGGATGCCATACTCAGCATCGTGGTGCGTTCAGCGAATGACTCTGCGGTTGCGTTAGGTGAAGCGCTTGGCGGAACGGAATCCGGATTTGCCCAGAAGATGACTACAAAAGCGATGGAACTGGGCATGAGAAACACCATATTCCGCAATGCGTCGGGTTTGCCCAATCCCGGACAGCATACCACAGCGCGCGACATGGCGGCGCTTGGGCTTGCGTTGCAGCGCGACTTTCCCCAGTATTTTCCGTTCTTCAAGACGGAATCATTCAGCTATGCCGGGACCACCTATGTCACGCATAACCATGTCATGATGCGTTATGACGGCGTGGACGGAATAAAAACCGGATACATCCGCGCATCAGGTTTTAACCTGGTGACATCCGCCAACCGTGACGGCCACCGTCTCATAGCGGTGGTGATGGGCGGCAGGACATGGCGCTCACGCGACGATAAAATGATCGCGCTGCTTGACAGAACTTTCACTCAGCTTGCCGCCCTTCCGGGGGGTAACAGGGTAAAGCTCGCCGCCTCTGTCAAGAACAGGAAGATCACGCTGATTTCCGCAAGACAGAGAAGCTATGAAGAGGGAGAAGGCGATCTGAACACGGAGAAGTAATTCTCTATTCCGGTTTTTTCAAATGGCTCTCAACGTACCATATCAATACAGGTACAAAAAGCGAAAGCACGGTTGAGATCATAGCGATGTGCTCCATGCCGCTCAGGCTCTTATCGCTGTTTTCCGCCAGCATCCATGTCGAATAAAAAGCCCCTCCCGCCATGCCGATGCCCTGCACGCAGGAAAAAATGGACATGAAGCCTGCGCGCTCATTTGGAGGCGGAATCTTGGTGGCGAGCGTCGTCGAGCTGATATTGCGCATTCCCATCGCGAGCATGAAAATCATGAAGAAAGCCGGAACCGACATATTCCGTGAGGGAGAAATAAACGTAACATGCAGCACTACTATAAACACGATCATACTGATGAAGCTGGTGATGGTGGAATTCAGGCGATCCACCATTTTGCCGGTAATAATGACGGTTATAAAGCTCACTATGCCACCTGCGAAATAGAGAAAGCCAATCCCCTCGCGCGGATAATGCATATTATATTGCACATAGGCGGAAAGATTGGGAATGAGCATAAAACTCGCGAACATCGCAATGGTCACATATACATAGACAATCGCATTGAGGGGGCGCGTGAACAATGCAAGCATATGTCTGAATGACACCCTCTCATGTATAAGCTTGATATGTTCGCGCATGGAAGGCATCACTTTCAATGCAAGCAGGACAACTAATGCCCCTATGGCCGCGGTCGTAAAGAATGGGGTTTTCCAACTTCCCATCCGCGCCATTTCCAGCCCGAATGGAACGCCCAATATAGCCGCCAGCGAAAAAGCGCCCATGATCTTACCCATCGCCTGTCCACGCCTGGCAGGCTCCACCACGTCGGCGACAATGGACCAGGCAAGGGAAGTCGTGGGGCCACCGAAGATTCCTGCCAGTACACGGCAGAGAAGCAGGCTTCTAAAATCCCACGCAAATCCTCCAAGCGCCGTTGCGAACACGAGCCCGGTAAAGGCGGTAAGCATAGCCGCCTTGCGATCGAAGATGTCTATGAACATGGAGCACAGAATACCGGAAACTGCGGACGCCGCCGTATAGCTTCCACCTATGAACCCCAGATCGGAATCGCTTATATGCAATGCCGTGGCGAAATCCGGCCCCAGCGGCATGACCATCATGAAATCCATGATGTTAACGAACTGGATGATGCCTAGAATAAGCAGAATTGAACGTTCCGGAATATGGGGATAAAGATTGGATGTCATGGCTTACGCTTCCCGCGCCTTTGCCAAAGCTTCTCCAAGTGTCGCACAAACCTGACCCACTCCCATTTCCTTCAGGGAAACAGCAACATCACGGGCCGGATTGCTGAACAGCACTATGATATTGCCGCGCCTGCAGTCCGAATAGAATTGTTCTAATGCCCTTACGCCGGTTGCGTCAATAACGGGCACCTTATCCATGAGCAGTATGATGTATTTTGGCTTGCCCTGGATGCGCGCCAGCACCGTTTTCAGACGATCGGCGCTGCCGAAGAAAAACGGTCCGGATAATTCAAACACCACTACGTCTGGCGGTACCATGCTCTGGTCAATCCCTGAGGTCTCACTATTCTCAGATTGTTTTACGCTCGTGAGCTTGCTTATATTCTGTATGAACAACAGGGTGGAGAAAATGACGCCTGCGGCCACCGCAGTTGCGAGATCCACGAGCACGGTCAGAAAGAACGTGATCAGCAATGCATAGAAATCGGCTTTGGGCGCCTTAAACAGCCTTATGAAATGATGGACTTCCGCCATGTTCCATGAAACCATCACCAGGATGGCCGCAAGCGCCGCGAAGGGAATATGGCCTGCAAGCGGCGCGAATAGCCACATGCAGGCCAGTATGGTCATGGCATGAATCATACCTGCTACAGGGGTCTTTCCGCCGCTTTTTATATTGGTAGCCGTCCTCGCTATCGCTCCTGTCGCGGCAAACCCGCCAAATATAACGGATACAATATTGGCCATGCCCTGTCCCACCAGTTCTATATTGGACTTATGGCTGAATCCGGTCATGCCGTCAGCCACTACCGCCGACAGCAACGCTTCAATAGCGCCCAGAAATGCTATCGTTAACGCATCAGGTAACAGTGCCCGTACTTTTTCAAGCGTGATGGCAGGCAGGTGCGGAGAAGGCAATGTATGCGGCAATTCACCGAAGCGGTCTCCGATAGTCTCAACCGGCATATGAAGATAATAAGCCGCAATGCTTGCCCCGATGACCACCACGATAGGGGATGGTATCTTAGGAACGAACCGGCGCATAAGGACAAGCGCCATAAGGCTTACGAAGCTGATAAGCGCCGCATATACATTCATGCTGCTGAAATGAACGGCATAGCTATGCCATTTGGCGATAAATTCCGCCGGAACGCTGGCAATCTTAAGGCCAAGCAGGTCTTTCATCTGCGAGGAAAATATGATGACCGCGATGCCGGAGGTAAACCCGGTAATCACCGGGTAGGGCATGAATTTTATCGCCGTGCCGAACCGCAACAGCCCCATTATCACCAGCAGCAACCCGGCCAGCAGGGTAGCGATCATCAGCCCGTCCAAGCCCTGCTTCTGCACTATGCCGTATAAAATGACCACGAACGCGCCTGTCGGCCCGCCTATCTGGACACGGCTTCCACCCAGCATGGATATAAGAAATCCCGCCACTACCGCTGTGAAAAGTCCCCTGTCCGGGCTGACGCCGGAGGCAATCGCAAATGCCATCGCCAACGGAATCGCCACTATCCCAACCGTGACACCCGCTACGAGGTCATGATAAAAAGTCCTGAAATTATAGCCTTCTCTCAGGCAAACTATGAGTTTTGGGACAAACATCCGGGCTTTTAGACGTGAGAAGATTGACAATTCGCCATTTTAACTCTATCTCACATATCCAGAAATTTATCAATGCCATGAAATTCATACCTCTGCATTTCTTTTCCAATAAGACCCGCATCGATTTTATCGGCACGCGCTGGTACGGTTTCGGGATCTCCATCCTGTTCTCGCTGATATCGTTCTTCGTGCTGGCAACGCATGGACTTAACTGGGGCATCGACTTCACCGGCGGCGTGCTTATGGAACTGCGCACCGAACAGCCTGCAGATCTTGCGAAAATACGCTCCTCCCTTGAAGGCAAAGGATTAGGGGAAATCTCGCTGCAGAATTACGGCAATGATCCGAGAAACGTCATGATCCGTATCCAGACGGCAAAAGATAAAGAACAGAATGCGCTGGTGCAGCAAGTCAAGGGGCTGTTGCAAAGCGCGATCCCAGGCAACATAGATTACCGCAATATAGAATTCGTGGGTCCAACCGTGGGACATGAACTCATAAAAAGCGGCGTGTTGGCAACGATATTCGCCTGCCTTGCGATCATGGGCTATGTCTGGTTCCGCTTCGAGTGGCAGTTCGGCATCGGCACCCTGCTTGCGCTCGTACATGATACGATTATGGTCATCGGGTTCTACGCCTTGTCACGCTTTGACTTCGGACTTAACGCGGTGGCGGCAGTGCTGACCATTATCGGGTACTCCATGAATGATTCGGTGGTGATTTATGATCGTATCCGCGAGAATATGCGCAAGTATAAGAAAATGCCATTTAATAACCTGCTCAACCAGAGCATGAATGAAACGCTGGCCCGCACCGTGCTTACTTCCTCCACTACACTGCTTGCCGCCCTGGCGCTCGCCATCTTCGGCGGAGAAGTCATCAAAGGCTTCAGCTGGTCGCTGGTGTTTGGCATCGTGGTCGGCACCTACTCCTCGATTTATATCTCAGCGCCTACGCTTATCTATTTAAAAATCAGGCCGGATGACACAACTGCGTAAGCCTTAGAGTAAACACCCCCGCCGCAAGCAACTGGTCTGGCCATACCGCAAGGCTGGAGCCGCAACAAGTGCGGCATAATGGGATGGACCTACCTTCATCGAGACTACTACGG
>CAYVTI010000049.1:0-14554 GCA_964454545.1 uncultured Rickettsiales bacterium
AAGTGGAGCGCTCCATGCGCGTGCTGGACGGCGCAGTTGCCGTATTTGACTCGGTTGCAGGCGTTGAGCCGCAGTCCGAAACCGTATGGCGCCAGGCCGACAAGTATCACGTGCCGCGTATCTGTTTTGTCAACAAGATGGACCGCACCGGCGCTAATTTCGAGCGTACCGTGCAGATGATGATTGACCGCCTCGGTACTGTTCCGCTGGTTATCCAGCTGCCGATCGGTTCTGAAGATAAATATGAAGGCATTGTTGACCTTATCAAGATGAAGGAAGTCATCTGGAAAGGTGAAGAGCTCGGCGCAAAATACGATTATGCCGATATCCGCCCCGCTCTGCAGGATGCTGCCAGAAAGGCGCGTGAGAAAATGCTGGAGACAGCGGTTGAAATGGACGATGCGGTGATGGAAGCCTATCTCGCCGGAACCGAGCCCACGGAAGCGCAGCTTAAAGAATGTATTCGCAGGGGTACGGTGAAATTTAAATTCGTGCCCGTGCTTAACGGTGCTGCTTTCAAGAATAAAGGCGTGCAGCCGATGCTTGACGCCGTGGTCGATTTCCTGCCGAGTCCGCTCGACATTCCGGCGGTGAAGGGCCACAAGATGGATTCCGAGGAAGAAATCGAGCGCAAAGCCGATGACAATGAAAAATTCTCGGCGCTCGCATTCAAGATCATGAGCGATCCGTTCGTCGGCTCGCTGACATTCGCACGTATTTATTCCGGCAAGCTTGAGTCTGGCTCTTATGTGATGAATACGGTTAAAGATAAGCGCGAGCGCGTGGGCCGTATGTTGCTCATGCACGCAAATTCGCGTGAGGATATTAAGGAAGCCTATGCGGGCGATATTATCGCGCTTGCAGGTCTTAAGGATACCACCACGGGTGACACTCTGAGTGATCCGGATGCGGCGGTTATCCTTGAACGCATGGAATTCCCCGAGCCGGTTATCGAACTTGCCGTGGAACCCAAGACCAAGGCCGACCAGGAAAAAATGGGCATGGCGCTTTCAAGGCTTGCTTCGGAAGATCCGAGCTTGCGCGTTTCGAGCGATGAAGAAACCGGCCAGACCATATTGAAGGGCATGGGCGAGTTGCACCTCGAAATCATTGTGGACCGCATGAAACGTGAATTCAAGGTGGAAGCCAATGTCGGTGCCCCGCAGGTGGCGTACCGCGAAACTATCACCAAGAAGACCACGATCGACTATACCCATAAGAAGCAGTCGGGCGGCGCAGGGCAGTTTGCACGCATTACGCTGGAATTCGAGCCGCTTCCTCCGGGCAGTGGTTTTGTGTTTGAGAGCAAGGTGGTCGGCGGTTCCGTGCCGAGGGAGTTTATACCGGGTGTTGAAAAAGGCATGAAATCCTCGCTGGATAACGGTGTGGTTGCCGGATATCCGACCATTGATTTCAAGGCAACGCTTACGGATGGCGCTTACCACGATGTGGACTCAAGCGTCCTGGCGTTTGAAATCGCGGCGCGTGCAGCCTTCCGCGAAGGCATGCCAAAGGGCGATCCGAAGCTGCTTGAGCCGATCATGAAGGTCGAAGTCGTGACCCCGGAAGACTATACCGGATCGGTTATCGGCGATCTTACCGGCCGTCGTGGCCAGATTCAGGGCCAGGACATGCGCGGTAACGCCATAGTCATTGATGCAATGGTTCCGCTTGCCAAAATGTTTGGTTATGTTAATACATTGCGTTCGATGACGCAGGGGCGTGCACAGTACACCATGCAGTTCGATCATTATGAGCAGGTACCCTCGAACATGATCGAGGAAATTAAAAAGAAAGTTGCCTAAAGGGCGGTTAACAAACAATTTTTTGATAACGAAGGAGAGCTAGCAATGACTAAAGAAAAATTTGAACGAACTAAACCACACTGCAACATAGGTACGATCGGTCACGTGGACCACGGTAAGACCTCGCTTACCGCCGCAATCACCAAGGTGCTTGCAGAGCAGGGCCGTGCGAAATTCACCGCCTATGATCAGATTGACGCTGCTCCCGAAGAAAAAGCGCGTGGTATTACCATCAATACCGCCCACGTTGAATATGAGACTGAGAAGCGCCACTATGCGCACGTTGACTGCCCGGGGCACGCCGACTATGTGAAGAACATGATCACCGGCGCCGCGCAGATGGACGGAGCTATCCTTGTAGTATCCGCTGCTGACGGCCCGATGCCGCAAACCCGCGAGCACATTCTCCTTGCTCGTCAGGTTGGCGTTCCTGCGATCGTGGTATTCCTCAATAAGTGCGACATGGTTGACGACAAGGAACTCCTTGACCTCGTTGAGATGGAAGTGCGCGAACTGCTGAATAAGTATAAATTCCCGGGTGATACCATCCCGATTATCCACGGTTCCGCTCTCTGCGCTCTTGAAGACAAGAATCCGGAGCTTGGCAAGAATGCGATTCTCAAGCTGATGGAAGCCGTTGATGCAACCATTCCGCAGCCGGAACGCCCGATTGACAAGCCGTTCCTCATGCCGATCGAAGATGTGTTCTCGATCGAAGGCCGCGGCACTGTGGTTACCGGCCGTGTTGAACGCGGTATCATCAAAGTCGGCGAGGAAGTTGAAATCGTTGGCCTGCGTCCGACGACCAAAACGGTATGCACCGGTGTTGAAATGTTCCGCAAGCTGCTTGACGAAGGCCGTGCAGGCGACAATATCGGGGCGCTGCTCCGCGGTACCAAGCGTGAAGATGTTGAGCGTGGCCAGGTACTCGCGAAGCCGGGCACGATCACTCCGCACACCAAGTTCAAGGCGGAAGCCTATGTGCTTACCAAGGAGGAAGGCGGCCGTCATACTCCGTTCTTCACCAACTACCGCCCGCAGTTCTATTTCCGCACCACCGACGTAACCGGTGTCGTGCACCTGCCGGCCGGTGTTGAAATGGTGATGCCGGGAGACAATATTGCCATGGATATCGAGCTCATTTCTCCAATCGCTATGGACGAAGGACTGCGTTTCGCTATCCGCGAAGGCGGCAGGACCGTGGGCGCAGGAGTAGTGGCAAAGATAGTAGAGTAACAGGGATTGAGGGAAGGAGGGACTTGGGGGGGACTGTAAACCTCTAAGTCCCTTATCCCCTCAGAGCCCTAAAAGGAAAGTTTATGAACAGCCAGAAAATAAGAATTCATCTCAAGGCATACGATCACATGATGCTGGATAACTCGACGAGTGAGATCGTCAATACTGCCAAGCGGACAGGTGCGCAGGTGCGCGGTCCGGTTCCGCTACCGCGCCGTATTGAGCGTTTCACCGTAAACCGTTCGCCGCACATCGATAAGAAGTCGCGTGAGCAGTTTGAGATCCGCACGCACAAGCGTCTTATCGACATCATTGATCCGACCCCGCAGACGGTGGACGCGCTGATGAAGCTCGATCTGTCTTCTGGTGTGGACGTGAAGATCCAGCTGGGTGAGGAGAAAGTAGCATGAGGACCGGAGTCATTGCACAGAAAGTCGGAATGTCGCGCGTTTTCGATGAAGACGGCGTACATGTTCCGGTCACTGTTTTAAAACTGGATAATTTAAAAGTTATTGCGCACAAGACCCAGGAGCGTGATGGTTATACTGCCGTGCAGCTTTCAAGCGGCAAGGCGAAGGTGAAGAATGTCAGCAAGCCCCTGCGTGGCCACTATGCGAAAGCGAAAGTGGAGCCGGGTTCCAAGCTTGCGGAATTCCGCGTCAGCGAGAGCAATCTTCCTCCCGTCGGCGCTGAAATCATTGCCAGCCATTTCCTTCCCGGCCAGTTTGTCGACGTTGTCGGCACCACGATCGGAAAGGGATTTGCGGGTGTTATGAAGCGCTGGAATTTTGCCGGTCTTGAAGCGTCGCACGGCGTATCGATATCCCACCGTTCTCACGGTTCTACCGGCCAGCGCCAGGATCCGGGCAAGGTGTTCAAGGGCAAAAAGATGGCTGGTCACCTTGGTGTAGAACGTGTCACTGTCGCTAATCTGGAAGTGGTATCTACCGATGCCGAACGCGGCTTTATCTATATAAGGGGCGCGGTGCCGGGTACGGAAAACAGCTACGTGCTGATCAAGGATGCCGTAAAGCGCGCTGCTCCTGCCAATGTTCCGCTGCCTGCTTCTGTCAGGAAATCTGCAGAGGAAGCAAAGCTGGAAGCGGAAAAGAAGAGCGAATAGTCGTCAATCAGGAATTTTTAAGAAGGTAGCTTTTATGAAAGTCGCGGTAAAAACGCTCGAGAATAAGTCAGCAGGAGATATGGAACTGTCTGATGTCGTTTTCGGTGCAGAGATGCGCAAGGATATTCTCGCACGCATGGTACAGTATCAGCTGGCCAAGCGCCGTGCCGGTACGCACAAGACTAAAGGTGTTTCCGAAATTTCCGGCACGACCAAGAAGCCGTGGAAGCAGAAAGGCACTGGACGCGCGCGCGCTGGCAGCTTGCGTTCCCCGCAGTTCCGTGGCGGTGCGACCATATTTGGTCCGGTAGTGCGCAGCCATGCGGTTTCGCTGCCCAAGAAAGTGCGTAACCTTGCGCTTCGCGTAGCGCTCTCGGCCAAGCAGGCGGAAGGCAAGCTTATTATTCTGGATACGCTCAAGGTAAAGGAAGCAAAAACCAAAAAGATTGTCGCCGTATTTGAGAAATTCGGTTTTGAGAAGCCGCTTATCATCGGCGGTGAACAGCTTGACGAGGCATTTGCAAAAGCGGCCCGCAACATCAAAGGCGTGAACGTTCTGCCGCAGCAGGGCACGAATGTTTACGACATACTCAATCATAAGGAACTCGTGCTTACGAAAGATGCAGTGGCGTTCCTTGAAGCGCGTCTTAGTGTGAAGGAATAAGGCATATGGCACTTACGAAGAAGAAAACAGCAAGCAAGAAAGATGCTCCGGTACTCAAGGAAGCATTTTATAATATCATTCAGCGGCCTCTGGTTACGGAAAAGGCGACTGCGTTGTCTGAGCACAACAAGGTGATTTTCCGTGTGCGTTCCGATGCAACCAAACCGCAGATCAAGGAAGCAGTCGAAGCTTTGTTCAAAGTGAGCGTGGTAGGGGTTAATACCATCCATGTTCCTGGCAAGGCTAAGGTTTTTCGCGGCAAAACTGGCCAGCGGAAAGACTTTAAGAAAGCTGTGGTGACTCTGGCTTCCGGCCAGTCGATAGATTTAGCAAGCGGAGTAGCATAATTTCACTTGCAATTTATGGCCGGGTGGCTATAAGTCGCTTCCCGATTTAAAATCGGTTTAATCATTGCCGCCGCAAAACATGGAGTAGTTATGGCGCTTAAAACATTCAAACCGACCACGAAATCATTGCGTGGTCTGGTACAGGTAGATCGCTCTGAACTTTGGAAGGGCGGGCCGGTAAAGTCCCTTACGGAAGGGCAGAAAAAGACCGGCGGACGTAATAATCTTGGCCGTCTGACCGCGTTCCGCGTGGGCGGCGGTCACAAGCAGCGTTACCGTGTCATCGATTTCAAGCGTACGAAGTTTGACGTAAACGCTACGGTGGAGCGTATCGAATACGATCCGAACCGTTCCGCATTCATCGCGCTTATCAAATATGAGGACGGCGAACTCTCCTATATTCTCGCTCCGCAACGCCTGGCTGTCGGCGATGTTATCTGCTCCGGCGTCAAGACCGACGTAAAGCCGGGATTTGCCATGCAGCTTCGTAACATTCCGGTTGGCACCATTGTGCACAACGTGGAGATGAAGCCGGGCAAGGGTGGACAGATAGCGCGTGCCGCAGGCGGTTATGTGCAGCTCGTCGGCAAGGACTCCGGCTACGTGCAGATCAAGATGCGCTCTGGCGAAGTCCGTATCGTGCGCGGCGAATGCATGGCGACGGTCGGTGCGGTTTCAAATCCGGATCACCAGAATGAAATGATCGGCAAGGCAGGCCGCAGCCGCTGGATGGGTATCCGCCCATGCGTGCGCGGCGTCGCGATGAACCCGGTTGATCACCCGCATGGCGGTGGTGAAGGACGCACTTCCGGCGGACGCCATCCGGTGACCCCGTGGGGTAAAGGAACCAAAGGTACGAAAACCAGGAAAAATAAACGGACGGATAGGCTTATCGTTACGAGCCGCCGCAAGAAGGTATAAGAGGATAATTATGGCTCGTTCATCATGGAAAGGCCCGTTTGTTGACGGATATCTGTTTACCAAGGCCGACAAGGCAAGGGCAAGCGGCCGCAACCAGATTGTACAGATCTGGTCACGCCGTTCGACAATACTGCCGCAGTTCGTCGGCATTACGTTCGGTGTTTACAATGGGAAGAAATATATCCCGGTTCTCGTGACCGAGGATATGGTCGGTCATAAGTTCGGTGAATTCGCTCCTTCGCGCACTTTCATCGCGCATGGCGGCGCCGATAAGAAAGCGAAAGCAGAGTAGGGAATTTTATGGCAAAGCAAAAATCGCAGGCCAGAAAAGGCAGCAAGCAGGGGGAAGCCAGAGCGGTTCTTAACCGTCTGCGCGTCAGCCCGATAAAGCTTAATTATATGGCTGGCCTTATCCGCGGCATGAAAGTGGAAAACGCGCTCGTGCAGCTTGCTTTCAGCAGCAAGCGCATCGCGCAGGACGTAAGGAAAGCTGTCCAGTCTGCCGTTGCCAACGCGGAAAACAATTCCGACCTCAATGTGGACGATATGGTCATATCGGAAGCATGGGTTGGCAAAAGCCTGGTCATGAAGCGCATGCATACGCGTGCCCGTGGGCGCGGCGCCAGGATTTTGAAGCCATTTTCCAATCTCACTATCATTTTGCGCGCACAAGGGGAATAACGCATGGGTCAGAAGATTAATCCGGTAGGCTTACGCTTAGGCATCAACAAAACGTGGGATTCGCGATGGTTCGCGACCGGCGGTGATTTTTCC
The DNA here is from genome assembly GCA_964454545.1 of uncultured Rickettsiales bacterium. Lineage (GTDB taxonomy): Bacteria > Pseudomonadota > Alphaproteobacteria > Rickettsiales > JABCZZ01 > JABCZZ01. The sequence goes on from CAYVTI010000049.1 coordinate 6,871, forward strand.
GGGAAACTGCATGAGGATATCTCCATCCGCAGGTACCTGAAGAAGAACCTCGGCAGCGCCGGCATCAGCCGCATTATCATCGAGCGTCCTACCAAGAAAGCCCGCATCACCATCCATACCGCCCGTCCTGGCGTCGTTATCGGCAAAAAAGGCGCGGATATTGAGAAGATTAAGAGGGATCTCAGCAAATTTACCAAGGACGAAGTCCATCTTAATATTGTTGAAATCCGCAAGCCGGAAATCGATTCCACGCTTATCGCGGAAAGCATCGCCCAGCAGCTTGAGCGTCGTATCGCGTTCCGCCGCGCCATGAAGCGCGCCGTGCAGTCGGCTCTCCGCCTTGGGGCGCTTGGCATACGTATCAACTGCTCCGGCCGTCTTGGCGGTAACGAAATCGCCCGCATGGAATGGTACCGTGAAGGCCGCGTGCCGCTTCATACCTTGCGTGCCGATGTGGATTATGGTACAGCAACCGCCCTCACCACTTACGGCATCATTGGCGTGAAGGTGTGGGTTTTCAAGGGCGAAATCATGGCGCATGACCCGATGGCCCAGGATAAGAAAGATATTGAGCGTACAACTGGTAACGAACTGATATAAGAGCATATTTTATGATGATGCCGAAAAATACGAAATACCGCAAAGCCCATAAGGGGCGCATCCATGGCAATGCCAAGGGCGGCTTTACCCTGAATTTCGGGGAATACGGACTGAAGGCGCTTGAGCCTGAACGCGTTACCGCGCGCCAGATTGAAGCTGCTCGCCGTGCCATATCCCGCCACGTAAAGCGCGTCGGCCGTCTCTGGATACGCATCTTCCCGGATGTGCCGGTAACCCGCAAACCTGCGGAAGTGCGCATGGGAAGCGGTAAGGGTTCCGTGGAATTCTGGGTATGCCGTGTGAAGCCGGGCCGTGTTCTGTTTGAAGTTGACGGCGTAACCGAACAGGTCGCACGCGAGGCGTTTGAACGCGCCGCTGCGAAACTGCCGATCAAGACCAAGTTTATCGCCCGTCTGGGAGAAGGACACTGATATGACCAAGATTGCAGAATTCCGCGGTAAAACGCACGATGAGCTGAACGATACGGCTGTTTCCCTCAAGAAAGAGCTGTTTAACCTGCGCTTTCAGGCTGCAAGCGGCGAAGCGCCAAACACTGCGCGTTTCCGCCAGGTGCGCCGCGATATCGCCCGCGTGAAGACTTTGCTGAACGAACCGGCAGGCGTAGCTGTTGCCGTAAAGAAGGCGGCAAAGGCTCCCAAGGCAGCGAAGGCTGAAAAGGAGACGAAAGAGCCGAAGGCTAAGAAAACAACCAGCAAGAAGAAAGCTTCAGGAGAATAACGATGCCAAAACGCGTTTTGCAAGGTGTGGTGATCAGCGATAAAGCCGACAAGACCGTAACGGTCCGCGTTGAGCGCCGCTATACTCACCCGATTTACAAAAAGACCGTGCGTAGTTCGAAGAAATACGCCGCGCATGATGAGAAGAATAAGTGCCAGGTCGGGGATGTGGTAAAAATCATTGAATCGCGCCCGATTTCTAAGACCAAGAAATGGGCTGTGGTTTATCAGGACTAAAAAGGCCAGATATACAGGAATATTAGGGGTTTATTATGATACAGATGCAGACTAATCTTGATGTGGCTGACAATTCCGGCGCGAAGCGCGTGGAGTGCATCAAGGTACTCGGTGGTTCCAAGCGCAAGACCGCATCAGTCGGCGATGTGATCGTCGTGTCGATTAAAGATGCCATACCGCGCGGCAAAGTTAAAAAAGGTCAGGTTCACCGCGCCGTTATCGTGCGCACGGCTTTTCCGGTACGCCGTCCGGACGGCAGCGCCATCCGTTTTGACCGCAATGCGGCTGTGCTGGTTGGCAAGGACAATGAGCCGGTCGGTACCCGTATATTTGGCCCGGTAGTGCGTGAGTTGCGCGCAAAGCAGTTCATGAAGATCGTGTCTCTGGCGCCGGAAGTTTTGTAAGGAGTTGTGATCAGTGGCCAGTGGCCAGTGGTCTGTTGGTAATAACTTAACGTGAGAAGGAGAGTGGAAAATTGATGAAATGGTAAGGTGAAAAGCAGATCGTTACCACAAAAATCATAGGCCACTGGAATATATGACTCAGAAGAAATTCAAGATTAAAAAAGGCGATGAAGTCGTCGTCATCGCAGGAAAAGACAAAGGCAAGAAAGGTTCTGTGCTTTCCGTGCTTCGCGAAGATAATCGCGTGCTGGTTTCCGGCGTGAATCTGGTGAAGAAACATCAGCGTCCGGACCGCAATAATGCCGGTGGTATTGTAAGCAAGGAAGCGTCTCTCCATATTTCCAACGTGGCGCTTGTCGATCCGAAGGAAGGCAAGGCGACCCGCGTAGGTTATAAGGTGCTGGCAGATGGCAAGAAAGTACGCGTGGCGAAAAAATCCGGCGAGGTGCTTGGTTAACGGAACTTTTCATTTGCAATAAATGAAACTTCTAGTATAACTCCCGTCCTCTTTCAGATTTCTTCCGGCAAAAACCGGATTTGTACAACAGAGAAAAACATATGAAAAAGACTGCTGATAAAAAGACTGTTCCCTCGAATCTACCGCGTTTTCAGGCGCTGTATGAGGAAAAAATAAAGGCCGACCTGCAGAAACAGTTCGGTTACAAGAATCCGATGCAGCTTCCTAAGCTTGAAAAAATCGTCATCAATATGGGGCTTGGTGAAGCGGTTGACGACGGCAAGGTGATTGAAGCCGCTGTCAACGAACTCTCCCTCATTTCCGGCCAGAAGCCGGTGGTGACCCGTTCGCGTAAGGCAATCGCAGGCTTTAAGCTGCGCGCCAACCTCCCGATCGGCGCGAAGGTGACGCTCCGCAAGCAGCGCATGTACGAATTCCTTGACCGCCTGGTCACGATTGCTATGCCGCGTATCCGCGACTTCCGCGGCGTGTCTGGCAAGAGCTTCGACGGGCAGGGCAATTACACGCTGGGTCTCAAGGAGCAACTCATATTCCCGGAAATCGTCTATGATAAGGTGGACAAGCTCCGCGGCATGGACGTTTCCTTCATCACGACCGCGAAAACCGATGCGGAAGCCAAGGCATTACTCGCCGGCTTCCAGTTCCCATTTATTAAGTAAGAGGTAAACCGTGGCTAAAACCAGTTCCGTTGAAAAGAATAAGCGTCGTGCAAGAATGGCAGAGAAGTATGCTGCCAAGCGCGCCGCGCTCAAAGCGACCGTCATGAACAAGAACCTGACGATGGAAGAGCGTTTCGCCGCGCAGGTAAAGCTTGCCGCGCTGCCGCGCAACAGCGCGAAGAACCGCTACCGCAACCGCTGCGAGCTGACGGGACGTCCGCGTGGTAACTATCGTAAATTCAAATTGTGCCGTATCAAGCTGCGTGAGCTGGGCTCATTCGGGCAGATACCTGGCCTCATCAAATCAAGCTGGTAAGGAACATCTATGGCAATTAATGATCTGCTTTCCGATATGATCGCATCCATCAAGAACGGACAGAAAGCCCGCCTCGCGCAGGTGAACTGCCGTTTCTCCAAGCTGTCCGCCAACGTGCTCGAAGTGCTGAAGGCGGAAGGCTATATTCATGATTATGCCGTGGTCGAGGAAGGTAACAAAAGAGACATACGCATCAACCTCAGATATCATGAAGGTGAGCCGGTGATCAGGGAGATCAAGCGTGTCTCCACGCCGGGAAGAAGGATGTATTACTCGATTTCCGATCTGCCGAAATTCTTTAACGGCCTCGGCATCGCCATCATCTCCACTTCCAAGGGCGTCATGTCGGACTTTCAGGCACGCAACACCAATGTGGGCGGCGAAATTTTGTGCAGCGTATTCTAGGGGATTAAGTCATGTCACGTGTAGGCAAGTTGCCGGTTACAGTACCGGATAAGATAAAGGTGGACATCAAGGGGCAGGAAATCGCTCTGAAAGGCCCCAAAGGTGAGTTGAAAACGGTTATCGACAGCAATGCGAAGATATCGTTTACCGACGGCCATGTGCATGTCGCTCCGGCGAATGACAGCAAGAATGCGCGTGCCATGTGGGGTACCGCGCGTGCGCTCATCAATAACATGGTGAAGGGCGTTTCCGAAGGTTTCAGCGTCCGCATCGAAATCGTGGGCGTCGGTTTCCGCGCTGCGGTGGATAAGGGCATCCTTACCATGTCGCTGGGTTACAGCCATGAAATCAAGTATGTCATTCCAACTGGCATCGAAATTAAGGCCGAGAAGCCGACGACGATCGTTATTTCCGGTCCTGACAAGCAGCTTGTAGGGCAGGTTGCTGCCGAGCTTCACAGGTTGCGCCGCGTTGACCCGTATAAGGGCAAGGGCGTGCTCTATGAAGGCAGGAAGATTCGCCGCAAAGAAGGCAAGAAGAAGTAAAAGAACAGGATTTAGCATATGGGAAAACAACTTCACTTATTTGAGCGCCGCAAGGAACGTGTGCGTATTTCTATCCGTAAGAATTCCGGCGGGCGCGTGCGCCTTTCGGTGTTCCGTTCCGGCAGGCATATCTATGCCCAGCTGATCGACGACGGTAAAGGCGTGACGCTTGCGCATGCTTCTTCCGTGGAAAAGGAAGTGACCGGCAAGGTGAAATCCGGCGCGACCGTGGAAGCGGCGAAGCTGGTGGGTACCCTGATTGCGGAACGCGCGAAAAAAGCCAAGGTTGCGGAAGTGGTTTTTGATCGCGGCGGCTATCTTTATCACGGACGCGTGAAGGCGCTTGCTGAAGGCGCGCGCGCTGGCGGATTATCTTTCTAACCACATACTCGGGAAACAGACATGGCACGTGAGAATAAAAAAGCAGCAGCGGAAAAAGAAGAAGCCGGCAGCGAGTTTATTGATAAACTGGTTGCGGTGAACCGCGTCGCGAAAGTGGTCAAAGGCGGTAAGCGTTTCGGTTTTGCTGCGCTGGTAGTGGTTGGCGATGGCAAAGGCCGCGTAGGCTTTGGTACTGGCAAGGCGAAGGAAGTAAGCGATGCCGTGAAGAAAGCGACCGGCGACGCCAAGAAGCGTATGATACGTGTGGCGCTTCGTGAAGGCCGCACGCTGCATCATGATATCTTCGGCAGGTTTGGCGCTGGAAAAATCTATATGCGTTCAGCCGCTCCGGGTACCGGAATCATCGCTGGTGGCCCGATGCGCGCCGTTTTCGAGGCGTTGGGCATTCAGGACGTCGTGGCAAAATCCATCGGAACTTCCAATCCGCATAACATGGTGAAGGCGACGTTTGACGCGCTTGCTTCCATGCGTTCCCCGCGCGCCATCGCCGCCAAGCGCGGCAAGAAAGTAGGGGAGATCATCGGACGCCGTGAATCCGGCGCTGACTCTAAAGAAGAAAAGAAAGAAGAATAGCAGGTTAGGGCAAGATTATGGTTGAGAAAAAAGAAAAGGCGGAAAAATCTGCTGAGCCGAAAAAAGCAAAGCCGGTTGTAAAGAAAGCTGAAGCTGCTGCGGCTGAACCCAAGGCAAGGAAGGAAGCCGCTGTTAAGAGGGAAACTTCTGCGGCTCCTGTAAAGGAAAAGAAGGCTGTTCCATCAGGCAAGGCGGTGACTATAACCCAGATCGGCAGCCCGATTGGCCGTCAGGGCGTTCAGCGCGCTACCCTTATCGGTCTTGGCCTTAACAAGATTCGCCGCACAAGAACGCTTGCTGACACTCCTGCCCTACGCGGCATGATTGAAAAAGTAAAGCACTTGGTTAAAGTCGTAGAGTAGTTGCAACGAGGTATATATGTTAAATACGATTAAAGATAATGAAGGCGCACATAAAAGGCGCATGCGCGTAGGGCGCGGCATCGGATGCACCAAGGGCAAGACCTGCGGCCGCGGCGGTAAGGGGCAGACCGCCCGTACCGGCGTGCGCATCAAAGGGTTTGAAGGCGGGCAGATGCCGATACATCGCCGCCTGCCGAAGCGTGGGTTTAACCAGTATAAAAGCGTTGAATATAGCGTGGTCAACGTCAGCGATTTACAGAAGGCGGTTGATGCCGGAACGCTCGACGCCAAAAAGCCTGTAACCGTGGAGGCTCTGGTAGAAGCCGGAATTACCCGCAATAATCCGAACGGGGTGAAGCTTCTGTCAAAAGGCGAGCTCAAGGTGAAGCTGGATATCAGTGTAACCCGCGCTTCCAAGTCCGCTATTGCAGCGGTCGAAAAAGCCGGCGGCAAGGTTACCCTCGCCGCTTAAGATTAGCTGCAGGCTGCATGGTGCAAGCAAAAACGTGCAACTTGCAGCTTGCAACCTGCAACTGTTTAGGATGAAGAATGGTTTCTGCGGCAGAACGTCTAGCAAGTAATTTTGATTTCAGCGTCATTGGCAAGGCAACCGAACTTAAGAAGCGCCTGTGGTTTGTTGTGGGTGCGCTCATCATATCGCGTATCGGCGCGTATGTCCCGATACCGGGCATCGATCCGCAGATACTGTCCGAGATTTTTAAACATCATTCCGGCGGTGTGCTGGGCATGTTCAACATGTTCTCCGGCGGCGCGTTGGGACGCATGGCGATATTTGCGCTTGCCATCATGCCCTACATTTCTTCTTCGATTATCATACAGCTGATGACGGTGGCCTCGCCCCATCTTGCGGCTTTGAAGAAAGAAGGGGAGGCCGGGCGCAGGAAGATAAACCAGTACACCCGTTATGGCACCGTGCTTCTCGCGTTTATGCAAGGGTACGGTATTGCGGTTGGGCTTGAGGGGATGCAGGAGCGCGGTGTGTCCGCAGTGCTTGAGCCTGGCATGTTCTTCCGTCTTACCACGGCGATGACGCTGGTAGGGGGGACAATGTTTCTGATGTGGCTGGGCGAGCAGATTACGGCGCGCGGTATCGGCAACGGCACATCGCTTATTATCTTTTCCGGCATCGTCGCGGGATTTCCGGGCGCGATCGCCAGTACGCTGGAACTTGGCCGTACGGGCGCGCTGCCGGTGGAAATCATCTTTATAGTCATCATCATTGCGCTTGCGCTTATCGCCTTCATCGTTTTCATGGAACGTGCGCAGCGGCGCATTCTGGTGCAGTATCCCAAGCGCCAGGTCGGCCTTAAAATGATGGGCGGAGAGAGTTCGCACCTGCCGCTCAAGTTTAACATGTCCGGTGTCATCCCGCCGATTTTCGCAAGCGCCATACTGCTGTTCCCGCTCACGATCGCTAATTTTAATCATGGCAGGGGGCCGGCATGGTTTAATACCATTACCGCTTATCTTGGGCATGGGCAGCCGCTTTATATCGTACTGTATGTGGCAGCCATTGTTTTTTTCAGCTTCTTCTATACTCCGATTGTGTTCAATACCAATGAAACGGCGGATAACCTGAAGAAGTACGGAGGATTTATCGCAGGTATCCGGCCGGGTAAGAATACTGCCGAATATCTCGATTATGTCCTGACGCGCCTGACTGCGGTAGGTGCGATATATCTTTCGGTTGTCTGCGTGCTGCCGGAAATCTTGATCGCCAATTACAAAATGCCGTTTTATCTTGGTGGCACGAGCCTGCTCATTACCGTCAGTGTGCTGATGGATTTTGTCTCCCAGGTGCAGTCGCATCTCTTCGCTCATCAGTATGAAGGCCTGATCAAGAAAGCAAGGCTGAAAGGCAAGAAATGAACATTGTCCTTTTAGGGCCGCCGGGCGCGGGGAAAGGGACGCAGGCGGAACTGCTGCAGCAATGGCTGGGCGTTCC
>CAYVTI010000050.1:0-6252 GCA_964454545.1 uncultured Rickettsiales bacterium
GCTAAACTCCCTATGCTTTGCAAAAAGCAATTTTCCCCACTTTCGGGCTTGGCGGAGGGGGTGGGATTCGAACCCACGGAAACCTTGCAGCTTCGCCAGTTTTCAAGTCTCATGCTATTGATAGATAGCGATATTCCACAAGAAATAGCAACAAAGAAATCAATCCCTTACAAGAAATCATTTTTCGCAGTTTTCGGCAGTCGCGTCTGATTGTTTGTGGTGTAGTGTCCCATTTTTGTCCATCGACGCACAAGGCGTTCAGCAAGGATCTTAATCCCACATTCAGCGGGCGAAGGTTATGCAGGCGCTTATATTCCTTTATTTCATCGCTATTAAACTTCTGTTTTATTTCCGTCTGCATTTTACGGAGGCTTGCGTTCGATACACGCTCACAACTCCATAAATCCCAAACATCGCCTGTCCAGGGATTAACGGCATAATCATTTTGTTCTCCTTGGTGTATGCCAATAGCAATATAATCAATAAAATTTTTTTGAAATTCTTTTACTTCTTCTACTCCCGGCTTAGGCATATGGGTGAATATGCTTCTCACCAATTTTTTTCCCAATTCTTCATCTACCTTTGGAGCTATTTCTTCAGCACTGCAAGCAGAAGAAAAAAACAAGCCAGTAATTAAAAATGCCAGAGTAATTTTCATGGATTCGCTCTGGTATAAGCGATTACTGAACGCAATCCCCTAATAGTTGCCGCAGTGTTATTGACATAATTAGGAACCTTTTCTCCCGTATTGGTATTTATTCCAAACTTTCCAGAATTTTGTAGACTGGTCATAAAATCTGCCGGGTCAGATTGTCCTCGAATCAAATCCGCGTTGCTATATAAAAATGAACGCAACGAATCATCGTAGCTTGCAAAACTTGCTACTTTTGTTCCGCTATCTTCGGCAATCATCGGCTCACCGCTCATGAAGGGCGCGGGATAATGTAATCCGAAGAAATTATTGCCATCCTGTGCAAATCGGGAAAGCCCCCATCGGGTTCAAGCGCTGATATGCCCAATATATTTTCTACTGGTACGTTTAAGTTTTTAGCTGCATTCTCTGCCGCCGCCAAATGCGCGTCCACAAATTTCTGCTTTTTGATGCGAACGTCATCCATTCCCTTAAATCGGGGATTTTTTCGGTCGGCATCGGTGACGCCGTCCCCATTTGTCCATCTGCCTCTTTCATCGCGCGGTTCGTCAGGGTTAAAACCAGCCTTATCTAGATAGATAGGATTCGCCAATGCTTGGTGCATAAGCGCTTTAGCGAATAGCGGCACATTATTCATATCGTGCGGGGTACGGTTATCCCAATCTTCTGGCTTTACTTCTTTGAATAATTCGTGAGCGCGTAGAATATGACGCAGAGATTGGGTTGGTAGAGTATCAATAGCGGCCTTGGTGAGCGGCGCACCGTCAAGTGTGATGCCTTCGGACGTTGCATCGAGTTTCTGAAGAGGTTGAAAGCGCATGGGGAAATCCTGACATGAATTTCTTGCGCCATTATTTGTAGCAGATAGGAAGAGAAATGTCAAGGGACTATTCCCATATCCAGGCAAGATTAAAGGCATTTTTGAAAGGTATGACTGGTATGGAGGTCAAACTAAGCAGCATCTTCATCCAATGATTGATTAAGAGTAGTATTGAGGTTTTTGACGCGAGGACGGAATACTTTATTAAATTTTTCAAGCCAATCAGAAATCCATTGATGTTGGCGCGGCCAGTCCTGTTCATTCCGGAAATCCGTATCCGTTATGCCGAGTTACTTAGGCCAATGAGAACCGCTATCAGATAAAATTTCTTGAGATTGGCACGGATGAAGATCATATCCATTTTCTTGTGCAGTCCGTTCCCAGCTACAGTGTCTCCAGAATAGTGCAGATGATAAAGAGCATCACCGCCAGAGAAGTTTTTAAACGGTGTCCACAGGTAAAGACCCAACTATGGGGTGGAGAATTTTGGTCAGATGGTTTTTATTTCCTTGTAGGTCGCCATAGGTTTTATCCTCTCGTCAGCTATAACGCACGTAAATCATTTCTGGCGGAACTGCCCGATTGAAAGCGCCCCCCGGACTTTCCTAAGCGCCTACGGGATTATATGCAATTTTCGTTTTGCCTCTTGTGGTGGCTGATTGCGGACAAGAGTCCCATTTTTGTCCCAAGCGGATATTTCAGGCGTTGGCGGAGAGAGTGAGATTCGAACTCACGGAGGGCTTGCATCCTCGGCGGTTTTCAAGGCGTTTTCGCGCCGCAAACCAAAACTCTCCACCACAAAATACCGTAAACGAATCAAAGCCTTTCCGCAAACGGCGTTTTGTGGGTGACGGTAAATTGTGGCCGGAATTTGCTGTTGAGTGGACTACCAGTGGAGCAAAATTGCTCTCGAACATTATACCGTTTGAATGTCCCATCATCGGTTTGAGTCTGCGGTTTTCCAAAGGTTTCACTTGATGAGCACCGGTATTCATGGATGCATGTCCGGCATGCAACCGATTCGCAAATCCAACCCTATCATCCTGCACCGCGATGCGCTGTATAAGGAAGTCTGGGACACGCCGATGCGCCAGCTGGCAAAGCGATATGATCTGTCCGATGTCGGCCTGGCGAAAATCTGCCGCAAAATGGACATCCCCACACCGCCGCGCGGCTATTGGGCAAAGCGCACCAACGGCCAACATGTGAAAAAGATGAACCTACCACCGCTATCCGAAGCCGGCTGCACGCAAATCATCTACGATAAAACACTGCAGGAACTGGAAAGCGTGGCAAAGAAACGCTGCATTCTCGCTGAGCAACAGCAAGAGGAACAGCAGAAAATTACTCGACTGAAAGCGGAACTGCAGGATTGGAACACCAGCTGCCGCATACGCATGTATATCGCCATGCTCCGCAAACTCCCCAACGCCATTGAGCCAGAGTAGACAGAGTTCCTCGCCTGGGCGGAACGCTACGCCGATCATCTTGATCCGACGGTGGATTTCAAAATTGAGGTGCTGGAGAACGCGTAAGGGTTATATGTTACTGCATATATATGCGCTGGAATATATGCAGTAGCGTATATAGTTGCTTGCGAGAGATGGTTTATTTTTACTCCGTATCGGTACTCACAGTACCTTTACAGCAGAAAAAATGAACTGTTCGAATAAAAGTCTACAAGAGATCGCGCAGCTTGTTAAACCGTGCCAGCACCTCCGCCCATGACGGGTAGCGCGTGTAACAAAGCTGCCCGCACTGTTTCTCGTATTCGGGTTCTATCATGCGTGATATCTCCGGCGTCGGAAACAGCGCCTCGCTTTTCGCAAAAACCATCCCCTCCGGATAGCAGTAATAGGTGGGGAAATATTGGCGAGTGACGCGGTCGTAATCCATTTTGATCTGCCCGTATTCTTCCGATTGCAGCATCCGGCGCACTTCATCGCGTCCGGCCAGGTGATACAGGTCGTAATAGTGACGTGTTTGCCCGCCGACTTCCGTGCCGTCCTTCTTCCATATCTCGATTCTCTTGTGGATGGCGAACAGCTTTTCGACGAATGTCCGCCGGAAATGCAGCAGCCGCATCGGAAACATTCCCTCATCCGATGCGCCCAGCGAGGTTCCCGTCTCTTTTAGAAATTGCGCGAGGAAGGATTGCAACTCAACCGTCTCCGTCGGCTCCCGCCCGCTTGCGATGCCGGATTCCAGCAGCACATATGGGGCGACCTCGCCTGGCGCTGCGAATAACTGCGTGTAGGTGAAAAGATCATTGCGGCCAAAGCCACCGAAGGTTCTGCTTTTATCCTTCAAAAAGATCAACGGAACCGCCGTCACCGCGTCGCGCATTTTTTTGAGATTACGGTCGATGGCATTGGTGCCGAGCGGCGGGAAATAGGCTTGCGGATCGAGGAAAATGTCTATGTCTTCCGAAAACCGCTCAATCAGGTTCCATCCTTTGGAGAGGCTGGTTCCTCCCTTGAAGATCGCCTTGTCGCCTGCTTCCTGCACCAGCGAGCGCAGCGCTTCCGTGACGTAATAATCTTTCTCGATCAGTGCCGGACGAAGGCCACGGCTCTTAAAATGCTCTGCCGCGCGGACGATGGCCTGTTCAAAATCCGGATGTTCCGAGAGTTTCATAGATTAGAACCGTTTCTTTGCATACCATGCGCGTGCATTCACCAAGGCACTGTAAAGCCCGAAATCAAATCGTGACAAGGAGTTTAATGACGCGCGCAATGCATTCAGTGTGCCAGCATCCTCGCCAAGCTCTTCCCCCAGCGCGCCCAGCAGCGCGCGCACACGCGGCGGTTCGGTTTCAGCCACCTGCACAAGACGCTGATAGCATCCTTGCTCTGAAAGAAGCGCCAATGTCTTCCTGATGGTTTCCTGCGGCGAAAGTTCGCCGGTTCTCCCGCCACGGCGCAGAAAGTCCAGCAGCGCGGCATCCGTCTCGGAGAGATCAGCCCATGCCTCCGGCCTGCGCGTGTGAACCACGGCATCCTTCCCGATGAGCTTGCGCGGCACGCTGGAAGCACTGGTCGCCATTTCGCTCTGCCTGGCGTTCTGCGTGGTAAATCCCAGAAGATTGGCGGCGGCAAGCCCTGCGGGAAACAGACGCGCGCCGCGAGCTGCCAGTTTCTGAACCGCAGTGGGATTAGGCCGGCTTTTCCCGAAAATGGTGGGGCGGGCATGGTAATAGGTTCCCTTGCTCAACCGCTCAATTTTCCCTTCCCGCGCCATGCGCGACAGCGCCTGTGCAACGGCTGGAAAAGGCTGGTCGCGGAAATCCTCGAAGCGCCACAAACGCTCCCCGCCGCTTTCTATGCGATAGCGAACCAGCGCCGCAGTCTGGCGCAAAGACGTGGAATGTGAAGACTGTGTTTTCATTTCTAAATTATGCCTTTTTAGAGGAAGAATGTCAAGTTTTTTTGCTATAAAACTTGACATATCAGGATATCGAGCCGCTTTCTTCCAAGCCATTCGATGTTATTAATACATTGATATTGTTGTTTTATGTCTATATGGCACAGACGCTGACTGCCTGATATGAGATTTGGGGCAACCACAAGCCACATAAATATACTGGTAAGCCTTCACCCGTTCTCTCCCATCCACTTGGTGATGGCGGCTTCCGTCTCTTGGAGGATTTTGTCCATCGATTTATGACGCGTGCCGCCTTCCCACACCGTTCCGCCTTCATCACAGACGCGGATCATGGAGGTACTGTAACCGTCGCGGCCGATCTCGATCCAGCCGTCTTTGACCCATCCGGCGATGTTGGGATATTTTGCGCTGAAATGATCTGCCGACTCAGCCATTTTCCCTGATCTTTTTGGCGAAGCGCTATCTATCAACATCAGGCCAAGTGCCACCGCATGTTTGCAGAAACCATATTGCGCCATCGCCGGACAGGTGCAATCCGCTACCACCGTAGGGCCGGCCATTTTCCATTCCACACGATAGTTTTGTGATCCTTCTACCTCCGCAATCGCCTGTTCCTTTGTATGGCTACGCAGGTTCACACAGTTTTCATAGTAATAATTCTCACCACGCTGAAATACCTTCTCGCCTGCCCACTCGCGCAGGTAACGTTCCGATAGAAATGATTGCAGGGTGCGTTGTTCTGTCATAAATTTCGCTCATGTTGAGGAGCTGAATATGACCAATAAAAACAATCCATTCAAGGGCCGATGGAAAATCACCTGGATAGAAGAGTGGGATCAGGAATTTGTGAATCTGTGCGGCCAAGGCCACATCACCATTGACGAAAAGGGCAATGGCGAATTCCGGTTTGGAGCTGTGCAAGGCGGTTTTCAGATCGCGCTTGGGCAAACCTATTTCAATAGCGAGTGGGATGGCTGCGACGAAATGGATGAAGCCTCCGGTGACATATACGGAACACTTGAAGGTGAAGAACTGCAGGGAAACATCTCTTTCTATCGCGGCGATGAGTCGGAATACCGGGCGGTCAGGGAAGAGCTGAAAGCGCCCACAGCTAAATCCCGTCACTCAGTCTGAGCATAATAACGTTTGGCGAATTTCAATAAGGTATATTTTCCGTCACCCATTCGGGTGGATCATCAGTTCGTCTGACCTCCTGCTTAACCTTTTTATAGGGCCTTTCCCATTGTGTGTTGATATATTCCTGTACAACTTCAGTAGTGGCGCCATCCGAAACAGAGGCAACGTAATAACCTCTCGCCCAAAGGACCCCATCTTTCCATATCAACGGCTTTAGTTGAGGGAGAAATTCCTCTCGAAGTATTCTTGAAGAAATGCC
>CAYVTI010000050.1:6262-14417 GCA_964454545.1 uncultured Rickettsiales bacterium
TACCTGAACTATGTATGATGGGGAATGTTACCCCTTATGAAAATTGTGATGTATGGTGATCAGTTGTAGTTTAGTGTCCCATTTTTGTCCCAAGTGGGTGTTTTAGGCGTTGGCGGAAGGAGTGAGATTCGAACTCACGGAGAGCTTGCACCCTCGGCAGTTTTCAAGACTGCTGCCTTAAACCACTCGGCCACCCTTCCATCAGCGGCGGTTTTATAGCATAGTTTAGCAAACTGTCTATCGGTTGTTTATTTGGGCCTGTTGAGGAAGCTGGGCTCCTGGGTGGCAAAGCTCTTTTTATTGCCCTGGTGCTTGCGGATAAGCAGTTTGATATTGGCCGGGTTATCGGACTCGGAAATAGCGACGTCTTCGCTGATGACATTGTCCGCGTAGAGCCTGAACAGCGACTGCTCAAATGTATGCATGCCCTCGTTGCCGTTCTTGGAAATAATGTCGGGTATTTCCTTGATCTTGTTTTCCTGGATCAGGTTCCTTATGAACCCGCGGTTCAGCATCACTTCCGTGGCAACCGTACGGGTGTCTCTGGTCGTCAGCACGAGTCTCTGGGAAAGGATGCCGAGCAGGTTGTAGGACAGGTTATAGCTGATCTGCTTGTGCTTTTCCTCAGGGAAAAAGTTAAGCACGTGTTCGACGGCCTGGCAGGTGTTGCCCGAATGAAGCGTGGCCACGCAGAGATGCCCTGTTTCCGAGAAATTCATGGCATGTTCCATCGTTTCCCGATCGCGTATTTCACCGATAAGCACGATGTCCGGGCGCTGCCTGAGGGCGTTTTTAAGCGCCATGCCGAAGGAGTACGTGTCTAGGCCTACGTCGCGCTGGGTAATGATGCAGCCCTGGTGCTTATGAACGAATTCTATCGGGTCTTCAATGGTCAGTATATGGCCGTAGCCGCTCCTGTTGCGGTGGCCGATCATGGCTGCAAGCGAACTGGACTTGCCGGATCCCGTAGCGCCTACCACAAGTATGAGCCCGCGCTGTTCCATGATAATGTCATTATATACTTTGGGAAGGTTGAGCGATTCAATGGTCGGAATGTCGGAACGTATGCGGCGGATGACGATACCGGAGTGCTGCTGCTGGCGGAAAGTATTCACCCGGAACCTTCCTATATCCTGCCATTCCATCGGGGCGTTATATTCCATGGTGGAATAAAACTCATCGATTTTATCTTCATCAAGAATCTCGCGCAAAAGGCTTTCCACATCCTCGTCATTCAGGGGAGGGTCGAATAAAGCCACTATCTTGTCGGCGATCCGGATGCTGGGAGGGCATCCGACGGTGATATACATATCCGAGCCTTCGAGGCTCACAAATTTTCTTATCAGCTGATCAAGAGAATACTGGGCCATAGCGCTAGAAGCTTTCATTCAATCGGGGGGTTCTGGTTTTTACCGCTGTCGGTTCGTCCGTGCCGTCCGTATCGAAACTTCCGGCGCCTGCGATCAGGTATTTTGCCGTATCGCTCGTGATGATGCCGTCATTAAGTAAGGCATAAGCCGCATCTTTCATGGTGCGCATGCCTAACTTACTTCCCACCTGCATCATGGATGCAATCTGGGGAACCTTGTTTTCACGAATCAGGTTGCGGATCGCCGAGGTGCCTATCAGGATTTCATGCACGGCAACCCGTCCCGTTCCGTCGGAGCGCTTGACCAGCGCCTGCGTGATGACGGCCTCCAATGAGACCGATAACATGGCGCGCACCATCTCCTTGTCGTTTGCCGGGAATACGTCAATGATACGATCGACGGTTTTAGGAGCAGAATTGGTGTGCAGCGTGCCAAACACCAGATGCCCGGTTTCAGCGGCGGTCATGGCCAGCTGGATGGTTTCAAGGTCGCGCAATTCGCCCACCAGAATGACATCGGGGTCTTCGCGCAAAGCGCTGCGCAGCGCTCTGGTAAATGACTTTGTGCTTGCGCCGACTTCACGCTGGTTGATGAGGGATTTCTGCGAAGTATGAATGAATTCGACCGGATCCTCAATGGTAAGAATATGCTTTTCGAAATTTTTATTTATGTAGTCGACCATGGCGGCGAGGGTCGTCGATTTACCGCTGCCTGTCGGGCCTGTGACGAGCACCAGTCCCTTGCGCAGTTCCGTCAGTCTTCTGAGAATATCGGGAGCACCCAGTTCCTCGATTGAAAATATCCGGGTCGGGATGGTGCGCAGCACGGCGGCGGGACCGTTGAGCGTGTTGAATGCGTTGACGCGGAAACGCATATTTTCGCTATAGGAGAGCGCGAAATCGGTTTCCAGATCGCGTTCGTAATCGGAACGTTGCTGCTCCGTCATGATCGAATAGATCATGTGCCGTACTTCTTCGCTGGTAAGGGCGGGCATCTGAAGCGGGAGCATGTCGCCGTTGACGCGGAGTATCGGAGGGTTGCCTATAGACAAATGCAGGTCGGAAGCGCTGTTTTTCTGGGAAGCAAGCAGAAGATCGGTTATTTCCATAATACGCTGTCCGGCAACTGGGGTTGGTGGTTACATTCTAGCATTCATATATTAATAATATATTAAAGCCGGAAAAATAAGAGATTACTTTCGCTTGCCCCGATCAGCAGGCCCGTTATTCATCCCTTGGGCCTGTTAGACTGAATATAGGTCAGCCGCTGCTGGATTTCTTCCGGGCTTGCCGCTATTTTCTCGCCGCGCTCGCTGGCGGTGAGCAGTTGCTGGTATAATATTGCGGCATCCGCCCAGTCGCCCTTCTTATCCAGTATGACTGCCATATCGTAACGGTATTTCAGGTTTTCCGGCGAAAGGCCAATCGCTATATTCATTTTGTCCACCGCCTGGGCATAGTCACCCATTTTCTGATAGATAATGGCCATCTGTGCCGGTATGGGACTGAAACCCGGATGACTCTTTTCAAGCTTTCCCAGTTCAGCCAGAGCATCGGCAGGATCTTCATCGGTCAGCAGCACAAGGAAATTATTCAGTCCTTCCACATTATAGGGATCAATTGCCAGTAATTTGCCATAAAGCGGACGCGCCAGGTTGATCTGGCCAGCGCGGTGATACGTGGTTGCAAGCCCGAACAGGGCAAGTTTATTGGAAGGCTGCACATCCAGCACCTGTCTGTATTTGCTGACGGCGCCTTCCTGATCGCCTGCCAGCAGTTCGTTATAGGCATCTTCCAGCAGCCTTGAAATATTGGCTTTGGGCTGTTTGACACTCATTTGAATGCCTACGCCGTTGTGCTTTTTGATCTCCGTTTCATCTTCAAGCGCATTCTTCCTGACGTGGGTGATGTCCACAGGGCCCGGAGCAGGTGCGGCTTTGCTGCTTTTCTCCTGCGGCAGGCTGTCTACAATTCTTTTGGACTGAACCGAAAGGCCGCTGACAGGAACGCCCGCAGGTATTTCCGCCGGGTTCTGCGGCGGCATCAGCACTGGCGGAAGCTCCTGGGAAGAGGCGACCGGAGCGCTCACGTGGCTCGGCGGCGGTATAAGCACCGGCGCAGAAGTTTCTTCCGAAGGGGTGACGGAGACAGGTGCATTTGCGCTGTTTCCGCTAACCGCTACACCCGAACTTGCGCTTCCCAGCCGTTCAATTTTTACTGTTTCGCTTACATCTGCAACGAGCACGGGAGAGGTGTTATTGCGGGCGTTTAGCTGCTTGGCCGTATCTATTATCCGGTTGTCGGGAGAAGATTCCGCAAGCACCGGTTTCTTACGGTCAACCGCATCGATATCCGCGATTCCTGTATTGAGGGTATTTCGGTAAAGAAACGCAACTGCCTCAAGCTCCGCATAGCTATTGGACGGCTGGGCCGCAGGCAGGCGCCTTTTCGGGTTATCATGCGCCAGTAAAAGCACTTTGGCATCGGGGACCGGTTTCTTCGCCGCGCGGGCAAGCGCTTTATGGATACTGTCTCTTTTTCCTATGTCTGGCCTGTCCGTTTCTTTTGCAGAGGCACTATTCAAAAATTCCGGTGTGGAGCTGGCGGACGAGGCAACCCGCATGGCTTTTGCATACTGGATATAATCGGCGAGCTTCACTGCGTAATCGGCTTCGCCTCTATTCTTAAGCCCATTCAGGTGCGCGGAGGCCATGAAGCTCTTGAGGAACAGCGGCGGCACCGGCGTGAAATGATTCACCGTCTCCCGCCGTGGTATATGAGCTTCGTATTGTTCCGCAGGGATGTCGCCGCGCGCGGCAGATTTTTGCCGGACAGCGTTATCGTTATATTTCGTAGTATTGGGTTTTATGAGAGGAGGCGTAAAGGGCAGGTCGTCCGCTATAGCGTTTGCAGAAACGCTACATAAAAGCAACATAGGTAAAGACCAGCCGAGTTGCCTTAGCATAAAATCTGCTTCTTTTTCTGCATATTAGAAAAAAACACCACCCCCTGATTTTGCTATATATAGTATATATAAGAATAAAATAAAACAATAATTAGTGTAATTTAATGAAATAAACTTCTTGCAGGGGCAATGGTTAACAAGACGGGAGCTTCATGGTCCAGGCGTTATTGCAAGCGCTTTTTCCAGCAGTTGCATATACGTGGTTCTGGGAATCGACTTTGCCCCGAACTGCAGGAGGTGATCGTTGATATACTGGGTATCAAGAAGAATATATCCAAGCGCGTGCAACCTTTCCACCAGATGCACAAGGGCGATCTTGCTTGCATTATCGGCGCGGCTGAACATACTTTCGCCGAAAAAAGCCCTGCCGAGCGATACGCCATATAGTCCGCCGACCAGCCTGCTATCGAGCCATGCTTCGACGCTGTGCGCGTAGCCCAGTTCCGCGAGCTCGCAGTAAAGGGAAATGATTTTATCGTTGATCCATGTTTCCCGGCGCTTTTCCGACTTCATCTCGGCGCAGGCGCGGATGACGTCAGGGAATGCGGTATTGAATTTTATCTCATACGGATGGGCGCGCATGAATTTGCGCAGGCTGCGCGGAATATGGAATGCGTCAAGCGGCAGGATGCCGCGCTCTTCCGGCGAGTACCAGTACAGTTCTTCGGCATCCCTGCTGTCAGCCATGGGAAAATAACCAGCCGCATAGGCGGAAAGAAGAACATTGACGGTGAGTGGCGGATGTGATTGCATTCTGTGTTCGTATACTGGAGAGGAACGTGCAGGAAAACAAGAAAAATATCGGCCAGCAATGGGATGTGCTGTGGGTGAATGCGCATCTTGCCACGATGGCTGAATCTTCTGGCTACGGGATTATGGAGAACGGCGCGCTTGCCGTTAAAAATGGCCGGATCGCGTGGGCAGGTGGAATGGACAGCCTGCCGGGCAAACCGCAGGGACTTGCCGCCCATGTGCATGATGCCAAAGGCGCATGGATGACGCCGGGGTTGATCGACTGCCACACGCATCTGGTATATGCGGGAAACCGTGCCAATGAATTTGCGCAGCGCATGGAAGGAAAAAGCTACGCCGAGATCGCCAAAGCGGGCGGCGGCATACTTTCCACGGTGCGTGCTACGCGTGAAGCAACAGAAGAAGAACTTTTGCAGGTAAGCGGGAAACGCCTGCGCAGTTTGCTTGATGAGGGCGTGACCACGATTGAGATAAAATCCGGCTATGGGCTGGATACTGCAAATGAGATGAAAATGCTACGGGTGGCGAGGAGGCTGGGAGAATTGCATCCGGTTAGCGTGCGCACGACATTTCTTGGCGCGCACGCGGTGCCGCCGGAATTTACGGGACGCGCAGACGGCTATGTAAACATGCTATGCAATGAAACGCTTCCCACAATTGTGAAAGAGAAACTGGCCGATGCGGTGGACGGGTTCTGCGAAAACATAGCGTTCTCGCTTCCCCAGATGGAAAAAATATTTCATGCTGCGGTGCAGTATAAGCTCCCGGTGAGGCTTCATGCCGGGCAGCTTTCGGATCAGGACGGCGCGCAACTTGCCGCGCGTTACAAGGCGCTTTCCGCAGACCATCTCGAATATGTGTCGGAAGAAGGAGTGAAGGCGATGGCACAGGCGGGCATGGTGGCCGTGCTGCTGCCGGGCGCGTTCTACATGTTGCGTGAGGCAAGGAAGCCTCCGATAGAATGGTTTCGCAAATATAAGGTGCCGATGGCGGTTGCAACGGACTGCAATCCTGGCACGTCTCCTATTACGAGTTTGTTGCTCATGCTCAATATGGGCTGTGTTCTCTTTGGCTTAACGCCGGAGGAAGTATTGCAGGGCGTAACGTGCAACGCGGCATGTGTGCTTGGCATAGAAGATGAAGTTGGCACGCTAGAAGTCGGCAAGGCGGCGGACGTGGCGTTGTGGGATATTGCTCATCCGGCGGATCTTGCCTATAACATAGCTGCCAACCCGTGCGTAGGCATTATCAGGCAAGGCAATTACAGGAAGAATGCATGAACGAGATTACACTGAACGGCGAAGATTTAAAAATCGAAATGCTCTGGAAATTCTGTCAGAACGCGCTTGATCCCAAGGCGCGTATCCGCATCACGATTGATGCAAAAGTGAAAAAGCGCGTGGTGGCTGCCGAGAAGTTCGTGCACAAGCTCGCCACCAGCGGCGACACGGTTTACGGCATGAACACGGGGTTTGGCTATTTCGCCAAGACGCGCATTGCGCCTAAGAAAATCGAACTGCTGCAGCATAACATTATCCGTTCGCATGCCTGCGGCGTTGGCGAGGAACTGCCGCGCGATCTGGTGCTGATGCTCTGGATTATCCTGCTCAATTCCGTCTGCCGCGGCCATCGCGGACTTGCATTTGAGAAGCTCCAGGCAATTGCGAAAATGCTGGAAGCGGGAATACTCGCCTGCGTGCCTGCGCGTGGAAGTGTCGGCGCCTCCGGTGATCTCGCGCCGACCGCGCATGCGGTGCTTGCGATGCTCGGTGAAGGCGAATGCACCATGCCGCAGGGCAATGGTTTTGCGCGCGTGAAAGCCAAGGATGCGCTTAAAAAGGCAGGCATCAAACCACTGACGCTTGGGCCTAAGGAAGGGTTGTGCCTGATCAACGGCACGCAGCTGACGGCGGCGTTTGCCGTCACGCTCTGGCATGAGGCAAGGCAGCTGCTGGATACTGCTAATCTTGCCACCGCCATGAGCATCGAGGCGCTGCGCGCGTCGCACCACATGACGGACGACCTGTTATTGCGTGAGCAGCGGCAGGCGGGAACCCATGCCTGTGGCCGCGATATTGCTAAATGGATCGGTGGTGAGACGCCGATTTCAAAGAGTCATGTCGATTGCGGGCGGGTGCAGGATTCCTATTCGCTGCGCTGCGCGCCGCAGGTGCACGGCATGGTGTGGGATGAGCTGGAGCAGACGAAAACGATCATCGAGCGTGAGATCAATTCCACCACCGACAACCCGGTGCTGTTTCCCGATCGGGAACTGGTGATCCACGGCGGCAATTTCCACGCCATTTATCCTGCGCGCGTGTGCGACCGTTTAGGCGCGGCGCTGACCACACTTGCGACTATTTCCGAGCGGCGCGTCAACACCGCCATGCGCACGGAAAAGAGCGGCCTGCCGACGTTCCTTATTGAAAATGGCGGGCTGAATTCCGGCTTCATGATGGTGCAGGTGACTGCCGCCGCGCTCGCCAGCGAATGCAAGTCGCTCTCCTTCCCGGCAAGCGTGGATTCCATCCCCACCAATAACGATCAGGAAGACCATGTTTCCATGGGGCCGGGCGCGGGGCTTAAGGCGCTGGAAATTGCAAAGCGCGTGCGCTATGTGCTGGCGATTGAGCTGCTGGTTGCCGCCCAGGCGCTCGATATGCTCAAGCCACTTAAGACTTCTGCGAAGCTGGAAAAGGTGAAAGCCGCCATCCGCAAACGCGTTTCCTACATGAAAGAAGACCGCATCATCTCGCCGGATATTGAGGCCGTGCATGGGCTGGTGAGGAGTGGGGAGTTGGTGGAGAGGTAACGCTTTTACTCGCTAGCTACCAACTTGGGTTTAAGACCATGTTCTCCAAGTAAGTGATCAGCGGCTATTCTGTAGGCTGAAGAAAATATTATACTAACATAAAATTCGGGAATTCTAAAAAAACAAGGCTATATCATAAGCCTTCCTGGAACCACTAACATATTGTGCTCGCATTTTTTCTACCACTTCTATTGGTGCTAACAATAAAAGTGCTTTAATAACTGCCATATGTTCAACAAAGAAATCTTCTCCAAAG
>CAYVTI010000051.1:0-2173 GCA_964454545.1 uncultured Rickettsiales bacterium
GTAACAGTTGGTGCTGGCATAAGCCGTTGCTGCTGTGGTGCCTGCCGGAGGATTGTTCGCCCCGGATCCTTCCAGTCCTTTTCCGGCAGCCCATACCGCTGCCTGCGTGTTTAGGGCATTATTCATATAAAAAGCCAGCACGTCTCCGGATTGCGGCAGTCCGTCATCAATTTTCTTATCGATGTCATATGCCTGCTGTACGGTTAGGCCGGTGCCGGAAGCTATCGTGGTATTTACGGATGTAAGGGCTGAGATCCCATAATAATTGGATCCATCACTTACCCAGAGATGGGTAATGGTATTATAGTAGCCGCCGTTATAGACATAAATATAATTGCTGTTAATTTTGGTGGCCGGAAAATACTGAGAGATGCTGGAGCTGCTGATAGCCGGGTAAGTTGTGGATGTAGCCGTGCTGAAACTTTGGTCAAGAAGTCCGGCAGTGCTGAGATCGACCCAGAACATAACCGTTTCACCACCGGATTGCTGATTGCCCGCCGGAGAGCTGGCACTATTATTATATCCCTGTATTAAACCATTTCCGTCACCGGTACCTCCTGCCGTACCCCTTGCCGCAAAACCGAAGTTGCTTGCGGTTGGATCCGGTATGTCTCCGGGAAGATAGCCGTATTTCGTATCGAATAAACGTACGGCCGAGTTGTATTTATCAATCTGGGTGATTTGCGCATTTATTCTAGATGTATTTATTAAATCCTGACCGATTAATATATTGCCAACGATAAGACCAATAACAACCAGTACGACAGCCATTTCCACCAGCGTAAAGCCAGACTGGAATGAGTTGCATTTATGCATGAGAATCATAGATAAGGATCAATGTCATGATTATTGCTGGAACTGAAAGGATAAGGCACAGTTTTGCAATGTAGCATTCTTGCTTGTGGAGTATTTCTGCGTTCCCCCCAGGACGTTGCTATTGTCATAACAATTAGTGCTGGCATAAGGGGTGGCTGCGGTGGTTGGAACGCAGTTATTCCCGTAATGGATTACACCGGCTCCCTGCAGGCCGCCGCCTGCTGCCCATACACCCCTGTGATCGCCTATATTGGCATTAAGGTAACAGGCTTGTACATTTCCTGACTGAGGCAATCCATCATCGATTTTGCTGTCGATGACATATGCCTGCTGTACGGTAACGCCCGGGTTGTTTGCAGTCACGACTGTCCACGAAAAATGATCTATCATGGAGATGACAAAGTAATTGGTGCTGTTGAAGGACATCAGGTAAACAAAATTATTTCCTAAATTCGCCTTGGGCAGCCATGTGCTAATCCAGCTATCTCCTTGTACATAGGTTGCAGTGGTTATCTTGGGATAACCTCCCTGAATAGTTATACTGGTATCCCCTAATAGGCCCGCTGTTGTTAAATCAACCCAGAATATAGGCAATTCGCCACAACCCACATCAAAACCGTTATTACTGCCGTTGCTATTTGCGCAATTACCTTCTATGATGCCATTACCGTCGCCTTGCCCGCCAAGCGTACCTCTTGTAATAAAACCATAATTACTGGCATAAGGGTCCGCAATATCCCCGGGCAGATACCCATATTTAGTATCAAACAGGCGAACGGAGCTATTATATTTATCAATCTGGGTGATTTGCGCATTTATCCTGGCTGAATTTATTAAATCCTGGCCAACTAATATACCGCCGACAATAAGGCCGATTATGATCAGCACGATGGACATTTCCACCAGCGTAAAACCCGAATGTGATGGGTCATGTTTATGAATGACAGACATATACATTAATATATAATACTATAATATCCAAATTAATCAAAATGAATAGATGGGAGTCCAAGCTATGTGCATCTTCTTTTTATTTCATTCGCAATGGTTTGCGCGTCATCCAGCCTGAAAGTGGGCTGGAATACTTTGTTTCCTGCTTCCATAAGCGGCTTTGCCAGTTTAAGCTGGAAAAGCTCTTCAATAAACTGCTGGTGCTTGGGAGAAACGACATCCGGCGAATAATAGATGTAAACCGGCTTTCCGGTTGCGCAGGCTTCCGAGCACATTGAAATTGAATCTCCGGTTACTATTACGGCATCGGCAAGTCCTAAAAAGCCGTAAAATGGATTCTCTGAGTTCTTGTCTGCATCGTTCCATACATGAAAATAATGAGGCACATTCATATGTTCCTTGATTG
>CAYVTI010000051.1:2273-14192 GCA_964454545.1 uncultured Rickettsiales bacterium
GCTTGGGAAGCCGGGCCATTGTATCTGCGCGAGGAACGCTGAAGGACATTTATACTTTATGTAAGAGGCGGCGATACCCAGCCTTCTGGCCGTGGATATCACGATATCGGGCGGGTTGGAGAAATCCAGCTTTTCTCCCTTCATCCATATATCTGTTTTATTGATAAGGATATTGGGGATTCGTATCAACTCATTAAATAATATGTTTTTTATTTCAAATGGCACCCCAAGGGCTTCTGCGACACCAAGCGTCTGGTTTGTGTTGCCCTGTCTGTCATCCAGCAGCGCCCATATTCTTTTCTGCGCCAATTCCATTATCATTCCGGAATATTCTTATATTCCTGTTGTAGCCCATGATGACGTAAATACAAGGATAAAGGGCGGCAGAAAATTGGAGATAATCAATGCCCGTGCTGCAGGGCGCTGATGAACTGGGTATTATGGCGCTTGAACTCATCCAGCTCATGTTTGCGCATGATGCGCTCAAGCGAAAGCTCAATCAGCTGCATGAAGATAAGCATTATCTTTTCCGTCTGCTTGTATATCTTTTCCACGATGGTATCCGCGATGTTAATGGCTGCACTGCCAGCTTCCTTTACGCGCTCGCGGTAACTCTCAAGCGCCGTGAATATCTTGCGCAGGGCCTTCTCAACGCGGGATTTTGCGGATTTCTTGTGGGATGGCGTTTCCAGAATGCTTATATATTCTTCGGTCAGGATGTCCGCCGAGTCTGCAATATCGTTTATCAGTGGCTCAACCAGCGCGAGTTGTCCTTCAGGATTCTTTACGAATTTGCTTTCGACGGTGGCTGCAAGATCCTCCGCCAGATCATATATAGCGGTCAGATTCTCGTATTGTTCCTTATAGTCATCCTTATTCATAAACCGGCTCCACATTCAGCAAACGGGCGCGCAATATCTGCGCAATTGATTTTTCATTATAGTTCGTATTTATTAAAAACAGATTAATTTCTTATGCGATAAGTAGTTAATTTCCTATTAACCACATTATAGCGGTCGTGCCTGTATTGTGTGTGACAATATTTTGAATTTAGTATGACAGTAACGTGACAATTATATAAAATATAACTCTCTGAATAATATAAGATACGACTGATTATGACATCCGTTTCCCTAACGACTGAGCGTCTTGCCGTACGAGTTCTTCTTATCTTGGTAGCCCTGGTGTTCATCGGGATTTTTGTCATAATGCCGGTTGTGATAGTATTTACGGAAGCCCTGGCGAACAGTTTCAGGGGGTATTTTGATGCATTGGAAAGTGAAGATGCACGATCCGCCATAAAACTTACGCTGCTGATCGCTGCCATTGCGGTCCCATGTAATCTTGTATTTGGATTAGCAGCAAGCTGGGCCATCACGAAATTTGATTTCATTGGCAAAAAACTGCTGATAACGCTTATCGATCTGCCATTTTCCGTTTCCCCGGTGATTTCCGGCCTCATTTTTGTCATGCTGTTTGGCGCCAATAGCGTTCTGTCCGGTTTTCTGGAGCGTCATCACCTGCAGATAGTATTTGCGGTACCCGGCCTGGTGATAGCCACCATATTTGTCACATTTCCTTTTGTGGCGCGCGAGCTTATTCCGCTCATGGAGCAGCAGGGCAGAAGCGATGAAGAGGCTGCCATTATGTTAGGCGCTACGGGATGGCAGACCTTCTGGAAAGTGACCCTGCCAAATATAAAATGGGGGCTGTTTTACGGAGTGCTTTTATGCAATGCGCGGGCGATGGGTGAATTTGGCGCCGTTTCTGTCATCTCCGGCCATATCGAAGGGGTAACCACTACCATCCCGCTACAGGTGGAGGTATTATATAACGAATATAATTTCGTGGCTGCCTTTGCGGTTGCGTCCATACTTACGTTGCTTGCGTTGTTTACACTTATGGCAAAGAGTTATATCGAGTACAGTATCTCACGCGAAAATAAGGCAAAGGGCTGATGAGCATACAGGTAAAGAATATCTACAAAAAGTTCGGCGATAATGTAGTGCTGGATAATGTCAGCCTTGATGTGAAGTCGGGAGAATTGCTTGCGCTGCTTGGGCCATCCGGTTCGGGAAAAACGACATTGCTGCGGATCATATCCGGGATGGACGTGGCTGACTCCGGTACTGTCCTGCTGGAGGGAAATACGATCACGCCCCAGAAGAAAGCCCAGGGCAAGGTAGGCTTCGTATTCCAGCATTATGCGCTGTTCAAGCATATGAGCGTATTTGACAACGTGTCCTTTGGACTCAGGGTGCGTCCCCGCAAGGAACGGTACAGCGAGTTTGAAATCCGCCGCCGGGTGATGAAGCTTCTGAAACTGGTGCATCTGGATAAGTTTCGTGATCATTACCCTTCGCAGCTGTCCGGCGGGCAGAGGCAACGGGTTGCGCTTGCCCGCGCGCTTGCCGTGGAACCGAAGCTTCTGTTGCTTGATGAACCGTTCGGCGCGCTGGATGCGAAAGTGCGCAAGGAGCTTCGTCTCTGGATGCGCCGCTTGCATGACGATATCAACATTACGAGTATTTTCGTTACCCATGATCAGGAAGAGGCGATGGAGGTATCTGATCGCGTCGTAGTCATGAGTAACGGCAGGATTGAGCAGATAGGAACGCCGGGGGAAGTATACCACCAGCCTGCAAATTCGTTCGTCTATGATTTCCTCGGAAATTATAATGTCTTTGAGGGATGGAAAGACGAGAACGGCAATACGCATCTGGTTGAATACGAGGAAAGGGAAAACGAACCATCGGCGATAGCCGTACATGAGGATGGGAGTAGAAAAGGCTGGATAAGCCGCTATCCTGAAATCACAGGATTGCTTCGCAGGATTCTGCCTTCCGTCATGGCCGGATCGCAATCGTTGCTTCAGCCGCAGAGAAATAAGGCCGCCCGTAAGAATAACGGCGGCGGCAGGCCGGTAAAATTATTTGCCCGTCCGCATGAACTCTTCATAGCACGCACGCCGGATGAATTTGAATATGTAAAAGCACGTATTCTGCATGTGAATCCCGCCGGGCCGCTGGTGAAAGTAGAAATGGAACGCGTGAGCGGGGAAAGCCTGACTGCGGAAGTACCCAAGGAAATTATCGATAAGCTTGAACTGAAAAAATATGACAGTGTCTATGTGCGCCCAAAGAACACGCGCATTTTTGATGAGTAGCCTATTTTTGTTTGATTAGTCGCTCGGAATGCAAGGCAGCCAGTTCGTTTTCAAGGGCATGGCTGCGCGCCATGTGGATCTTCCTGTCCTTCGCAATATGGTGCGTCTTTATTCTGGCAATAGCCCAGCCTGCCAGCATCCCGGCCAATAGCGTAAATATCACGAAAATAAACACCGGAATGGAGATAGCATAAGGCAAGGGAAAAAGCGTGAGTTCGACTTTTGCCCTGTTACTTACACAAAACACCACTCCAAGTATTACAAGCAGACTGTAAAAGCAGATCTTCAGAGTTTTTCTGAGGGTGACTAACAACATGATCTGCTTACGTGTTTACACGCTCTCCTTATTTATTTTCTCGCGCAATTCCTTGCCCGTGCGGAAATAAATAGCATGACGTTCGCCAATACTGACTTCCTGCCCGTTCTTCGGATTACGTGCAATGCGCGCTTCACGCCTGCGTATGGAGAACGCGCCAAAGCCACGGAGTTCAACCCTTCCGCCCGACTTAAGCGACTCTACTATTTCTCCCAGTATTGAGTTCACGATCTTCTCAATGTCACGCTGGTAGAGGTCAGGAAATTTTTTGGATAGACGAAGTATTAAATCTGATTTTGTCATATTATTTCACGCTTGTGTTGATATATATTACAGGGAATTAGGTTGCCATATCGCATTTAATCCGTCAAGCCTTTGTAAAAGGTTTGAGCCGATTTTTCCATTTGCCATTTGTGTAATCTGTTCAAATATACTGGGCTCATCGCTGTCGATTTTTACATCCTTGATTTCCGTATGGCTGCTGATTCTTTTATTTTTGGCAAGCCATTGTACTGCTTCGTCTTCGCCGCCCAATTCATCGATGAGCTTGGCTTCCAGAGCCTGTCTGCCCGTATAGATGCGGCCATCCGCAAGCGCTGTAACGGTATCGCGCGGCAGTTTGCGGCGTTCGGCCACAATATCGACAAACCAATTATAAAAATCTTTAATAATACCTTGAATGACGACTTCCTGATCATGCGTAAGTTTCTCGAATGGATTGGGCGAAGCCTTATAAGGGCCGGATTTAATGGTAACCGGCTTAATTCCTATCTTTTGGGCAAGTTCGGTCGCTTCGAAGGATTCCATGATCACGCCAATGGAGCCGGTGATAGTCCCCTCACGCGCAATCAGGTGATCAGCGCCAAGCGATGCCATATACCCGGCGGACGCGGCCATGTTCCTCATCACGGCAACCACGGGCTTGTATTTGGATAATTTGATCAGATCGAGATAAAGCTGCTGTCCTCCAACTGCGCTGCCACCTGGTGTGTCAAGCCATACGATAACTGCTTTTGCGTGCAGATCCCTGCGCGTATCGTCAATGAGCTTGGAAAGCTTGCGATCGTCGGTGATGATGCCGTCAACGGTGATACGCGCAATATAATCAGAGCGTATCGGTGAATATTTTGAATTTTTCTCAAGCGCGACCAATGCTGCTATTAAAGCGAGGATAATAGTGAGTATGCGCCACTTGCTAAGCTGCTGCTTGAGGCGAATCCTGTCGAGTAATGTATCTGCGTTAAGTGACATTGTACCCTACATAACTCTCATGGTTGGGAAGAATTCATGACGCGTATAATACGCGCCATGAATAATTTGTATTCACCGCTATAGCAAGAAAATAGTTATTTCGCTTTCTTTGCCTTTTTACCCGATGCGTCGCTCAGCGCCGCGCCAAGAATATCCCCAAGGCTTGCGCCGCTGTCCGTCGAACCGTATTCCTCAATGGCGCGCTTCTGTTCGTCTGCTTCCAGCGCCTTGATGGAAATGGTGACTTTATGCGCGGTCTTGTCTACATTGGTAACTTTTGCGTCTACGCGGTCACCGATAGCGAACCTTTCGGGGCGCTGTTCATGGCGATCGCGTGACAGGTCGGATTTCTTGATAAACGCAGTGATCGTGTCATTTATCTTTACGTCAATGCCGCTTTCCTGAATGCCGGTAACCACGCAGGTCACAACGCTGCCCTTCTGCAGGTTCCCAATAGCGCTGCTGGAGGCATTTTCCGTCAGTTGTTTAATACCGAGGCTGATACGCTCTTTTTCGACGTCGATAGCAAGGATCTTGGCTTTTATCTGCTCACCTTTCTTATAGCTCTTCACCGCGGTCTCGCCCGGTTCTGTCCAGCTAATGTCGGAATGGTGCACCAGGCCATCAATATCACCTTCCAGCCCAAGGAAAAGGCCGAAATCCGTGATATTCCTGATGGTGCCTTCGATAATATCGCCCACGGTATGCTTTTCGGCAAATGCAGCCCACGGGTTGGGGGTGCACTGCTTCATGCCGAGGCTGATGCGGTGTTTCGCGTTGTCAATATCCAGTATCACTACTTCTACCTGCTGGCTGCTGGAGATGATCTTGCTCGGATGGGTGTTCTTCTTGGTCCAGCTCATTTCGGAGACGTGGACAAGACCTTCTATGCCTTTTTCAAGCTCAACAAACGCGCCGTAATCCGTTATATTGGTAACGGTTCCGGTGAAACGCTGGCCGATGCTGAATTTACCGGCTACATTTTCCCACGGATTCTGTTCGAGCTGCTTCATGCCAAGCGAAACGCGCTTGGTTTCCTGATCGAATTTGGTGACCACTACCTTTACGTTCTGTCCGATATGAAGCACTTCGGACGGATGGTTGATGCGCTTCCAGGAGATGTCGGTAACGTGGAGCAGGCCGTCGATGCCGCCCATATCGATGAACGCGCCGTAATCGGTAATATTCTTTACAACGCCTTCGAGCTGTTGACCTTCGCTGATCTTGCCCAGAAGCTCATTACGGGCTTCGACGCGGGACTCTTCAAGTATCGCACGGCGCGAAACCACGATATTGCCACGCTTCCTGTCCATCTTAAGGATGATGAATGGCTGGGTAATGCCCATCAGCGGGCTGATGTCGCGGATCGGCCTGATATCCACCTGGCTGCCGGGGAGGAATGCCACCGCGCCCTCGATATCGACCGTAAAGCCGCCTTTGACGCGCCCGAAAATGACGCCATCAACGCGTTCAGCATTGGCACAGGCGCGCTCAAGGCGTGCCCATGATTCTTCGCGCAGCGCTTTTTCACGGCTGATAACCGCTTCGCCATGCTTGTTTTCAAGTTTCTCAAGATAAACTTCCACTTCGTCACCTGGACGCAACTCGGGCACTTTGCCGTTCTGTGAGAATTCTTTAAGGGAGATGCGTCCTTCAGACTTAAGGCCTACGTCTACAACAACGATGTCATTGTTTTCGATAGCCACTATTTTCCCGGTGATGACGCTACCTTCTGATTTCTCACCAGACTTTACATACGATTCGAAAAGATCAGCAAAGTTTTCACCGGTTGAAAATTCGTTGGATTGTTCCGCTGCAGCGTAGGCGACGTTATTAGCCATAAATCAGATTTCCTAAATACTCGGCAGAAACCCTCTGCCGCGGGGTTATTGAGCAGTGCCGCTCGGGTTAATGTGCATATATCACAGGCACTTGTGATGATATAGGGAGGCGAACTATACACATTGCCATTAAAATATCAAGTATTTAATGCCTGAAATGCGCCTTTATGCCCGCATTATTCCAAGAGGATGATAGGCAGAGAAACCCGGAAAAACCCGTGCCGTATTTGTCTGGCCGAAACGGGTAGCTATGATTTCCGCAAGCACTGCCCGGTAATCCGTGGTTATGGCCAGATCCACCTGATTATCAAGATGTTCGTTGGCAAGGCCCGGCCAGCGTCCATAGATATTGCCACCATTCACTCCGCCTCCTAATACCATCATGACATTCCCATGCCCATGCCCATGATCAGTTCCGCCGCTATCGTTACTTTTCAATCTCCGGCCACACTCGCTCATCACTACGACGGTAAGGCGATCATGATAATCTGCCAAATCATCCCAGAAAGCGGTAGTGCATTAGTTTAAAGGTTAACAAGAATCATAGGGCAAAAGAGCCGTCTTGTAAATCCGCTTATCCAAAACTGGGGTTAAGATACATCAAATCACAGAGGGGCTGTTTAATTCCTTGGCTTTGTATTCTATATGAAGAGTAGCCTTGGAAATTTTTTCATTGCTTGTATTATCTTTTCCGGGCGTAGGGTTTAGCTGGTATTCAAGGTATTTTTTGAGTCCTATTCTTGCAAGCTGTTCCTGCTCGGCAGGCGTTGCGCCGTAACTGATACGGTTAAGAATAGAAAAGCTCTTGTCAGGCTTGCTGCCTGAGAAAAGGGCGTCAGGCGGCAAAGGCGCGCTGTATTTGGCAAGGGCGGGAAAGGCAACCATGCCGAGGGCAGAGGTGCCGCCGATTACAAATTCCCGTCTGGTTATTCGCATAACTTGTGTTTCTTCAGAAATTATATAAAAGGTACAGAATGACAGTGAAAATTGCAACATGGAACGTGAATTCCATACGGGCGCGCATCGTCCATCTCACCGACTGGCTGCGCAGAGACAAGCCTGATATTGCGCTGCTGCAGGAATTGAAAATTACCAGTGATGCTTTTCCGTATATGGAAATTGAGGAGCTTGGCTATAATATCTCCGTGCATGGGCAGAAAACCTATAACGGGGTCGCGATACTGTCTAAATTTCCGCTTTCCGACGTAGCGACAAGACTTCCTGGCGATGATGCAGATCAGGAAGCGCGTTACATAGAGGCCGTGGCAAGTATGAACAATAGCGCGTTGCGGGTTGCATCGGTTTATGTGCCCAACGGGCAGTCTCCTGATTCTGACAAGTTTCAGTATAAGCTGAGATTCTTTCAAAGGCTGGAGGCCCATATAAAATCTCTTCTGCAATATGAAGAAGTGCTGGTAATGGGCGGCGATTATAACGTGGCTCCGGAAGCGATTGACGTCTATGACCCCAAGGGGCTTGAAGGCACAACCTGCTTTCATCCTCTTGAACGCCAGTCTTTCAGGGCAATAACGCATCTTGGCGTGTATGATGCCTTCCGTGTCCTGCATCCGCATGAGCAGGCGTTCACCTGGTGGGATTATCGCGGTAATGGTTTTGAAACGGGGAAGGGGATGCGTATCGATCATCTGCTTTTATCGCCGCAGGCGGCTGACGAGCTGCAATCATGTAAAATAGTCTCAGATATACGCGCGCTGGATAAGCCGTCTGATCACGTGCCGGTGATGTGTGAGCTAACTGCTTAACCCGGGTGCCATCGGCTGCGCTTCGGTGGTTGCGCGGCTTTTCTCCAGGGCTTCGACGCGGCTGGAAGAAGCATCTTTCTTCACTGCCCATGTCTTTTTTTCCGTGTGGATGTCTTCTATTCTTTCCAGTCTGACGCTGCCGTCTTTTTGTAAAAGCACATTGTGGCCTTCTGGCACAATACCTTCTTCTTTCATATCCTTGATCGCCTTTTTTTCCTGACGGTGAGTGAGCGTTTTCCGAATAGAACCGGTCAGCGTTTCCATGAACTTGGCCATGATGAAGGTCCAGCCCAGCTCTTTTATAAGCAGCCTGCTTTGTTCGGCGATTACCATGCTGTTTTCGTCGCTGCCCACTTTGCCATGCGTCTCAAGACGGGTAAAGTGGTCGCCCATATTGGCTTTTATCTGATCCAGGCTCGCCCCATGTTTTCCAAACCAGTTGCTCCAGCGTGCGACCAGCGATTTGGGCAGTACTTTATAAACTTGTTTTCCTGCTCCCCACGAGAGAGTATCGACGCTTGGCAGGTTTTTACTTTCCAGTATCCTGCTGCCGCGATTGACTGCGGCATCGCCTGCAAGCACTGCTCCCGTCAGGCCGATGCGCGACAGCCACAAAGCGGCAAGCCCGGCATTATCTTTTTTTACGCGTTTGGTGATTTCCTGGCTTATTTTCTCTTCAACCGTTTTAGGCTCAGGCTGTTTTTGCAGTTCGGGAGGCAGAACATCGGCATCCTTTCCCAGCGCTCTATTGATCGCGTGCGCTATGCGCCCCTGATACTTAAGCAATGGCGTCATGATACCGGTAATAATCGTTCCGGAAATCATCATGAAGGTAATTTCTATGGCTGAACGCACGCTATCGACTGTTTTACTTCCTGCTGTTCCTCCAAAGACTTTACCTATGGAATTTGACAGGCCCTCTTTAAATTTCTTGACACTATTACGTGGATTAAGATTGTAGGTAATGAAAAGCGACAGGCTGGAGTTCATAAAAAACCCCACCACGTAGAATGTCAGGAAGTGGGCGATTCTTCCGCCAATAGTGTCATTGATATTTTTTTTTGGCGTGGCTGGAGCAGTTTGCGACACATCCTTGCTCATGGGAAGGGTATCAGGAGTGTCATCCTGTTTTTTTCCTGTCCTATCTTCTGTTTTATCTGCCGCCATAATTCCTACTCACAGGATTTATAGTACATTAATTACAGATATATTTGTGTGACAATTTGGTTAAAATTATGGTGTTACGGTATGTGATATTTCAGTATTTTTCCTTGTTTCTTCGCCTCTTGCCCACCCTTCCTGAGGCCTTGGCTGCGGGGTTTTCCTCTTAAGCCCTTCTTTTTCGCTATAGCGGGCTATGTTTTCCCCTCTCTCGAAACTGCTGGGTGTGACGGGCTCCGGACATTCCTTCTGGCCAGCTTTTTTCTTATTATCATTACTACGTGCGAAAAGACGGCTCATGACATAGTGGAAGCTCGCGGCTATGGCGGTAAAAAACAGGTCAAAGACCGCAAGATTTGCCCATTTGTTGACGCTGTTCCTGTTTGCCTGCGGCCTAATTTTCATGAACGCATTGGTTGCTGCGCCGCCGACCATGTCCTGCACTTTTGCCGCCTTGCCGGGCCCTAAGGCAAAAAATACCGAATAACCGAGGAATGCCGAGCTTAACCTGCCTTTTATCACACTGCCCCATGTCTGCTTAGGTTCCTGCTTTATTTTATCCGGATCTTCGGGAGTCTTATGAAACACCCTGTCGAACCATGCCGAGATGCTGTCTCTCCGGTTTTCCATGAACTTGATGACGGGTAGCGAAAGGTTTCCTCCCATAAAAAGGGCAGTAAATAAAGTCGTGGCACCCGCCCACTGTTTTGCACCCGTATCCTTGCCCCATATTTTCTTGGCTAATGGGCTATTGAACATATGGAATTTCGGTGTCAGCCAGTCTACGGCGCTCTTATACCATTTGTTGAGAATCCCGGAGCCGTTCTGAGCCTTATTGGCAAGAAATAGCGAGAGTCCCCAGACACCGATCCACTGTACGGCAGGCCATACTGCCCAGTCGAAAGCCTTGTTGCCGAACGAACGGACTTTCTTTTCTCCCGCGTCCTTAGCCTGTTCCTGGGGGATGGTTTCTCTGTTTGAGGCATTATCCATAAAAACCTGGCTTTAAATGGATACGTTTGCCGGTGCCGATGAAGCTTCCTGTTCGACTCTCTGGGCCATGCTGGCGGGCGGTTCGCTGATCTTTCTTGCTCTCAGGTGTTCCCTGTCTTTTGTCTCAGATTGCATATCTTTGCTGTTTATTGCTTCAGTATTTGAAGCGCTTGAATTGCTGGCATAGGAAGCACTGGTGTTTTCTGCCTGCGTCTTCTCGGCTTTTTCCCTGTCTTTCCTTCCGGTAAGCGAACTTACGAAAAACAGTATTGTCGTGCAGAGCGTCGTATAGAACGTTTCAAAAATACTACTGTTTACTATTCCGCTTACCTGTTCTTTATTGAAGCGCTTGCTAAGACTTGTCGTAATACCGGCGACGTTATTTTTTACTGCTGCGTCTGCCGGTTTGTCGAAAATGATATTGTTGATTGACAGGGATTTTGGATCATTCTTATCTTTTATGTTCAAGAGAAAATAAGTGGGAATCACGATCGAAAATGCAGATAATCTTCCCATGATGACACTTTTCCAGCCTTGTTTCGGCTGATCTTCATATACGGATTCATCCTTGGGCTTGGTGCCAAAGATGCTATCAATCGTGCGTCCAATTCGCGAACGGTTGTGTTCAATGATTGCCACGATGGGTGCCATGATGCTGCCATCCAAGAATGACCATAATATCATATTGGCATTTCTGGCGGCCTCTTTTGACATGCCCTTGCTTTCCAGGATTCCCCTGACCTGGTTGCCGCGTTTCATCCACCAATTCTGTTTCTCGATGGGAGTATTCTGCGGTTGGGAGAAATTACTTTTGTAAGTGGAATATACCGAAAGCAGGAATACCGCGATGTTGGAAAAATTCCATATCACCTTGTCGAATATTTTTAGCCCGAGCGTATCATGATGATGATGGCCTTCCTGAATTTCAGGATTCTTCACGCCTGTCTGCGCCTGCCCGAAGGCATTGCCTATTGCTTCGCCTATTTTCTGGCCTTCGCTTTCTTCCGGATGGTAATGTTTGCGAACGCCCGCATTTAGTGTAACATCGCTTGCCTGGGCAGGAACGTTTTGACCGTCTTTTGCATTATCTTGTTCAATTGACATTACTAAGCCCAAAAGCTATTCACTCATTGTCATATTACACTATTGATTCTTATAGTTGTGTTACAGTTTTATGAAATTTGCCGGTTTTTCGAATTCATTAATGTTGTTAACATACTGTAAATAATGATTGATACTAGATTGGTGATTGGAAAAATATAGAATGAAACGCATACTTTCCGGGGTACAGCCTACGGGCAATCTTCACATTGGTAATTACCTCGGCGCAATCCGCAATTGGGTTGACATGCAGGAGGATTACCAGTGCCTGTTCTGCGTGGTTGATCTGCATGCGATTACGGTTCCGCAGAAACCGGAAGAACTCCG
>CAYVTI010000052.1:0-14094 GCA_964454545.1 uncultured Rickettsiales bacterium
GTGACCGGAATGCCGAACTGCTTGCCGATGTCTATCTGGAGCTTATGGGGGGCAGGCAGGAATCCATGCTGCTTAATGCGGTAAATATCGTGGAAACAGTTGCCGGAGTGGAGGTCAGAGAAGTAAAGATGCAGCCTAAGCGCTCATTTCCTCCTACAGAAGAGGAAATATTTCTTCACGAGGAATTTATAAATAAGATTAATAACCCTCTCTGGAAAACAGTTGCCTGATTGCCATTCTTGATAGTATGAGTTGAAAAGATAACAATTTTTAGTCGTAATCTTAACTTATAAAGGAGAGTTTTATGAAGACGTTATACACTGCTCATGCAACAGTTGCAGGAGGTCGTGAAGGTCATGCCGAAACGGATGACAGGCAGCTTTCCATTAATCTCTCAACTCCCGGAAGCGGTAAGCCAGGGACGAACCCGGAACAACTCTTTGCCTGTGGCTATGCGGCGTGCTTCGGCAGTGCCGTCCAGCATGTCGCCAAGCAGCAGAAAATCAATGTTGAGCAAGTCACTGTCGATGCGGACATCACTTTGAATCAGGATGACAATGGTTTCTTTATTGGTGCCACACTTCATGTGTCATTGCCGAGTCTTGATTCGGCTACCGCGGAAAAACTGGTGAATGACGCGCACAAGGTCTGCCCTTATTCCAAGGCGACGCGTGGAAACATCAAGGTAGCACTCACGGCAAACGGCCAGAGCCTGCGTTTAGCCGCCTGAATACTATCTTTCCTTGGTATCGCCCGGCAGCAGGCCACCCAGCGCTCTGCCGCCGAGCAGGTGCACATGGAAATGGGCTACGCTCTGTGAAGCATCGCGCCCGTGGTTGGTGATAAGGCGGTAACCATTTGCATCCACCTTCATAATCTTGGCGACGGTATTTACTGCCTTGAAGAAATGCGTGATTTTATCCTGCGTAGCCCCTACGATGAAATCGTCGAAGGAAACATATTCCCCTTTGGGCATGATGAGGATATGCACCGGCGCCGCCGGAGTGATATCTTCTATCGCAAGGACGGAATCGTCCTCATAGACCTTTTTGCTGGAAATCTCGCCGCGGATTATTCTGGCAAATATGTTGTTTTTATCGTATGTCATTGTATTTCTCGTTAATAATTAGTGATCCTACATACGTTATATGCCAACCGGTAAATTAAAAAAGCAGAAAATGAGAAACCATGCCAATCCCATGTGGGGAGGGCGGTTTGCAACCGGTCCCGCTGAGGTGATGGCAAAAATCAACGTTTCGATTAACTTCGATCGCAAGCTTTATGCGCAGGATATTAAAGGTTCTGTGGCGCACTGCAGGATGCTTGCGGAAACGGGCATCATAAGCAGAAAAGATGCAGATGCGATTACAAAGGGGCTGGAGACAGTCGGGTCTGAAATCGAAGTCGGCGAATTTGTTTTCAAAGAAGAGCTGGAAGATATCCATATGAATGTCGAAGCGCGACTTGCCGAACTGGTTGGCGATGCGGCTGGAAAGCTTCACACTGCCCGCTCGCGCAACGATCAGGTTGCGCTTGATTTCCGCATGTTCGTGCGCGACACTGCCGTTGTGGTTGACAAACTGCTCCAGAAGCTTCAGGCGGCCCTTATTGGAAGGGCAGAGCAATATTATGATGCCATCATGCCAGGTTTCACGCATCTGCAGGCGGCGCAGCCGGTGACGCTGGGCCACCACCTTATGGCATATGTAGAGATGTTCGGGCGGGATCGCGGGCGCATTGCAGATTTGCTTGAGCGTATCGATGAATGCCCGCTTGGCGCTGCCGCGCTGGCCGGAACATCGTTTCCGGTGGATCGGGAAATGACGGCTAAGCTGCTTCATTTCAAGCGGCCGACCGCCAATTCCCTTGATTCGGTATCGGATCGCGATTTTGCGCTGGAGTTTTTAAGCGCCGCTTCCATTTGCGCCATTCATCTTTCGCGTCTTGCGGAAGAGTTTATCATCTGGTCAAGCGCGCCGTTTTCCTTTATCCGGTTCTCCGATCTGTTTACGAGCGGAAGCTCGATCATGCCCCAAAAGCGTAATCCGGATGCCGCAGAGCTTGTGCGTGGCAAGACAGGACGTATCCTGGGTGCGCTTACATCACTGCTTATCATGATGAAAGGACTGCCGCTTGCCTATAACAAGGATATGCAGGAGGACAAGGAACCCGTCTTTGAC
Organism: uncultured Rickettsiales bacterium; assembly: GCA_964454545.1. Taxonomy (GTDB): domain Bacteria; phylum Pseudomonadota; class Alphaproteobacteria; order Rickettsiales; family JABCZZ01; genus JABCZZ01. The sequence goes on from CAYVTI010000052.1 coordinate 2,181, forward strand.
GCGTTTGAACAGTGGCGGCTTGTGCTGAGCGCAACGGCCGGGATGGTGGATGATTTTACGCCTGATAAGGCGCGTATGAAGGAGCTTGCGTCACAGGGATATTCTACCGCAACCGATTTGGCCGACTGGATGGTGATCAACCTGAAAATCCCCTTCCGGCAGGCGCATCATACCACAGCGAAAATTGTGAAACTGGCATCGGATAGAAAGTGCATGCTTGGCGATCTGGCGCTTAAAGACATGCAATCAGTCGAGTCGCGTATTACAAAGGATGTGTATAAGGTCCTGAGCGTTGAGAAGTCGGTGGCAAGCCGCACCAGCTTTGGCGGTACAGCTCCGGCGCGGGTCAGGCAAGCGATCAAGGCAGCGAAGAAGAAGTACCTATGAAACAGCTTATTACATATATAATGATTGCGGCATTGCTTTCCGGGTGCGGGGTTAAAAGGGATCTTGTGCTTCCGGGGCATGAAAAGCATAAGGCGGATCAAAGTGGTACGGGCGCTGACAATAATGCTACGCCGCAGGAAAACAACTCAGGGCAGGGGAAGCCGCGACTCCCTCCGCCGGGAAGTATGTCAGATCCGGGTTCGGCCAACCCGAATACGGTTATCATTAAATAATGTATGGATCATTTTAATTACAGAGGTTCGGCGTTGTTTGCCGAAGATGTGGATCTGACGGATATAGCCAACGCCGTAGGCACGCCGTTTTACTGCTATTCAACCGCGACGCTGAAGCGTCATTATGCGATTTTCAAGGAGGCGCTTTCAGGTCTCAATCCGCTTATATGCTATGCGGTAAAGGCCAACACCACGCTCGCAGTTCTCAAAACGCTGGCGAAAGAGGGAAGCGGCGCGGATGTCGTTTCAGGAGGTGAGATACATGCGGCGCTCGCTGCCGGGATGGAACCACGGAAAATAATATTTTCCGGCGTCGGAAAAACCGTGGATGAGATAGAGTATGCGCTAAAGCAGGATATTTTTCAGTTCAATGTCGAATCGGAAGCGGAACTGCATGTACTCAATCAGGTCGCAGCCCGTCTCGGCAAGATCGCTGCCATTGCGATACGCGTCAATCCCGATGTGACACCGGATACACATGCCAAAATTTCCACCGGGCAGAAGGAAAGCAAGTTCGGGGTGCCTATTGACGAGGCCATTGCGCTTTATGCTAAAGCTGCGCAATTGCCTGCGATAAAAATTCAGGGTGTTTCCGTTCATATAGGTTCGCAGCTGACCAGCCTTGCGCCCTTTAAACTGGCATTCGCCCGTGTTTCTCAACTGGTGCTGGAACTGCGTGAGAAGGGGCATCCCATTACCACGCTAGATCTGGGAGGGGGACTTGGCATTCCCTACGGCAATCAGGTGCCGCCGCCGCTTCCTTCTGCGTATGCTGGCATTGTCAGGGAGACAACACAGGGCATTGACTGCCAGTTGATATTCGAGCCCGGTCGCCTGCTGGTGGGGAATGCCGGCATCCTGGTTGCAAAGGTAATCTACGTGAAGCGCAGCGGGAAACGTGTGTTTGTGATTGTGGATGCTGGGATGAATGATCTTGCCCGTCCGACGCTTTATAATGCCTATCATGAAATTGTTCCTGTGGTTGCCGGTAGCGATAAGACTGAACTGGCTGACATTGTAGGGCCGGTATGTGAAACCGGGGATATATTTGCAAGCGGGCGTGAGATTCAAGTGCCTGAAATAGGGGATTTACTTGCTTTCCGCTCAGCAGGGGCGTATGGTGCGTCGATGGCATCGACTTATAATATGCGTCCTCTTATTGCCGAAGTCATGGTGAACGGTGCCGATTATACGATTATCCGTAAACGTCAGACATACGAAGAATTACTGGCTCGCGATACGCTGCCGGAATGGTTGTAATGGGAAGAGAGGTTCATATGGTCAAAACAGCAAGAAATAAGAAGGAAGACGTGGCTTTTGATGTCACGCGCGGGGCATTGCCTGCTTCAAGGAAGATATATGTTTCTGGCGAGCGGCACGGGGATGTACATGTTGCGATGCGCAGCATTGCGCTTTCAGACAAGGGTCTGCCTCACGTTACCGTCTATGATACGTCGGGTCCTTTCACCGATGAAGCAGTTCACATCGATATAGAAAAAGGATTGCCGGAGCTTCGCCGGGACTGGATTGTTGCGCGTGGCGATGTAGAGGAAGTTATCGCCCGTGTGGTGAAGCCTGAAGACAATGGAAACGCTACGAGTGCAAGGGTATTCCCGAATGTGAAGAAAAAGGTGCTGCGCGCTAAGGAGGGTAAATCAGTTTCGCAGCTTGCCTATGCGCGCGCTGGCGTTGTCACTGCCGAAATGGAGTATATTGCGATAAGGGAGAATGAGGGTAGAAGCGGTCAGCGGCCAGTGACCAGTGATCAGATCATACCGCCTTACCGCAAGGGTCATTCCTTTGGTGCACGCATACCGGAAATCATTACGCCGGAATTCGTGCGTGACGAAGTGGCGGCGGGTAGGGCGATCATACCTGCCAATATTAACCATCCTGAGACGGAGCCGATGATTATCGGTCGTAACTTCAAAGTGAAGATTAACGCCAATATCGGCAATTCAGCAGTGACTTCCGGCATTGCCGAGGAAGTGGAGAAGATGGTATGGGCGATCCGCTGGGGTAGTGATACGGTGATGGATCTTTCTACTGGTAAGAACATCCATAACATTCGCGAATGGATTATCCGCAACTCCCCGGTTCCCATCGGCACCGTACCGATTTACCAGGCGCTTGAGAAGGTCAGCGGCATTGCCGAAGAGCTTACGTGGGATGTTTACCGCGATACGCTGGTCGAGCAGTGTGAGCAGGGGGTGGATTATTTCACCATCCATGCCGGAGTGCGCCTGCCATTCATCCCGATGACGCAGAACCGCATGACAGGCATTGTGTCCCGTGGCGGATCGATTCTGGCAAAATGGTGCATGGCGCATCACAAGGAGAATTTCCTTTACACGCATTTTGAGGACATCTGCGAGATCATGCGTGCCTATGACGTGAGCTTTTCGCTGGGCGACGGCCTGCGTCCTGGTTCGATTCACGATGCCAATGACGAAGCGCAGTTTGCGGAGCTGAAAACGCTCGGTGAGCTTACGAAAGTTGCATGGGATTATGATTGCCAGGTGATGATTGAAGGGCCGGGCCATGTGCCCATGCATCTCATCCGGGAGAACATGGAGAAACAACTGGAATATTGCCACGAGGCGCCGTTCTATACGCTCGGACCTCTTACGACCGACATTGCGCCGGGATATGATCATATCACCTCCGGCATCGGTGCGGCGATGATTGGCTGGTTCGGGACGTCCATGCTCTGTTATGTGACGCCGAAGGAGCATCTGGGGTTGCCGGATCGCGACGATGTGAAAGTCGGCGTGGTGACTTACAAGATTGCGGCGCATGCGGCGGATCTCGCCAAAGGGCATCCTTCCGCCTACCGTCGTGACGATGCGCTTTCCAAGGCGCGCTTCGAATTCCGCTGGCAGGATCAGTTCAACCTTGCGCTCGATCCGGAAACCGCGAAGGATTTCCATGATGAGACCCTGCCTGCCGAGGGCGCCAAGGTAGCGCATTTCTGTTCGATGTGCGGCCCCAAATTCTGCTCGATGAAGATTTCGCACGAGGTGCGGGATTTTGCGAAGTCTCAGGGAGGCCAGCAGGCTGAGGTTGCCGAAATCAATAAGGGCATGGAAGAAATGGCGCAGAAATTCCGTGATAGTGGCGGGGAGTTGTATCAGAAGGTGGGATAGAATCAGCCTCATTCCTGCGCAGGCAGGAAGCTATCTATCCACGTATATGGATTGTTGAGGCATGATCTCGCCTGCGCATTGCTACGGCTGTGACCTCGCAATGACAATTTATCTTATTGAACCGGCGTCAGTTGCGGTTTATTTTCCGGCTTGACGATTTCGGGATCCGGAACTGCTTTAATGCGCTGCATCGCTCCGTCATAGCTGGCCTTGGTCTTGGCGATATGATCCTTGTCGCAGGGGATGGTGCTGTAGAGCTCCTTGTATGAGCCGTTTGCCGCTATCTTGATGTTGTTCTCCACGTTGCCGTCCGCATTATAGGCGGCAAGCTCCTTCTCCATCGAAGCGGCGATGGTATCCAGATCCTTCGGATCAACCGCATTGCATTTCTGGAGGTAATAATAGGTTATCAACCACATTTCATAGCGTTCCTTGAGCAGATCAATATAAGCCTGTTGCTTGCCGTTCTTTTCATTGAATTCAGTGATACCGGAAAATGGGTTGGATGGATTCTGTGGCAGTGGAGGCTGATTGGAATCGGCAGGCTGTTGTGCTGACTCCTGAACTGCTGGTTTTTCGGCTACGGGTTCGTGTTGTCTCGAAGGACTATTTCCCATATCGTTTGCCCCGAGTACGATCAGGAGCATGCTAAAAAGGCCGAAAACCTGAATATTACGCTTGTGCAGCAGGTATAAAATCCGCACGATGGTGATGGAGTCCTGAAGCCTTCTGATGCGTATCCCGTCACGGATAAGGTCAACCGCAAGCAATAGCCATATCGCTATTATAATTAGCCATTTCAGCAGCATATATATGGTTTCGCTCACGATTTGATCCTGCATCCTTCGACCGGGCATTTTTCAACGTTTATTTGGTATATTACGAAATAATAGTGATTGACAATTGTTAGTTTGTACATATTTTTCGTGGGCGTCTTTTTCTTGCAAAAAGAGCCCGTAGCTCAGTCGGTAGAGCACCTGACTTTTAATCAGGTTGTCGTGGGTTCGATTCCCGCCGGGCTCACCATGCCTCACGCAGGCCAATCTTAAGAATTACCCGGACAGTCATCATATATTCATATACAAGGAGGTCTTATGCCAGCACTCACTACACCCAAAGCTGAAACCGGATGGAAAGCGCCGGATTTCCGTCTAAAAGGCACGGATGGTAAAACCTATTCCCTGAAAGATGCCAAAGGCCCGAAGGGCCTCGTCGTGATGTTCATATGTAATCACTGTCCGTTCGTGCAGGCGGTGGCCGTTAAGATAGCCGCTGACATGAAAGAACTGGCCGCACTGGGCGTGGGCAGCATTGCCATCATGTCCAACGACACGGAGAATTACCCGGAAGATTCATTTGAGAATATGGCAAAATTCAAAGCACAGCATGATCTTATCTTTCCCTATGTTATCGATGAAACCCAGGAAGTGGCAAAAGAGTACGGTGCGGTATGCACGCCGGATTTCTTTGGTTTTGACAGCAATCTTACCCTGCAGTATCGCGGCAGGCTGGATGCTTCAGGCATGCAGCGCACTCCGGGCGGCAAACGCGAGTTGTTCGAAGCGATGAAGATAGTTGCGGAAACGGGACGCGCTCCGTCAGCGCAGAACCCAAGTATCGGCTGCTCGATTAAGTGGCGCGAAGATTAAGTAGCCTTCAGGCTGCGCCGATATGCGCCTGGTGCTTCTTGACTTCGATGATGAAGTTCTTGGCCAGTGCATGATATAGCGATTTGGGGCAGAAGAGGCGGCTGACAGCGGAAGCGATGAGTGCAGCGGCGATAAGCGGCACTGCGGTTGTGCCTTTTCCGGTGATTTCCAATACCACGACAAAAGCGGTTATCGGCGCCTGCGTAACGCCAGCGAAATAGGCAGCCATAGCTAGGAGAATAATGCCCTGCATGGGCGTAGCGGGAAACAGCGCGGCTATTTCACCGCCGATTTCTGCTCCGACGGAAAGGCTGGGGGAAAAAATTCCTCCCGGGATGCCGCTCACCGCGCATATGGCGGTTGCCAGAAGTTTTGCAGGCGCCTGCCACCAATGTGGTTCCAGGGAGCCGTGCAATAGTGAATAACCGATATCGTAACCGCTGCCAAAAGTGGATTTATGGGTTATCAGGCCGATGAAGGCGATTGCCATTCCGCACAGGCCGGCAAACATGGCCGGGTGTTCATTAATATAACAGTTTCCGGCTTCGCGCAGGTATTTGCCTCCGTCAAGAACCAGCCTGCAGAACGTTCCGCCCATTAGCCCTCCCACAAGGCCAACGGCTGCAATCGCAAGCCAGTCTCTTGTAACGGAAAGCTCAGTGCTGACATAGCCGAAATAATCGTAGTTTCCGGTTATGGACATTGCCGCCGCGCCCGAAAATACGATTGCGGCCAGCACGATGGAACTATTGCGGTGCTCGAATGCCCGTGCCATTTCCTCGATCGCAAAGACGATGCCAGCCAGAGGCGTGTTAAAAGCTGCGGCAACTCCCGCCGAAGCTCCGGCAAGCACGATGCCGCGTTCCGCCCGCATGCCTCCCATGCCTGCAAAAAGGAGCAGGAGCGAGGCGCCCACCTGCACGGTTGGGCCTTCACGGCCAATGGATGCCCCGCCCAGCAAGCCAATAATGGTGATAAACATCTTGTTTAAAATGATATGGCTGCCCAGGAGGTAATTCCTGCTCGCCCGATCGCGTAATATGCGTGCGGCAATTGCCTGCGGAATGCCGCTGCCGGGTGCGGAAGGGCAGAATGTCTTTGTAAGCCACGCAGCCACGGTGAAACAGGCAGGACATATAATCAGGGATAGCCATGCGTCGTGACTGAGCACACGGTTGAATGTTTGCTGGGCCCAGTCCGCTGCTATGGCGAAGTAGGAAGCAGTGATACCGATGAGAAGGGCGCCAACCCAGAATACCAGCCGTTTGCGCCATAGAGCAGGGGAGAGCAAGATTATCCTGAGTTTACGGATATGGTTCGCATTCATGACTGGGGGCACCTTTTTTGTTTTTTTGTTAGTATTTAGTCGTCTTTCAAAATCCGCTCAGCATTACCCTTTGGATCATCGAACTGGTCATTGCCCAGTGCCCAGAAGAAGGCAGCGAGCGCAATACAGCTTATTGCAAGCGTGATGGGTATCAGATATACCATGACTTCCATTACTTCAGCCTCCTCATCCGGTTAAGCCTGAGCGAGTTAAGAATTACGATAATCGAAGATGAAGACATGGCAACGGCGGCGATGAGCGGCGTTACTTCGCCCATAATAGCCAGCGGCACGGCGACGATATTGTAAATGAATGAAAGCGTAAAATTCTGTTTTACCAGCTGGACGCTGGCTCTTGCAATATTTATGGCTTCTATCACGGGTGACAGACGTTCGCCCTGGAACACGATGTCCGCAGTGTTCTGGGTAATATCTATGGCCGAGGACGGCGACATGGAAACATTGGCGCTGGCCAGCGCCGGGGCGTCGTTCAGCCCGTCCCCCACCATCAGCACCTTATGTCCTTTTTCCTTGAGCGCATGGATGCGCTCGGTTTTCTCCACGGGAGTGATTTGCGCGGCATAGTTATCAATTCCAAGCATTTCTACGGTTGCGTGCACGGCAGGCTTGCGGTCACCGGAGAGCAGAACAACAGCTAAATTCCTTTCTTTAAGTTTCTTTATCACTTCTGCGGTATCCGGCCTTAGCGCATCGGCAAAAACAAAGCGCACAGGCAGTGCGCCTTCAACATTCAGCCATAGCTCAAGCATATCGTCTTTGGGGGCACTGTTATTTCCACACCAGTCGCGCCTGCCAAGTTTTACCACTTTTCCGCTATAGATAGCGCTTAACCCGTTGCCGGGTTCTTCCTTCACGTCCAGTTGCAGGATTTCACCATTCCATGCATTGTGAATTGCGCGTGATAATGGGTGCTTGCTCTGCGCTGCAAGCGATGCGGCAAGCTGCATATCCTGCGGATTATAGCTATTGACAAGTTGCGGTTTGCCGAGCGTCAGAGTTCCGGTTTTATCGAACACGACAGTATCGATGACTGCAAGCCGTTCAAGCGCATCACCGGATTTCAGAAGCATTGCTTTGCGGAACAGCAGGCCGGAGGCAACTACCTGTACCACGGGTACGGCAAGTCCCAGTGCGCAGGGGCAGGTGATGATAAGCACCGTGGTCGCGTTCATCAGCGCCTTTTGCCAGGCTATGGCCGAAAGCCAGCCTAGGAAAGTACCCAGAGCCAGAACATGCACGACCGGCGTATAATAGCCGGCCACCTTGTCCGCAAGCTGCATGTAGTGTGCCTGCCCCTGTTCGGCGTTTTCCATCAGCCGCACGATATCGGCGAGCAGGCTTTGATCGCTGGCTTTGGACACGGTGAGCTCAAGCGGGCCTGACATGTTGATCATCCCGGCAAACAGTTTCTGTCCGGCTGTAGCGCGCTGCGGCACGGTTTCACCCGTTATCAGGCTGGTATCGATATCGGAAATGCCGGAGGTTATGATGCCGTCTGCGGCGATCTTTTCACCGCTGGCAACAAGCAGTTGCATTCCCGGCAGGATGTCGCGTATTGGCAAGGTGCGGGTTTTCCCGTTTTCGCGGATGGTGGCCACTCCCTGCATCATGGCAAGCAAGTCCTGCGCGGCGGCCCGCGCCCGCCCCCGGGCTTTCCTGTCAAGGTAACGCCCGATAAGCAGGAAGAACAGCAGCATGGTGGAGGAATCAAAATAGACATATTCCCCGTGACGCATGGTCTCAAACAGGCTCATGGCGGCAGCCAGTATGACCGCGAGCGAGATAGGAACGTCCATGTTGGTGCGCAGGTGGCTGAGCGCGCTCAAGGCTGAGCGGAAATAGGGTTGCCCAGCATAGGCAATGGCCGGAAGGGCAAGGAGCGCCGAAACCCAGTGCAGCAGGTCACGCGTGGCAATGCCCATGCTCTGTTGCGTTGATGTCCATAAGGCAAAGGAAAATAACATGATGTTCCCGGCGGCAAATCCAGAAACCGCTATACATTTGAGAAGGAATTTTTCTTCATTGGTGTCGCTCTGGTTTTTGGTTTCCTGATCAAACGGGGCAAAACTATAGCCCAGATCCGTTGCCTTGGCTACTAACTCATTACCGTGTTCCACGGTACCCTGCCAGCTTAAGGCGAGCCGGTTGGTGGAGAGATTGACCCGGGCTTTTGCGCCGGGTTCGTTGTTCAACGTCGATTCGATGCGCCAGGCGCAAGAGGCGCAGTGCATGCCGTCCACCATAAGGTTCAGGGTGTTGCCGCCATCCTTGCCGGTTTTTACGAAGCTTGACAGGTCAACAGGCTGTTGTTCTTTTGTATTCATTAACGTACCACTCCACGGTACTGCGCAATCCAGAGTCAAAGTTATGTTGATGCCTGAATCCTAAAGCGCGGCATGCCTTGCTATCATCGATGGCATAACGGTAGTCGTGTCCCAGGCGGTCTTTGACAAATTCAATCTGGGCTTCATAAGGATTAGCGCTTTTGCCGGGCACCAGATCATTCAGAATCTTGCATATTCTGCGCACCAGTTCAATATTGGTGATTTCGCTGTCACCGCCGAAGCAGTAAGTTTCTCCTGGCATACCTTTCTCAAGCGCAAGCGCGACTCCGCTACAATGATCTTCCACATGAATCCAGTCACGGATATTTCTGCCGTCACCATATACGGGCAGCTTTTTGCCGGATAGCGCATTGCTGACGATAACAGGAATGAGCTTCTCCGGGTATTGGCGCGGGCCGTAATTATTGCTGCAATTGGTAATGATGGTAGGCAATTTGTAAGTGGCGAACCAGGCTTGTGCCAGAAGATCGCTTGAGGCTTTGGACGCCGAATAAGGTGAATTAGGGCGCCTGGGCGAATTTTCATCGAATTTCCCGGTCTCTCCCAAGGCTCCGTATACTTCATCGGTCGATACGTGGATAAACCGGAAATCATCCTTTTTATCCTTCGCCATCTCATTCCAGTATTCGCGCGCCGCTTCGAGCAGGATGTAAGTGCCGACGATATTGGTTTCAATAAAGACCGCCGGTTTGCTTATCGAGTTATCGACATGTGATTCAGCGGCAAAATGCACGATGGCATCAATGGAATGCTGGCGCAGCAGGGATTGCACTAATTTACCGTCCGTTATGCTGCCGACGATGAGTTCATAATTACTGGGTTTTATCCATTCCAGGTTTTCGCGGTTGCCGGCATAAGTCAGCGCATCCAGCACGATTACCTTCTGTCCTTTAGCAACGGATTGCGCCACGAATGCGCTGCCAATAAAACCGGCGCCGCCCGTGACAAGAATATTTTTGCGCGTTACTGCCATAATCCGCGATTATTTAAGCCTGAAGCTGACTGGAATCAAAAACTCCAGCTCACTACCCTCAGGATAATTATCCGGCACATGCGGCACCGGATCGGAATCACGTACCATAGCCAGCGCCGCTTCATCTATCATGCCATTGCCAGATGAGGTGTCTATGGCGCTATATATGATATGGCCGTCGCGGTTGATGCGTATGCGCACTACTGCGTTGCCTTCAATCTTCTGCTGCCTTGCCGCTTCCGGGTATGTTTTATGCTTTGCCATCCATAATGAGATTTCCTGCTCGTAGTTTCTTACTATCTCCAGGCCATATTTACTGCCGCTCATGGAGGTCCCGTTACCTTGCCCTTTCCGCGCCAGATCGCTTTCACGCACATATTTCTTGGGCTTTGCGAGCAGCTGCGCGTTGCTCAAGATATTTTCAAGAGATTTTTCGTTTGTTCTTTTCTCGCGGTCCTGCGCAAGTATCGACGCAAGCGGTTTATGCTTGTTGGCGGAGTATATTTTATTCGCCGTCACCTGGAGCGATCTTTGCGGAACCGCCTTATCTCCCTGCTCTTCCTGTGCCTCCGCCTTGGCGCCCGGCATGGTGGACTCTTTTGGCATATCCACTTCCGCACTACCGGCATTGAGCTTTATATTGAGCACGCGTACGGGAATGATAAGCGGCTGTTCGCGCGGCGTCATCGAATAAATTCCCATGATGATAAGATGCAGGAGGGCAGCAAGGCCAACCATGATTACGAAGTCCGTTTCATGAAGATGGGAGCCGAATTCGGAATACTGGCTAAGACTTTTTACTTCTGGCGGGCGGAAAAACATATTCTTATATTATTCGCTGTTAGCTAATCCTTGAAAAGTTTCTACGGGCAATACTGGCTTTTATAACGTCAATTTTGCCTTCCAGTCCATCGCCTATTATGCCCGCTGCTTTTATATTATATATAAATTGATTAAAATCAATACCTTCATCTCCAATGCCGGCTATTTTACTTTTGGGCTTCTTTATATGAAAATCAATATACCTGGTTTCATTTCCATATTCTTTTACTGTGTAGGAGCGGGTTGTAATCCGTAGGTCTGGCAAGCGTTCCAGCCCAGACATCAGTGATTCCATGAGCGGTTTACTATCTGCCGTATCACGGAACCTGTATCCTACAACTTTTCCATTCTTTCTGGCAATGGTAATGCGTTCCATAGACTCTGAAGGGATATGCCAATGAACCACCCTGTCGGGCATTCTTATATTAGAAAAGACAGAATATTTTCTGGCTGCCTTGGTTTCCTCTATCAGATTCCCAAGAAAACCAGGTTTTTCAACTTCCTGGCGTTTGGCCAGCATGGCATCATAGTCTCCTGATCTCGCATCATAATAGATGCCGCGCAGGGTCAGGTATAGCTGAGCATAGAAGCTGAAGAAATTATTCTGTTCATCGGAATGCACGGCAGCATCGGCGACATCATAACCTTTAAGAGCAAATAATAATTCATTTTCTCTTATATTTTTTATGATCTTCGCATTTGCAGCAGGATCATTTTTTGCATCCGGCAGCTTGCAATATAGTATGTCTTCCATGACGCTTGCCGCCTGGTCGGCGATTTTTATTTCTGCAATATCTTCTTTTAATTCCCTTGCCCGTCTTGCCTGGTATATGCGTTTTGCGCCGCCGTGCAATGCATCTGCTCTTTTTACGCGCCATGTCAGCCTGCCGTTATACAATACGGCATCATTTGTCAGCTCTGCCACTCCATTGCATATCTGTGTCAGCAATTTCTTATCCATATCTTGCCTGCCCAGCCTGCCTTGCAGATCGTCGCGTAATTTCTCAAGGGG
>CAYVTI010000053.1:0-12948 GCA_964454545.1 uncultured Rickettsiales bacterium
TAGTAAGACCATAGACGCGCAGATATCCTACAAAAATATTCCGACATCTGCCCTGCATAGCCTGTTTCCCGGCAAGGAATGGCTGGAAGGGATTAATATCCCGCTCTCCGGAGCCGCGCATATCGATACCGATTTTGACGCCAATATCCATCAGGCGGATTTCATCATAGAGTCCGGACGGGGGAGCATAAAATACCCTGCACAGATCGACGACGTGCTTAATCTGGAAAGCGCGAAGATCGTTGGCAGCATAACCGATAACGCGAAGGTCCTGAATATCAGTTCCGCGAGAATCACCTTTATCGGCGGCGACTCAAAAACGGTTGACGTATCGTTCAAGGGCACTATCAACAAAGTGGACAGTGATTATGCCATAAAGGCGCATGCGGAAACCGCAAACGTTCCGGTGAATGATGTGCACCGGTACTGGCCGCTTTCCCTTTCTCCACACTCGCGCAAGTGGGTAACAACCCACATAAGCGGCGGGACGGTTGCCAAGGCGATTGTTGACATGAATTTCAAGCCCGGGGAATTAAAGCTTAAGGATACGCCTGAAAACGCCATTGCATCCACGATCTCGGTAAAAAATATCAATGTAAAGTACCTGCCGGTACATCCCCCGGTGACCGACGTGACCGGGGTCATCGGGTTCACCGGGAAAAGCATGGATGCCAGGGTCGTATCTGCAAAATACATATCAGGTAGCGAAATTACTTCCGCGCATGTCACCATGCCGGATATGTACCCTGACGATATCCGCATGTTCGTCGACATGGACGTCAAGGCGCCTGCTAAAGATGTGGCAGCATTCCTTGCGCTTCCCAAAGTGGATAAGGCGCGCAAGCTCGGCATTACAGATCAGATCACGGGTCAGGTTACAGGTAACGCCAAATTCAATTTCGTCGCTTTTTCGGAGCATGATGACGAGCCGGGATATGACAACGGGGATATAAACTTCTCGGTTACCGGAAAGCTCATCGGCGTTTCGCAGAATAATTTCCTTGGCAACCGCGATGTGGAAAACGCCAATATGAGCATCATGCTTGACAATAAAGGCGTAAAAATAGCCGGAAAAGCCACTATAAACAAAGTGCCTATGGATATTGAGGCTCAGAGCCTCTTTAATAAGACCCACGACACGGAATATGCGATCAAATGCGACATGCCGGTGAATACAGTGCCCCGCTTCAGCATGCCAGCACTGAGTTTTGCCAGTGGGACGATAGGAGTAAACGCAAAATTCACAGAGTCCGACAACACCAGCAATGCGGATGCGCGGCTGGATCTGACACGCACGGATATAAAATTACCCGAATACGGGTTTTATAAGAAGCCCGGCGAGAAAGCCCTGCTGGATCTGTTCACCGAAAGAATGCCCTCAGGCAACACTCTGGCAAAGTCTTTCCTGCTTAAAGGCGATAACATGACATTATCAGGCAATGCGGAATTCGATAAAGCCACTTCCGGCATCAGCGCGATCATTTTCGACGAATTGCATTACGGCCATAACGATCTTACCCATCTCAGTTTCCAGAAAATCCCCGGCGGCATAAAACTGTCCGCCACCGGCAACTCGTTTGATATATCACCCTATATCAGCAACAATAAAAATGTCCCGAACGATCAGGGATATAATATAAACATCCAGGTTTCCCACCTGGTATTCGGAGAAAAAAGGGAAATGCTAAATGCCAGGATACTGGCCGACTGCCCGACCATCTGCCAATCAGCCAGCGTCACGGCAAAGCTGGGCGATAAGACGGATTTCCGCTATGAGATTAAGGACGGCAAGGTAACCGCAGGCACGGATAATGCGGGAGAGTTGATCCGCGTCATCGGAATTCTGGGCAGCGTCGAGAGAGGCAAACTTACGCTTGATGCCGCATATAAGGGAGACAAGATTGAGGGCAGCCTCACTATAACAAACTATACATTAAAGAAAGCCCCTATACTCACCAAAATCCTTACCATAGCGTCGCTTACCGGGTTCCTGGATACGCTGAGCGGCAACGGGATAGTCTTCCACAGGCTTTACGCTCCGTTTACCTATAAGAGCGGCGTGGTGGTCATCAAAGACGCAAAAGCGCATGGGGATGCATTAGGGCTTACCGCCAACGGCACGATAGACACCCATAATTCTACGCTTGATCTGAACGGCGTCCTTGTCCCGTCTTATACCATGAATTCCATGATCGGCAACGTACCGCTCATCGGAAACCTGCTTACAGGCGGCAAGGGCGAAGGAATAATCGCCATGAATTACTCCATTAAAGGCAATATGGATGATCCGTCCGTCATCGTAAACCCGCTCTCGGTTTTCACGCCGGGTTTCCTGCGCGGCATTTTTGACATATTCGACAAGCCCGCGCCGGACATTGACAAAATTGCGGCGGAGAACAAAAAGAAGGACGAACAGAAACAAAACAGCGCATCGCCGCCAGCATCAGCCCAACCCAAGAATAAACAGAATAGCGGCGGGGCAAAGTGACAGGCGCAATAAAAAAGACAGGGGTGATAGGCTTTCCGGTGAGCCACAGCCTGTCCCCGCGCCTGCATAACTACTGGCTGAAGAAACACGCCGTCAGCGCGACGTATGCCGCCATTGAGATAAGGCCGGAAACTCTGGAAGCATTCCTGCACGCAATGGCTGAAAAGGGGTTCGCCGGAGTAAACCTCACCATACCCCATAAAGAAACTTCCCTTCGTTTTCTGCATAACATTGATGATATTGCAAACCGCATAGGCGCCGTGAATACAGTCGTTGTGAAAGACGGAAAACTGCTCGGCACGAATACCGATGCCTACGGGTTCATGGAAAACCTGAAAAACTGCAGGTCGCAGGTCGCAGGTTGCAAGGCACTTGTGATCGGCGCCGGAGGCGCAGCGCGCGCGGTGTGTATCGGGCTGCTGGACGCCGGATATGAAATAACGCTTACAAACCGTACGCCGGAAAGGGCAGAAATACTTGCTTCGGCTCTAAAGGACAGAAAAATAAAAACCGTGGAATGGGATAAAATGGGAAAAGTGATTGAAGACGCATCGCTACTGGTAAACACCACATCGCTTGGCATGAAAGGCCAGCCCTTTCTGGATATCAATCTGGATACATTGCCGCAGTCAGCAGTCGTAACCGATATTGTCTACAACCCGCTGAAAACCAGACTGCTTGAGCAGGCAGAAGCGCGAGGAAACGGGACAGTGGACGGGCTGGGAATGCTCCTTTATCAGGCGCAGCTGGCATTTTACGAATGGTTTGGTATAAAGCCAGAAGTAACCGATGAATTACGCCAGCACGTTATTGCGGGATTCACATGATCGTAATCGGACTTACCGGCTCCATAGCCATGGGCAAAACCACTATCGCAAAACAGTTCGCACGCTGCGGAGCGGCGGTGCTTGATTCCGATGCGGTAGTCCATAAACTGCTCGATGAAAATGGCGCAGCGGTTGCGGAAGTCGGCAGGCTGTTCCCCGCTGCCCGCAAAGGCAATGCTATTGACCGCAGGGTGCTTGGGCAGGAAGTATTCGGCCGTCCGGAAAAGCTCAGGAAACTGGAAGCCACATTGCACCCCCTCGTGCGCAAGGCGCAGGATGACTTCATCCGCAAAGCTGCTGCCCACAAAAAAGACATCGTTGTCCTTGATATTCCCCTGTTATTTGAAACGGAAGGTGAGAAACGCTGCGATTATACCGTGCTGGTCCTCTCCCCTGCTTTTCTGCAAAAGCAGCGCGCTCTCGCCCGCCCCCATATGACGGAAGAAAAACTAAAACATATCCTTGCAAGGCAGATGAGAAACAGCGAGAAAATCAAGCGCGCTGATTTTGTTGTCTTTACCGGAATTGGGAAATATAACAGTCTGAAGATGGTCAAGAGAATTATAAATCTGGTCAAAGGGAACAAAAATGGCGCTCACTAACACACAGGAAAAAGAAATCGCGGATGCACGCGGCGAGGAAAAAACAACGTACAGAGCGGTGGTTCCGGCGCTTGAGGAAATCCTGCATAAACCGCTTTCCGTGCTGGATCACGGGTTCGTGCGCGTCATTGACTATATGGGCGATGACTCGGCCATCGTGCAGGCAGCGCGCGTTTCCTACGGCAAAGGCACCAAAAAAGTGAATGAAGATGCGGGGCTTATCAATTACCTGATGCGCCACCGTCATTCCACGCCGTTTGAAATGTGCGAAATCAAATTCCACGTCAAGCTGCCGATTTTTGTCGCTCGTCAGTGGATCAGGCATCGCACCGCCAATGTGAACGAATATTCCGCGCGCTATTCCATCCTTGACCGGGAATTCTATATCCCCTCACCAGAACATCTCGCTTCCCAGTCAAAAAGCAACCGACAGGGGCGTGGTGATCTGGTCGAAGGCATGGAGGCGGCACGGGTATTCAAGCTGCTCAAGGAAGACTCGGCGCAAGTCTATGAGCATTATATCGAAATGCTCAATGAGGACGACGAAGGCAATAAGATAAAAGAAAGCAACAAGGGGCTGGCGCGGGAACTTGCGCGCATGAACCTGACGCTCAACTATTACACGCAGTGGTACTGGAAGATTGACCTGCAGAACTTCATGCATTTCCTGTCGCTCCGCGCTGACGCCCACGCCCAGTATGAAATCCGCGCCTATGCCGATGTGATGCTTGACGTCCTCAAGCGCTGGGCACCTATCACCTATGAAGCGTTCATGAATTACCGCGTTGGCGGCGCAAGCATATCGGCCAAGGGCCTGAAAGCCATACGCGCCATGCTGGACGGCAAGCAGATCACGCAGGAAGCCAGCGGCATGAGCAAGGGCGAATGGAACGAGTTCCAGGAACTCCTCAAAGGCTAATCAATGCATGCCCCAACTTACCGTAGAATATACCGGTAATCTTACCGGTTTTGACGCAAGCAAGACCTTGAACATTCTTAACTCTGCCCTCGCTGCTTCCGGCCATTTCAAGGAAGCGGATATCAAAGGCAGGGCAATAAAACTGGAGCATTTCCGGATCGGCACCCAGCCGGAAGGGCGGGCGCTTATTTTTGCAAAACTCGCCATCCTGAGCGGGCGATCGCCGGAAATCAAGAAACGCCTTTCAGCGATGTTGCTGGAAGGGTTGAAAAAATCCTATACGCATAAGAGCAAGCTGCAAGTCCAGTTCTGTGCCGAGATTGTTGATATGGATCGCGATTCTTACATGAAGGAAAACATGGTTATCGGTTAACCCACTCAGGAAGGCTTGCCTTAATCTCCATCCCGTTGCTCACCAGCTTCTCATTGGAACTTACTGCTTCAACATTAAGCAAAGCAAGACCTATAGTGCCAGCACTACTGGCCATCACCCCTACTTCACGCTCACCGGACATAACAGTCGTATCCTTGGGAGGCAAAGCCCCTTCCGCCTGCACTTTGTGCACCATCTTGCGCATTTCGCCCAGGTGCTTGGAGCGCGCGGTCACTTCCTGCCCGACATAACAGCCTTTATTGAAGTCAATGGCATTCAGCTTGTCATACGCCCACTGCATGGGAAAAGAACGGTTACCTAGATCCTTGCTGCCATCCGGCACTCCTAAGCGAAGGCGACGCTTATCATATTCGCCATTATCCTGAACTGCAAAGCTGGTTCCGATAACGCGAATTCCCAGTTCAGGCAACCTGGGGTCAGTATATTTTATATATTGTAAGGGGGGATTTCCCCCTTCACTTACCCCTCGCCCCTCGCAACTCCACTCCGCGGCTACCTGCATCTCTGGCATTTCCGCAATCTCCACTTTTGACCTGAGCTTATACATGGTAAGGCGCTTGATCAGATCCGGTATATGCGATCTGGCAACATCGATAAACAGCTTGCCGTCATGCATTATGATAAAGAAATCATGTAGAAACTTGCCCTGCGGGGAAAGCAGCGCCCCAAATAGGGCGTTCTCCTCTGTTGCCTTGTTTATGTCATTAGTGATGAGCCCCTGAAGGAATATACGCGCGTCATCGCCTGAGACCGTGATGATTCCGCGTTCAGGTAGCAGGGATTGTTTAATGCTTGACGTTGCGCCAGATGCGTCGTTTGATGACATACAGCATTGTAGTCAGCGCGCCGAGAAAAATCAACACCCTGAGACCTATAAGTTTGCGCTGCTCCATTTCCGGCTCGGCCGCCCACTGCAGGAACGTAACGACATCTTTCGCCATTTGGTCAACCGTGGCCGGTGTGCCGTCCTGATAGGTCACAACACCTTCGGAAAGCGGAGGCGGCATGGAAATCCAGTGATTAGGGAAATAGGGATTGTAATATTTATTGGGGATGGGCTTTTCATCCGCCGGAGCGGGACCAAAGCCTGTAAGTATTGAATATACATAATTGGGGCCGTCATGGCGTGCTTTCACTATCAGGCTGAGATCCGGCGGATAAGCGCCGTTGTTGGCAGCCCTTGACGCGTCTTCATTAGGATAAGGCGGCACGAAAGCATCCGACATCTTTCCGGGGCGCATGATGCGCTGGCCTTTGTCATCATAATCCTCCACCAGCTTGCTTGCTGCCACTGCCTTGATTTCCGCCTCCGTGAAGCCCAGGTCAGCAAGGTTACGGTAAGAAACCCGGTTCATCGAATGGCAGTTCGAGCAGACCTGGCTGTATATCTGGAAACCGCGCTGCGCGGCTTTTTTGTCAAGGTATCCTGTCATGCCGGAAAACGGCCAGGCAAGCTGCTTAAGCTGTTCGGTCTCTTCGGCATGTGCCGAAACACCTAATAATGCAATTAACAAAAAACAAGCAAAGCGCAGCATGTTAAGAAACATGAATTTCCCCAAGAATTTACCTTTTAGTCTTTTTAGCCGAGTGCAACCATAGCAATTGCGCACGCAATTACAAAGATTACCACGAATGAATTAAACGTACCTCTCATGACACTACCTCCTGCTGTTTACATCTGCATCAATGCTTTCCGGCAACGGCAGCGGCTTCTCGAACTTTGCAATCAGCGGCACCAGAACCAGGAAATGGAAGAAATAATAGAAGGCGGCAATACGCCCCAGAATGACATAAATGCCTTCCGGCGGCTTGGCGCCCAGATAGCCGAGCGCAAGACAGTCAACCATAACAATCCAGAACGCCCATTTGAAGATGGGACGGTATTTCGCGCTGCGCACCCTGGAAAAATCAAGCCACGGCAAAAAGAACAGCAATATGATGGCGCTGAACATGGCCAGAACGCCGCAAAGCTTGTTGGGTATGGCGCGGAGTATCGCATAGAACGGCAGGAAGTACCATTCCGGCACGATATGCGCCGGGGTCGCCATGGGATTGGCAGGAATATAATTATCCGGATCGCCAAGCGCATTGGGCTGGAAGAAAACAAGATAATTAAAAATGATCAGGAACACCCCGATGCCGAACAGGTCCTTTATCGTGTAATACGGGCTGAAAGGCACTGTATCCTTCGGAGTTTTCACATCCACGCCGGTCGGGTTGTTGGAACCATGCTGATGCAGAGCCCATATATGCAGCACCACGATGCCGACAAGGACAAACGGCAGCAGGTAATGCAGGGCAAAGAAGCGGTTAAGCGTCGGGTTATCCACGGAATAGCCACCCCAAAGCCATGTGGTAATGTAATCCCCGACAATCGGAAATGCGCCGAACAGCTTAGTGATCACCGTCGCGCCCCAGAAGCTCATCTGCCCCCATGGAAGCACATACCCCATGAACGCGGTCGCCATCATGGTGAGCATGATGACAAGCCCGAGCCACCAAAGCAGCTCACGCGGGTATTTATACGATCCGTAATAGAGATTGCGGAAAATATGGATGTACACCATGATGAAAAACATCGAAGCGCCCACCGCGTGCATGTAGCGCATCAACCATCCGTAATTGACATTGCGCATGATGTTCTCAACGCTGTCGAACGCCATCGCCGCATGCGGCGTGTAATGCATGGCAAGGAAAATGCCGGTAATCAGCTGTATCACGAGGCATATTCCCGCGAGAGAGCCGAAGTTCCACCAGTAGTTCAAGTTCTTCGGCGCGGGATAACTGCCAAGCGCACTATCGAGCAGTGAAAATATCGGCATGCGGAATTCGATCCAGTCCTTTACCGCCGCGCCAATGCCGGGTTTGCTTCCGTTCGAAGAGGATAGTTTCTGATGGGTGTGATGCATATTAGATACTGTTAGCCAATCTTTATCTTGGTATCGGTAAGAAAAGTATATTCAGGAACCTTCAGGTTCTCCGGGGCAGGGCCTTTGCGTATGCGGCCTGAGGTATCATACTGCGAACCGTGACATGGGCAGAACCAGCCGCCAAATTCCCCCTGATTGACAAGCGGTATACAGCCCAGATGCGTGCACGCAGCAAGCACAATGAGCCATTCCTCATGCCCTTTCTTGACGCGCTCGTCATCTTTCTGCGGATCGCGCAGTTCGCTTACATTCACCGCATCCGCGGAAGTAATTTCTTCCTTGGTGCGCCGCCTTATGAACACAGGCTGGCCGCGCCATTTGACCTTGATGGTCTGCCCCGGCTGAATTGAAGATAAATCCACTTCAATGGATGAAACCGCAAGCACGTCCGCTGACGGGTTCATGCTGTTGATAAACGGCCATGCGGTCGCCGCAACACCAACGCCACCCAGCGCACCAGCGCTTAGAACAAGAAAATCGCGCCTCGTCGGATCGTTACTATCAGTGGAATTATCGTCATTTGCGTGGCCGCCGCAGCAGGAGGTGTCGTTATGCATGGTCCATTACATCAGCTAATTATAAATTTTATATAAAAATGGGTATAACAAATTTATCTGCGAATGCAAATATACAAAGTACATTATATGGCAATGTCTCTGTTTAGTGACAGGGGAGCAATTCGAAACATCGAGGTTCAACCGTAATCTTTAAGGCCATTGCAGAGCCCCACATAAGCAAACTCCAGGAAGCCCCTTTCCCTTGGAATCGAGGAGAAGCGTGAGGCGTTAGGCCAACCTCCTTACAAATTCCTGTAAATCTTTTCCGGTATATAATGCCGCCGACGGTTTATAACCACCCCAGATATTTCCACATTATATGACAGAAGCTTATCACATAGATTCCTTACCACCGCTGCAGGGGTTCTTTCTGCCTCTATTACGATGGCAGCTAAATCAGAATTCGCTGCCATCAGAACTCCGCGCTGCGAGACTTGCAGGGGTTTAGCATCTATGATAACGTGAGAATATAGCTCCAATACCCCTTTCCAGAAACCGGAGCTATTTATAATACCCACCCTATTATATTTTTCCTCATCCTGGATGAAACAGCAAACAGACAGACCATTACCCAGGTCATTTACCGCCTCATCTAGCGATCCGCCCTCCATATACGCATCCAGAATCCCAGCGCCTGGAATAAACCCGTACCGGCGCTGGTATTTCAAAGCTATCAGCCCATCTGCAAGCAGCAGGACTTTCTGCCCGGTATTCTCCGCAAGCCGCAGCGCATAATTCCATGCAATGTCAGAAGTGCCTTCTCCCAAGCGCGCGGATATAAAGGTAATAATCCGCGCCGTTTTCTCACGCGTACTAATGGCATGTATAAGGTTGCGCATTGCATCCTTTTCTTTTTCCGGCGATTGCACGAATGATGCCAGCACAGGAAGCCCGGTTGCATTCTTCACTTCCTCACCGGAATGAAAACTATCCTTCATAAAATTGGTCACTGCAGCCGTTGCGAACACCGACACCGCTGACAGAAACACGCCTGCCAGCACAATCCAGAGACGTATGCGGCTGGGCTCGTAAGGCGCGACAGGGGCCTGAATGACTCGGACGCTATCGAGGCGCTGGCGCTCCAGATCCTCATACGCCTTCGCCTCATCGTATTTGCGGGAATACAGGGAATAGGATTCCCGTGCAATCTGCGCCTCCTTCTGCAAGACATTGAAATCGCGCTCAAGGGAATCAAGCTTATCCAGTTGCAGGTTATAGTCCGCTATCCTTTTTTCAAGCCCGGCATCGGAAATAACCGAAGCCTGCTCCAGCGCCTTATCGCGATTTTCAAGCAGCAACTCCCTTTCACCGGCCAGCGAATAAATCTTATGCCTGCGCTTGAATTCCTGCACCGCATGCTCGGCAGTCACGGTTTTCTGGTAGCTATTCCCCATCTCGGTTTTCGCAAGCGCGGCACGCGGTTCGAGATAGATTGCCTTGCGCTTTTGCATATAGAGCTTAAGCAGCGTATCCAGCGCAGCCACTGCCATTGCCGGATCGCGGTTCTCGAAGGATACAGTGATGACGGCGGAATCTTTTTCAAGCATAATATCCAGCCGCTTGCCGAATATCTCCACCGCGTGGGGCAGACGTGCCTCTTCCAGCACATCCGCAGAATCCTTATCAAAGAGCCCCGCTATGTATTTATGCAGGCGATACATTACCCCATCCAATTCCGGGAACAGCTTTTCCAGGCCGATAGCTTTTATTGTAGCAGCGCGCAGATCATCACTGCCCAGGATGGCGACCTCGGATTTGAATATCTGGGGCAGATCGAACGGGATGAGATTGCTGGTGCCGTCCCTGCTGTCGCTTACTTCGGGATTATAGACGTACTCAGCACCGAGACGGACGATCAGCACTGCCTGCGCATTATAACGCGGCGTGACGATAGCAGCGATGAGCAGGCTGAGGGCGAGCGGTATGACCAGAGCCAGTATCAGGCGCTTACGGTATTTATAATAGAATATGAGCAGCGCTCGCCTGGAAAACAGTTCCGCTTCCGGCTGCATGCTCATCTTCTCACGCTCCCGTCGTAATAGTTGGTGTAATTGTAGTTCGCGCTGGCACCGAACGGCAGCACCTGGCGCATATTGCGATCCACCCAGCGATCGAGTTCCACCGAGTGCAGCGGTGGAACCAGTATGACATCACCGGGCAGCACCATGACATCCTGCCCCGTATCCTCGCCACTGATTATTTTGCCGGAGTCGACATGGTAGACCTGCTCCCTGCCCTCCGCATTGCGCCGGACGATCACGAGTTCCTCATTGCTGGCAAGCGGCGTTATCCAACCTGCTTCGCCCAGCACCTGAATCAGGCTGTTGCGCCCCTGCAGCTGCACGGGACCGGGGTGGACGACTTCACCGCCGACATACACCCGCTGGCTGCCGAAGTTTTTGACAGAGACCACCAGATCGGATTGTTTCAAATGCCTGCGTAGCTTCTTGCGGAGTTTCTTAGCCAGTTGCTCCGCTGTCAGTCCCGCAGCTTTCACATCTCCTATGAACATCACGGAAATCCGTCCGTCAGGCCGTACCTGCGCTTCGCTATCCATATCAGGCACAAAGAAAAACTTTAACTCCAGCCTGTCACCGACGCCAATCTGGTATGGCAGATCCAGGTTTTCAACATTCACGGGTATGAGTTCACCGGGAGGGGAAGGATGGGTGACAACGGGTGAGCAGGCGGATAATGCGAGGAGGAAAGACAGAAGGAAAGCGCGGGTCTTTTGCATACCAATTTTACTAAACTATCTTTACCTTTTCAGCTTTAGGGAAAACATACAAAGACTTAGCCACGATGGCAATATGATAATGTTTTTATAATAACTATTTGTAGTATATGGAATTTTTAAGAAAATATTAATGGTTATCGGGTAGTATTATGTTTTCTGCAAAATAATAAGCTGAGGCGTTATGGGAGAGTTATTTGAACAAGCGTTTTCACAATTAACTGAGCAAGTCTTACTATACAACGCTAGTTTCAATTTGCAGAAATATGTTCTCTATTCATAACCTCATATTAAATTGGGAACGCTATGGGACGACTTTACAATCAAATATTAGCAGCACAAAATCAATGGTTTCCACGTGAAGAATGGGGAGGACCCAATCCTCCTTTTGTTCTAAAAAACATAATGCTCAGGCTCTTGGTGCAAGACCAATTGGGCAGTTTTAGCGAACCGGCAAATCTTGCAACAGCTAGAAATAACTTTGCTAACATCACATTCATGGATCAGGAGAAAGAAAGGTACGTAAAGGAGTTGGCATCCATTGTGACCACAGGACTCCAGAGATACCTGAGGAAACAAAACTACGTCGATGACGACGGAAATGTTCTTAGAGACCAAGCAAGGCTTCCACAGCATATCGCCAGTGCAGTTCTCAGGATGTCTCCGATACCGCCAAGAAAGCGCCCCGAAGAACCTTTTGAACAGCTTCCGGATATCCTGAGTCCACCCCAGATGGAACACATCCTTCAGTCACCCGTTATTAAAGAAGGTATAGCATACGTTCTCAACACAAGCACAGGGGATATATACTATAATCTTACACTCGGGCACGATGAAGGCGAAGCCAGAAGAGAAGGACGCCCCGAACCGACCATTGAAGGGCGCACCCTACGGAGTATTATAACTGACCCGGAATCATTTATAGATCTTTTAGCAGCCCGCGTTCATTATGAACGTTTGCTTACCCACCATCCGGATCCCTCGTTCGCCATGGGAATAATTGTAGAAAATCTGGTGAAAGTGACAAGATCTGATGAAAGAAGAGAGCAAGAGAGCAGGAGACTACCAGAACAAGTAATACCAGAACCAACAGGAAGAACGCCTGATTTTCTTCAGAGGCTGAATTTTGACATCCTTGATAGGAACTATAACCCCGCCACTCCGGAACAAAACGTACACATTAATGCAGAAGCTTTCTTTCAAAGAGTTTGGGAAGCCAATTTGACCGACCTCTGCTATAGGATAAGGGCATTGGCTGATATGAATCCAAAAAACCTGTCAACCAGTGCCATTAGAAACTACGATCAGCTATGTACCGAAATCGTAAATAGAATGGATGCGGTACGCATGAATACATTAGAAATTGCTCCTCCTCCAAATTTCCTACCTGTTGCTGATCGTGAACACAGACAGGAATTTCTTGGACGAGTGTTAAACATCATAAAAGCTACAGGTATGAATACCGATAGTTTTAAGTCCCATGCATTATCTGATGAG
>CAYVTI010000054.1:0-5868 GCA_964454545.1 uncultured Rickettsiales bacterium
GTTTTGCATGATATGGCTAATGGGGGCCTATTACATCTTCATAACCTCTCTGGATATGAGCGAATATCTGCCACGCTCAGTTTGAGATGGCGCCCTGTCCGCATAAAATTGATCCAGGTAGGCCATTTTTTCATCCACACTGCTGCGCTGCTTAGGAGGCGCCTGAGTATAAGCCTGCGGCGGCGGGGCATATGCCGCTGGTTGCGTTTGTGGCGGAGTTCGAGCTTGAGTTGTTGCAGGCTGTGGCCGAGAAGGTGGTTGTGCTTGCGTTGCTGCTGGTTGTCTTTGTGGACCGGACGGCGCTGGCCCCGCCGGAGCAGCTGCCGGTGCGGGTGATGCATTTACTTCTTCAGCCTGTCCCGCAGCTGCCGGTGCGGGTGATGGCTCTGCTGGCGTTGGTGCTGGCGGTTGTTGTGGTGCTTTATTTATATCTACTCCCCTCTCTTCAAGTATTTTATCATAGGCTGCCTTAACGTCCTCTTCCGAGGCATTCCTAAAAGTATATCGTCCCGTATGACGCCGGCCAATTCCTTCAATTATAGTAAAATGGCTAGTAGCTTCAATTTCTGGTTGATTTGGTCTTCTCTTACTATTTAAGTACTGCTCCATACTATCGAGATCTGCCTTAGTAAGCGGTGGTTCAGAAGTAGACTCATTTTGACCAAAATTAAGAGTCGTTGTAACAATTTTAACTGGTCCATTAGATAGTCGACCATTGGAATCTTCGATAAGCCTGTATACAATTTCATCTTCGTGAGATATTGTTGGTTTTGCTAGGTTACCGGGGTTTTGATCGCTCATAATTATTACCAGATGCTTATTATTCTCCTTTCATTCTACTCCCCCAATCCTTAATAAACAGTGAATTTTTCATGACAGGCTGCATAAGATAGTGAATTTTTTATTACATTCCGGGCAGTAAGGTGCTAAGGTGATGAGGGGTTAGGGGGCCGGAGATTTATTGGCTTCTTTATATCATTCAATATATTAATTCATGTCATTGCGAGGAGCGAAGCGACGCGGCAATCCAGACAACTAATAATTGTCATCCCAGCGAAAGCTGGTATCCAGCATAGCAGGGTGGATGCCAACTTGCGTTGGCATGACAGAAGATTAAAACTGGATTGCTTCACCAGAAGCGTGGTTCGCAATGACGGTATTAGTGGAACAGGTAAAACATGCCCGATCGTGAAAAAATGGAATTTGACGTGGTGATTGTCGGGGCGGGGCCTGCGGGGCTTACGGCCGCGATAAAGCTGCGCCAGCTTGCAGCTGCAAATGGAAAGGATATTTCCGTCTGCGTCCTCGAAAAAGGCGCGGAGGCCGGCGCGCATATCCTCTCCGGCGCGGTGCTTGAGCCGCGCGCGCTCCATGAACTGCTGCCGGACTGGCAGGCACGCGATCATCCGCTTGCCACACCCGTCACAAAAGATGAATTCCGCGTGCTCACGGCAAAGCATGCCCTGCGCCTGCCCACCCCGCCGCAGATGCATAACCGGGGCAATTACATCGTGAGCCTGGGCAATGTCTGCCGCTGGCTGGCCAAGGAGGCGGAAGCGCTCGGCGCGCAGGTTTTCACCGGCTTTCCCGCCGCCGATTTCATCATCGAGAACGGCAGGCTCGCAGGCGTCATCACGGGAGATTTCGGCGTGGCGAAAGACGGCCATCCCAAACCCTCCTACCAGCCGGGCATAGAAATCCGCGCCAAAGTCACGCTGCTCGCCGAAGGCTGCCGCGGCTCCCTCTCCGAGCGCGTCATGAAGGAATTCGCCTTGCGCGAAACATGCGATCCGCAGACTTACGCCATCGGGATCAAGGAAATATGGGAAATCGCGCCGGAGAAACACAGGCCCGGCCATGTCGTCCACACGGTCGGCTGGCCGCTTGAAAGCGACACCTACGGCGGGTCGTTCCTCTACCACGCGGCGGATAACCAGCTATTCATCGGCTTCGTCACCGGGCTGGATTATTCCAACACTTACCTCGATCCGTTCATGGAATTCCAGCGTTTCAAAACCCATCCCTTCGTAAGCAGGCTTCTGGAAGGCGGGCGGCGCATCTCCTACGGCGCGCGCGCGCTCAACGAGGGCGGTTACCAGTCGATCCCGAAACTTACCTTTCCGGGAGGCGCGCTGATTGGCTGCAGCGCCGGGTTCATGAACGTGCCGAAGATAAAGGGCACGCACACGGCGATGAAATCCGCCCTTTGCGCCGCCGAAGCGGTTTTCAGCCACATTACGGCAAACGCGCCGCTCGAAGCGTATGAGGCAAGCCTGCGCGACTCGTGGGCGTTTGAAGAATTATACCGGGCGCGCAACGTCCGGCCATCCTTCCATAAGGGATTATGGCGCGGCCTGTTCTATTCGGCGCTTGATACCTATCTCCTGCGCGGCAAAGCGCCGTGGACCTTCCACCACAAGCCGGATCACAAGACGCTGAAGCCCGCCGCCGAATGCAGGCCCATTCACTATCCGAAACCCGATGGAAAGCTGATGTTCGACCGCATGTCGTCGGTCTACCTATCCAATACTAACCATGAAGAAGACCAGCCGGCGCATCTGAAGCTCAAGAATGCCGCCCTGCCAGTGGAATATACCTTCCCGGTATATGCAGAGCCGGCCCAGCGTTATTGCCCTGCGGGAGTGTATGAAATCGTGAGAGAGAGTGATAACGTCCGCTTCCAGATCAACGCGCAAAACTGCGTCCACTGCAAAACCTGTGACATAAAAGAACCATCACAGAATATAATCTGGACCTCCCCGGAGGGCGGCGGCGGGCCTAATTATTCCGGCATGTAATATATAAAACAATAACATAAGGTTGCTTTTACCATCCCCATATTATACATATAATATTTGTGTTATTATAATAATACACATTATAATTGAAAAATTATAAATATATGTTAATTTGTGTTTGTATAAATTCATGCAGTGCCACATGGATTTGTATAATATAGTATTTGGCGGTATTTCCGGTAAAAATAAGATGATTCCACAAGCGGCAATAGACCGTAGAAACAGCTTGCTCCGTAAGTTCACCAACAGCCTGAAGGAGAATGCCGGCGCGCTCAAGCGGCCATTTCCCGGAAATGCGGACTCTGCCGGTGGAGCGCATGCCACGGCAGAACACATCAAAGGCGTCTTCTGCGTCCTGCTTGCCATATGCATCTGGGCGGGATGGGTCGTCGTGAGCCGCTTCGGGGTGAAAGGGACCCTGTCGCCCTATGATATCACCGCCATACGCTTCACCACCGCCGGGCTTTTATTGCTGCCTGTCATATTCAGGAAGGGCCTGCGCATCGGGCCGTGGGGCCTGAGAAGCGCGTTCCTTCTCTCGGTGCTCATCGGCGCATGCTATACTATTGTGGTTATCACCGGGATGAAATTCGCGCCCGTCTCGCATGCCGGCACGGTTAATACCGGCATATTCCTGACGCTTATCACCGTCGTGGGCATTCACGGCCTGCGCGAGCACGTGTCGAAACTGCGCCTCACGGGCGTTGCCTTCAGCCTCGCGGGCATTGCGCTCATGCTGGCCGCCAAAAGCACTGCGTCATCCGATTCGCAATGGATCGGGCATCTATGCTTCATGGCAGGAGGCGCCTTATGGGCCACCTATGTCCTGCTTGCGCGCGCGTGGAAAGTGGACGCGACCCACGCCGCCGCCGTCGTATGCGTATTCTCGATGATAACCTATATGCCGCTTTACCTCCTGCTCTGCGACAACCATATCCTGTCGGCAGGCTGGAACGGCCTGTTGCTTCAGCTCGTATACCAGGGCATACTCACGAGCATCGTGGCGCTGATTGCCTTCAATATTGGGGTCAGCCTGCTGGGAGCCGCACGCGCAGGCGCATTCGTGCCGCTCATCCCCGCGCTTTCTACCCTGCTTGCAATCCCCGCGCTCGGCGAAATACCTTCCTTTATTGAGACCTTAGGCATAAGCGCCGTTTCCGTCGGCGTGTTTCTTGCCTCCGGCGCCATTGCATGGAAACGCCATAAACATAAAGATTCATCTGCTCATTCTTGATTTAAAATCATTATATGGTATGAAGCTGTGACCGGGGCGCGGCAGAACCCTGCCATGCCAGCAATAAGAAAATCATGAACAATTCAAGAACCCGATCGCATACACTACGTGATTTATGGCGGCGCGGCGCCGGTTTCCTGGGCTGCGAAAGCGCCATCATGGGCGGCGCGATGTCGTGGGTATCCGAGCATAATCTCGTGGCCGCGCTCAGCAACTGCGGGGCCTTCGGCGTCATCGCCTGCGCCTCCATGCCGCCGGAACTTCTGGAAGATGAAATAGAAAAGACCCAGTCGCTCACTGCCCGATCGTTCGGCGTCAACCTGATTATCATGCACCCGCAGATCACCGCGCTTGTGGACGTATGCGCAAAACGCAAGGTGTCGCATGTAGTGCTCGCAGGCGGAATTCCCAAGTCCTCGCTGGTGAAACAGGTAAAGGACTCGGGCACGAAGGTCATGTGCTTTGCACCATCGGTCGCCGTGGCAAGGAAACTTATCAAAATCGGCGCGGACGCGCTGATTATCGAAGGGATGGAGGCTGGCGGCCATATCGGCGCGGTTTCTACTTCGGTGCTGGCGCAGGAAATACTGCCTGAAATACGTGAAGTGCCGGTTTTCGTCGCAGGCGGAATAGGCCGCGGCGAAGCGATAGCAGCCTATCTTGAGATGGGCGCCTCCGGCGTGCAGCTTGGCACCCGGTTCGTCTGTGCCAGCGAATCCGTCGCGCATCCTGATTTCAAGCGGATTTTCATCCACAGCAGCGCCCGAAACGCCGTGCCTTCCGTGCAGGTAGACCCGGAATTTCCCGTCATCCCGGTCAGGGCGATTGAAAACAAGGCGACGGATGAATTCATAAAATTCCAGCATGATGTGATTACCCGTTACCGCTCCGGCACACTCGACAAGACGGAAGCCACCCTGCAGATTGAACATTTCTGGGCAGGCGCGCTAAGGCGCGCGGTGATTGACGGTGATGTCGAGAACGGTTCGCTGATGGCGGGGCAAAGCGTCGGCATGGTGACTAGAATCGAGCCGGTACGCGATATCATCACAGAGCTTACCGCGCAGGCGGAAAATTATTTAACTAAGTTTTCTTAAAGTCCTCCCCGCGCATATGACCGCGCTCACCATAATGGCGTAATTGGCTTCCTTGCGGCCAAAGGAATTCGCCGTCGATGCCACCAGGAAATAATCAAGCACCGCCAGTTGCAGGGCTAGCGGCTGGTTTTTCATAAGCCGCACGATAAACGCGAAAGTCGCCATGAGCCAGAAGGGAAACGTAATCAACCCCAGATACATGCACATGAGAATCCAGGGATTTTCTATATCGGTCACTGGCAGCGCCGACTGCATGCGATCAAGAATATTGAGAATCCTATCACCCGATACGCCAAACCATAACTCTTCATCCTTCAGGTAAGAGAGCGCCTTGAAAACCAGCAACCTGCTATCCGCGCTGCTGTCCCATCTCACGCTGGCCGCTATCCGCTCTCCTGCACCGCCATAGATAGCCAGGTAAAATGCCATAGCGATGCACAAAGGCACAACAATAAATGCCAGAATAGCCGCGAACGCCCTCAGCAGGGTCACATGCCCGCTGGCAAATACGTTATACGTATTGACCAACTGCAGAAAAATAAAGAGCGTCAGGGCAACCGCCATTGCAATACGGCCACCAAAGGCAATGAGGCCCACCATCAGCAACAGGGCAAAGAACGCCCTGGCTATGGCAGGCAGGTCAAGCGCCAGCAGCACGAACAGGGCGACGGAAGTAAAAACGGCGTTATCGAGCGGATGGCCCATGAACGCGGAAGCGCGGAAATATTCTTCATGCAGC
>CAYVTI010000054.1:5878-12740 GCA_964454545.1 uncultured Rickettsiales bacterium
GCAGCACGGACCATTCGGGATCAAACGCAAACAGACGGAATTTTCCGGCCGCTTCCGCTATCCCTGCTAAAGCATTGACGAGGACGGCGACAATAAAACAGCGCACGGCGATCTGGCAAAGAATGCGCGGCGCATAGCTGAACACAATGGCGCAGATGACGGCGTTGACATGCGTTTCGAGAAAGAAAGCCAGTCCTGCCGTGCCGCTGCGTGCGGCCATATAAAAAAACAACAGGATATCGAGCAGGAGAAGCACGCTGAATGCCGTATGACGGCGATATAGGGCAAATGCTTTGGCAATGGGATTGCTAGAGCTTGTAAGCAGCACAGGCAGGGAAAGGAAAATAAACACGGTGCCCGGATGGATTTTTTCGTAGAAATGCCCCTCCTCGCCGGAATAACGCACGCCAAGCGCATCAAGCACTGGCCCGGATAGCAGCATATGCAGCAGGAAGCCGAAGAGACACAGCAATCCTGCCGCAAAACTTTCAGACTCTGTTGCAGGATATTTCATGGTATATGTTTTCAATATGTGCAGTAACTATCTTTGCCTCAAAGCGATTGCGCGCATAAGTCGCGTTAGAAACTCCGATCTCTGCGCAATACTCCGGATCCGCAAGCAGCCGGCGCAGCGCGTTTTCCACGCTAGCGGCGGTAATTTCCTTAAGCATGATGCCGTTTTCCGGCTGCTTCATGATGTGCCTGATTCCTCCGGCGCCGGAAGCAAGAACAGGTTTCCCCGCCGCCATCGCCTCAAGCAGCGCCACCGGCATTCCTTCCGGATAATACGTGGGGAGAGCGAAGATATAACAGCCCTGCAATAACTTCGCTTTTTTCTCGCCGCGTACATAGCCGCAAAATCTTATCCTGTCGTTCACCGCAGAAGCGCCTGCGATTTCACGCAAATGATTTATCTCCGCGCCATCGCCTGCAAGAACCAGTTCGGTATCGGGAAAATCCGCAGCGATATTCAAAAATGCTTCCAGCAATTCATATACGCCTTTCCGCCTGTCAAAACGCGACAGGAAAAGTATCTGCCGTTTCTGGTTTCCTGTTGATGCTGCCTGTAAATCGGATTCGTCATACATCGTGCTCGTGCAACCTATGAGGTTCCCGCTTATTCCCATCTCAATAAGCGCCTGCCTGAAGTCCGGCGACAATACCAGGATACGGCCAACGCCGCCAAGCAGCCATACGAATAACCCGCGTACTACCCGCACTTGGCGCAGATGTCTTTCCACTTCCTGGTCCCAGCCATGGAAATATACCAGCAACCGCCCAACAGGCATCATGCGCAACGCCAGCAAGATCAGGCCATCGCGGACAAGCGATCTGTAATTGAGGCTGGGATTGATGTGTACGACATCAAATCTATTGCCAAACATGAGGTAAATCAGTTTTGGAAATAACACAGCTACACGGATTATCCTCGCGGCAGGCATTTCATCTTCCGCAGCGCGGCCTACATAAAGCGAAGTGATATTGCAACGAACGGCATGCTTCTTCATTGTTTCAATGAACGCAGCCACCCCGCCATGCGCTGAGGGAGCCGGGGATATTATCAGAACAGAAAGAGGGGTACGCTCATACGTTTCTGTCACAGGTAAATTCTTACCGTTTATGCGCTGCGATTGCCATCAAAATATAACCTTATGACAATCCTTAAATAAATAGCTTATTTTGCCCGGATATGTAACAAAATCTTCATAAACTTCCGCTGTATAATGCGTGTAAAACAAGGCAATATAAGAGTGGAATATTCTATTTAATTGTTTTGTGTATGGCACAGGCTGAAAACGATATTGCGGCAGATAAAGAAAAGGAGGATAAAAATCCTGATCTCACGCTCGTCGGGCGTTTCGCCCGCTACACCTCGCCGTTCTGGCAGTTGGTGATACCATTTCTCTCCGCCCGTTATCTCTTCGAGGCCCTGGATAATCTGACGGACCTCAACCACACCATAAGACACTGGAAAGATCCGGTCAAACCAGAAGCCCGACCGAAAGAACTGCTTTTCGGCAAATGGAAAAACGAAGGCGCGCAGAGATGGTTTGCATCCAACATACTGGCAATAGCATTTGGCAGCGCGGTATCGGGCATAACAGGATACTATACTTTCCGCACTTATCAGGACATTAAAAAATTATATTCCGAAGCCATCGCCTACGAATTTGACAAACGCCCGGAAGACATAAAATGGGATGACATCAAACAAAGTAAAAATGATATCGTAAAAAAAACCATGGCCGCGCTTATTCACAGGAGTATACTGCGTTTCGGGGCCGCATCCACTTCCTTTATTCCGTGGGGCATACTCAACTCTAAAAAATACCATAATACGAATCAGCTTGATAACGTGGGTTTCAAAATGGGAACCGGCTTCATGGGCCTTTACCTCTTCACGGACGGCTTCAACCGCAAAGAATCGCTCTTTGAAGCCTTGCAGGAAATGGTAGATATGAAAATAAACCACAATAATGGCGATCCCGATGATATGGTAGAGACTGCAGATATTGAGAAATTCCTCAATCTGCATAAGAAATTGCTGGATAAATCCTACCATCCTCCCGCCCGCACAACGCAGGAAGCGCAGGAAAACATTGAGCTCTCCACTTATATTGCGGATGTAATGAACCAGACCTATAACAATGCGCCACGTGCAGCAGAAACCAATTTTACCGTAGGGAAGCTTGTCTATCTGCTCGGGCATGGACTGTTGGAGAAATTCCCGGAGAGCATGGCATATGCCGCGCTTGCCAATAAATCTAAGGATATGAAAGAGGTGCAGGCAGTAGCGGACGCCATAAAGAGCGGCACGAATCCGGAAACGGCTTTCTCAGAGCATGGAGTCACGATGCATGACCGGAAGACGGATGAAATTCCAGCGCCAATCCCTGAGCAGAAACCTGCCGCCAGGAAATTTACCGACATGGTTCCGCAGTCCAGGAACAGAGTTCCGCTGGCAGCCAGGACGCCGCAAGATTTTGTATTACAGGAGAATATCCCTCCTTCCCTTGGGCAATAGCGCGGATATGCCTCAATCCGGTTTACTACAGGCGTTTTTTGTAATAATATTCCCGCGCATTTAGTGGAAAGAAATAGTATGAAGATATTCGTCTATGGCACGCTCAAAAAAGGCGGCATCCTGCACAAATACATGGAAGAAGCAAAATTCATCAAGAAGAAGAAGCTGTCCGGCTACGTACTCTATCTTGCTCCGGATGAAACCTATCCATTGCTTTATTTCACCGGCAACAAGAAAGATGTCGTCATAGGAGAACTGTGGAAAATCAGCAGGAAAACCAAGCGCACGCTCGACAGGCATGAGGAAGGCTATATCCTCAAGAAGCTCATGAAGCTGCCTGTCATGACCTATTACCCGGCATTCGATGTCAAGCACGCCTGCAAGAAACTTCCCATCAATGAAAAAGGCAGGTACGAATTCAACGTGACCAGGAATTTCTATAAGGGATTCTATGGCAAAAACACTTCCGTAGTGTCCTTAGGCCATAAGGCGCAGGTGTAGGCCGAATCTCCGCCGCTAATAATTGTTTACTGCGCGGAATTTCTATAATAAATTCCACCCGGTTTTATCGAGGAAGGCATTATAATGGCTGAAACAATGTATGATGTGGTGATAATTGGCGGCGGACCCGGCGGCTATATAGCGGCTATCCGCGCGGCGCAGCTTGGCATGAAGGTGGCCTGCGTGGAAAAACGCGGCAAGCTGGGCGGCACCTGCCTTAATATCGGCTGTATTCCGTCTAAGGCGCTGCTGCATTCTTCCGAACTTTATGAAGAAACGGCGCATGGGGAAAAGCACGGCATCACCGGAAAAATCAGCCTGAACCTCAAGGCCATGATGACGCGTAAGGACGAAGTGGTGGAAAATCTCACCAAGGGCGTGGAAGGATTATTCAGGAAAAATAAGGTCGATTACATCATCGGCACGGGCATGATCGCAGCGCCCGGCAAAATCGGCGTCACTACGCCGGACTCAAAATCCCTGCTACTCAATACTAAACGCATCCTGATAGCCACCGGCTCGGAAGTCACTCCCCTTCCCGGCGTGACTGTCGATGAAAAGCGCATCGTGTCTTCCACGGGCGCATTGTCCTTCCCGGAAGTGCCGAAGAGGCTCGTCATCATCGGCGCGGGCGTCATCGGGCTTGAGCTTGGCTCCGTATGGCGCAGGCTCGGAGCGGAAGTCACCGTGATCGAATTCCTCGACCGCATCACGCCGGGGCTTGATGTTGAAGTCTCCCGCCAGTTCCAGAAGATACTTGAAAAGCAGGGCATCGTCTTCAAGCTCGCCACCAAGGTGACCGGGGTCAAATCCTCCGGCAAGAATGCAACCGTGACGGCTGAACCCGTCGCGGGCGGCAAAGCGGAAGAGATAACCGCGGATTATGTGCTGGTCGCCATCGGCAGAAGGCCGTACGTGCAGGGTCTTGGCCTCAAGGAAGCGGGCGTGGAACTCGATGACAGGGGCCGCGTGAAAGTGGACGGCCACTTTGAAACGAATGTGAAGGGAATATACGCGATAGGCGACGTCATCGCCGGCCCCATGCTCGCGCACAAGGCGGAAGAAGACGGTATCGCCGCAGTGGAAACTATGGCGGGGCAGAAAGGCCATGTGAATTATAATCTCGTGCCGAGCGTCATTTATACGATGCCGGAAGTGGCAAGCGTCGGCAAGACCGAGGAGCAACTCAAGACGGAAGGCGTCAGCTACAAGGTCGGTAAATTCCCGTTCCTTGCCAATTCGCGCGCTCGCACGATGGGCAACACGGACGGCTTCGTCAAAATCCTCGCCGACAGCCAGACGGATGAGGTGTATGGAGTCCATATCATCGGCCCGCAGGCGGGAACCATGATCGCGGAAGCGGCAATCGCGATGGAGTTCCGCGCATCCTCCGAAGACATCGCCCGCACCTGCCACTCGCACCCTGATCTAAACGAAGCCATCAAGGAAGCAGCAATGGCCGTGCTGGGAAGGGCTATACACATATAGAACTATATGAAGAAAACTTTGCTGTCATTGTGCCTTTTGTTCCTTGCATCCTGCATGGACGTGGACAATTTCGGCGAATACTGGGACAAAGGCACCCTGGATCCTTACTTGACCGGCGAATGGGCGCTCGCAAGGAACAAGGATGAAGTGCGCATCACTGTTTCGAGCGACAAGCAGGTGTATCATATCGAATACAACACGCAGGAACGCTACATCGCAAAAACGCTGAAAATGGGCAATTACACATTCATGATGCTCAAGGAAACCAAGTACAAGGACAAGATTTCAGGGGTTCTGGTGCGCTATGCCATCAAGGATCATAACATAGTGGTGTATGAATTCGATCACGCCGCGCTTGCCGAGTTCCTGAAAAATAAATATCCGGAGACGGAAGTGTTCTACAGCACGCCTGGAAAAGGATCGGATATAACGATGAGGCTGTTTAACGACGAGACATTCAAAATACTTTCCGATATACCGGACACCGACAGGTACTGGCACATATCGGACGTATATGTCCCGGCATCGTAGGCAGCCTATGCATACATCATACGACCCCTTCGTCTAGTGGTTAGGACACCACCCTCTCAAGGTGGTAACACGGGTTCAAGTCCCGTGGGGGTCACCATATAACTCAGTAGGTTATATGTAACATCTGTTCCTTTCCAGAGTGGCTTGCCTAATATTTGCCTAATATACGGTGTGAAACAACCTGATATATTGTGGGTATCCAGAACCAAATACTGCGCTAATATTGGTTGTATAGATCGCGCTTCAAGCTCGATGGACGCGAACTTCTAAAAAGCTGGCACCACCTCTGTCTTCCCCATCCGGAAAAATTTTGCAGTTTGCCATATCGGGGGAATTAAGCTTTTGCTTTACGCCCACCCGGTAATGGTTTGGGTGGTTTTTCTCCATATGCGGGAGCAATAAAGAATTCGGTAATATTAGCCCCTAGAGCTTCCGCAATTCGTTCTAATACAGCCACAGTCGGATTCTCTAATCCCCGCTCTAATCTTGAAACATAGGTGCGGTCAATCTGGGCATCCACTGCAAGATTTTCCTGTGACAGCTTCCGCTGAACACGAAGTTTTCTTAGGTTTCTAGCCACAAGTGCTTGTGCTTTCATATTTTTTTAAGAAAGCACCTTGCAGACAGTTAAACCACGGACTATAGTCCTAGTATTAAAAAACTATTAAACTAAACTGGGGAGAACTTATGAGAAACTTAACGATCTTAACTTTTGCTTTAGCAATAGCATCTAGCGCAGCCTTTGCTCAGTATTATCCGTCAAATAATAATTCTCTTCAGAATCTTCAACA
Source organism: uncultured Rickettsiales bacterium (assembly GCA_964454545.1). GTDB lineage: Bacteria > Pseudomonadota > Alphaproteobacteria > Rickettsiales > JABCZZ01 > JABCZZ01. The sequence goes on from CAYVTI010000054.1 coordinate 12,215, forward strand.
GCAGTCTCAGCAGCAAGATAATTCCTGGCAGCAACAAATGCAGATAAGACAAATGTGGGCGCAACAAAGACAGGCACAAGCACAGGAAGAGCAGAACCGACTAATAAAACAGCAACAGCAGAATAATTCCTATAATAATCAGTATCGCTAACGGCTGATTCTAATATTTATGCGTGGGAATGCATCAGGATCTATCACCCGTATTGTAGCCTTTTTATTAATCCTCTTGTTTCCCTTTTCTAGCTATTCATCAGATGATTTTGGCACGAAATTGAGAAATGCTGATAAGAAATGTCATATATCTAAGAATGCAAAAAAAGGAAGGGTACTTAAAGTTGTGAATTGTATGGGAGAGAATGAACGTCTGGTCTGGGCTAAATTCTTCCCTCAATTTTTAGATATATATGATTGGTACTCCATATCACGAGAAGAAACTGCACGAAAATATGATGCGGGAGAACTCTCAGCTTCTAAATTTAAGACTGAAATTTCGAATAATGATACACTTTTACTTAATGCGATAGAT
>CAYVTI010000055.1:0-6598 GCA_964454545.1 uncultured Rickettsiales bacterium
CGCTATCCCCGCTCAGGGCAAGTTCTTCCGCCGAGCAGAGCATGCCGTTGCTTTCCACGCTGCGTATGGAGGTTTTTTTGATCACCATGCCATTAGCGGGTATTTTTACGCCTTCGCGTGCAAGCACCACTTTTATCCCGGCGCGTGCGTTAGGCGCGCCGCAGACGACCTGCCGCATGCCGCTTCCGTCATTAACCTGGCATACGCGCAGCTTGTCAGCATTAGGATGCCGCAGCGCTTCCTGTATTTCAGCGACAATGAAATCCTTGAGTTCCGCTGCGCGATCCGTCACCTGCTCCACCTCCAGTCCGATGGCGGTAAGCGTGTCGGTAATTTGCTGCAGCGTGGCGTTCGTCTCAAGATGATCTTTCAGCCAGGAGAGGGTGAATTTCATGCGAGTTCTCCGAGTGGCGAAAAGCCGTAATGCCTGAGCCAGCGAATGTCCGATTCGAAGAAGGTGCGCAGATCCGGAATACCGTATTTGAGCATGGCGAGGCGCTCGACCCCCATGCCGAAAGCAAAGCCCTGCCATTCATCGGGATTGATGTTGCAGTTCCTGAGCACGTTTGGGTGCACCATGCCGCAGCCCATGACCTCAAGCCAGCCGGTGCCCGCACCAATTTTAATCTGGTCGCGATCGCGGGAACAGCCGATATCGACTTCCGCGGAAGGCTCGGTGAATGGGAAGAAGCTAGGACGAAAGCGGATAGGCACGTTGTCTATCTCAAAGAAGGCGCGCAGGAATTCCTCAATGCAGCCTTTAAGATGCCCCATGGTGATGTGCCTGTCGATGCACAGTCCCTCCACCTGGTGGAACATGGGCGTGTGCGTCATGTCGGAATCGCAACGGAACGTCTTGCCCGGCGCGATGATGCGAAATGGCGGTTTCCCCGCCTGCATCGCGCGGATTTGCACGGGTGATGTATGAGTTCGGAGTAATATTTTACCATTACTTTCGTGTGTAGGTGGAGGAGCTTTAACTTCGCCCCCTTTCAAGAAGAAAGTATCATGCATCTGCCTTGCCGGATGGTTTTCCGGGAAGTTGAGCGCGGTGAAATTATGATAGTCGTCTTCGATTTCCGGCCCCTGCGCGACGGTGAAGCCCTGCGCGGCCAGCAGCGCGGTAATTTCTTCCATCACCTGCGAGATGGGATGGATATAGCCTTTGGTTTCCGGGCGTGGCGGCAGGGTGACGTCCATCCATTCCTTATCGAGCCGTGCGTTTATTTCAACGAGTTTCAGGACTTCCGCGCGCGCGTCAATCGCGTCGCTTATCTTCTGCTTGTCTGCATTCAATTCCTGACCGCGCATTTTGCGCTCTTCGGGCGGCAGTGTGCCGAGAGTTTTTAATTGCTCAGTAAATTCCCCTTTCTTTCCAAGATACTTAACACGCAGCTCTTCGAGTTCAGAAGAAGTATTCGCACCGTTTATTGCAGTAATATATAATGATAATGAATAACTCATTGCGCCCACATAAACTTGTCATGCCAGCGAAAGCTGGCATCCAGAAAATCTGGAATGTAACGCAAATACTGTCTTATTCAAGTAATTCGTCGAACTGGATGCCAGCTTTCGCTGGAATGACAAACAGAAAGAACTAAGCAGCCTTGGCAAGTGCCGTTTTCACCTGCTCCACGATCGCCTTGAACGCTTCCGGCTGGTGCACGGCAATGTCGGCCAGTACCTTGCGATCAAGTTCAATAGCGGCTTTCTTCAGGCCGTTTGCGAACTGGGAATAGACCAGCCCATGCTCGCGCACGGCGGCATTGATGCGTTGGATCCAGAGACTGCGGAAATTGCGCTTCTTGGCGCGGCGGTCGCGATACGCGTACTGCAGGCCTTTTTCGACCTTTTCAATTGCGACGCGAAAACATTTATGCGAACGGTCACGGTAACCTTTCGCCATTTTGAGGACTTTTTTGTGGCGTGCGTGGGTGGTGACGCCGCGTTTAACATGTGCCATGATTCTCTCCTATCTTAACCGTTGGGCAGGAACATTTTTTTCACTACTTTTGCGTCTGCGTCGCAGAGTGTAGTAGTGCCGCGCGCATTGCGGATGAAACGCTGGGTGCGTTTTACCATGCCGTGGCGCTTGCCCGCCTGGCCGGCTTTCACCTTGCCGCTTGCGGTGATGGAGAAGCGCTTCTTGGCGCCGCTTTTGGTTTTGATCTTTGGCATTTTCTTATCCTTTTTCAATTGGTTATATAAGTCCGCCAAGGTATGCCAATACCCGGCCGCCATCCACAGGGATGCGCTTTATACACGAGTTCCAAAGGAAATTCAAGGGGATTTTGTTTTTCTTGTAAGGCGGCGATAGCCCTCCCCTTCTAAAGGGGTCGTCGGCTGCGCCGCCTCTTCGTATCCCCGCAATTCGTTATTCCTACTTCCCTATGCAAAAACTGCCAAATATATATCCGAGTACCTCGTCATTGGTAATAGTGCCGGTGATGCTGCCTGCTTCCACGCTGGCGCGGCGCAGTTCCTCGCATTTGAGCTCCAGTCCTGCTTCCCTCATTTCCAGGTACTTATGCAGGTGCGTGAGCGCGGCGGTCAGGTGGGCGCGGTGGCGGCTGTGGGTGATAAACGACGCTTCAGGCGGCACATTCGCGAGAATGCGCTGCTCTATCGCCTGCATCAGCTCGTCCATTCCTGTGCGTTTTTTAGCGGAAAAGGGAATCGGCATGATGCCGCATATAGGCGCAATGGCGGGAGCGGCGAGGTCGGATTTGTTGATTAAGAATATAGCGGTCTGTGGTCGGTGGCCGGCGATCAGTGATTCGATGTTCCTGGTCACTGACCGCTGATCGCTGGCCACTTCCTGCGCATCGAGCACCACAAGTCTTATATCCGCCGTTCTTGCCCGCTCCAGGCTGCGCCTTATGCCTTCCCGCTCTATGACGTCGGCATGCTCGCGGATGCCTGCCGTATCGGCGAGGATGACGGAGTAGCCTTTGATATCAAGGTGCACCTCAATGACGTCGCGCGTCGTGCCTGCAATATTGGAAACGATGGCGACATCGCGTTTGGCGAGCAGGTTCATCAGGCTTGATTTGCCGACATTGGGGCTGCCCAGTATGGCGATAGTTATGCCTTCGCGTATCCGCTCGCTCATGCGTCCGTCATCCAGCTGCCGGGTTATGTTGCGGATAATGGAAGCAACTTCTCCATCGATCTCGGCCAGCACATTGTCCGGTATCTCTTCATCGGGAAAATCAATATAAGCTTCAAGATACGCAAGGCTGTGCAGGATGCTTTTGCGCAAATCCTCATAGAATTTCGCTGCATCGCCTTCCATGGCGCGTAATGCCTGCTTGCGCTGGGCTTCAGTCTCCGCCTCTATCAGATCAGCAAGTCCCTCGGCGGCGGTCAAATCCATCTTGCCGTTCAGGAAGGCGCGCCGGGTGAACTCGCCAGGTTCGGCCATGCGGAAATCCGGTAGCGAGGCGAGGATATCCAGCAGTTTTCTGAGCACGGCGCGGCTGCCGTGGCAGTGGATTTCAACGATGTCTTCACCTGTAAAGCTATGAGGGGTATTGAAATGGAGCAACAGGGCTTTTTCGATAACCTGCCTGTCGTATTTCAATGTCGCAAGCGTAGCGACGCGGGGCACGGGCGGTTCCGCGCCGAATGCGTAGATCGCTTTTCTGGCGTTCGCGCCGGAAATGCGTATGACGGCGATGCCCGATTTTCCATGCGGCGTCGCAAGGGCAAAAATGGTTTGCATACAGGAACCCGTTATAGGATTAAAGCCTGAATAGGAAGCGGAAAAATCACCCGACCGCTTCTACGCGGGCGTTTTCAGGTGATGGGGCAGGAGCGGGTGCAGGCACGGACGCTGCTGCTGGCGTTGTTGCTGCCGCCGTCGCTTCAGCAGTTTCCTGTTTCTCGGCGGCCGATGTGCGCAGTTCGGCGATGCGTTCGTCAATAGTGGGGATACGGAGCGTTTTGAGCAGATCGCGCACTTCCTGCCGCGCGGCGATGTGAGAAAGCGAAATCACGGCGTTCGGGCCGTCCATAATATCAAGCACCGTCAGCCCCTGCAGGAACATTTCGCGGAAGATGACGCGCTCGCTAAAGCCGGGCGCTACCCGGAATCCGATGCGGCGTGAAAGCTCGTTAAGCACCGACGTCATGTGGCGTTTGTTGCGCGCATCGATATTGCTCAGGCGGTTGCGCATGACGATCCATTCGATGGAGCCGCCGTCTCTTTTCGCACGTTCCAGTTTCTGCTCCCACATCATTTCGCTGTAGATGCTCGGGCGGACTATTTTCAGCGTCTGTCCGTCAATGTTTGCAAGCACGTCCAGATCGACGAAGCTGTCATTGATCGGCGTGATGACCGTATCGGCAAAGGCATGCGCGAGGCGGGAAAGATAGGTGTCGCTGCCGGGCGTATCGATGATAATGAAGTCGTTGTCGTAATAGATGCGCGCAAGTCCCTTCAGGAACCTTTCGCGCTCGTCCGTCTCTGCTTCCTGGGAAACATTGTAGGGGCTTTTCTGGATAATGATGTGATGCGAAAGCGGGAGGTTATGGCCTTCCTTGGTAATCGTGTTGCGGCGGTTCTCGATGTAGCGGGAAAGGCTGCGCTGCCTTGCGTCCAGATCCATGGTGCCGACGGCAAACCCCATGCGAAGCAGCGCCACGATCATATGCATAGTGGTGGTGGTCTTGCCGGAGCCGCCTTTTTCGTTCCCTACAACGATGACATGTCCATGCTTGCGTTTAGCGGGTTGCGCTGCTGCCGCGTCAGTTGCGGGCTGAGAGCTGTTCAGTGCGGGCTCGTGCGTGGGCTCGGTCATTTTTCACTCTGTTAAGCGTAATCGCTTTATATTAGAGCCTATCCATACCCCATTGCGGCAAGCGTGTCAAACGTTTGCCGCTGCTTCGTGATACGGTGCAGCCGCAAAAACCGCTTCTGCCATCAATTTCATATTTAAGACAGTTGTTTAAAATTGTGCGGAATTAGTTTAATTTTCTGTTATAAGTAAGACGGTATGGACTATCCGTGGCTTAAATCCTACCCGAAGAATATCCCATGGGACGTAGCGATCCCGGCGCATCCCTTGTTTACCCTGCTGGATGAGGCGGAGAATGCCTATCCGGACCATATCGCCCTGGATTTCATGGGACGTCAGACGAGCTTTAGAAAGCTTGCGGATAATGTCAGGAAGCTGGCGGCGGGGCTGCAGCGGCTCGGGGTCAGAAGTGGCGTTAATGTCGGCATATTCATGCCCAACTGCCCGCAATTCATCGTGAGCTATTACGCCATACTGATGGCGGGCGGCACGGTGGTAAACTATAACCCGCTTTATTCCTCCAAGGACCTCTGCCACCAGATTGACGATTCCTCCACCCAGATCATGTTCACCCTGTCGCTGCATGCGCTCTACCCGAAAGTGGCGGAGTGCCTCGGCAAGACGAAACTCAGGAAAATCATCGTCAGCGAATTTCAGGAGGAGCTGCCGCTCGCCAAGCGCATGGCATTCCAGCTCACGCGCAAGAAAGACATCGCCGCGTTTCCGCTGGATGACAAACACATGCTGTTTGACGATCTGCTTGAGACAGGCGATAAGCTGCAGCCGGTCACCATCCATCCGGACAGCCACGTGGCCGTGCTGCAATATACCGGCGGGACTACCGGAGTGCCCAAGGCCGCAGTGCTGACCCATGCCAATCTCTATGTCAATACTTTGCAATGCGGCATGTGGTTTGCCGGCCTCAAGCGCGGCGAGGAAACCGTCATCGCAGCGCTGCCGCTGTTCCATGTGTTTGCGATGACGACGGTCATGAACCTTGCCATTCATACCGGCTCCGCGATTATTCTCCATCCCAAGTTCGACATCAAGTCCATCCTGTACGACATCCATTTCAAGCGTCCGACGCTGATGCCGGGAGTGCCTACGATGTTTGCGGCATTGAATAATTATAAGAGCATTGATCAATACGATCTTTCCTCGCTTAAGATGTGCATCTCGGGCGGCGGGCCTCTGCCGCAGGAAGTGAAGCAGAATTTTGAGAGCCGCACCGGCTGCAGGCTGGTGGAAGGATACGGCCTGAGCGAAACGTCCCCCGTAGTTGCCGCCAACCCGTTGTTCGGGGTGAACAAGCCGGGTTCCATCGGTGTGCCGTTTCCGGCCACGAAGATAAAGATAGCGGACATTCACGATCCGGATAAGACCATGCCGGTTGGTGAAGTAGGCGAGATATGCGCCAGCGGCCCGCAGGTCATGCAGGGTTACCTTAACCAGTTTGAGGAAAGCCGGAAGGTGTTGAAGAACGGTTTCCTGCATACCGGCGATCTGGGATATATGGATAAGGATGGGTATATTTTCGTGGTGGACCGGCTTAAGGAAATGATCATCTCCGGCGGTTACAAAATTTATCCGCGCAATATCGAGGAGATACTATACCAGCATCCGGAAGTGCTGGAGGCGGCGGTGATAGGCGTGCACCATCCCCAGCGCGGGCAGGAAACGAAAGTGTTTGTCGTCAGGAAACAGGGCACGGTCCTGTCCGAGTCCGACGTCAAAAGGCACCTGCAGGACAAGGTGTCCGGCTATGCCATGCCGCGCCTGATAGAATTTCGTGAGTCATT
>CAYVTI010000055.1:6698-12062 GCA_964454545.1 uncultured Rickettsiales bacterium
GCCGGTATCAAACTCGCCAGGCTCACCTCTTCCTGCGTTCCCTTGTCCAGATCCTTCACGACTATGGCCTGTTTTACAAGTTCTTCCTCTCCCATGATAAGTGCAAGCCGTGCATTTGCCCTGTCGGCTTTCTTCATACGGTTCTTCAAATTGCCCCTGTAACCCAGATCGACATGGAAACCCTGCATGCGCAATTTTTCAGCCAGCATCATGGCCTTTTTCTCTGCCGCATCGCCCAGCGGGATGACGGACACAGGACGCACAGGTTTCGCAAATGCCGGATGGTTGTCATAGTCGATGAGCGCCATCAGCCTTTCAATACCGGCCGCGAAGCCGATGCCGGGCGTGGGCGTCCCGCCCATGATCTCCATGAGTCCATCGTATCGCCCGCCGCCAAGAACGGTGGCTTGTGCGCCGAGCAATTCGGTCGTGAACTCAAATACAGTGTGATTATAATAATCGAGCCCTCGCACCAGTTTTTCGTTAAGGGTATAATGGATGCCAAGGGCGGTGAGCCCTTCCGTAACGGTGGCGAAGAATTCTTTTGCCGCAGGGGTAAGATATTCCTCCATGCGGGGGGCGCCGCCGATGATCCTGCGGTCGCCTTCGTCTTTGGAATCAAGGATGCGCAGCGGGTTGCGATCCAGGCGTTTCCGGCTGTCTTCCGACAATGCGTTTTCGTGCCCATGGAAAAACGCAATCAATGCATTGCGGTAATTGGCGCGGCTTTCGGCGTCACCCAGGGTATTGAGTTCCAGCTTCACTTTATCGGCAAGCCCGAGTGCGGAAAGCATCTGCCAGGCGAGCGCGATCATCTCGATATCGCCCAGCGGTTCGGCGACGCCGAGCAGTTCCGCGTCTATCTGGTGGAATTGCCGCATGCGGCCTTTCTGCGGCCGTTCGTAGCGGAAGGCCGGGCCGGCACAGAAAAATTTCAACGGCAGCTGATCCTGCAGGTTGTTCGATATGAAGGCGCGCGCAACGCCTGCGGTGAATTCCGGCCTGAGCGTCAGCTGCTCGCCGCCGCGATCGGCGAAGGTATAGGTTTCCTTGGTCACGACATCCGAGGTGTCGCCCAGCGTGCGGTGGAAAACTTCGCTGAATTCGAATACCGGAGTGGCGATTTCCCCGTAGCCATAACGCTCAGCCACGGCAAATGCCTGCTCGGTAACGAAGCGGAATTTGCGGCAGTCTTCCGGGAGCAAATCGTGCGTTCCGCGCACGGGCTGGAGTTTCTGTGACATGGCTTATTCGTTATCCAGTTGGTGTTTCTGTATGAACCAGGTCTGTAGCCCTGTAAAGAGCATGGTAAGCCCTAACAATCCAAAGACCTTGAAGCTGACCCATGTGCCGGTGGGGAAATTGCGCCAGACATATTCGTTCAGCAGCGCCATGCAGAGAAAAAAGATGCCGAAGCGCAACGACAGGAGATACCAGCCTTCGGCGGTCAACTGGAAGGCGGCCCCTAATATGTGTTTGAGCAGGCCTTTTCCGCGCAGGCACCCGCCGAGCAGGATGGCTGCAAACGCAAGGTTGACCAGGGTAGGCTTGATCTTGATGAATGTCTCGTCATGCAGCCAGAGGGTAAGGCCGCCGAATAAGGCCACCACTATGGCCGTAATCAGGGGAGCCAAGGCAATCCGGCGCTCATAGGCGTAGATAATGGCAAGCGCTGCCAAGGTGAGGACGAGCAGGGCGGCGGTGGCGGCGAAAAGATCAAAAAACTTGTAGACGCCGAAAAAAACAGCCACCGGAAGCAGGTCTAAAAACAGCTTTATTTGTGGATTTAATGTCACAGTACGATTATTCTTTCTTTTCTTTTACGAATAAGTAACTTATTTATTGTCTAATCTGAAATATAAAAAAATACTATCGAATATTACTGAAAATAACAGGGATTGAGTATAATTATGAGCGGATTACAAGGCATTGAAACAAAAGTCCTTATTGTGGAAGACGAAGCTGCCATTGTCACAATGCTTCGTTATAATCTGGAAAAGGAAGGTTTCAAGGTATATTACACCGGCGATGGCGACGAAGCCGTGGGCCTTGTGAAAGCGCACCATCCGGACGTCATCGTGCTGGACTGGATGCTGCCGGGGATGTCGGGCATTGATATCTGTTCGGAACTGCGCCGCCAGGAAGAGACCAAGACCGTGCCGATTATCATGCTGTCCGCGCGCGGCGAGGAAAACGACCGTATCCGTGGCCTCGATGCAGGCGCCGACGATTATATGGTAAAGCCGTTTTCGCCCAGCGAGCTGATTGCCCGCATCCGTGCGGTGCTGCGCCGCCTGCGCCCGGCATTGTCGGAAAAAGTGCTTACGTTTGGTGGCCTCAGGATGGATATGGTCACCCACCATATCACCCGCGATGGCCAGCCGGTGCATCTGAGCCCTACGGAATTCAGCCTGCTGCGCTATCTCATGGAGCATCCCGGCCGCGTATTTTCGCGCGAACAGCTGCTTGATGCCGTCTGGGGGCATGATATCTATGTGGAGTTGCGTACGGTGGATGTGCATATCCGCCGCCTGCGCAAGGGGCTTGCCATCAGTGAAGGACAGTCGGAACTGGTGCGCACCGTGCGTTCCGCCGGATACGCGCTCGAAGAAGTGCCGACCGGTGAGAAACAGGCCGACTCGCCGGACTAGAATTTTCCCTTATCGTGAAACGCTGGTTTCATTGCCCACGGAATAGAACCCAACCGAATTGCCAAAGTTTGCTTTATCCGGTGTGCTCTGATTGGTATATTCAGCGGCAATCCAGCTCGCAGAGCGCGGTGTCTCTGATACACGCACCTCATCAATATCGCCGGTAAGCCACCAGTGAAAGTTACCGGCATCGTTATCGCCGCCCGAACTGCTCCACCTTCCTGCTCCCAGAGCAAAAACTGTCTGGGGAGCAGTAGGTGTGGTTGTGGTATTGAATGGAACGCCAGCAGCGCTGCCATTAACATATAGCTGCCCGGTGCCGTTATTGCGTACCAGTACGAGATAATACCAAGGGGCAGAGTTTCCCGTAGTTGCAGTTACTCCGCTGTCATAGGTAGTAGTGCTGCCCCCGTAATGCGCTTCCCAGTTCCAATGAGTGGATACGCTTTTCAGAATGATTGAGTATCCATTTCCTCCAGTGTCAGTATCCATGCCATTCGCCACGATAGCATTGGTAGCGGTAGGGGTAGCAGTGACTTTTGCCCATGCGGATAAGGTAAAATTATCCGCCATCACCGAAGGGGTCGTTGCAGTGTACAGGTAATTGGAATTAAAATATCTTCCATTCGCGATATATCCGGCAACATTGCTGGCGCCGCTGATTGTCAGGCTTTTTGCAAATGATGTGCTATCAGGAGCAACGGTATTGGAGGATGTATTCAGATGGTAGACCGCCTTATAATAGCTGTCCCATGTGCCGCTGGGGGTCGACTTGTCGCTGGTAATGGATGAATCATCGTACCGTATGCGGATGACGGTATCAGAAGCATTCGAAACCGAGGGAACCTGCACCCAGGCTTCGATCTCACCGGTAGAAGAATTATAATTCTCCCGCTCAAAAGGCAGCAGGTTCCCATTCGTATCAGTAAAAGTGATATCATAACCGTTGGAATTTTGTACTTCGCCCCCGTGTGCCACGGTTTTCAGATAGCTATAAGTGCCTGAGAAAAGCATCGGGAAAGAGGGCAGGGGCAGAGCGCCGGTAACCTTGGTATGATCGATGGTAATGGTGCGGTAGAATGGCGGGCAGAGGCTGACACTCACGCTTGCTGGCAACGTATTAAGGCTCCATAGCGGGCTCTTGTACACCACGATATCGTCAAAGGTAGAAGTTGCGCCTTGATTTACCAGCGGCGCAAACTGGCCGTTGCCATTGGCGTTAAGTCCTCCGCCCGGTTGTACCTGCGCGTTGGCGGCCTGACTGGTATCGGTCGAGCCATTGTCAAGGCGTGTGGCCGTTCCGCTTGTCCCCTGCAGCGGCAACCAAGCTCCGTAACCATCCCTGCCATGACTTACCAGCGCTGCGACCGTATTCTGAGACACTCCGTTATCATTGACTGTAATTCCGCCGGTCAGCGAACTGGAGGACTGGCATCCGGTAGCGTTTGTATCTACCAGGTAGGTTATGTCCCTTCCATAACTGTCTATGGCGTAATCCCTGGATAACCCAAGAGTAAGCACCGGCACCATGCCTATGGCGATATGGCTGGTGGTATCGGCATACGCCGCGTTGGGAGGGTTGCTCACTTTATAACAATCGTATGTCGTGCCGGAGTTAGGGGACGCAACGCCGTAATTGCTGGCGCCGATGGCGATCGTCGGATCTGCCGGGCAGGGCAACCGGCCGCTGTTTGCCGCCTGATAGTTGCGCAACGCGCTAAGGATTGCCTGCATCCTGGCGGTACTGTCCCCTGCCGGCTTGACCGAAGTTTTGAGCGTGGAGGGAAGAACGGCCACCAGCGCCAGCGAGGCGATGGTCAGTATGACGCACAGCTGGATTAAGGTAAAACCTTTTCTGGAACGGAGGGAAAAAAGCCTGTGCCGTTGCATGAGACACCTTAAATTCATATGCGGCTGATTTTATCAAATAGATTTAATAATTACAATAACTGATAAATAACCATATATTAACGTCCGGCCGATGTGCTTACGCTGTAGAAAGTGCTGGGCAAGCTCTGGTTGTTATATTCGGTGGCGATCCAGTCGGCGGAACGTGGGGTAGAGGACAACCTTATTTCATCGATATTACCGGTAAACCACCAATGTATATCCCCGGTATTATTAGGAGTCTGCCATAATCCGCCCCCGATAGTAAAAAGGGTAGCGGGCGTGACAGGTGTAGTTGCCCAAGTCGAGCCTTTTGCGACGCCATTTACATATATCTGGCTGGTGCCGCCGTTCCTGGTTAAGGTCAGATATGTCCATGTGCCTGTAGCTGCCACCACGCCAGAATCATAGGTCCCTACAGTCCCGTAATGCGCTTTCCAGTGCGTGCTATTTATCTGGAAGCCATAGCCTTTACCGGCGGCGGCGTCCGTATCAGGACCATTGGATACTATGGTCATGGTGCTGCTATTGCTGGAAGGATATACCCAGGCCGACAGGGTAAAGTTGTCAGTCGCGGTCATGGGCATGGTAGATGTATATAAATATTGTGAAGCCCATGAAGCATTGAATCCTTTGCCATAAGATGCAATTCCTGCGGGGTTTGGATTTGTCGTGCCGTTATTGGTTAAATTTTTAGCATTGGAAGTACTATCCGTTGAGGTCGTACCATTGTTATAACTGCCATTCAAATGATAGACCGCAGCATAATACGCATCCCAGGTTGCGGCGGCATGGGACTGGTCTGTGGAGACGCCGGCGTTGCCGT
>CAYVTI010000056.1:0-11566 GCA_964454545.1 uncultured Rickettsiales bacterium
ACCCTATACTACATCACTTTCTACTTGCATACGAAGGTAGGTCCATACATGACAAATGTTTGTGCCGCAAGAGAGGGGGAACGCAAATCCAGAGAAAATTAAAACTGCATACCCTGTTTATCATATTGATATTTCTAAATATATTTAATTTTCATAAAAGTTTCACACAAGGGGTAGCTAGCATAGTGTATTATCAAAAATAAAATTGTATAGGAGTATGTTATGGTTGAAGCAGAGGAAAAAGCGCTAGCTGAGGCTAGAATTAAGAAACTTGTAGCTGATCCTGCAATATGCCAAATCATACAAGTAGAAACAGAAGAGAGTAAAGTGCCACGTGGGGTGATTTATTTTGATTGTATGAAAAATCATGATGTAGATATACTCCAATTAAGGAAGGATTTAATGGCTATAGGTGTACTGGACCCCGTTGTTGAGTCGGGGATAGTACGGATAAATTATCCAAAAGATAATGAACTCGTTTTAAAATTGGCGGCGGGAAGAGAAAATAATTTAAGGGCAGGGTTATTAGCTTATAGCCTCGATCCAGCAGTGTTAGAACCTCCAGCAAAAGTTCAGACCCCTCCGACATCGGCGGTAATGACTGCAATCCGCAAAGCGTATGAACAAAATGATATTACAGTAAAGAAGTTTAAACTTTCTGACGGATTATTCAGTATCTGTTTTGAGTGCAGAAATCCAGAAATATTTACCGGACTAGAAACTACGTTGAATAATGTTTTAAAAGTACAAACTGATGATAATGTACAACTAACTAATCAGAGAATATTACGTGTTCGAGTAGGAGAAAATAGAAAAAACAACAAAATAATGGGTGATGCACTTAAAACGATGGGCATAACTTGGGAAAATCAACAGGAACTTGATCTAAGTAAACTCGGAATATCATCGCCGGGACATCCGCAAATAAGACCACAGCAACAGGTGGTATATCCATCAATGCAATTACCACCACCGTTACGGACTGACCAACCGTCACGACTGAGGAATATGTTGTCAAGGGCCAGAGAAGCGGCTGGATTTCCTGATACACGCACAAAAATTAATAGGCTTTTAAATACAGCAGAAGGGGTATCACTTGTGGCGTCTACATTAGTTGAACATACAAACCCGGACAATCTTGAACACAGCCAATTGACGGCACGTATAGAGTTTAGAAACAATGAAGGATCAAGAGTAACGCGAGCTGAACAGTTACTTGGTTGGGTGGGTATTACAGATACGACTAGAAGAAGTGTGCCCGCTTCTGGGGATAAGGCAGGGACTACCATGTTAACTATAAATAATGAAAATGATGCCTATTTTCTGGCAGCGGCACGGGAAGAGGCGATACGGCGTTGGGGGGTAGAAGCAGTAGGTAAACATACATATGCGGAACAGAGGCGTACAGAGCAGCAAAGGCAGGCACCGCCAATGTCGGAACAAGCTGCACATCAAGCTCGAGAAGCGGCCGCTTTTCCGGCCTCGGTCAGTCAGGCCGGGTATAGCAAGCCATCTGCTCAGCATTCTTCAGTTTTAGGAATTCGTCTTGCCAATGGTAAGCCATCGAGGTTCCCAAGTTAGTAAGTATACCTAGTATATAAAGAATGGCTTTTCCAATATAAGGAGATAGTCAGTCACACCGGCAGCGTAATCCTCACCCGTAATCCTCCCATCGGCGCATCCTCCAGCGCGATTTCGCCGCCGTGGCGCAGGATGATGTCCTGCACGATGGAGAGGCCCAAACCTGCGCCGCTTTCGTCGAGGTTGCGCGAGGCGTCGAGGCGCTTGAAGGGCTGCATGGCAAGCTCGCGCTGTTCTTCGGGGATGCCGTTTCCATCGTCATCCACGGTGATTTCCACATGGTGGCCGTCCGTCCCGCGCACGGCTATCTCGCAGCGCGTGCCGTAGCGCAGGGCGTTGTCGATGATGTTGTTCATGCAGCGGCACATGGCGTTGTAAAACACGGTAATCGCCGTATCTGACTCCACCTCCAGCTTCACGTTCTTTCCCTGCGCGGCGTATTTTCCCGCAATATCCCCCAGCAGGACGGATACGCTCACCTGCTGCGCCTGCTCGCCGCCCTTGCCGCGCGCGAAATCAAGATATTCCTGGATCATTTTCTCCATGTCATGCACGTCGGCAAGCAGCGGCGCGGCGTATTTCTGCTCCGGCAGCATGGCCAGCGCGAGGCGCATGCGGGTAAGCGGCGTACGCAGGTCATGGGAAATGGAAGCGAGCATGTCCGTGCGCGCGCTGATCATGCGTTTGAGGCGCTCGCGCATGGCGATGAAGGAGCGTCCCGCCTGCCGTATCTCGCTCGCGCCCTGCGGCCTGAATTCGAAGTCGTCCTGCCCGCGGCCGAATTTCTCCGCCACCTGGGCGAGCTTGCGGATGGGGCGGATCTGGTTGCGCAGGAAGATGGTCGCCACGCTCATCAGGAGCGCCGCGGAGCCAATCATCCACAGGATGAAAACAAGGGCGCTCACGCTCGAGAGGCGCTTGATGGGGAATTCCATGCGCAATACGTTGTCCCTGAGTTTCACCAGCAATATCGCTTTGCTTTCTCCCCTGGAGCGGCGCACCAGGAAGGGCTCGTCGATCACATCGCGCAACTGCGGGACGAATGTCGCAAAAACCGCGTCGTCGCTCCTGCTTGGAAAATGGCCTTTCTCAGGGTCGTACGGCAGCCGCGAGACTTCAATGCTCATGAACTGCAGGGCGTATTTTTCCACTTCAGCCTTATGCCGGTCATCGGCATGCTTTATTTCATTGACAATGAAGGCGATGTCGCCTGCCAGCGCAGCAGCGAAATGGCGCTCCACGTTTTCCCAGTGCTGCATGTAGAACACGTAAATCGCCATCGTCTGGGTGATGACCATCGGTAGCACCAGTATGAGGAAGGCGCGGCTGAAAAGGCTGGTCGGCAGGAAACGCTTCACTCGGCTCAGGTTGAAATTTTTCATGGACGACTGTTCCTCATGCCGGTTATCCTATTGGCGTACATTCCCGATTTTGTCATTCCTGCCTGCGCGGGAATGACGTCCGTATTTATGTCAAGGATATGCATGCAGACTTTTCTAGCCTGTAATTTTCTTATAGGCAAGCTACGGACGTTATGCTTAATACTCCGGTTTAATTCAAATTCCTGAAACATTCGTAATAATACATGCAATATATCCTCCTTTTCCTGACCTCCATACTGGCCGGGGCGCTGAATTCAGTCGCAGGCGGCGGCAGTTTCTTCACGTTCCCGATGCTGATTTTCACCGGCATGAGTTCCATTGTCGCCAACGCCACCAATACGATGGCGATCTGGCCGGGCTCAATCGCAAGCGTCGTGGCGTACAAGGAAGAAGTCATCGCCAGCCGCAAGCTGCTGCCCATGCTGATGGCCACCAGCATGGCTGGTTCCGGCCTTGGCGCGTTCGTGCTGCTCAAAACTCCGGAGACGGTGTTTTCCGGCCTTATTCCCTATCTTCTGCTATTCGCCACCCTGCTTTTTGCCTTCAGCGGCCATATCACGCGGCAATTCAGGAAACTGCGGGGAATGCATCTGGGCACTGCCGGTTCCGTCGCGCTGCAGCTTGCCATCGCCTTTTACGGCGGCTATTTCGGCGGCGGCATGGGGATCATGATGCTGGCCATGCTGTCGCTCATAGGTCTCACGGACATCCACCAGATGAACGGGCTGAAAACGGTTCTCGGGACCATGATTAACGGCATCGCGGTTGTCATCTTCGTTATATCTGGCATTATCGCGTGGCCGCAGGCGTCTGTCATGATTGCAGGCGCCATCATCGGGGGATATGCAGGCGCGGCGTATGCGAAGAAACTGCCGGCAAGCGTGGTGCGCAAATTTGTCATCGCGACGGGAGCGGCGATGACGGTTTACTTTTTCCTGAGATGATGTAGAAGTGGGGTATGCGTTTTTTCCTTTCACTTCTTGTAGCCGTTCTTTTCTCCCAGCAGGCGTTCGCGGCTGTGAAAGCCGTTCCGTACAGGTTGGACAATGAGGACAAGGCGGCGCTCGCGCGCGTGGAAAATTACCTGACCGGCATCCGCACCATTTCCGCGGATTTCATCCAGGCGGATCCGAACGGCAATATCTCCACCGGGAAATTCTATCTGGAGCGGCCCGGCAAGTTGCGCATGGAATATGCCCCGCCGACCCCGGTGCTCATGGTGACGAGCGGCGGGTACATCATTTATTATGACAAGGAGCTTGATCAGGTCAGCCGTATCCTGCTTGATTCCACGCTGGTCGGCTTCCTCGCCAAGAAAGACATACAATTCAACGATCAGGTGATGATAACGAACGTCATGCACGGCGATAACATACTGGAGCTTTCCCTGGTGCAGAAGAAACATCCGGGCGATGGCACGCTTACGCTTGATTTTTCCGAGAACCCGCTCGCGCTGCATAACATGATTGTCAAGGATAGCTCCGGCCAGATCACCACCGTCGCGCTTAATAACGCGCGCTTTAACCTGCCGCTTGACCAACAGCTGTTTGTCTTCAAGGACCCGCATCTGGGCGGGAAGCAGGGCATCAGGAATTAGAAATCTACTCTGCCAGCAGGATTTCCAGCTGTTTGTCGGCGGGGGTTAGGGGTTTCGCCCTGTTTTTCTTTGCCTGGGATTGCGGCTTCCTGACCTTGTTATGCGCAAGTTTTCTGGGCGCTGCCTTGGGGTGTATGACGCGCATCGGGCGCCTTGCTATTTCTTCCGGAGTGGCTTTCCGTTTCTTCACGGATGACAGTTTTGCATGCGGTTTCGCTTTTATATGTTCTTCCAGCTTCACAGGAGATGCGGCCGTTACTTTGGATGCGACGGTCGTTTCATGCGGCACGGTTATGTTCGGCTGATTGTGTTGCACAGGATGGCTGCCGGGCGGCTGTTCCGGCGGGTTGAGTTTCAGCTGCGGCTGGCTGCTTGCCGTTGCGGAAGGCGCAGGGACAGCGGGTTGTGCCATATGGATATTCGGCTGGCTGTTTGAGCTGACGGATGGTGCGGGTGTAGCAGGCGTCTGAGACAGCCTGAATTGCGGATTGCTGGTTGCGGCTGCCGTTGCCGACGATGGTGCGGGGGAAGCGGCCTGTGCTGCGTGTTCCGATGGTTGTTGTGCCAGCCTGAACTCCGGCTGGCTGGTTACGCTGGCAGAGGATGGTTGTAGTGAGGAAGGCGCTTGCAATGCGCGTTCGGTAATATGTTCAGGTGGCTGTTGTGCCAGTTTGAACTCTGGCCGGTTGTTTATGGTAGTTGGGGCTGCTGCCGGTGCGGTCGCCTGATAATGCACTGAGGAAGAAGATGGGGCAGGAGGCTGGCTGACTGCATATGCCGATGAAGGCTGGGAAGAGCCAGGCATCTGTATGATACGCTCGGAAGACTGCGCTCCTGGCGCTGCATGGTAATGCACTGAGGAAGAGGCCGGTTGCCCCGGCTGTATGCTGGGCTGGTTGACAACACTGGCGGATGGCTGGATAGGGGAAGCGGCCTGCGCTGCTCGTTCCGACGGCTGTTGTGCCAGTCTGAACTCCGGCTGGTTGTTAATGCTGGTTGGGGCAACGGACGGTGTCGCTGCATGGTAATGTGCCGTAGCAGGGGAAGGCGCGGGTTGTGTCAACTGGATATTGGGCTGGCTGGTGGCGCTGGCGAAGGGCTGAGTCGGGGAGGATGGCTGTGCCGAACGTTCGGAAGGTTGCTGCGCCATCCTGAATTCGGGATGGTTGTTGATCGTTGTCGAAGACGGCTTGTCGGCGGCAGCGGGTGCAGATCCGGGCGCGGCCTGATAATGCGCTACCGAAGAAGCGGGTGCTGGCTGTGCCGGTTGCGCGCCCGGCTGGCCGGTTATGTTTATGGAAGGATATTGCGGTGGCGGCGACACCAGCTCCGCAGGATGGCGTTGTTCAGATACCTGTTGCGGCCGCGTGATACTCGGCTGGTTATTGACGGATACAGGCTGCACCGGAACGGCGGTTGCCTGATGTGCCGGTGTCTGCGCTGACGCTGGCGTTGATGCCTGCGATTGTTCCGCAGCCGTGGCTGTCCGCGCTTCTTCCTTTTCCGGCAGCGGATAAGCCTTGTTGTTTATGGTAACGGATACCGGCTGCTGTTGCGGCGGTTCGGTGCGGGGCTGTCCGACAGGAGTTTTCTTTTCTTCGGCATTTGCAACCGGCATTCTCGCTTTTTCCGTCTCTTCCGCGGATGCAGGCTTTTGGATCGGGTGGTTCTGCTCCGATTCTGCCGGAGGAGTTGCAGTTGCCTGCGCGGCTGGCGCATTATTGCCCGGCGGCTGCGCGTACTGGCCATATCCCGGCTGGTTAATCACGGTTACGGATACGGGCGATACCGGCTGATTTGTCGGCTGGTTGCCGGTAACCGTTGATGTTTCGCCTGAGGGGCAATGTCCCGCCGCGTCACATCCTCCGCCTGTCTTCGCATTGCGGAAATCCACCACGTACCTGTATCCATCGCGCTCGCGCATGCATTCATCGTAAAGGGCGCTTAACGCATTGATCTTCTCCTTTTCGGAAAGCGGCTCGATATCCGGCTTGTTATATAAATCCAGCCTGTCCCGCGCCTGTTCGCGGCAATCCTTCGAGGGAGGGGGAATAGGTGACGACGGGGGGGTGGACATGTCGGCTTCCGTGCATCCGGCAAACAGGATGAGGAGCGGAAGGATAAGGTAATATCTCATACGGGATTTTCCTTGAGCCTTTGATACTGCTGGCTGCCAACCTCGTCGAATCTCTTCTGCAGGCGGTGTCTTTCTTCTTCCTGCATCTTCTTCTTGATATTATCTGAAGCGATTTCGTATTTCTTCTGCTCGCTGTATTCCTCGCTTATTTCAATGCGCTTTTTCTCGATGGATTCCTGCAGGTTTTTTATCTCTTCCCTTATGGCGGCTATTTTCTTTTTCACATGCGTCGAATAAGAACCGAAATAGCGCGCAAGTGCCGGATCGTCTATGACCAGCTTCATCTCCTGCTCATGCTCGCGGCGCAGTTTATCCGCCAGCAATTCAAGCTGGTGCGACTCTTCCTCAAGCGCGATCATTTCGCGGCGCAGGAAGTCCGCTTTCTGCTTGTGTATTTTAATCAGCGTGGCAAGGGTTTTTATGGCCATAAAAATATTCTTAACAAACGTTAATAAATAGTTAATTTTTTCTAAATAGCAACCTAAAATTGTATATAGCCCTTTACTGCAATAGCAGTTGATTACCAAACCATGTTATCTGCCTTTTGGCATAATTGCGGGTAGCCTGCTGTGTGCGCTTCACAGTCTCTTCCAGCCCGTAAACGCCTTTAAAATAATTAAAAAATTCCTTTACGCCGACGGCGCGGATAGCCGGCATGTCATCGGGCAGGTGCATTTCATAAAGCGTTCTGGCTTCCTCTATCGCTCCTGCCTTGATCATAGCTAAGAACCTTTCATCGCAGCGTTGGTAAAGCTCGGCGCGCGGAATTTGTATGTATTTTACCTCAAAACGGGCTTTCGGGTAAGGCTTGATTCGCGGGATTTCCTGCCAATAGGAAAGTGACTTTCCGGTAGCAAGCAGGACTTCAAGAGCGCGGATGTGGCGCTGGGTATCGCCTGCCTTAAGCCTCTCCGCCATGCTTTTATCGCGTTCCTTCAGTGCATTCTCTCTCTGTTCCCGCCATAGTTTCGTGGCCTGCAGGCGGAATTCATCCGGAATGCCGGGAATAGGGGACAGTCCTTCCATCAGCGCCTTTATATAGAGTCCCGTGCCTCCGGTGACGATGGGAAGCATTTTATCCGACATGGCTTCATCTATGGCGGTTTGTGCCAGAGAGAGCCATCTGGCCACCGAACATTTCTCGCTTGCCGGGATAACGCCATATAGTTGATGGCGGGCAAGCCTTTCCTGCTCCGGTGTGGGGCGTGCGGTCAGTATGCGCAGTTCCCTATAGATCTGCATGGCATCCGCATTGATGATGACACCATGATTATTCTGCGCTATATCGAGCGCGTACGCCGACTTGCCGCTCGCGGTCGCGCCGCATACTATTAATATACCGGGGTTCATATGAAATCTGTTTTGACCGTAATTGCTGCGCCTGACAAGCAAAAGCTGACGTCTTCCCTGGTAAAAGATATTTCCACGCATCTCATGAAAAGCGGCGCGTTGATCATCAACACCGAATGGTTGGCGGAGGATATTGCCTGCGACATCATATTCAGCAAGGTGGAAAACACCGTTGCGGAGAGTGCAGCCCGCGAAGTTATTGGTGCGCTTCCCATCGACTGCGTGGTTCAGGATACAGCTGAACGTCATAAACGCCTGCTTATCAGCGATATGGATTCCACCGTCATTACTATAGAATGCATTGACGAAATTGCCGATTTCGCAGGTGTGAAGCCGCAGGTGGCCGCTATTACGGAACGGGCCATGCGCGGTGAGACTGACTTCGCCGGGGCGTTGCGTGAGCGGGTAGGGCTTCTTAAAGGCTTAAGCGAGCAGGTGCTCCAGAACGTCTATGACGAGCGGGTGAGATTCATGCCGGGTGCGCGGGAACTGGTAATGACGATGCGCGAGAACGGCGCTTACACCATGCTGGTTTCCGGCGGGTTCGACTTTTTCACTTCTCGTGTCCAAAGGGAACTTGGGTTTCATGACAATTCGGCCAACCGGCTTGAAATAGAGGACGAAAGGCTGACAGGGCGGGTGCTGGAGCCGGTACTGGATAAGCAGGCCAAGCTACATACGCTGATGCATATCAGCAATGAGAAGAACATTGCTTTATCGGAAGCGCTTGCGGTAGGTGACGGAGCTAACGACCTGCCGATGATCACAGCCGCTGGTCTTGGGATTGCCTATCATGCGAAGCCTGTCGTGCAGCAGCGCGCGCGCGCAAAGGTGAATCACTGTGATCTTAGCGCCCTGCTCTATGTGCAGGGATATAGGGATGAGCAGATAATCCGATAACTTTATCCTTATATTAAACTTGCAAAGATGGCCTTCTTTATATATAGAGCCTTTCCTGCATACTCATATAAAGTAAAATTATGGATACTATCAGATTTGACCTTGTAACTCCGGAAGCCACTTTCTTTTCCGGTGCCGTGAATCAGGTGGATATTCCGGGCGTCCTGGGCGATTTTGGCGTTCTTCCGGGGCATGCCCCTGTTATTTCCGGCATACGGATGGGCGTGGTCAAGGTATATGGTGAAAAAGAAGTAAAGCGCGTATTCGTGGCGGGTGGCACTGCGGAAGTGAATGCGTTGTCCTGCACCGTTCTTGCGGAACGCGCAGTGGACTTGGAGAATGTGGTCCGCGCAGATGTTGAAAAGAGGTTATCCAAGGCAAGGGAAATCTTTGACAGGGCGGTGGATGAGACAGCAAGGATGGACGCTCAACAGGAAGTTGAGATAAACGAAGCCTTAATCTCCCTAATATAGAATTCTGCTAATAGCGTCCCGCCTGTCTGGAAACTACAAGAAATGTGGTTTTCTGCATCGGTGCGCTTGTGGAGATGTAGGCATTTCAGCTATTTATGCCCTATTTATAATTGTGACATCTTGGCAACAGAGTGTTAAAAATACAGCTTTTTAATCGTGGTTTTTAGAGTCTCCGCTTGCATAATAATGCCCGAATACACATATTGTGGGGCAGGTAAAGCAAAAGCGTTTTTGCGTTGCATCGGGTGCCTTTTAGTTTATCTGTGCAAGTGTTTGGCGCTTTTACCTGTGTCTACTATAACAACTATGATAGGAATCTGTTTATGAAAAAAATTCTTCTTGGTACTTCCGCCCTCATCGGCGCAGCTACCCTGCTCGCAGGTGCGGCTTTCGCTGAGGATCCGAAAGTGACTATCGGTGGTTTCAGCACCTTTGAAGCGGCTTGGAGCAAATCTGATAACACCGATGCCGGTGTTGTCGGGGCGACTGACAGCAAGCAGCGTAATGTGGCCTTCCGCAATGACAATGAGATTCACTTCAACATCGCTGGCAAGAGCGACGCCGGTCTTGGCTATGGCGCTGAAATCGACCTCCAGGCCGATATCAACGGCAGCGCAGTGAGCTCCCCGGGTTCCACCAACTCCGGTATCGTTGCCCGTCGCACCTATGGCTGGTTGCAGGGTGACCAATGGGGCCATTTTGAATACGGTTCCAACGACAGCGCCGCGCGCAACCTGAAGGTTGACGCTTCCAATATCGCCCGTGCTACCGGCGGTGTTGATGGCGACTGGTACCTCTTTGCTGATACCAACTCCGCTACCACAACCTTCGCAGGTTCAGGCGGCGGCAAGTTCATCACTGTTCCGCGCCTCCCGATCGAACATGGTCCGGCTACCGGATTCGCAAGCGATGTATGGGGCAACGACACCAAAGTTACCTACTACACTCCGCGCTTCTCCGGCTTCCAACTCGGCGTAAGCTATGCTCCTGACCTCGTGAACCGTGGCCAGTTGACCAGCCGCAGCTTGGAGACCAGTGCTGACGCTTCCAACGTATGGAGCGGCGGTCTGAACTATGAGAACCAATTTGACCAGGTTGGTGTTGCTGCCGCTGTAACCGGCGAAAGCGCAAAAGCAACCGAAGGTTCTTCTGCAACGAACAATAATGTTGAAGCTTGGAACGCTGGTTTGAAGCTGTCTTATCTGGGCTTCAGCGCAGCTGGTTCTTACGGCGATTGGCGTGACAGCTTTGATGCTTCCGGCACCAAGGCTGACTATTGGACTGGCGGTCTTGCTTATGAGACCGGCCCGTTCGGTGCCAGCGTAACCTACCTTGGCTCTGAATACAAGCCGACCGGTTTCGACAATAAGTTCCAGGACGTTTCAGTCGGTGTTGATTACAAACTTGCACCGGGCCTGACTCCGTTTGTTGAATACACCTGGTATGACATCAACCCGACCGGCACCGGCAACACCGGATCCGAGAACAAGGGTAACGTTGTTATCGTCGGTTCCCAGCTCTCCTTCTAATCGGATAGCTAGGATTAAAATGAGGGGCGGTGCTTCGGCATCGCCCTTTTTTATTTGTATGTACACTGCGCTGGGTTCTTAAAAAACCTCCGTATTTGATTCAGCCTGGCAAAATTCTGAAGGGGGAAACCAAAACGCTCCCGTTTTCTAATGGCGCTCAAGCGCCGCGCAGGCTGCGCTCCCCCTTGGTCGCTATAGTCATCTCAGCAAATAAGAATACATTCTGTCATTGCTGATGACGGAAAACGTATGGTTATTTATTGAATTGGGTGTAGTAGTCGGAGCTAAAGCTCCTCCCCGCATTTTCCTGCTGTGTTAAGCAGCGGCTTCGCGTTTTCTCAGGAACAGCTTTTTCCAGGCTTCCGCTGCAGCTGTTATATCTTCTTCCGTAGTCGCCCAGCCGCCGCTGATGCGGATGGCGGTTGCCGTTTTCTTATCGTCGAGGCCCATCGCCTTTAGCACGTGCGAAGACTCTATCTTGCCGGACGAGCAGGCGGAGCCTGCGCTTACCGCTATTCCTTCCAGATCGAAGCCGATAATCTGGGTTTCGGAAGTGACGGACGGCATGGTCATACAAGATGTATTGGGCAGGCGGGAGGAAGATTTACCTATGATTC
>CAYVTI010000057.1:0-11132 GCA_964454545.1 uncultured Rickettsiales bacterium
TACTGCGTAGAAAATGTCCGATCTTGCTTATCCGGACATCATTCTTAAGCTTCTGAAATTTTTTCCATTCCTCGGCTGCTTCCGGATTCCCGGCGAGATACTGGTCAAGAGATGCTTCAGCATCCACAAGCATGGAACGAAATTTATAGCACTGGAACACTGCGCCGTTTCTGCCTACACGTGCCTGGCTGAAAAACACCGGGCCGCCGTCTTGTCTTACTTTTAGAGCAATTGCAATGAATAAGGGAGAGAGGAGCAGCATAGCCAGAACGGAACCCGCAATGTCAAAGCTGCGCTTCAGGAACCGGGACACCGGTAGACACAGCCGGTTAGTATCATGCAATAGCAGGACATCGTGCATGAGAAAATGGTGCTGCGACAAGGTTCCGGTAGGCAAGCTGAGCCATGCCGGTATTAGGGACGACGGAATGCGCTCGCGCACCAGCGCTTTGAGAACAACGCCGTATTTATCGTACTCCGCCGGTTCAAGGGCAAGGAATACATGGGACGCATTGCAAAGCGCCAGCAGGGATTTCCATACATTCGGCCCCCTGAGCCTGCCAAGAGCTTCCGGTGCAATCCGCTTGACAATATTGAACCCCATTTCAGGCTCCTGGCTGATAGCGCGCGCCACTGCCTCTGCCGAAGGGCCATTACCGACAAGCAGCACGGGAATTTCCCATTTGTTATAGGAATCGAGCCATCTGCGTACTATGCTGCGCATGCATACAATAGAAACCGCGAATACCGCCCAGCTCAGGCTGAACCATCCTTCCGAAAAAGGCTCTTCGTTAAGTAGCCTGCCCAGCCCGCTGGCAAGGCAGCCAACCAGTCCGAGCGCCAGTATATGCGAAACCGTTTCCCAGAACGGGAGGCGGTGGCGGTAATGTCCTTTGGCGTCAAGCCACAATAAGGACGCGCCTCCCATAGCCATAAAAATTAAAGACTGCTTTAAGGTATGGGTAGTGACTACCTGCGGAAAGCCGATGAAGAACCATACGGCTAATCTGCCCACCAGAAATGCGGCAAGCAATCCGATGACATCTCCCAAAAAAATCCAACGTCCGGAAGTTCTCAGAACGCGGGAGAAACTCTGCGCATCCTTCCAGGATTCCCTGAGCTTCCGGATCTTTTCCGGCCTGGTATTATTGGCCGGTATATCCAGCTGAGTCTGTGACTCGTCGTAAAAAGCTGTAGATGGATGTGACATGCCTGTTCCAATTTCAGATCGTCAGGATTAACCGATTGTATATATAACCAATTCTATGGATAAGTAAATAAGAATTAACCATTTATGGATACAATGTAATCTGGATTTACCCTATGAATATTATGATTATTCTATCTATTAGGCGTTGGACTTTTACTGTTGCGCGGAAATAGAAATTAACTTTAATCATGGTAACTTGATATGATTATGGGCGGCGAATGCCGGATTCGCGGCGTGCGTTAACCTGCTTCCTTGAGAGAAGCCGTGCGTGATTTATGCCAGTTAAGAGCAGAGTAAACAATGGCGTCTATGCCTGAGCGCTTTGGTTTCCAGCCGAGATTCTGCCTGGCGGCGGCACTGTCGGCTACGAGGCGGATGGGATCGCCCGTGCGGCGGGCTTTGAATACGTGCGGCACACTGGCGCCCATGCGTGCGAAACATGCCATGATTTCGCCAACGGATGTGCCTGCGCCGCTTCCAAGATTATATGCCGTGGGCGATGCGCCGTTTAAGAGCGCCTCTATCGCCAGCACGTGCGCCGATGCAAGATCCTGCACATGGACGTAATCGCGGATGGCCGTACCGTCCGGCGTCGGGTAATCATTGCCGAAAATTTCCAGTGCCGGCGTCCGGCCAAGCGCCGCCATACATGCGCGTGGTATAAGATGGGACTCCGGTTCATGCGCTTCTCCGATATCGCCATCAGGCGAGGCACCTGCGGCATTAAAATAACGCAGCGCCATCCAGGCGGGACCGCCCGTGGGATGAAAGTCCTGTAGCAGCTGCTCAGCAGCGCGTTTTGACCACCCGTAAGGATTTTTAGGCTGCAATGGGTGAGTTTCAGGAATGGGTACGGAAACCGGCTCGCCGTACACGGCTGCGGTGGAGGAAAGTACGAAGGCGCGTACCCCGCATGCTTTGAGCGTATGAAGGAAAGGTATCTTCCGGGAGAGGTTATTCGTATAGTATTTGAACGGATCGGCGACGGATTCCGCGACTTCTATGGAACCGGCAAGATCGATCACCGCCTCGATATGATGTTGCCTGACAGTGGCTGCAACAGCCTCGCTATCAGAAACGCATGCGGCAACCATCGGCCCCCAGCGTACGAAGTCATAGTAACCCGTGCACAGGTTGTCAATCACCACGGGGATATAACCGGAAGCGGCAAGCTCCTTACATACATGAGCCCCTATATAGCCTGCGCCGCCCGTAACCAGAACCGACTTAGACATCGTTCTCCTCATCAAGAAAAAATCGAACTAACATGCGCCTAACGGCTGATGGTCGCATTGGGGCCAACCTGGTAGTTAGCCGAGAACGAGACCGGAACAAATTGCTGTATGTACTGCTGGAAATAGAGATAGGCATCGCCGACATCGCTACGCGGAACGAATACGACGTCATAAGGCGCAAGCCGCACGTCATTTGCCGGATTCCTGCCGGTCGATGCCGACAGGTAATTGGCCGCAAAGGCAACGGGCTTGTCACCCGCGCCGCGGCGGAGGATGATGATTTTATCCGTACCGGCATCGTTCTTCACGCCGCCTGCGCGGGCTATCGCCTGCAACAACGTGAGGTTCGGCCCTACCGTCACGAATTCGCCCGGTGTATTCACCTCGCCAGTGACATATACGCGTTCAGGTGCGAACGAACGTACGATGACCGAAACATGCGGATTGACTAATTGCTGGCTGTATACCTTCTCCAGTTCTTCCTGAAGCTCGGCGGGAGTGCGGCCATAAGCCTGGATATCGCGGGCGATGGTAGTGGAGATCAACCCGTCAGGGCGGACGATTACCTGATCGCCCAGTTCCGGGTTCAGCAGAACCTTGATATCCATGACATCCCCTATCTGCAGGCGGTAAGGCTGCGGGGTAGCCAGGGGCAACGGCTGGGAATCCGCCGAAGAAGGAGCCGATGGGAGATTGGGCTGGTTGGCCTGTGTGATACACCCCGTAAGCAGAAAGGCTGCAAATAGGGCGAATGATGCTGTTTTTGCGAAAGTTATAATATTCACCTGATGCCACCTGATCTGACTTGTTTAAGTCCTGAAAATTCTTTTTGAATATTCTTTTTCAGGGTGTTACATACACGCCTTTAGGTTGAGACTCAAGCTAAAAATTAACTAATATTTACTATTAGGATCGATTCTATAAGGGTTGGGCTGGACATCGGCCGAAGGGTATTCAATGCATACAGCCCCATACCGCACGGCATCATTATCACAGCTGGTACGATCGGCATATTGGCACATGCTGACGTGGTTGGAATCTACAACGCAGTATTTTCCTACTCCCGGTTGCAGGCGAATCTCGGCGGGATTGACGCTGCATACCCCGCTTACCTGCTCCGAGCGCTTGCGGCATTCCACAGCGTCATAAAAATTGCATTCGGCAGGCATTCCCTGCTTCTCCACGCAGAAGGGCGCGGCATGAAGTGCCGGCGCATAAAGTATTATGGCAGTAGCCGCCGCCAGCAGAATTTTCTCATATTTCATCATGGTTCATCAATATTTGCCATCAGGTGGCGCTTCGCTGGCGCAGATGCCAATTTACGCCGCGGGCAGCGCGGATGTATATATAAAGCCCTTAACCTGTTGTAAAGCGGGAAATCCGGTAGAGGGGCAGGTCCGGGGCGAACTGTTCTCTACAGGCTTGCGCCGGAAATAAATATAGTTATGATGAAGTTACGGCGATTTGAACCCCCGCCTTTCTATAGACGTTCTCCGCTCACGACAGAGCGATTTTTTGTGCCTGCATTTCTTCTGGCGCAAATCTCCTGTGTCGGGAGGATGGTGGAATAAAACACCCGCAAGGGAAATACATCATTCACGTTCTATAGCGTGGGTTCAAACCTCCTGACACTCATAACAAGGAGAAGAACACATGCACTACAATACCCATTTATACCGCGAGACACGTCGTATCATCGGCAGCAATATCCGCCGCCTGCGCACGGAGCAGAAGCTGACTTTGGAGAAACTCGAAAGACTGAGCGGCGTGCGCCACTGGCGCATTGACCGCTATGAACTCGGCAAGGATGAGATCCGGCTGAAGGATATACTCAAGCTCGCCTGTGCGCTGGGGGTAGGGATGGGGCGGTTGATCCATGTTTAACGTTATTGCAAGCGTAGCGAAGCAATCCAGATCCCGTCATTCCCGCGGAAGCAGGAATGACGATTATGTAACCTCATGCCTGATTAGAATTTGGAGTTGCAGAAGGATTTGTCACAACTAATACCATTGAAGGCTGGAGTGCTCCAATAATATTGGCTATACTTGGATTTTCTACATATATTTCTAGTTCCTTATACAGCAAACCAACAAAAGATTCCTCATATAGAAAGCTTTTATCACCATTATCTTTGCGATCATTTTTAGTCAGCTCAATAAGTCTCTTATACCACCTCGTATATTCTATTACCGCATCGGCAAATCTTATTTTCCATGTGTTGTTGCCATCTCTCATCATGATTATCGGAAATTTATAGGGTTCAATTTTTGCCCATGTCTTATTAATGAATGGTCTCCTGACCATTCGCTGTCAGGCGACACCTCGCTTCGCTGCGGCGTCCAGTTTTTCTTTTCCCGACCTATACAGTCCGCCTTCGCCAAGGCTTCGGCGGACACTCAGTTTCACAAGAATGCGCTAAAGCGCGTGCGAAACTGCTGGCGGAGGAGGGGGGATTCGAACCCCCGATACATCTTTACAAACGTATAACGGTTTAGCAAACCGCCGCCTTCAGCCACTCGGCCACCCCTCCTGTCAGGTATCAGTCATAAGGTTTCAGGTGTCGGTAAGAATAAACGCAAAATCGAAACTCAACACCTGATCGCTGACCCCTGCCTTCTTAAGCAGTCATAGGCGGAATGTCAACCCAAGGTCTCAATTCCCGCATAATCCTTGAATTAAGCTGAAAATATGCGATAACTCCTATTTTACGCTACGTGGGTCAGGGTTTATGGAGACTTCATCTAAATTAAAAAAGCTGTTTACGGCGCGCAATGCGCGCGAGAACGATTTCAGGGAAGCGGTAAAAACCGTCCTTATCGCCATTCTGGTTGCACTGGTGTTCCGCAGTTTCGCCTATGAGCCCTTTCACATCCCGTCCGGTTCGATGAAAAGCAACCTGCTTATTGGCGACTACCTGTTCGTTTCCAAATTCTCCTACGGCTACAGCCGCTTTTCCCTGCCTTATGTGCTGAAGCTGCTGCCCGTCAGGGGACGTATTTTCCGCGAAGCCCCGAAGCGCGGTGATATCGTGGTGTTCCACCCACCGGGAGTGCCGACGCTGGGCGACTCTTACATCAAGCGCATTATCGGCCTTCCGGGCGACCGCATCCAGATGAAGGATGGCGTGGTCTATATCAACGACAATGCGGTCAAGAAGGAATATGTAGGGGAGTGGAACGACAAGGATAAGAAAGGCGATGCCGCCGTCCTGAAGCAGTATCGCGAAACCCTGCCGGAAGGGAAATCCTATCTTATCCTCAACGACAAGATGCCGAGCGATGTCGAGAATACGGATGTATATGTTGTGCCGGAGGGGCATTATTTCATGATGGGCGACAACCGCGATAACTCGCGCGACAGCCGTTTCCCGACCCCCGTCGGCTTCGTGCCCGAGGAGAATATCGTCGGCCGCGCCGATCTGATCCTGTTCTCCTGGTCGTGCGGCTTTGTCTGTTCCGATCGGTTGTTCGTGAAACTGCCGTAGGAAGAAAACTGAAATCTATGAAGAATGGCGCAGGATGAGCATAGAAGACGTTTTAGGCTATCATTTTGCCGATAAGAATCTGCTGCGCGAAGCCCTGACGCATCCGAGCTGCGCCGAAAGCCGCTATAACATGCCGTTCAATTACCAGCGCCTGGAATTCCTGGGCGATTCGGTGCTGGGCCTTGTCGTGGCGGAAATGCTTTTCAGCCTGTACCCGGAAGATAACGAAGGAAGCCTCGCCAAGCGCCACGCCGCGCTGGTGAGAAGCGAATCAATCGCTGAAGTGGCGCGCCGTTTGGGTATCGCTGGTTACATAAGGGTCGCGTCGGCCGGGAAGGGACGGGATGGCAAGCCGGGCAGCAATGCGAGTCTTGAGGACGCCTGCGAGGCATTGATTGGCGCGATGTATCTTGACGGCGGGTTCGAGGCGGTGCGGCATTTCATTGTCAGGCACTGGGAGGCGATGGCGCGATCGATGGGTAAGCCGCCCAAGGACGCCAAGACCAGCCTGCAGGAATGGGCGCAGGGCAGGGGGCTCAAGCTGCCGGTCTACACGGTGCTTGAGGTGAGCGGCTCGTCGCATGCCCCGGAATTCACCATCGAAGCTTCCGTCGAACGAGGCGGGCGGTCGGTCGCCAAGGCAGCGGCCAAAAGGCAGGCGGAGCAGCTTGCAGCCAAGGCATTGCTAAATAAGCTGGAGGATTTATGACCCATATCTGCATTATTGCCGCGAGATTCTATCAGGACATCACGGATGAACTCATACGTGGCGCGGCGGCCATGCTCGAAAGCGCCGGTGCGGCGTATGATGTCATCGAAGTGCCGGGGGCGTTTGAAATCCCGGCGGCGCTCAGCATGGCGATTGAGAGCGAAAAATATAACGGCTATGTAACGCTGGGATGTGTGATACGCGGCGAAACTACCCACTATGAGTACGTGTGCAAGGAAAGCGCCTATGGCATCAACCAGCTTGCGTCCGTGTTCCATGCGCCCGTGGGATATGGCGTGCTGACGGTGGAAAACAAGGAGCAGGCATGGGTGCGCGCGGCGCTGGATCAGGGCAACAAGGGCGGCGATGCGGCGAGGGCCTGCCTGCATATGCTGGAAGTGAAAAAAGCATTGATGCAAAAGAAAGGCATTGATGCAAAAGAATGAGTAGCCAGAGCCAGAAAAAACCGATCCCGCTTTCCCTGCGGCGCAAGTCAAGCGCCCGGCTTGCTGCTGTCCAGTGCGTGTACCGCCTGCGGGTGAATAATGAGCATATCGCGCCCACGGCCTTGTTCGACGATTACATGGCGCAGTGGCATGAGGACAAGACTTCGGTAAACCGTGCCATGAGTTTCGATGCCGAGCCGGAAAAAGTATTGTTCCTCAATCTCATCACCGGCGTCATTAAACATAGGGACGAAATAGACGCCATCATTACATCGTCGCTCAGTGATGCATGGAAAATCGAGCGCATGAATCCACTCCTTGTCTCGATTATTGCCTGCGCGATTTATGAAATGAAGTTTTCTTCCAAGCTCAACCCGGTCATTCTCGTCAATGAATACGTGACGATGACCGGACGTTTCTTTGATCAGCAGGAGGTCGGGTTCGTGAACGGGTTGCTGGATTCGCTGGCGAAATAATATTTGGAAGTTGGGAAGCCGGGAATACGGGAAAATCAAAAGTTCTTTCGTTTCCCCTTTTTCGACTTCTGTATATTTATTACGGCTTCGAGGCGCGTTCGAGCTTCGCAAGTTCCACGGCTGCGCGCAATTCAATATCTTTCAGGATGGCGTCAAGGTTGCTGTCGCTGAACGAGAATTTTTTCAGGTTGCTGATATTGCTGAGGTTGCTCAGCATATTATGAGAGAGCGTGCCGCTTAAGAGCGATAGCCGGAGCTTCTCCAGTATCTCAAGCGCGCCTTTTCCTTCCTGCACGGCCTGGCGTTTGTTTATCTCGTTATCCGGGATTTCCTGCAGCGAGAGCAGGGCGTCAAGCGAAGTAACGGACTGAATGTCGGGCGCTGGCGTTGGCGAGGTTGCGCTGTCGGTTTCTTCGGTGGAAAGCAATCCGAAAAAGTCGCCGCCCTCAGAAGAAGAAACGCCTTTCTTCTTGGCTATCGAGCCCGTCTTGCCGATAGGCGAATAGTCGGTGATTTTCATCGCAACGCTTCCATTTCCGCCAGATAAGGATTACCGGAATCTACTACATGTAGTTTTATATTATATAGTATAATACAAGCAATAGCAAGAAAAGGCGTTTAGGCCTAGACCCTAGTCTACTATTTCAACGTCGCCGTCAATGGTCAGCATATCGTCGGACGGGCGGATGTCGTAACTCACGATGCGCGCCGGGATATCCTTGTTCTTGTTAGGCTTCACGCCGAGGGATACCATCTGGCGTATCTTCGGCAGCATGCGCTTGTTCACGGAACGGGCGAACTGGTCGAAATTGTCAGATGCGGACTTGAGACCTCTTCCCACTTTGTCCGCATAGCTTAATACGACAATCATATTGTCAAGCAGGTCCTGGATGCTGGCGACAATGGCATCCTGGTTCTCGGCCTGGCGCATCGTCCCGATGTTAAGGCGCGCAAGCGATAGCAGTCCCGCAAGACTCGCAGGCCCGGCCAGTATGATGTCGGCTTTCTCGCATTTGCTGATGAATTCCGGATCAGCTGTTTTTATGTGGGTTATGGCATTCTCGCTCGGCAGGTACATGACGTTGAGAATGCTGCGCGTTTTGCTTGCCCTGCCGCTTTCCTTATAGGCGGCGGCTATGGCTGCGCGGTAATCCTTGGAAATAAGCGCTTTCAGGTGATCGTTCATGGTCTTCTTGAGCTTGCGCAGCGATTCTTCCTGCAGTTCGCTATCCTCTGCCGCTTCGGCGATCTCAAGCAGGAATTTTGACGCCTTGCTGTCAATAACCATCAGCATGTCCTGTGGCAGGAAAATGACGGCGTCAGGACGCAGGTTACCCGCTTCGCCGTTATTGATCGCGTACTGCATGATATAATCGCGCAATGGTTCAAGCCCAAGATTCTTAAGGGAATTCTCCAGTCCGACTTCGGCAAGGAACCCGGCGCCGCCCGGGGAGGAAAGTGCCCGCCAGACGGTGGCCATTTTTTCCCTGAGTTGGCCGTTGTGATCGTTAAGCGCAGCCACTTTATTGGTGACATCCATCATTTTCTCGATGAGTTCTTCGGAAGCCTTCTTTGCTCTCATCTCGCTGTCTTTCTTGGCAGCCTCCACCTCGCGCTTGTGATCTTCAAGCAGCTTGCTGGAAAGTTGCCCGCCCGCTTCAAGGATGGACGCTTTCGCCGCCTTGAGCGACTCGGCACGCTGAAGCTCCCAGTCCTGCATGCGCTTTTCCACGTCCTGCATCCGCTGCTCGGCCAGATCAACCTTTTTTTCCGCTTCCATACGCGCTTTCACGGCTTCTTCTTTCTCGCGGAGGTAGGTATAACGCTCGTTCACCACAACAATGATCTTCTTCTGCAGTTCCTGCAGTTCGGTGACGGCGATGGATTTCTGCTCCAGGTATTGAGCGTTCTGATCGCGCAGCTCTTTCATTTCCAGAGCGTTCTTTTTGTAGGATTCGGAGTGTGCCGCAAGGGATGCAAGCTGAATCTCGGCCTGCTTCAGTTTCTTTCGGTAGTTTTCACGGGAGATAAATGCGATGACGGCGATGGGGGTGAATATAAGGGCGACGGTGGCGGCAATCCAAAACAAAAAGTTCATTGCATATTCCCTTCCTTTTGGCGTAAACAAGTATTCAAGCTCGGATAATAGCGGGTAAATTATGAAAGAAAAAGCACAAAATTTGGCGTGTGTCATATTAGCTGCAGGCAAGGGCACGCGCATGCGCTCCAAATTGCCCAAGGTCATGCATAAGGTTGCCGGGAAACCTATGCTGTTCCATGTCACGGATACTGTGCTTTCCTGCGGTGCAGAGAAGGTAGTGGTAGTCACTTCTCCAGACATGGAGTCCGTGCGCCACGATGTAAAAGCCCGCTACGGCGCTACAGTAATTAACGCCGTGCAGCATAAGCAGCTTGGCACAGGGGATGCCGTAAAAGCGGCTGAAGATGCGCTTAAGGGATTTCACGGCAATGTGGTCGTGCTTTACGGAGATACGCCGCTCATTATGCGCGAGACAGTTTTGTCCATAGCCGGGAAACTTGCCGCTTCTCCTAAGAACGGCGTAGCGGTGCTCGGGATGATCATTACGGAAGCCAATGCTTATGGCAGGCTGGTGCTCGACGGAAAAGGTAATGTGCAGCGCATCATCGAGGTCAAGGACGCCTCCGAAAAGGAAAAGAAGATAACCACCTGTAATTCCGGCGTGATGGCGGTACGCGGCGACTTGCTTTTCAAACTGCTGCGCAGACTGGATAACAAGAATGCCAACGGCGAGTTTTACCTGACCGATCTCGCAGGGCTTGCGCGTAAGGAAAAATATGTATGCAGCATGGTGACGGCGCATCCGGATGAAATGCTCGGGGTCAATTCGCGCATGGAGCTGGCGGTGGCGGAGTCCATCGCCCAGAACCGCCTGCGCAAATCGGCCATGGAAAACGGCGCGACGCTTATCGATCCGCAGAGCGTTTATTTTAGCCATGATACCAGAATCGGCAGGGATGTGGTCATTCATCCCCATGTAGTGTTCGGCGAGCAAGTGGAGATTGCGGATCATGTGGAAATCCGCTCCTTCTGCCATATCGACGGCGCAAAGATACATGAGAACGCCATCATCGGGCCGTTTGCGCGCATCAGGCCGGGCTCTGATATCGGCGAATCCGCGCATGTCGGCAATTTTGTCGAGCTCAAGAAAACCACGCTGGAAAAAGGCGCCAAGGTGAACCATCTTTCCTATATCGGCGATGCCCATGTCGGTGAAAAAACCAATATCGGCGCGGGTACCATTACCTGCAATTACGACGGCTTTGATAAATACAGAACCGAAATCGGCGCGGGCGCTTTTATCGGATCCAACACCGCGCTCGTGGCTCCGGTTAAGATAGGGAACGGGGCTATCGTCGCTGCCGGATCGGTGATTACCGAAGACGTAAAGGATGACTCGCTTGCCATCGCGCGCGGCAGGCAGGAGCAGAAGGCGGACTGGGCGAAGGAATTCAGGAAAGGGAAGTAGCGACTTCATTGTCATGTATGGACCTACCT
Source organism: uncultured Rickettsiales bacterium (assembly GCA_964454545.1). GTDB lineage: Bacteria > Pseudomonadota > Alphaproteobacteria > Rickettsiales > JABCZZ01 > JABCZZ01. Next base: position 11,100 of record CAYVTI010000057.1, read on the forward strand.
TCGTATGCAAGTAGAAAGTGATGTAGTATAGGA
>CAYVTI010000058.1:0-11011 GCA_964454545.1 uncultured Rickettsiales bacterium
GTGGAAAGAAGCGCATTGAACAATGTGGATTTACCGACATTCGGCAACCCGACGATACCGCAGTTAAATCCCATAAAGCCCGGTGATTAGTGATCAGTGGTTAGTGGTGATAGTGGAAAACAAGGAAAAAGCAATAGAATTTGCTTGTCACTGCGAGGAGATTTAGCGACGAAGCATCCGGTTTCTGTCATGCCTGCGAAAACAGGAATCCGCCCATCATGTGCACTGTGGATACTGCGGTCAAGCCGCCTTGCGCGTCAGATGGCGGAACACGTCCTGCAGGTCGGCTTCAGTCGTTGCCAGATCATGTATCGCGAGACCGGATGAACGAATCTTCCCCAGTATTTCCTCGATGTTGGCCTCGCTCGGGCGGTAGCGCAGCATCAGGTCGCCTTCCTCGGTAATCATCGCGCCGAGTGACGCAAGCTCCTGGGGGACGGATTGTATCGGTTTGGTAAGCTTCAGCGTAAGCTGCTTGCTGTCGAACTTGCTCATGAGATTGCGCTTTTTATCGCAGGCGATGACTTCGCCGTTATTGATGATGGCGATTTCACCGCACAGTTCTTCGGCTTCCTCAAGGTAGTGGGTGGTCAGCAGGATGGTCGTGCCCTGGCGGTTGAGCGTCTTCACATACTCCCAGAGCTGGGTGCGCAGCTCCACATCCACCCCAGCGGTAGGCTCGTCAAGTATCAGCACAGCCGGGCTGTGCACCAGCGCCTTGGCGATAAGCAAGCGCCTGCGCATGCCGCCAGAAAGACGGCGGGCATGGACGTCCGCCTTATCCGCAAGCCCCATTGCCTCTATGATTTCGGACGTGCGCCGCGCGCGCTTCGGCACGCCGTAATAGCCCGCGGTAATCTCAAGCGCCTCGCGCACCGTGAAGAAGGTATCCAGCACCAGTTCCTGCGGCACGACGCCAATGGATCGGCGCGCCTTGCGCATGTCCTTCTCGATGTCATATCCGCAGATTTCCACCATGCCGCTGGTTTTGATCGTAAGTCCGGCCATGATGTTGATGAGGGTCGATTTTCCCGCCCCGTTGGGGCCAAGGAGGCCGAAGAAAGAGCCGCTTTCTATCTCAAGGTTTACGCCCTTCAAGGCTTCCTTATGCTCTTTCGCCTTGCCTTCCCTGTAGGTTTTCCTCAGGTTCCTGATTGAGATCGCCGATGTCATTCCCGTTTATCCTTCTGTTGAGCCACCATAGCACTGCAAGTCCCGGTAATGCAAGCAGCGCCGAGAAGGCAAAGAACCCTCCCCAGCCGAGATATTTCGCCACATATCCCGCAGGCGTCGCAAGCCATGTGCGTCCGAATGCGGCGAGCGAGCTGAGCAGCGCGTATTGCGTGGCGGTGTAGTGACGGTTGCACAGGCCGCTTAAGAAGGCGACGAATGCCGCCGAACTGATGCCGCCGCTAATATTCTCAAGCGCCACGCTCGCCGCGAGCACTATGCTGTCCGCCCCGACCTGTACCTGCAGCACGTACATCAGGTTGGTCATGGCATGCAGGAATCCGGCCACGAACAGGATGCGCACTGCGCCGTAACGCGCCACCAGCGCGCCTCCGGCAAAGATGCCGATGAGCGTCGCGACCGTCCCGTATATCTTCACGATGTTCGCGATATCGGTCTTGGTGAAGCCGATGCCGAGAAGGAACGGATTGGTGACGATGCCGATGAAGGCGTCCGCCAGTTTGTAGACAAGGATGAATATGAGGATAAGCCACCAGTAGTGGTGCTTCATGAAATCCGTGAAAGGATGGATGACGGATTCACGCAAAGAAAGTTGCAGGTTGCAGATTGCAGGTTGCAAGACAGATGCATGGGCACGCGGAGGAGGCGTAGCCGACGGTACCGCATGGGAAGTTTCGCGGAGCGAAACGGGGGGCAGCGCGCACCCTACAATAAATTGCTCAGCCCCTTCCAATAAAGAATCCGGCTCCCGCGCCAGCAAAACAGCTGCAACGCCGACTAGCATGATGCCGGCCATGATGTAATAGGTGGCCTGCCAGCCGAGATACGTGGCAAGGTAAAGCGCGCCTGCGGAGGATGCGATCATCCCGATCCGGTAACCCAGCTGCACCATCGCCGCGCCCTTGCCCTGCTCCTGAGGGCTCAGTATTTCCACGCGGTAGGCGTCGATGACGATATCCTGGCTGGCCGAGAGGAACGCGACCAGCATGGCAACAGCGGCGGTCAGGCAGGCATTCTGTTCCGGACGCGCAGCGCCAAGCAGCGCCAATGCGGCCATAAGCCCTATCTGCGTTGCCAATATCCAGCCGCGCCTGCGCCCGAACAGCCGGGAGAACAGCGGAAACGGCAACGCGTCCATAATGGGCGACCAGAGGAACTTTAGCGTATAGGGAGTGGCAACCGAAGCAAAGAGGCCAATCGTCTGTATGTCAACTTTCGCTTCGGCAAGCCTCGCGCTTAGAGTTGCGCCGGTCAGGGCAAGCGGCAGGCCGCTTGCAAAACCCAGGAACAGGATGGTAAAGAGCGGAGCAGTGAAATACGCCCACACAGGCTAGCTCTAACTGGCTCTTACTTCGTCATGCCCGTCCGGCTTGTTTTTTGAGAACTTCGCCACTGCCTCATCCAGGCGGGTCTGGGTGCAAAGCCCGAGCAGCACCGGGTCCTTCGGCTTGATGTTGGCGCTGTTCCAGTGGGTGCGGTTTCGCACCGCGTTGATCGTATTCTTCGTGGTGCCGATGAGCTTCACTATCTGCGCGTCCGGCACTTCCGAGTGGAACTTGAGGAACCATGCGACCGCATCCGGCTTGTCCTGCCTGCGCGCAACCGGCGTGTAACGTCCGCCCTTGGTCTTCTTCTTGGAAAGAATGAATTTCTCGGTTTCCGGCGACAGCATCAGCTTGAGCTCCGGATTGTTCTCGCAATGCAGGATATCTTCCGCGGTGAGTTGGCCGGAGCTTATCGGGTTATGCCCCTTGATGCCGACCGCCTCTTCGCCGTCCGCGATTCCCTGCACTTCGAGCGGGTGCATGCCGCAGAAATCACCGATCTGTTCAAAAGTGAGCTTCGTGTTTTCGACCAGCCATACTGCGGTCGCCTTCGGCATTAATGGTAAAGCCATATCCCTAAAACCTTTATTCCTGTTTGTTCTTATTTTCCCGGCTGCCTCCCCGTCTGGCCACCTGTGTGAAGCGCGGGGTTCATCCAATAGTACCAAGCAGGGGGAATTGCAACCAAATTACGCGGTCATCTTAATGATGATTTTACCAATGTTCAAGCCCTGTTCCATGCTGGCCAGCGCTTTTTCGGCTTCTTCAAGCGGGAATACTTTGTAAATGAATGGTTTAATGCGCCCCGCCCCGACATGTTCCCAAAGCAGGGATCGCAACTCCGAGGCAAGTTTCGCTTTCTCGGGCAGCGGCCTTGAGCGCAGCGTCGAACCCATGACGGACAGGTGCTTAAGCAGGATGGGTGAGATATTGGCGGTGATTTTTGGCCCCTTAAGGAATGCGATGATGCTCATCCTGCCGCCATGCGCCAGGCATTCGAGATTACGGCCGAAGTAATCGCCGACCACCATGTCGAGGATGACATCCACCCCCCTGCCATCGGTAAGCTTCTGTATGGCCTCTACATAATCTTTCTCGTTATAATTAATGGCCGCTTCCGCCCCCGCTTCCCTGCAGGCATCGCATTTTTCCGGTGACCCGGCGGTGGCGAATACCCTCTTCGCCCCGAGCACGCGCGCCATCTGAATGGCGATGGTGCCTATGCCGCTTGCGCCGCCATGGATGAGCACCGTTTCGCCTTCCTTGAGCTTGCCCTGCCAGACGAGACTTATCCACATGGTAAAGCAGGCTTCAGGCAATGCCGCTGCCTGTTCGAGCGTAAGCGATTCCGGCACCGGCAATACGAGCGAAGCCGGGACGGCGGCATATTCCGCATACGCCCCTTCGCTCATCAGGGCGCATACCCTGTCGCCCGGCTTGAGGCCTTGCACATCGTCCCCGATGGCCGCGATTTCTCCCGATACTTCCAGTCCCGGGACAGGCGGGTTGCCCTCCGGCAACGGATACCGTCCCTGTTTCTGGAATAGATCGGCTCGGTTGACACCCGCACAGGCAACTTTGATGAGAACGTTGTCCGCGCTTATCTGCGGCCTGCCGTATTCACGAAAATAATATTGTCCGTTTTCGAGTGCGATAGCGCGCATATACAATTCTTTCCTTGTGCCATTGCGAGGGGCGCAGCCAGCGAAGCAATCCTGCCCATTTTCTGGATTGCCGCGCCTCTTGCGGAGGCTCACAATGACGGACTTAATATCCCCTAACCCCCCCTTAAGGTAATATAATGATTGTTTTTTATATAGTATATATTATACAAAACGACCTTATTCTTGTGGAGGGGTGGCCGAGTGGTTAATGGCAGCAGACTGTAAATCTGCCCTCTTAGGAGTTCGAAGGTTCAAATCCTTCCCCCTCCACCAATTGGCTTTTATTAACGAGCGCAGCGAGCTTAGAAAAGCTCGCATCCGCCGGAGCTTTAGCGAAGGCGGACTGACATAAATGCTCCAGATTCATGGCAGCGGCGCCGGAGCAATTCTTTAAGCGGGTGCAAATCTCAATACAAAATCCGAAATAAGAGTAATACAAAACCGGATGAGACACAATGGCGCATGCTTTTTCAGTTGCCAAGATTACACTCTCACCTGTATGGGTAACGCTACCGCCTGAGGGAATTGAGTCGACCATTTCAATATGTGGCCTGGGCACTGCACGGAACAAAGATTATGTGTGGAATCGCCGGAATAATAATGCGCAATGGCCACTTACTGGAGGCGGCTGTTCTGGATAAGCTTGCAACTGCCCTTGCGCATCGCGGGCCAGACGGAAATGGCCGTTACGTAAATGATGCTATCGGTTTAGTACATACACGCCTTGCCATTATTGACCTGGAAACCGGTGACCAGCCGTTTGAAGATCCGCAGGGAGCCGTGCTTATTGCCAACGGCGAAATTTATAATGATCTGGAAATCCGCCGCCTGCTTGCCGACGCACCCTACATATCCCAATCCGATAATGAATCGCCGCTGCATCTGTACCGCCGTAAAGGGCTTGATTTCGTTGATCACCTGCGCGGGATGTACGCCATTGCCCTTTACGACAAAAAAACCAGGCGGCTCATCCTGTCCCGCGATCCTTTTGGCATCAAGCAGCTCTATTATGTTGCAACCCGTACGCATTTCGCATTCGCTTCCGAGCCCCAGGCTCTGATAGCCGCGGATTTGCTGGATGATTGTCAAATAACCGCCGGAAAACGCGCCGAACTGCTCCAGCTTAAATTCACTACCGGTGAAGATACGATATTTTCAGGAATCCGCCGTGTATTGCCCGGAGAAACCCTGGTGATAGCGGATGGAAAAATCGTTGAACGGCGTTATCGCCGCACCCTGCCCGATTTCAATGCGCCTAAAATCAGTTATCAGGACGCGGCAAAGCGGCTTGACGAAGTTCTGACTGAAAGCGTTACGCTCCATGTGCGCTCGGATGTTCCCTATGGCCTGTTTCTATCCGGCGGCATAGATTCATCTGTGCTCGCCACGCTGATGTCACGCATTTCCTCGACTCCCGTGATAGCCTTGACGGCTTCGTTCCCAGACAGCAAGGCCGCCGATGAGAGCGCGGCGGCGAAACGGCTGGCTATGTCCGTTGGCGCCGAGCATCATATGGTAGAAATAACCAGGCATGATTTCTGGAACCGGGCGCCGAGGCTGGTGGAAGCCATCGATGATCCCACCGCCGATGCCGCCGTCCTGCCTACGTTCATGCTTGGAAGCGCGGCCAGAAGCCATAACCTAAAGGTGGTGCTTAGCGGCGAGGGAGCGGATGAAGTGTTTGGCGGATATAGCCGTTATCGCCGTACCAGCTGGTTATGGCGATTGCTGCGCCGCAAATCCAGGACACGCGGCGTATTCGGCAAGACGGCAGGCGGAAATGATATTTTTAATCACTGGCGTGACGGGTTAAACCATGCGGAAGAAAGGGAAACCGGCAATCGCTGGTCGCACATGCAGAAACTGCAGGCCATTGATTGCGCGGAGTGGCTGCCAAACGATCTGCTCGTGAAGCTTGACCGGTGCCTGATGATACACGGCGTCGAAGGCCGCGTGCCATTTCTGGACGAGAAAGTAGCCGGGTTTGCCTTTTCCCTGCCGGACGATATGAAAGTGAGAGGGAAATTCGGGAAATGGCTCCTGCGCGACTGGCTGTCCAACAACATGCCGGTTGCGGAGGCATGGACCAAAAAGAAAGGCTTTAATCCGCCGGTTGGGGAATGGATTGATTTCCATAAGGAGAAAATAACGCCGCTCGTGCTCTCCCAGCCCGGCATCGCCGAAATGTCCATCGAAGATCTGGTGCGAAAGGTGTTCGCTGATCCCGTGAAGCATTCACAGGCTGCCTGGAGTCTGCTCTTTTATTCCCTTTGGCACAGCCGCCATATCATAGGCATTGCCTCCAATGGATCGATAGGTGACGTTCTTACCGTAGCCACCCGCTTAAGATGATATTACAGGAGACCTATTGATGCGTGTATTACAAGTTATGGCGGGCGCGAAAGCAGGCGGGGCGGAAACCTTCTTCGTTGATCTGGTCGGGGCGCTCCATCGCGCAGGCCTTGAGCAACGCGCAATCATACGCCATCATCCGGATCGTGCGGAGAAACTCCGCTCGGAAGGGTTATTTGTGAAAGAGCTGCCGTTTCAACGCTGGCTCGACAGAACAACGCGGGTGGAACTACGCAAGCAGATTGAGGAATTCCGACCGCATATCGTGCAGACATGGATGGGCCGCGCCACTGAATTATGCCCGTCCGGGTCATTCGTTCATATAGGCTGGCTGGGCGGTTATTACGACATAAAGTATTTTCGCAAATGCCATGAGTTGGTCGGCGTGACACGCGATCTTGTAAATCACGTGATTACAAGCGGCTGGCCGAAAGATCGTTCTCATTATTTGCCGACCCTGTCGTTCAATGCGCCTATGCCGCCCATTCCCCGCGCGGAGTTTGACACGCCGGAGGACGTGCCGCTGATTATGGCGCTCGGGCGACTGCACCCGGTAAAAGGCTTTGATGTCCTCCTGAAGGCGATGGCTGAAATTCCCGGCGCTTATCTCTGGCTGGCGGGGGAAGGCCCGCTACGGAAAGAACTGGAAGCCCAGACGCGCGCGCTTGGCTTGTCGCCGCGCGTGCGTTTTCTCGGCTGGCGCAATGACCGCGCCGCCCTGTTCGCAAGCTGCGATATGTGCGTCATGCCGTCCCGCGAAGAACCTTTCGGCACAGTCATGATAGAAGCCTGGGCCTACCACCGCCCTATTATTGCCGCCGCCGCCAAAGGACCGGCCGCGCTTATCAGAAACGGCGAGAACGGTCTCCTTGTGCCTATTGATGACGTCTCTGCTCTAACAGAGGCGATTAACCGCCTGATTGCCCAGCCGGAATTGTCCAGGAAGATTGTGGACAGGGCATGGCTTGAATACCAGGAACATTACACCGAAACCAAAGTGGTTGAGCAATATCTGGCTTTTTATGAGAGCCTTTTAGGCAAAGCTTCCTCCGCCTGCGCGGTATAGACCAGCAGCAGGCTTATCACCAGCCAGAAAGGCGGCGCGCCCCAGGGGGAAAAGAATGTAGTCGTGGTAGCGAACGGCCAGATACGCTGAACGAAAGTGATAACGGCACCGATGAAATAAGGGTTCGTGCGCGCAACCGGCCATGCGCGAATGCATTGCCGGATTATGATGGCAAGAAACGCGATAAATAGCCCGAATCCGACAATGCCGCTCTCAATAAGCCACTCCATATAGATATTGTGCGGATGGATATTGCAGACAGGCTTGAGCATCTGCTCGCTATATCCCGGATAGAGTTTCGGACAGTCGATGCGGAAGTAATTAGCGCCTATCCCAAACACAGGATTCTGCATCGCCAGCTTCAGGTCGGTGCGCAAAAGCACGCCGTAAGGGCTTTCCTGCAAATGTTCGATCGTTTTGGTTGTGGCCTGCATCTGATGTCCCACCACTTTGGGACTGGCAAGGGCGATAATGCCGATTATCACGATCCCGCCTGCGAAAACCATCAGAAGGCCGCGCCTCATGCCGGGAAGCAATAAGACCGCAAGAAGCCACCCGGCAAACACCAGCAGCAAGGCCATGCGTTCGCCGGTCATCGCAATCATGACCCAGATAAACAAGGTCAGGATTACCCCTTTAAGCAGCACGCCGTTACTTTCGAGGGCGCCGTTTTCATTTATCAGGAGAGGCATGCACACCAGAAAATAGAGCCATGCCAATAATATGCCGGGCATCGGGTTGCGGAAGGGGCCGGTCAGGCGCACGCGCCCTTCGCTCTGCGTGATCATGCGCCCCGCAATATCCTTGCCTGTGCACCATTGCAGCAGGCAGTCGGCGGCAAGAAACACGACCGCGATCGTCAGCGCGTTGAAGAATCTCCGGCGGTTGATATCATCCGTGAGCGTCCAGCGGGCAAGCGCGGCGGCAAAGACAAAATAACGCACGAAAGGCAGGCTGCGCCGCAGAGCCTCGAAAGGATTGGCGGCGAACGCCGGATCGTCTTTGGTATAGAGCTTGTAATCGGCTACCGCGCCGCGAAGGAGCATATAAAGCCATATCAGGAGAAGGCAGCGCACCCATGTTTCTTTTGCCCATGCCCAGTCTTTTGCCACGTAGGAATGGATAAGAAACAAAACCGCGATGCTGGACATGGCGATGTCAGCGGCGGCGCTGCCCAGCACCATGAAAAACGGGAATAAAACAGTAAGCCATGAAGCGGCGGTTCGCAGATGCTTATGCTGCATTTTTATGCTTTCCGGTCAAAATAATATCCCTTGCTTTATCCAGCAAACGGGTCTTATCGGCAATAGAAAAATATGCTGCGCGGGTACGGGCAAGCGATTGCAGCCGGACGCGCTCGTTTTTGTCCCTGGCCAGCAGAAGTATGGCGGCCGCCAGCTTTTCCGCCGTAAGATCATTCAGGGTAATGGCAGCATCGGCGGTTACTTCGCGCAACCCCCCCCGACCGGAGCTTATCAGGGCGCAGCCATACGCCATCGCCTCGATCGCGGTGCGCCCGAAAGGTTCCTGCCATAGGGAAGGCACGACGGCTATGGCCGATGTGGCAAAATGGCTTAACGTTTCTATATGCGAAAGGAAGCCGGGCATCTGCACCTGCGGCCCCAGCGGCTGGAGGATTTCCGCGATCTGCTTTTCATGCGGCGTAAGTTTTTCCGCGACCGAATGCCGCCTGCTGCCAATCAGCACCGCCCGCCAGGACGGAAGTTGCGGCATGGCGATGCGCAGGGCTTCCGCGAAGAGCATCGCCCCCTTGCCCTCGGTCATCCGGCCGACGAACAGCACGGTATTTTCTTTTTCAGGCACAGAACCGGGGATTTCTATGCCGTTATGGATGACATGCAGTTTATCATGCCATTTCGCATCCAGCCCTTCCGCATAACGATCGCGGATATATGCGCTTACGCAATACACTGCGTCTGCCTGCTCAAGCATCCTGGCGCGTTCGCGGGGAGTGCGGGTGTAATCTATTTCCTGGGGGTCGTTATGGAAATGCAGTGCGAATTTGCATTGCACCTTCGGCGCGATGAGACGCAGCAGGTTGGGACGGTTATGGATTTCCACCAGCGCCGCCTTTTCCCACGCGATGACGGCGGCGCACTGGCGCGCATAGCTGCGCGTGCGGTTCTCATACCACCTGACATGCGGCAGCGCTACGTAGCGTATGCCGTCGAAGCCCGTCCCCGCTACAGTGCCCACCACGGTGGTTTCCGCACGGTACCGGCTGTAGAAAGTGAAATCGCGCACGCACAGCGCGACCGCCCCGAACGCCTGCGGCGAAAATCCCTCGCCTTTGGGAAGTATGGATACGATGCGGTTCAAGAAACCTCTCCCTGTTCGGGTGCTATCATATGATCGCAGGCGCAGAGTTACAATGCAAACTCACGGGAAATTTCTAAAACTTGTAGCCGAGGCGCGCTACCAGGACTTCATCGGAAAAGGAATCGAGCGTGCCGGTGCCAGTGCCGAGTTTTTTATTGAAATCATAATAGCTGAATTCCGCGCCGTAGGACCAGTGATCCGAGAAGGCATAGTCAAGGCCGATGCCGACGGTCTCGCCCATCGCCGCGCCGGTTCCGGAACTGGACGAGCCAGGTCTTGTTACGCTGAAGCGGTAATCCGAGAACGCGACGCCGCCCTGCAGGTAGACGAGCGAACGTATTTCCGGCACCAGCCCTAAGCGCAGGCGGGCAGAACCAAGCGTATCCTGTTTGATATCGCAATGGGTATTCAAAGCGCATTGTTTTCCATTATCGATGGCGGCGATGTTGGCTTCCCCTTCCACGCCTATCACAAACTGGCCGATCTGGAGATTATACCCGGCGCGCCCGCCGCCTAAAAACCCCGCGCTATCGGAAGGCCAGTCCGTGCCGTCTTTGAGACGCCCGCTATTCCACAGCACCCCGGCGTCGCCTCCCACATATAACCCCGTCCATGTATAATCAGGATGGTAATCAGCCTGCGCGGAAACAGGCAGGAGCGCGAGAAGAATAAAGGCAATGACATGCTTCATGGCAAGACTTTCAGTTAAAAAATGGAGGATTACTATTTGACGAACCTGAGGCCGTTCTTCATTCCTCCCCCTGAAGGGCGGGGAAGGTTTTCTCCGGATAGATTCCGTCAATATATAATCACCAAAACGAGAGAAAACTAAAAAACCATTTCTTAACAGAAATCAAGGAATATAATATGTAAATAGCGCCCCATTTTAAATGGCTAATGGGGTATTTAAAACGTGAATTATGGTTAAATCAACCCAATCTCCGCCAGTTCGCGGCGCATGCCGTCCGGCATGTCCTGCCCGTTCTTTCCCTGCACGATATCCGGAGGCGTATCTTTCGCCTCAAGATACCGCCAGCCCTGAAACGGGCGGCGGGGGCGCAATTCCACGCGTA
>CAYVTI010000059.1:0-10319 GCA_964454545.1 uncultured Rickettsiales bacterium
GTTCGAGGTGAAGGCCACCAATGGCGACACCTTTCTGGGCGGCGAAGATTTCGACATGCGCATCTTGGATTACCTTGCCACCGAATTCAAGAAGGAATCGGGCATCGACCTGCGTAACGACAAGCTTGCGCTTCAGCGTCTCAAGGAAGCGGCGGAAAAAGCCAAGATCGAGTTGTCCTCCGTCATGCAGACCGAAGTCAACCTGCCGTTCATCACGGCGGACGCGTCTGGGCCGAAGCACCTTAACATCAAGCTCACCCGCGCGAAATTTGAACTGCTGGTCGAGGATTTGATTGAGAAAACCGTAGCCCCGTGCAAGGCCGCGCTCAAGGACGCAGGGCTTTCCACGTCCGATATCGACGAAGTGATACTGGTTGGCGGCATGACCCGCATGCCCAAGGTTTACGAAACCGTAAAAACGCTGTTCGGTCGCGACCCGCATAAGGGCGTGAACCCGGACGAAGTGGTAGCGGTGGGTGCTGCGATTCAGGCGGGCGTGCTCAAAGGCGAAGTCAAGGACGTATTGCTGCTTGACGTCACCCCGCTCTCGCTCGGCATTGAAACGATGGGCGGCGTGTTTACGCGCATCATCGACCGCAATACCACTATTCCCACTAAGAAAAGCCAGGTGTTCTCGACGGCGGACGACAACCAGACGGCGGTTACGATCCGAGTATCGCAGGGTGAGCGTGAAATGGCTGCCGATAATAAGCTGCTTGGCCAGTTCGATCTCGTAGGCATCCCGCCTGCGCCGCGCGGGCTGCCGCAGATCGAGGTAACGTTCGACATCGACGCCAACGGCATCGTGAACGTATCCGCCAAGGACAAGGCAACCGGCAAGGAACAGCAGATCCGCATCCAGGCATCGAGCGGCCTGTCCGACGAGGACATCAAGAAGATGGTCGAGGACGCCGAAGCGCACGCGGAAGAGGATAAGAAGCGCCGCGCCCAGGTCGAAGCGAAGAACCATGCCGAAAGCCTGATTCACTCGGTTGAGAAGAACCTGAAGGAATACGGCGACAAGATCCCCGCTTCAGACAAGGAGAAAATCGGGAACGATCTCGAAAGCCTCAAGAAGAGCGTCGAAACGGGCGACACCGACGAAATCGCCAGCAAGACGCAGGCCCTTGCCGAATCTTCCATGAAGCTTGGCGAAGCGCTCTACAAGGCGCAGCAGGCTGCAGAAGGAGCAACAGGTGAAGCTGGCAGCGGCTCAGGCAGCGAGAGTACGGGTGGCACCGCCGCTGGCGGTGCAGCAAACGATGCCGGAGTAGTTGATGCCGAGTTTGAGGAAATTGACGAGAATAAAAAGAAGAGCGGCTAGTTAATTAGAGTGGCCAGTGGCCAGAAATCTGGTACATTGGCTGCTCTCTAGATTACTGGAAACTCATTTTCTCAACCTCCAATCCCATACGCTATGAGTAAGAAGCGCGATTATTACGAAGTACTCGGTGTTACGAAGAATGCCAGCACGGATGATTTGAAAAAAGCCTATCGCAAGCTGGCGATGCAATATCATCCTGATAAAAATTCCGGCGACAAACAGGCGGAGCATAAATTCAAGGAACTGAACGAGGCATATGACGTCCTGAAGGACGAACAGAAACGCGCGGCCTATGACCGATTCGGGCATCAGGCGTTTGAAGGAGGGCGCGGCGGCGGGTATGGAAGAGGGAGCTTTGACACCTCAGGTTTTGATTTCTCTTCGAGTTTTTCGGATATCTTTGAGGATTTCTTCGGCGGTATGGGCGCACGCGCTTCCGGCGGAGGCGTAAACAGCCAGTCGCGTGGTTCGGATCTGCGTTATAATCTTTCCATTTCGCTCGAAGACGCGTTCCGCGGCAGGCAAGAAAACATTAAGATCACCACTTCGGTTTCCTGCGATTCCTGCCACGGCAGCGGGGCGGAAGCCGGAAGCAAGCCTATCACCTGCCCCACCTGCAACGGCGCCGGGCGCGTGCGCGCAAGCCAGGGATTCTTCACCATCGAACGCACCTGCAGCTCCTGTCAGGGCGCAGGCAAAATCATCAAGGACCCCTGCCGCAAATGCGCGGGATCCGGGCGCGTGCGCAAGGAGAAATCGCTGCTCGTCAATATACCGGCAGGCGTCGAGGAAGGCACGCGCATCCGGCTCGCCAATGAAGGCGAGATCGGGCTGCGCGGCGGCGAGGCCGGGGATTTATATATCTTCCTTTCCATCAAGCAGCATCCGTTCTTCCACCGCGACGGCAACAACCTGCTGTGCAAAATTCCCATCCCTTTAGCGACCGCAGCGCTGGGTGGCAGCATCGAAGCGCCAGTCATCGACGGCACCAAGGTGAAGGTCACCATTCCTGAAGGCACGCAGACGGGACATCATTTCCGCCTCAAGGGCAAGGGCATGTCCTCCATGCGCGGCGGGCGCGGCGACATGTACATCGAAGTCAGTGTGGAAACGCCTGTGAACCTGAGCAAGAAACAGAAAGATCTGCTCAGGGAGTTCGAGAAATCCGGCGATCACACCAGCCCGGCATCGGAAGGATTTTTCAGCAAGGTAAAAGAGTTCTGGAGTTAGAGAGGGAAACATATGCGGGCAGCGGTACTGATTGTGTTCCTCCTTACCCTGCCCCCCTTTCAGGGTATCGCGCTTTCTGAGAATTCCGTCAAAGATTACGTAGCTTGCGGATGCGGTTGCTGCGGTGGAATAGACGACTCCGGTTTGTCGGTAGAATGCGTGAAAAATGAAGCCGCTTTGCAGGCAGTTATCCAGCAGGATCAGGCATTGCGTAAATCGCCTAATTGCGCGGTCATGGGGTGCTCCCGTGGCCAGAAATACAGCCTGTGCAAACAGCCGCAGGGCGGCGCGGCGATTGATAGCTATCCGGTTCTGAAACGAGGCATCAACCTTTCCAACTGGCTGGCCAATGCCGAACGCCAGCCTCTCTATGAGCGGGATTTCAGACAGATAAAGGCGGCAGGGTTTGACAATGTCCGCCTGCCGGTAAAACCGGAATTGCTTGCGGGCGATTTTTCCGCCGTCGATAAAGCTATCGCGTTTGCATTTGCACATAATCTGAACGTGGTGCTCGATCTGCACCCGCGCGAACCTTACATGCGGGATATGGAGAATGATAAGGAAGCAAGGCAGCGATTCATCACGCTCTGGGTTAATACCGCAAAGCATTACAAAAATTATCCTGCGGGCAGGCTGGTGTTCGAGCTGCTCAACGAGCCGCAATATTATCACCACGAAGAGAATTATAACGCGCTTGTGCGGGAAACGGCAGAACGCGTAAGGGAGACGGATCCGGAACGCTTTATCATTATCGGCGCGCCGGATGGTTCTTCCCTGTCGGGATTGCAGAAGCTGGCGACGCTACAGGGTGAGAAAATTATCTATGCGTTTCATTTCTACGAGCCTTACATGATCACTCACCAGGGCGTGCATAAAGGGTTCGAGAAGAAAATGCTGCGTTATTTCCATGATGTGCCTTACCCGTCGGCGATGGTCGATCACAATGCGGATTTTTATGCGGAAACTGCGCCCAATCCCAAGCAAGCGCAGGATGAGTTGCTGGAATATGAGAAAGCAGGATGGGACAAAGCCCATATAGCAAGCCGCCTGCAGAGAGTGAAAGAATGGGCGTATGTTCATCATGCGAAGGTCATTTGCAGTGAGTTCGGTGTATTGCGTAATCATATCGATCCACAGTCGCGTTACCGCTGGCTCACGGACGTACGCCAAACGCTGGAGGAAAACGGCATGGGCTGGCAAGTCTGGGATTACAGCGATCTGGATGGCATCACAAAACTTGCAGGCATTACCAGCACCGATAAGGTAGACGGATCAGTACGTCTGGTAAGCCCCGAAAATGGCAATCGCATTATTGAAGATGAAGCGATTAAGGCATTGGGGCTGAAGTAGGTACAGCAGGAAGTCGCGTGGATACGCGGAGGAGTTTTTCGCGACGACCTCGCGGGAGAATCTGCGCAAAGCGCAGATGGGGGCAGCGTGCCCCCATAATGAATCAATACTCCACCGGAACCGGATCAAGGCTGCGCCACAGATACCAGGTGGCAACCGTGCGGTAGGGTTTCCATTTCTCGGCAAGCCTCTTCATCGCAGGGACGGTCATCTTTTTGCCATTGCCATACCTGCGTTCTATCGCCTTCTGCAGCCCCAGATCGGCGATGGGAAAAACGTCCGGGCGCATGAGGTGGAAAATCAGGAACATTTCCGCCGACCATTTCCCGATGCCTTTTATCGATACCAGCGTTTCAATCACTTCTTCGTCATTCTTCAAGTGCCATTTGCTATCCGGGTTATGGGTAAAAAACATTGAAAGCTCCTTGAGATAGATCGCTTTCTGACGTGAAAGCCCGCATGCGCGTAACTGCTCCTCGCTTGCCGCAAGCACGTCAGGCGGCAGCACCCTGCCGATGCCCGCTTCAAGCTTTTGCCATACGCTTTCCGCCGCTTTCACCGAAATCTGCTGGCCAACTATCGCACGCGCCAGCGAAAAAAACGCGCTGCCCCGGCTCATCAACGCCTCGCCCTTATACTGTGCGATGACGTCCGCAAGCTTCCTGTCCTTTTGCGAAAGAATTTTCTTTGCCGTTTCCCAATATTGCGGTTGTTTCGGCTTGTTATTCATAATTTCCCTGCTACTAATTCTCTGAATATTAACCACTGAACATCCCCTCATGCAAACAACTATTTATGACGTCTGCGGCATCGGAAACGCCATCGTGGACATACTTGCGCCTACCGACGAAGCCTTCATCAAAGAACATCAGCTTGCCAAGGGCAGGATGACCATGATCGACGAGGAACGCGCCGAATATCTCTACAAATTCATGGACGATCGCGCCAAGGAATGCTCGGGCGGATCGGTTGCCAACACGATGGCGGGAATCGCATCGCTCGGCGGCATGCCCGCCTTCATCGGCAAGGTGAAGCAGGACGCGCCCGGTGAGTCCTTCCGCTATGATATGCGCACCATCGGCGTGCATTTTGATACCCCGGCGGAAGCGGCCGGAAAGGCCACCGCCCGCTGCTATATCTTCGTGACGCCGGACGCGCAGCGCACCATGAACACCTATATCGGCGCATGCGCGGAGCTTTCTGAAGCTGATATCAATGATGCGCTCATCGCCCATTCGAAGCTCACTTATATTGAAGGATACCTGTGGGATACGCCCAACGCCAAAGGCGCCATACGCAAGGCCGTCCACGTTGCGAAAATGAAAAACCGCAAGGTTGCGTTTTCCATCTCCGACGTGTTCTGCGTGGAACGCCACCGCGATGAATTCATGGAGCTTATCACCTCGCATATTGATGTTCTTTTCGCCAATGAGCAGGAGCTCAAAGCGCTCATGCAGGTGGACGACTTTGAAGGCGCGCGCGCGGCCATACGCGGCAAGTGCCCTATCGTATTGCTGACGCGGAGCGAAAAAGGCTCGGTGATCGTGACCAAGACCGAAACCATCGAAATCGAACCCGGAAAAAACCTAGAGGTCATAGACAGCACAGGGGCAGGCGACTTATACGCCTCCGGCTTCCTGTTCGGATATACGCAAGGATGGGATTTGAAACGGTGCGGCGAACTCGCGACCCGCTGCGCATCCGAAATCATCCAGCAGTTCGGCGCCCGCCCGGAAAGGCCGCTGCAATCGCTGATTTAAATCTTTTCCATCAAAAAATCCCATAGCCTCTCAAACCCATTGCAGGTTATGACGATAATCTTCTTCAGCCAGTCGGGAAGATAGCTCGCGAGGCGGTATTTCTGGTAGTCCAGCTGGTTAAGCATATCCTGCTTCGCCGCTTCCATATTATTCATGACGTTATTGATGGGAATGGTGGTGACACCGTTCTTTTTGCCATGTCCGGATTTAAGCGAAGAAAAGGTGAGCTCCGGCGCGCCGCCCCTTAAGTTAATCACCTGCGCATGCTGTACGTAAGCGTTGTAAATGCCCTGCAACTGCAGAGGATTGACATTCCACATCACGCCATTGGGAAATTTTATGCTGAACTGGTTGAAGCCCGGATTCTGGCTGAACAGCGACTGCAGCTGGCTCCAGTCAATACTGTCCTGCCGCCAGTTGACGGGCAGAGATTTGTTCTGCAAGGCGTGCGCATTAAAGGGCAAGGAAAGCGCAAAAACAAGAAGCAACAGGAAAAAAGCATTCCTTATCTCTAACATAGGGCATCCTTTGTTTACCTGTTGTTATTATAATACTTCATTGATACACAGTAAATTCAGGTTTTGTTAAGCTTTTGTTAAGCTGGTAATGATACAAGAAGGTATATGAAGAAAATAATTGTTGTTGTTCTTATAGTTGGCGTTTTATACGCCGCCTGGCATTTTACCGGCAGCTTAAAAGGCGAATCAATGTCGCATATGGGCGCTATGCCCGTAGGCGTCGCCAAGGTCATCGTAAAGGATATTAACGAATGGGATGAATTCTCCGGCAGGCTTGAGGCGGTTGACCGCGTCGAAATCCGCCCCCGCATCGCCGGCACGATAGACAGCATACATTTCACCGAAGGCCGGATGGTCAAAAAAGGCGAGCCGCTCTTCACCATCGATCCGAAGCCTTATGAGGCCACGCTGCAGGCGGCAAAAGCGGCGGCGGCGTACGCCAATGCCGAGTGGCAGCGCGCCAGGCAGCTTATGCCTTCGCACGCCATATCCAGGCAGGATTACGATAATAAAAGGAGCGCTGCGGTCAATGCCAATGCTATGCTTACGAAAGCCCAGCTTGACCTGGGATACACGCAGATCGCCGCCCCGGTGCCGGGCCGGGTGAACCGCGCGGAAATCACCGTCGGAAACCTGGTGAATGGCGGTGGGGACGCGCCGGTGCTTACCACCATCGTGTCGCTTGATCCCATTTACGCTTCCTTTGATGTCGACGAGCAGAACTATGTGCGCTACCTGCATGCCAACGGCGATGCCATGGCGAAAATGGCATCCATTCCCGTGAAGCTCGCGCTTTCCGGCGACACCGATTTTAAATACGAAGGGCATATCAAAACATTCGATAACGAGCTGGACACCAAGTCGGGAACGGTACGCGCGCGCGCCGTCCTTGATAATAAAACCGGAGCGCTCATACCCGGCCTTTATGCGCGCGTAAGGGTAAGCGGAACCGGAAAGCATAACGCCATTCTCATCAGCGAACGCGCCATCGTTACGGACCAGAACCGCAAGCTCGTTTATGTGATAGGCCCAGATAATAAGGCGGAAGCGAGGGAGGTCATGCTGGGCCCGGTCATAGACGATCTGCGCGTGATAACCAGCGGGCTTCAGGAAGGCGACAGCATTGTTGTTTCCGGCCTGCAGCGCGTGCGCCCGGGAGCGCCGGTTGTGCCGCAGCCCGCCCCGATGGAACCGGAAGAAGAGAAGAAATAGCGCGAGCATCCATGAACATTTCCAAATTCTTCATAGACAGGCCGATTTTCGCAAGCGTGCTGTCGCTGCTTATCTTTATTGCCGGGCTCCTGTCGGCCGGCCGGCTGCCGATTTCCGAATATCCTGAAGTCGTGCCGCCATCGGTCGTGGTGCAGGCGCAGTATCCCGGCGCCAATCCCAAGGCTATCGCCGAGACCGTGGCAGCGCCGCTTGAGGAGCAGATAAACGGCGTCGAGAATATGCTCTACATGTTCTCACAGGGCACGAGCGACGGCATCATGCGCCTGACCATCACCTTCAAGATCGGCACTGATCCGGATAAAGCCCAGCAGCTTGTGGAAAACCGCGTATCGCAGGCGCTGCCCCGCCTGCCGGACGAAGTGCGGCAGTTCGGCGTCACCACCGTCAAAAGCTCCACCGATCTTACGATGGTAGTGCATCTTACCTCGCCCGATTCAAGCCGCGACATGTTATACCTGCGCAATTATGCCGTGCTTAACGTCAAGGATAAGCTCGCGCGCATCAACGGCGTGGGGGATGTACGTATATTCGGCTCCGGCGATTACGCCATGCGTATCTGGCTCAATCCGGAAAAAATGGCGGCGCGCAATCTCACGACATCGGACGTAGTCGCTGCCATACGCGAGCAGAACACGGATGTCGCCGCCGGTGTCATTGGCGGCCCGCCTTACGCGAAAGAAGTGCAGTTGCAGCTTTCTGTCAATACGCAAGGCAGGCTGCACAGCGAGGATGAGTTCGCCCAGATCATCGTGAAAACGGATAAAAAGGGCGCGGTGACGCGCCTCAGCGACATCGGTCGCATTGAACTTGGGGCGTCCGAATACGGTCTGCGCTCGCTGCTCGATAACAGGCCCGCAGTCGCCATTCCGATTTTCCAGGAACCGGGCTCCAACGCCATCAACGTATCCAATCAGGTGCGCGCGGCGATGGCGGAGATAAAAAAGGATTTTCCGCCAGGCGTTGATTATACCATCGTCTACGACCCGACCATATTCGTGCGTGATTCCATACAAGCGGTGATCCATACCTTGCTTGAAGCGATAGCGCTCGTGGTGCTCGTAGTCATCGTGTTCCTGCAGACCTGGCGCGCGTCCGTCATACCGCTGCTGGCCGTGCCTATCTCCATTATCGGCACGTTCGCCCCGATGTTCCTTTTCGGCTTTTCCATCAACGCGCTATCGCTTTTCGGGCTGGTGCTGTCGATCGGCATCGTAGTGGATGACGCGATCGTGGTGGTGGAGAATGTCGAGCGTAATATCGAAAATGGCCTGAGCCCAAAGGACGCGACCTACCAGGCCATGTCGGAAGTGTCGGAGCCTATCATCGCCATCGCCCTGACGCTCGTTGCCGTGTTCGTGCCGATCGCTTTCGTAAGCGGGCTGACCGGGCAGTTTTACCGCCAGTTCGCGCTCACCATCGCCATTTCCACCGTCATTTCAGCCTTCAATTCACTGACGCTTTCTCCCGCCCTTTCCGCCATCCTGCTCAAAGGCCATAATGAGCCGCAGGATCGCCTGACCCTGTGGATGGAAAGCCTGTTCGGCGGTTTCTTCCACTGGTTCAACGGCGTATTCCACCGCTCGGCGGAGCGTTATTCCAAAGGCGTCATTGCCGCCATCCGGCATAAAGGCATCATGATGTTTACCTACGGCTCCCTCATCGTCTTCGGCGCCGTTATGTTCCATCTCGTTCCCAAAGGGTTTGTGCCTTTGCAGGACAAGCAATATCTCGTAAGCATCGCGCAGTTGCCCGATGGCGCGACACTCGATCGTACAGAAGAAGTAATGAGACAGATGTCCGCCATCATCCTGAAAACCCCCGGCGTGCAAAGCGCGGTGGAATTCCCCGGCCTTTCGATCAACGGCTTTACCAACAGCCCTAATGCAGGTATTATCTTCATCACGCTCAAGCTCGCCTCCAAGCGCGATTCCCCCAGTCTTTCCGCCGCAGCCATTGCGGGAAAGCTCAACGGGCAGTTCATGCAGATCCGTGACGCCTTCGTGCTCGCCGTGCAGCCGCCCCCGGTCATGGGTCTTGGCACTATCGGCGGCTTCAAGCTGCAGCTTGAAGACCGTTCGGATCTCGGGTATGACGCGCTCAATACCACGGTACAGACGATACTTGCCAAAGCCCGCCAACTGCCGGAGCTTGATCCGTTCTCGGTATTCTCGGGTTACGGAATCAACGTCCCGCAGCTGCTGGTCGATCTCGACCGCACCAAGGCGAAGCAGATGGGGGTGAGGATAGACGATATATTCAACACCATGCAGGTCTATCTCGGGTCACTTTACGTCAATGACTTCAATAAGTTCGAGCGCACCTACCGTGTGATGGTGCAGGCGGACGCACCCTACCGCGCGCATGCGGCCGATATAGCGCGCCTGAAAACAAGGAATGCCGCGGGCGGCATGGTGCCGCTCGGCTCCGTCGTCCAGGTGCATGAAAGCTACGGGCCGGATCGCGCCATGCGCTACAATGCCTATAGGACCGCGGAAATCAACGGCAGCCCGGCGCCGGGATTTTCAACCATACAGGCGCAGGACGCCATAGAGAAAGTCATCAATGAAGTGCTTCCCAAAGGCATGACGTTCGAATGGACGGAGCTTACCTACCAGCAGATACTGGCAGGAGATACGACGCTTTTCGTTTTCCCGCTTTGCGTGCTGCTTGTATTCCTGATTCTTGCCGCGCAGTATGAGAGCCTGACGCTGCCGCTGGCCGTGATCCTGATCGTGCCGATGTGCCTGGTCAGCGCGATAACCGGGGTCTGGATCGCCGACAAATACGGCGCTCTCGTCTCCACGATGTTCCATTTCCCCCATATCTGCAAGGATAACAACATATTCACACAGATTGGCTTAATCGTTCTGTTGGGACTCTACTTAAAGAACGACATTCTGATCG
>CAYVTI010000060.1:0-10300 GCA_964454545.1 uncultured Rickettsiales bacterium
AAATTGCAATAAGAAAAGGAAGGGGTTGTTCATTGGGGATTTTATGTATTTTTATAATAGGAGACAGACTCTAAAAATAGAGAATGGCACTGAATTTGAGATGGTTATCTATAAATTTCGAGATATGAAGGATTAATTTTTACTTTTTTCTCAGGCGATATATTTATGTGTTTTTTATAAAATAGGTCTTATAAAGTTGTAGTAAGATTAGTGGTATAAACGGATAAGGTAGCCATTAATGCTAATGTGGATAAAACATCTATTTACCTGTGCCCGCCAACCCAAATGAGAGTCGTTTTTGAATCAATGGCAGGCGTTTGATCAATTACCAAATTGTACAATCTGAAAAGTTTGCTTTCTAGTCCGGCTGCTCTTCCTCCTTACCAACACCCAGATTGTCCATATCCGCTTTATTAAGCGACAAGTAGCGGGGCTGGGAACCATGTGGTATCTTTCATTAAGGCTAGGTTGTTTTGTATCAAACCAACGCCGCGCTATCTTTTCAAAAATATTTGCTCCCTCATGGGCTTTGCGCAGCTTTTGGATTTTCTTTTCACGGGTAGGGTGTTTACCGGCATCTACTAATTCCCGTGCCTCATCGCGTTTCTTTCTGGCGTCGGCAAGAGTAAGGGCAGGGTATTTGCCAAGCGCAAGCATCTGCTCTTTACCTTGATAATAATACCGCCAGCGCCACAATTTGCTGCCAGAGGGAGACACTTCGAGACACAGGCCGCCGCTATCAGCTATGCGATAGACAGTTGATTTTGGTTTTAGGTGTTTAATAGCCAGTTCCGTAAGTGCCATGAGTTAGACTCCCATAGGAATTTCTACTCACGAATCTACTCGCTTTATGAGTAGATTTCAATAAATCTCTTCGGACGGCCTGGGAGCAGATATGCTTCTTCTTTGCCTTATATTTAGCCATATTTATGGATTTCCTCGGACTTCCTTGAACCATTAAATGGCTCCGCGGGTAGGGCTCGAACCTACGACCGATCGGTTAACAGCCGATTGCTCTACCACTGAGCTACCGCGGAACAGGGGGTAATACACCCGGATTGGCAGGCTTTTATAGCAAACCGATTTCTTATGTACAGATTTTTTTTTAGCGTTCGCCTACGACCAGGCAGCCCTCACCGCTTTTTGCGAGCTTGCCGCACAGGGAGTCCGCCGCAGCCCTGGCGCTGAACGGTCCTGCACGCAACCGGTATATCTTATGCACGGCACTGCTTGACTGGGGTTGCGCGACATCGGCGCTGGTCTTTCCGATGGCTTTTTTGAAATGTTTCTGGAGGGTCCTCCATTTGTCCCATGCGTCATCGGGTGAATCATAGCTGCCAAGCTGCACCCAGTAGACCGGATCGGCGACGCTGTCCTGGCCTATGAAGCTGTCATCGAGGATAGGCTTCCTTGCACCGGGATCGCCGGTGCGCATATTTTCCTGCTCTGTCGCGGAGGCGGTCTGGATACTGCCTGTCTCCCGGATGCTTACGCAGTGGAGATTGCGGGTAGCGGCCAGGGCGCACACATCCTGTATATCACCGGCGCTTGCGAAAGAGCCGATTTTGAGCGTAACATGGCCGGATTTATCCGCATAGGCATAAGGGCGCGTCACGCGCATGCGGACGCCATCCGACAGGTCTGGATACCGGTTACGGAAATCCTCGTAGAAATAATGCGCCTGCGCTTCGTCAGGGAAATAATTGACCTGCGCCCAATAGATGCCGCCCAGCGTTGGCGCATGCGCGTGGGCAGCAGGAGCGGGAGCATCAGGAAATTTTAATACCGGCGTGGAATTTGCATCCTCGGTTAGCGGCACTCTTATAGCTTCGGCTACACTGACACTGCCTTCGGCATTGCCGGTGGCAACAGCCGTTGCAGGTTTGGCTTTCGGTTTTTGCGTCTCCGGGGTTTCAGAACTGCCGAACAGGCGCGCGAAGAAGCCCGGCTTGCTGTCTTCAGCCTTTACAGGGGGACTCGCAGCAGCCGCGCGGGCGGTAGCGATTTCGGTCCCTCTGGAAGATTTTTTATGCCCATGCCCGAAAAGCGTAGGTCTCCTGCTTTCCGCCGGGGATTCTTCGCCTTCATCTTCGCTTGCCGCCACTTTCACAGGCTCGGGCTTCGCTTCGGCGGGCTCGGGAGCGGGCTGCGGCGCAGCGGCCACCGGCTGCGCGGCAGGCACGTCATCGTCCAGGAATTTAGGCGCGCGCTCCGGTATGACGATATCCCTGGAGGCAGTGGTATTGGCGGCGACTTCCTTAACCTCTGGGGCAGGAGCGGGAGTTGCGGCCGAAGTGGCTTTTGATGTGCCTGACGTATCATCGTCGAGGAACTTTGGCGCACGATCCGGTATGACGACATCCTTGGACGGTTCCGCGCTGGCTACGGCTGGAGTTGCCGGAGTGATGTCCTTGATTTCTGCTGCGGGTTTTTCTTCCGCGGGAGGAGCGGGCGGCGTTTCTGCCGGGGCCTGCGCTACGGCGGCGGATTTGGCGGGCTGATCGTCGTCGAGGAACCTGGGCGCGCGCTCCGGTACGATTTTATCGGATATAACTTTATCGGATTCTACAGATGTGGCGGCAGGCGGCACGGGAGCCTCTTCCACGGGAGCAGGCGCAGCAGCCAGTTCTACGGGCTTTTTGGGTTCCGCTTCTTTTTCCTTGGTTTCACCCTGGGCTTTTGTCTCCTGATCTGCCGGAGTTGCAGCGGGAGCAGCGGTTGGCGAATCTTCGGACAGCATCGCCGTTTCGACGATCGTGCAATCCACGTCATGTTCCTTCAGCTTGGCGCAGAGCTGCACCGCCGTGTCACGCGATTCAACGGGGCCTGCCTGCGTGCGATAGCTCGTTTTGCCATCGTCGGACAGGGAGACTTCTTCAATATGCGGTGTAAGGGAACCAAGAAGATCGGCGTTTTTGGATTTCACATCCTGCCATTTCTGCTCGGCCTGTTCTTTCGTATCGGAGGAACCAAGCTGAATGAGATAGGAGTCGTCTGCGTATACAGGGGAGGCGAGACAAAGGATGGAAACACTGCAAAATAAGAAATTTTGTAAATTGTTATTAATCTTTCTTGACAGAATTTTCATTCCTGACCTCGTATAAATATCCTAGACCGGACGTTCTTAATAGCAGTAAGAATGCCATTAAGGCAACGGAAAACTTATTGCATAAGGCGCCCTAAGCTTTTATTCAGTATAGAAATTCAGTATCAGAGGGAGATATATGGTTAAAACGTATGGAAAATCCGTCCTGCCCAGCCGGCATGTGACTGAAGGAATCGAGCGCGCGCCGCACCGTTCCTATTTTTACGCGATGGGGCTGGGAAAAAAACAGATTGCTCAGCCCTTTGTCGGAGTGGTGACGACCTGGAACGAGGCCGCTCCCTGTAATATCACTCTTGCCCGTCAGGCGCAGGTGGTGAAAAAAGGCGTGGCGGCGGCAGGCGGCACGCCAAGGGAATTTACCAGCATTACGGTGACGGACGGCATTGCGATGGGGCATCAGGGGATGAAGTCCTCGCTGGTGTCGCGCGAGGTGATTGCCGACTCGGTGGAGCTGACCGTGCGCGGGCATTGCTATGACGCGCTTGTCGGGCTTGCCGGGTGCGACAAGTCGCTGCCGGGGCTGATGATGGCGATGGTGCGCCTCAACGTTCCTTCCGTGTTCATTTACGGTGGCTCCATCCTGCCGGGGAGATTTCGCGGCAAGGACGTGACGGTGGTTGATGTGTTCGAAGGCGTCGGCCAGTTCGCTTCCGGTAAAGTGGATGAGAAATATATTGACGAGTTGGAACAGGCGGCATGTCCCTCAGCCGGTTCGTGCGGCGGGCAGTTCACCGCCAACACGATGGCCTGCGTATCCGAAGCTATCGGCCTTGCGCTGCTTGGCTCAGCCGGTGCGCCTGCGCCTTATGAATCACGCGATGCTTACGGCTTTGCATCGGGTGAAGCGGTGATGCAGCTGCTTAAGAATAAAATCCGTCCACGCGATATCGTAACGCGCAAATCCTTCGAGAACGCGGCTACGGTGGTCGCCGCCTCGGGCGGTTCGACCAATGCCGCGTTACATCTTCCGGCCATCGCGCATGAGGCCGGGATTGATTTCGATATCCACGCCGTGGGAAAGATATTCAGGAAAACGCCTTACATTGCCGATCTCAAACCGGGCGGGCGTTATGTCGCAAAAGATCTTTATGATGTGGGGGGCGTGGCGATTGTCATGAGGGAATTGCTCGATGCCGGGTTGCTGCACGGTGATTGCCTGACGGTGAGCGGCAAGACGATGGCGGAGAATCTCAAGCATGTGAAATTCCCCAAGGGACAGGACGTGGTGTTGCCGGTGAAAAAGCCGCTCTCGCCAACGGGTGGCGTGGTGACGCTTAAGGGCAACCTTGCGCCGGAAGGGGCGATTGTGAAAGTCGCCGGGATGAAGAACCTGAAATTCAAGGGCGTGGCGCGTTGTTTTGATTCAGAAGAGGCGGCGTTTGAGGCGGTCGAGAAGAAGAAATATAAGGATGGCGACGTCATCATCATCCGCTATGAAGGGCCGCGTGGCGGGCCGGGCATGCGCGAGATGCTTTCCACCACCGCCGCGCTCTACGGGCAGGGGGCAGGGGAGAAGGTGGCGCTCATCACCGATGGGCGTTTTTCCGGCGGCACACGCGGTTTCTGCGTCGGCCATGTCGGTCCCGAAGCGGCAGCCGGCGGGCCGATTGCCTTGCTCAAGGATGGCGATGTCATCGTGATTGACGCGGTGAAAGGCACGCTCGATGTCGAGCTTTCCGATGCGGAATTAAAGAAGCGCAGGGCGGTATGGGAACCGCGCGCCACCGACTACACCTCCGGCACGCTGTGGAAATACGCGCAGTCCGTCGGCCCTGCCGAAAAAGGCGCTGTCACGCACCCGGGCGGGAAGGCGGAGAAGAAGGTTTATGCGGATATTTGAGGTAGGAAAATGGGAATAATCGTCATTGCGAGCGTAGCGAAGCAATGACGTTCCTAAAAATCCTTTCATCCGAAATTTATTACCTTCACGGGAATACTAAGCTTGCCATAATGCAGGAAATGGGCATATAGTGAGATTGTCATTGCGGGACGCCATAGGCGTCGTGGCAATCCAGTGGTTGGTTGGGGTGGATTGCTTCGTCGCTAAAGCGCCTCGTGATGGCGTTCCCCCAAATTTATACTGTTATTTGATTCATAACCCGCTAATATATTGTCTCATCATAACATACGGGTAAAATATGAACATTCGCACAATCGCAAGCCTGCTGCTCGTTTCACTAACCATCTTTGCGGCTGTCCTGCCGGAGATGGCGGATGCGCGCGCTGGCGGAGGCTTCAGTTCGGGGAGCCGCGGATCGCGCACCTATTCCGCGCCTTCCGGCGCAGCGCCCATCCAGCGCAGCACTACGCCCCAGCGGCAGAATACCACGCCTAACCAGCCATACCAGCAGCCTGCCGCTCCCATGGGCGGTTTCGGGCGCGGGCTGTTAGGCGGTTTCTTGGGCGCGGGTTTATTCAGCATGCTTTTCGGCGGATGGGGCGGTGGCGGTGGTGGTATCGGACTGCTTCCGCTTCTGCTGATTGCCGGACTCGTCTACTTTTTCTTCCGGCGCATGCAGCAGGGACAGGGTTTTACCGCTTCGCCGCCTGCCAGCGGCGGCTATTACGATTCGCAGGAGCCGGTCAACACGCAGCCTCTTGCCGTAACAGATGCGGATAAAGCGGAGTTCGAGCAAACTCTCTACCGGATCCAGCATAACTGGAGCGAGGGCGATCTTGCGCGCCTGCGCCAGTTCGTAACGCCGGAAATGCTGCATTATTTCAGCGAGCAGCTTTCCGTTAATTCCAGCCGCGGCCTTGCCAACAAGGTGGAACAGGTGCAATTACTGCATGCCGAGATCGTTGAAGCGTGGCATGAATACAATATGGATTACGCCACCGCGCGCCTGCAATGGTCTGCGCTCGATTATATGGCGCGCCTTGACCGTAGCCCGATGGACGGTGACTATGTCGCTTCCGGTAGCCATAATATTCCTGAGACTGTCGGGGAGATATGGACGTTCGTCCGTGCGTCCGGGGGGCACTGGCTGCTTTCCGCCATCCAGCAGGTCGCGTAGATTATGAGCGGTTACTGGCTGTTCAAATCCGAGCCTTCCGCCTGGTCATGGGACATGCAGGTGAAAGCAGGAGCCAAAGGCATATCCTGGGACGGCGTGCGCAACCATCTTGCGAAGAAAAACCTGATGGCGATGAAGCGCGGAGATCTGGGATTCTTCTATCATTCCAATGAAGGCAAGGATATCGTAGGCATTGTCGAAGTCATCCGCGAGCATTATCCCGATCCAACCGCCCTGAAGGGTGAGCCGTGGGTGGTGGTGGATCTGAAAGCGGTGAAGCCATTGAGGAAATCCGTGACGCTTGCGGACATCAAGTCTGAGCCGAAACTTGTGAAAATGTCGCTGGTGACCTGCGTCCGCCTCTCCGTGCAGCCGGTCACCGCCGCCGAGTGGGATATCCTATGCAGGATGGGCGGCATAGCCACGCTATAACAATCGCTTGACGGTTGTCGGGAAATATTACAATATTGTGAAGATTGAGGTGGTTACATTGACCTTGGAGGATATTTTTGTTATCTTTGTCAAAGAGGTAATCCATGGACAAAAATGCTGGAAGAGAAAAAGAAAAGAAGCATATCTCAAAAGGTATATTTGTGGAAGTTGCCGCTTATATGGGTATAGCAGCTACTGCCGTGTATGCCTCATGGATAACCGCTCGCAACAAATTCTTCCATGAGTTTAAAGGATCAGGTGAAATCGCTGGTGTAGAAAAGACAATCGATGATGGGTATAGAGCCATTACCGGGTTGAAGGGTAAAGAATATGTGGAAAAATATATGGAACTTAACCGGGCATATACCAAAGTTGTCACTGCAAAGATGGAAGAAAAGGGATTCACTAATGCTTACCAGAAATTTCGCACCCTTGGTAGGAATAGCAGGCTTAGCGTAGCTATCACCTTCGCTTCTGTGATTTCAGTGGGGATAGGGATTATTGCAACCCTAAAAGGCACCCGGGAGATAGAAAATAAGCTGCAGGAAATAGAGAAACGGCAACGGAATGAAGAGAAAATGATTTCTCCCACATGAACTGCGTCAATGATTTACGATGAATGCGCGCTTCTGGTATTTTTGCTTTGGGTTAGTTCATTCATATAATTTCCTATAAGATCGAAATTTAACTGGTGCGATCCTTCTCCCAGATATTTCGGCTCATAGATGAATTTTTCATAGGCTTCTTTAGGCTCGGCAGGTATGCCCCGCTGCTGCGCCAGCGCCGTGATATAATCGACCAGGGCAAGCGTTGCGGATATGTTGGCTTCAATGGGCTGGATCAGGAAGGCAGCCATGATGGCCTTCTGTTCCGGCTTTGCGTCTGGATTCCGCTCCCTGATAAATTCATAAAGTTGCCCAGCGGTCTTTCCATCAAAGGATTGCAGCATGTCCATGCCGCCCTGCGTGGGTTTTATGCTGAAGTTTTCCACTTTCCCATCCCTAAAGACGAAAGCCTGGCATAACGGTTCCTTTGCAGATTCGTGCGACTGCGCCACCGTCAGGCTGTCTGCCGACCGGTGGAAATTCCTGTCTATCCCAACCCCGTTGCGCAAATGGTCCCGGGCGGGATCGTAGATAATGGCCGGAGGGTATTTCCTGTCCCATATATCTGCTGACTTTATGGCGATATTTTCATAATGCCGCAGGCGGGATAGAACGTTGCTTATATTGTCTCGCGATTGCGGATACATTGTGCCTGCGCCTACGAGCCTTACTTCCAGTGGCGCGCCGCGAAAATTCTTTACTATTCCTTCAAGCGAAGCGGGATCCGTATCGCGGTTAAAGTGGATGATAGTGGCCGCCGCGATATCTCTGGCGCGGATAGTAATAACAAGGCACTCGGCCAGCGGGCATATGGAGATGGGGACGGAATCCGATACGGCGAATTCGCGTTCCCCTAATATTACCGCAGTGATGTCCAGCGGACCATGCTGCAGATCGTAAAGTTCGGCCAGGTGAGTAAATGCGGCCATTTCCTGCGCGGTTGCTTCCGCAATGGCGGCAAGGTATCTGCGCGCGATGATTTCTTTTTTCTGGCGGTAATCCCTGTGGCCACGCTTTTCTGACATGTCATTCACTATCGCGCTTTGCCCTTTACAGATATCGTTAAGCGTTTTGTTCCCGTCAGGCAGGGTCAGGACGTATTGCATTAATGCCCGCAGTCTTTCATATTCGCCATCCTTGGCATAATACAGCATTGCTTTCTTGCAGCGCGCAATAGCGGTATCGCCTGCGCCATTTTTCTGATGCGCTATGGCTAAACGATGGTTAACATGGCCGTGCTGAATGTTCCGGTGCTTGTGTTTCTCCAGCTCTGCGAGGGTTTTTTTATAGGCTTTGATGCCTGAGCGGGGATTGTCATCTTCCTCTGCCTGCCGGAAATATGTTCCTGCCTTGCCGGGGAGCTCAGGTATTTCCAAAGTATTGCTGCGGCGCACATAAGGAGTGTAATGGGAAAATGAAGAGGGCAGTTTTCTTAGCTTATCCAGCATCTCGTCCAGTGTTACATCTGGCGCTGCTTGTTCAATTCCTATTCGCATAATTAGTTGTTGTAATAATAACGATATAAATAATTCATAATAAAATTACCGTTGTTATTAGGGGTATATTAATTTTGATACGAAATAAAATGAAAAATATAAAAATGAAGATTTTTTAATCTTTGCAGTGCGTGTATGGAAAAATGGGCGGTTGGTACGCTATCTTGATGCAGCGTGGCGGCGCTGTTGCGCGTTGATCAAGCTTTCTATGGCTTTTGCCGAATTCTCCGCTCCGTTGCAACGGATATGCCGCAGGGCCTTATCATTGGCCTTTGAATGAAGGATAGCCTTTATCTGTCCCGCCATCAGCGTCACTCCATCCGCGCCGTGCAGATCGGCCTGGGGTATCATGGCGAACAGGTGATGTTTTGCCAGCAGATCCGCGCGCGTGCGCTGCTCGTCAAAATGGTAACGGCCCTCTTTGTCCTTTTCTTCGATGGGAACCATTACCGCCGGGAAGCCGAAGGTCAGCACGTCAAGCACCGTGGCCATGCCAGCCTGGCCGATGTATAATCCGCAGCGGGAGAGCAAATCCATATACTGATGATAGGGCAGGGCGCTTTCTACCTTGATGCCTATGCCAGTTTTCTTCTCCCGCAACCTTTCCTGAAGCTGCATTGCGGAAGCATCCACTCTTTTCCGCGTTTCCGGAGGGCAGTTACTGGAGACGATGACATGGATATTCCGGATGTCCTTGCTGGCAAGGGCTTCCATGAAATGCGGATCGTCCGCCAGCTGTTCCAGCGCCTTCAAGGATTTCTCCCAGACTGGGTCATTGGACGGCCGGTAGAATCCGCCTCCGGGCGCGATGACGATGGTATCCTTTGCCTGTCTCTCTGCATCCTCGTTTTTTGTGCATACATAGCCTGTATATTCCATCTTCTTGCGTATGAGGGAAGGGTAATCGATTCCTTCTTCGGTCAGCGGAATGACATGCTTGTCGCCATGCACCAAAACCGTATTGACCCTGGAGTTATTGATGAATTCCACCGCTTTCCGCTTGTCACCCCGGTAAGGCGTGGAGTCTGCGTGGATGACATCACGGATAGAAAGCGCGACGGCGGTTTGGGGACGGCTGTCCAGCCAGCGCGAAAACTTTTCCATTTCATAATCCAGGACGCCCTGGCCGTTGGCGAACGGCCAGTAACAGATTACGACGGCATCCGGGTTTTCTTTTTCCGCAAGCGCAATCAGCCTGTCCGCACGTTTTTCCACCCAGTCGGGAGCTTTGTCGAGTCGCCGGTTGTCGTCCGTCAGGTACTGGTTCTCATGTTCCGTATAACTGATGGTAGGAAGCTT
The DNA here is from genome assembly GCA_964454545.1 of uncultured Rickettsiales bacterium. GTDB lineage: Bacteria > Pseudomonadota > Alphaproteobacteria > Rickettsiales > JABCZZ01 > JABCZZ01. The sequence goes on from CAYVTI010000060.1 coordinate 9,956, forward strand.
TTCTATGCGGATGCTGCCGCCCGTTTTTTCGTTCACGTAATTTTCATCGAAATACTTGCGGACATTGCCGGAGACGACCACCACTTCCATGCCCCTGTCCGCCATTGCCTTCGCCACGCGCGCCGCCATAGTGAACTCTCCGGTTCCGCGCAGGCATTCAATGTGCATGAGCACTTTCTTGGGCGTTCTTTTATAGGACATGTATCCGGGTTATATATGGATTCTTTGGGATTTACAAATGTTAAGGGGTAAGTTGCCCCAGTCCGTCTTCGCTTCACGCGACTGCGCCTGATGCAGGAATCGAACCTGCGACAAGCTGATTAAAGAATTAAGCCTAATCAAGCG
>CAYVTI010000061.1:0-9612 GCA_964454545.1 uncultured Rickettsiales bacterium
CGCGGTAGCTGGTAATCACCTCGTCGCCTTTTTCGATAGCGTTCTGCATGCCGATGACGACCGCCTCCTGCCCGATATAGAGATGGCAGAAGCCGCCGATGAGACCCATGCCGTAAAGCTGTCCGGCTTTTTCCTCGAAGCGGCGGATGAGCAACATTTCACGGTAGAATTTCAACAGGTCTAGCTGCTTGCTCGCAGCGGGAGTGGATTTGCCATTTATTTTTGCAATCGCAGCCTTGGGCATTTTAACTCCTGAGACAGTGTCTGATTAATTTTCACAGGAAACCTTATAACAAGCCCGGTTCGGCAAAGGCAAATGGTTTTTAACTTAATCTATTAACAAAAATGATGCATTGCAGTAAACTGCAACCATAGGAAAATAGTGAAATATCAGGAATGAACAGCCGCTATTACGTGAATGTCTTCCGGGATCGCCTGGGAAACATACACTATTCCACCGAAGAATTTCCGTTTTACAGGCAGGGAATCCTGACATTCGCGGAGGCTCTGGAAGATGCGGGCGAACTTTCGTCCCTGCTTGACTGGCACTATGTCTGCACATTGGGCAGCGATACCCATGTTACGATGGCAATACGGAACCAAATCGATCGTGCTGAGGAGCTTATTTATAGGCCTACACCCTAGCCGTGCAGGCAGGTAACGTTAAAATGCTTGCTCATTTTGCCCCCTTCTTTTTGATGTTGGGTTGTTTGACATGCGCCAGGAACACTTCCGCGATGTCGATGCTTGAATCAACCCCTATCTGGTCAAAAGTCGCTTTCAGCCATCGTGTGGCGGCTTCTTTACCCAGGTGGTGCAGGTAGGTGAAAAATTCCCAGCTGGCATTGAATTTGCTGGATGCGTTCATTTTCAGCATGGCCTTGTCGGAGGCTATCAGATGGATGTTCATTTTTCTATAGTCAGGATCTGTCAGGCGGTTGCTGTCGATCAGGCGGTTGACAAAATGGATTGAGCGCATTTCGGCGATGAGGCTTGCGTTGAAGGATATCTCGTTCAGGCGGTTGATAATGTCCTTGGCCTCTCTCGGCACGCCCTTGCGCACGATAGGGTTGATTTCGACGATGACGATGTCGTTGCTTTCGCAATGGTAGGTAAGCGGCCAGATGCTGGGGTTGCCCATATAGCCGCCGTCCCAGTAGCCGTCATCACCTATTTCCACCGCCTGGAACAGGAAGGGCAGGCAGGCGGACGCCATCAGGGCGTCGACGGTTAATTCATTGTGGCTGAATATCTTCGGCTGCCCGGTACTGACGGACGTCGCGGCGATAAACAGTTTTATCTCTTCCGAATTGCGCAGATGCTCGAAATTGATCGATTCCGTCAGGATGGTTTTCAGCGGGTTTATATTGAGCGGATTTGTGTTATAGGGCGAGAATATCCGTGTCAGCACATCAAAAAAGGCAAAGCTCGGCGACCAGTCCATGTCCCATGTTTTCAAATGTTCCTGAAGCGGCGCATGCTGGATGGGACTGAACCTTCCTAACTCACTGACATTGCTCCAGAATTCCTCAAGCGCCTTGCGCGCGCCTTCACGCCCGCCTTTCGCGTAGCCGTCGGCGAATACCGCGCCGTTCATCGCGCCCGCGCTGGTTCCGCTGATGCCTTCTATCTCAATCCGCTCATCCTCGAGCAGGCGATCCAGCACGCCCCAGGTATAAGCGCCGTGCGCGCCTCCACCCTGCAGTGCCAGATTGATCTTTTTGGTCTTTGCCATGTTATTTAATCCAGATAGTTATGCAGCACACGTCCGTAAGGAAGGGTGAGATCGGCAATAATATGCGTGCCGCCGATCACGCGCTTTACCGGGAAATCCGCGACCGGAGCATTTACGTGCGGGATAAGGTGCAGGCGCGCCGGTCCGGTCCAGCAGCCTTTCACGTTGATGTCGGTGATATTATACGCCACAAGCTGGGCGATTTCCGGCTTGCCGTCCACGCCTGGGATAATCTTCAGGTTCACCTGTGTCTTGGCAAGAGCGGCGGCTGTTTTCTCCTCTTCGGCGGTATGGTTCTCATGCTTGTAGCCCATCGTGCCCATGGCGACCAGCTGATCGGCATAATGAAGCGTTCCTGTCAAGGTGTCTTTTATTACATTTAATTTAGGATCGGCATATTTTTTCGGAAAGCCCCACACCTCGCGGCCTGCGGCGATGGGCGCTTCGTCATCCAGATACATATGCACGATGAAATTGCAGGGTTCGCCCCTGTAGGTGCAGGGAATGACGCAGCCGCTTTCGGTATAGGCGCCGAAGCCGCTGCTGTCGGGCATGTTAATCCACTCGAAAGATACCAGATTCTCCTTGTTCGGCTCCAGAGGTTCCGGGACGGCCTCGCGAATGGCGTTGGCGTCGGTCTCATAGGAGATGATGAGGAATTCGCGATTGATGAAACGGTAGGGGCCTTTGGGGTAGCTCGGGCCGAGCGCCGGCATGGATGCAAGGTTAAGTATCTGGTCGCGTTTCATAAACTTCCCCGCCTGATTCACGTATAAATGATGTATTAGCACCGCTCCGGATTATTACAAAGAGTTAATTTGAAAGCCCCGCCCATATTCGCAACAATAAAATTACATTGAAGCCATGAGACAACAGGAATGAAATATGCAGGATTGCAAGGTTAATTATACGAAGGAAATGCTCATAGCCAGAAGCAGCATTCTGGTGACGCTGGTCCTGTTTTTTGCCATGTTCAACTTCATCTGGCACCAGGGGCATTCCGCCTATATGGATGGCAGGCCCGCGCAGGCGCTTGAGGATATTGCCTTTGGCACAGCCATGTTCTTCATGGCGTACGGCAATCTGCTTTACCAGATTTGCCTCGTCGGTTATTACAAGCGCCGGAAAGCGCATGCGCCCGCAGGCCGTGAGGATCTGCACTTGCTGTATCTGGAGAAAAATGCGCCGAGACTGACGGTGCTTGTCCCTTCCTACAAGGAAGAATTGCCGGTTATCCGCCAGACCCTGCTTTCAGCGGCGCTTGCCGAATACCCGCACAAGAACGTCGTGCTGCTGATTGACGATCCATACCGCGCGAAAGCGCTTGAAGATATGATCAAGCTGGAGGAAACCCGCCTCGTGCCGGTGAAACTGCAGGCCCGGTTTGACGAGGAGCGTAAGCGCTACAGCGAAGAATTGGAGGCGTTCCATAAGCGCAAGGCTGGCGGCAATCTGCATTACGCTATCGAACTCAACCGCCTTTCCATGCTCTATGACGGGGTGGCGCATTGGCTTGAGGGACTTGCGAAGGAATTTGCCAGCGGAAAGGATATCGACTCCCTTGTTTATTCCGACAAGTTCTTCGTGAAGAATATCATTCTTGCGCCTGCGTGCGGGCATCGCGCGCAGGCCGATGAACTGCGCCACAAAATGAGTGCGGATGCTATGGGCGATCATGCGTTTATCGCATGCCACTATGCACGTCTTGCCAGCCTGTTCAACGTCACGTTCTCAAGCTTCGAGCGCAAGAAATACCGGAATTTGTCTTCCGAAGCCAACAAGGCGATGAACCTGAACAGCTACATCGCGCTTACCGGCAAATCATGGAAGGAAGTGAAATGCTGGAACGGGGACTGGGAACTGCAAGAGGCGTTTGCGGATGAAGCCGACTTCACCATCCCTGCTGCCGACTATATCGACACGCTGGACGCGGATACGGTTATGCTTTCTGAATACGCCCTGCGCCTCATCCATATCATGGAGCGGCCCGGCAATGAGCGAATCGCAGTGATCCAGTCGCCGTGCTCGACGCTGCCCGAATGCCCCAACCCGATAGAGCGGGTCGCGGGTTCCTGCATCGACGTGCAGTTCAAGACGCATCAGGGATATACCCACTGGAACGCAAGCTCCTGGGTGGGCGCCAACGCCATGCTGCGCTACAAGGCGCTTGAAGAGATCAAGGAAATCCATGACGAGAACGGCAAGCGGGTTGCGGTTTACATCCAGGACCGCACCGTCATCGAAGACACTGAATCGACTATTGATCTCGTGGAAAAAGGCTGGGAGCTTTATAACTATCCCGAGCGTATGACCTTCAGCCCGACGCCGCCCGATTTCGGCTCGCTGCTCATCCAGCGCCGCAGGTGGTCGAACGGCGGCATGATCATCCTGCCCAAGCTGTTCAGCTACATGAGAAAGGCGCCGAAGAATTTCGCGCTGCTCAAGGAAATGTTCATGCGTTTTCATTATCTTTCGTCAACGACGACGGTGTGCATGTCTGCGGCGCTGCTGTTCCTGTACCCGTTCGGCGAGGTTTCCTCTTCCATGCTGATCCCGCTTTCCGCGGTTCCCTGCCTGCTGCTGTTCGCGCGCGATCTGAAGAACACCGGTTATAAATACAGTGACGTGCTGCGGATATGGGCGCTGACCCTCATGCTGTTCCCGGTCATGATCGGCGGGGTGTTCAAGCAGTTCCAGCAGATGATCACGGGCAAGAAGATTCCTTTCGGCCGCACGCCGAAAGTGCCGGGCAGGACCGCAGCCCCGGCCATCTATTGCCTTGTGGAAGTGGCGCTTGCGACGTGCTGCGTATATATAGCCGCGCATGATCTCATGCAGCATAACTGGGTCAAGGCGGCCTTCTCGGCGATGAACGCCGCGTTCATGCTGTATGCGCTGGCGGTGTTCATGGGGGTAAGGGCGACGTTCCAGGATATGTTCGCAGGCGTGTTCACTTACTGGAAAGCGGCCTTCCATCATGCCGAAATCCTGCCGTTCCATGCCATCCGCAGGAGTCGCGCTTATATAATGCCGGTGAGGAAGAGGGCGTGAAGTTAAGCGCCAAATTTGGGTAAGGGATGAGGGGGCTTGCCTCGGGGATTTTGTGGAGTATTTTCTGCTTTTATACCGCCATATGTGGGCAACGTTGCATTTTCTACTGCGTAACCTTGGTAAGCGCTGCGTGTAGAAGGTTCTCTGCCATTGATAATATCGATTAATTTAGTAACAGCGGTGGCTTCAAGGCTGCCTTCTGGCACGGGAAGTGTGATAATAAATTCACCACGGCCATTTGAAACTATTGCTGCTTCTTTAAATTCCCCAGCATGCAGCCGTGTAACAAGACCCTTAATCTGATCTCGATTGGAAGTCCTGCCCAGCCTAAATGTTATCCCGGTAATTCTTAAGGGCTCATATTGCCCTGTTTCAGTTGATAATGCCGCTGCATTCTGATGATCGGTAGTGCAGTGTTCGATAAGCTCGGAAATGGCGGCCGCGCTTTCCACAAATACCTCTGATTTCTGAACAATATCATTGAGCGCCTTAAGCTGGACTGGGGTGAGCATTACTGAATCGCTTTTTGTCCATGCCGTGATTACATTTGTGTCGACGTTTAGTGCTTTAGCCAGAGCATAAGTATCAATTCTTTTCTCTTCAGCCAGATCGGAATGTTCATCTATAATTCCTCGCAGCAATCTGCCAACCCGCTTAGGTTCTTCCAATGCATTCAGAATCTCGACCATAATGCAACTCTGCGGCCACCGCGCTTTTGGATCAGTCGTCTTTCTGTTCTCATCAATTAACTTATTAAGCCTGACTGCGCCTTTTGGCGTTGCAAATTCCGGCACAACTAATGTTAACAATGCCCTTATATCTTCATCCTGGACGGCGGGTTCGCGTGCGCTATTACTTACTGCTCTTAAGAAAGGACAAATATGGCGCTGGCTCATGGCTCCGCCCTTGCTCATTTTCTGACTAACCGTCCCGTTGGTTGCCTCCATTTCTTTTTCTAATTGGGTGTAAGATGTAAAATAGGTACCATTACAAATTTCCACGACTAGTTCTCCGACCGCCTGGTTATGCTTTCTGCGGGCAGCTAGTGCTTCTGTCTGTTCTTTTGTTGGTGGACGAAAAGGCATAGAATCTCCCTGTTAGAAACATGCTATGAAGGATAGCAAAGAAAGATTAACACATTGTTAATATAATTACTTATCCGCATTCTCCTTCTTAACCCCGGCAGGGGAATTATTTGCCGCATCAACTCCTTCTTTTCTCTCCTCTTTCTTTTCTTCCGCCTTGGGAGCGGTAGCGGGGGGCGGATCGGTCTTTTCTGGCGGTTTGACTACAGGCGGCGGAGGTGGGGGAGCGGGTTCATCCTCGATTTTAATCCGGTGCGGGTTCTTTATTTTCTCCGGCAGGCTATCGGTGGAAAGCAGGCGGTGGAACGTGCCGGAATTCTGCAGCATCACCAGGTCGCCTGGTTTGAACACGACGTCATCCGGGTTCTGGTACTGGACGATGGTCTTGGTGGCGTGGCTTTCGGTCACGACGGTGTATTCATAGCCTTTCTTGTCGGCGGCCGCCTGTTCTGCCGCGCCCACACCGGTTCCCCAGATGCTGCCGATTTCGTTGCCGACATAGGCCGTGGCTCCGCCAGTGGCGGCAAGCGGGTTGGGTGCAGCGGTAGCTGCGCCGCTGGAGTGACCGGTAATTTCAACCGGCCTTACATTGAACACTTCCGCATATTCGATGGTGATGGGCTGGCCGACCTCGTCAAAATTATACTGGCTCTGGCTCTGGGTTCTTGAGCATGCCGACACCAGCAATAGCAAAAGTAAGCTTTTCAGGAGTTGTCTCATAGAATGCGTTTTTTCCTTCCGGCAGGATGGTAACCATTGATTTGTTATACAGGAAAGCCCGGATTATAGAATAAAACTACGGTTTGTGTACCCTAAAAATGACGCTTCGTTATCCCGCGGCTGTGACCACGGGATCTCTCTGCTGCCCGGGTATTGGGCCCGAGATTCCGCGCCTTCACGCGGAATGACGAAACGCTGGCTTAAAGATGCTGATACAGGAATACATAAAAAAGGCCGCTTAGAGCGGCCTTTTCTGTCTATAATCACCGTAAAAATTAGCTTCCGGTGAGCGCCTTGGGTTCGCCGTCGTTGTTCTGGTTGGCGGCATTCTGATCTTCGAGAAGCTTGTCCTGCACCTTGGCGATTTTCTTGATGCGCATCATCTGCGCGCCGGTACCGGCAGGTATCAGGCGGCCGACGATGACATTCTCCTTGAGGCCCGTAAGCGTATCGATCTTGCCGGATACGGCTGCTTCGGTAAGCACGCGCGTGGTCTCCTGGAAGGATGCGGCGGAGATGAAGGAGCGCGTCTGGAGCGATGCCTTGGTGATGCCTTGCAGCACCGGGATGGCGGTCGCGGGCTTGAATCCCTCGGCGATCGTCTTTGCGTTGACCGCTTCCAGCTCTTCCCTGTCAACCAGCTCTCCGGCCAGGAACGTAGTTTCGCCCGCTTCGATGATCTCGATCTTCTGCAGCATCTGGCGCACGATGACCTCAATGTGCTTGTCATTGATGGCCACGCCTTGCAGGCGGTAGACCTGCTGGACTTCGTTCACCATGTAGTGGGCCAGCGCCTCGACGCCCATGACGCGCAGAATGTCGTGCGGCACGGGGTTGCCGTCCATCAGCAGGTCACCCTTCATCACGTAGTCGCCTTCGTGGACGGTGATATGCTTGCCTTTCGGAATCATATACTCGACCGGCTCGAGCGATGCGTCTTTCGGGCGCACGATGATGCGGCGTTTGGTCTTGTAGTCCTTGCCGAATTCGATGGTGCCTTCGATCTCGCTGATGATGGCGTGATCCTTCGGTTTGCGCGCTTCGAACAGTTCCGCGACGCGCGGCAGGCCGCCGGTGATGTCGCGGGTCTTGGTCGATTCACGCGGGATACGGGCGATGACGTCGCCGCCATGCACTTTCTGCCCGTCGGTGACCGACAGAATCGCGTTGACCGGGAGCAGGTAGCGCGCTTCCAGGCCGTTCGCGAGCGTAAGCAGTTCGCCCTTGGCGTCGTGCAGCGTGATGCGCGGCTTCAGATCCGCCCCGCGCGTCTGCTGCCTCCAGTCAATGATCACTTTGCTTGCGATGCCGGTCGCTTCGTCCATCACTTCGCGCAAAGATACGCCTTCCACCAGATCATTGTATTTGATGACGCCCGCTTTTTCCGTAATGATGGGGATGGTATACGGATCCCACTCGGCGAGCTTCGCGCCTTTCTTGACGGGCTTGCCTTCGCCTACGAGCACGCGTGCGCCGTAGGGAACCTTGAAGCGTGCGCGCTCGCGGTTGTTTTCATCCTTCAGGATGATTTCACAGGTGCGGCTCATGACCACCTGGCGTCCCTGGCTGTCCTTCACCACGTTTTTGTTGGATAGATGCAAGGTTGCGTCATGGGTAGCCTCGACGCTCGATACTTCCGCGCCGCGTTGCGCTGCGCCGCCGATATGGAACGTACGCATGGTAAGCTGGGTTCCCGGTTCGCCGATGGACTGCGCGGCGATAACGCCCACGGCCTCACCGATATTGACCGGGGTTCCGCGCGCGAGATCGCGGCCGTAACATTTCGCGCAGACGCCGCTTGCGCTTTCGCAGGTGAGCACCGAGCGGATAAGCACGGATTCAATGCCCGCTTCGTCAATCTTCTCGACGATCTTTTCCTCGATGAGTTCTCCGGCCCTGACAATAAGGCTGTCATTAACCGGATGGTGCACGTCCTTTGCCGAAGTGCGTCCCAGGATTACGTCGGAAAGGGTGACGATGATTTCGCCGCCTTCAATCACCGGCTTCGCGACGATGCCTTTTTCGGTTCCGCAGTCCTCTTCATTGATAATGCAATCCTGCGCCACGTCCACGAGGCGACGGGTGAGGTAACCTGAATTCGCGGTCTTGAGCGCGGTGTCGGCAAGACCTTTACGCGCGCCGTGCGAGGAATTGAAGTACTCAAGCACGGTAAGGCCTTCCTTGAAGTTCGAAATAATCGGGGTTTCGATGATTTCACCCGACGGCTTCGCCATCAGCCCGCGCATGCCCGCAAGCTGGCGGATCTGGGCGGCGGAACCGCGTGCGCCGGAGTGCGCCATCATGTAAATCGAATTGATGTTGCGCGCCGCCTTCTTATTGTTCTTGCTGCCAGTCTGACCCGAAATATGCTTCATCATGTCCTCGGCTACCACTTCGGTGCACTTCGACCAGGCGTCGATGACCTTGTTGTATTTTTCGCCGGTGGTGATGAGGCCGTCCGCATACTGCTGCTCGAACTGCTTCACTTCGGCGAGCGTATGCGAGATATGCCTGCTCTTGGTTTCAGGCACGATCATGTCGTCCTTGCCGAACGAAATACCGGCGCGGCAGGCGTGCGTGAAGCCAAGGCCCATCATGCGGTCCGCGAAAATGACAGCTTCCTTCTGGCCGCAATGGCGGTACACCGCGTCGATGAGATTGCTGATCTCTTTCTTGGTCATCAGCTTGTTCACATGCGCGAACGTAAGGTTGCGGTTATGCGGCAACAGCTCGGAAATCAGCATGCGACCCGGGGTGGAATCGACAATCTCCACTTTCGGTTCGCCGGTTTCGTCGATGGAGCGGTAGCGGCATTTGATCTTGGTATGCAATGTTACGACCTTGTTATCAAGCGCCTGCTGGACTTCGGCGACATCGGTGAAGATCATGCCTTCCCCCGGTTCTCCTTCGGAGACGAGCGACAGGTAATAAAGGCCGAGCACGATATCCTGCGACGGCACGATAATCGGTTTGCCGTTACTGGGCGACAGGATGTTGTTGGTCGACATCATGAGCACGCGG
>CAYVTI010000062.1:0-9153 GCA_964454545.1 uncultured Rickettsiales bacterium
GACACTGTCCGGCTGGCGATATCCAGTTCTTCTTGCGTAATAGGCATAGCAAGATTATCCTGAGAAAGTATTTCGTTGGGTTGGGAGGCATGGCTCATAGCGTCCTCCCAATCATACCGGCAAGCAGTCCCACTGCCTCGCTCTGGGAAATCGCCTGGACGTAAGCAATAAGTGACGTAATATCGCCTCCACTTGCACCAACAGCGAAATCAGCCCAGCGTCCGGTCAGCAGGTTAACTTTGAAACTGCCAAGCCCCGTATCCGCCCGACGCGGATTGATGGCCGTGTACTCATGTCCGGCAGTCTTTCCATTCGGCAGAATGCGCCTCACTATGGCAGGGAGCAGCGGTAGCGCCGCCTCGTGCATCTGTCGGTAAATATAGTTATCCGTCTTCATCTCTCTCTCCACTTCCCTTGCAAATTAAAGATGAACATTCTGCTCAAGAAATGCCTGCAAATCGGCCAGCCGGTATTTAACCAAGCGGCCAACCTTGATGTACGGCAGCGGATGCCGTTTCGTGGTTGCCCATACCGCCAGCGTGTTTTCCTTCACGCCGAGAAACTCGGCGGCGGCCTTGCGGGTAAGAAGTGACGTATTTGCCTGTATAGCTGCGGATAGCATGATGAACCTCGCTTTGTGTTGATGAAACGAGGTCACTCTATGTCAAAGGACATACAAGAATAAGGGAGGTGGGCTGTGCTGATGGGTACCCCCTCTGCTGAAGGGCACCCCTCTAATAAGGCTGAGGAAGTCCGGAAATGCGATCCGTCAACCCTTTTTCCTTTAGTACATCCTTGGCGGCATTCAGCACCATCTGCCCAGAAAGTCTTTGCTGTTTGCCATTTTTATCAGAATAAGTCAGAAGGTTGGCATGTTCGCTTTCTATTTTCTGCCGTATGTCAGGGTGCATCATCCCAATAAACAGCCCATTGATATTCTGCTGGATAAATCCCTTTAATTGCTCTCTGCATTGCTGGCGCGGATCACTTGCCACTTTTACCTGCGCAGCATATTGCTTTACACTGTTTTTTCCGGCAAACGTGTCCTCCGGCCATCGCCAGCTTATGTCATTGCCGTTGTAGGAAAGGCATGATGCCACGCTGATCATCTGAATATCCCGATGCTGTACCGGTACCGGCTTGCGGCTCAAATGCAACACAATGGCAGGATCGTCCTTTTGTTTCTGCTGCACTATAATCTGCTGGCGTGTGTTCGCATCCTGCCAAGTGCTGCCACGCATCAGATGTAATTCGTAACGCGTGCTTCCCTGCTGGTGATGTCCCAGAAAATAGATGCCATCATCCACTCGCTCTGGATCGGCATCGTGTTGTAGCAACCGGCACAGCCATACTGCCAGTCCGGTAATGTCGGCATGGTATTCCAAGGGTTCATTCGCATGTATAGCAAATACTGCGCCACAGGTATCACAGATAGCATTAAGGGAATCACCACCTCGCTGGGTATCGGCGCTGGCTCCGCACTCTACGCAGGCGGGATTGCCATAAACGATTTTTATCAGGCCGGATGCAACCAGATGTTCAGCCAACTGGGAGGACACAGTAGGTATCTCATGCTGCCTGAATGTTATATCCCCTTCCGAGTGTAAGACATCCAGCCGTGCCAGCATATCATATATCAGTTTAAGGGGCGGGTGCTGTGACATGCACGAATACGGATTGCCCAATGGAACCGGGAAGCGGCAATTCCATCCTTTCCTTCAAAATGTCAGCACCACGCAGGAACCGCCTTATTTCCTCGTCCTCCGGCTCATGGTGCAGGTTGCTTTCCCCTTTACTGTTAATAGTAAAGGTCTTGGAAATGCGCTGCTGTTCAAAATCATCCCAGTATACCGCCACCATTTCAGCATGCGTAATCTTTATACCATTTAGTTGCCAGAATCCCTTGTCCGGGTTATCCAGCCAGACAATGGTCTTGAGCATCCTGTGCATATCTCCGCTGTGGTCTTTCTCAAGTATGGATTTCTTTGATAGCCTGAGATTAAGCGTATTTTCCCAGTAAGGGAAATTCTGCCGGGTAATCCTGATTGCCTGCGGAAAAATCTTTTCTACTTTGTATTGCTGCGGGTATGTCACGGATAGCGGCTGGTTCCCGGCAACCAGTTTCTGAAGTGCCTCAAGGTCATATATTTCATTATCCTTGGGTTTGCTTTCCACATTCTTACCGAACAGCACGGAAGCGCATGCCTGGTGCATTGCGCTGCGCATTGCCGTATCTTCCGCCATGACATCCACCGAATGCGCTTTTGCATCCAGCAGAAATACGATTTCCATAACAGGCTTGGTAAAGCGTTCTACGATTTTGTCCTGCTCCCATTCCCGGCTTGCGGTCGGCGAATCCTGCAAATCCATTATCAGGTAACGCTTGCCCTCATGCTCAAACTGCGTCATCTGGCAAGCGTGGCCGCGTCCCTGTGCAACAAGAATGTCCTTTACTTCATCACGGAGTGCATCAAATATTGTCTGATCAGCAGGAAAATTCTCCCCTGAATAATACCGCCGCTGCCAGTAGCGTTTGCTGGGGCTGGTATGCAGGCTGATAATGAAATATTCATGCACCGGCACGGGATACAGTATCCCCAGCCGGATAACCTGCTCCGCCTCCGTATTGCAGAATTTTAGCATATCCTGATCAATGGTGCATCCCTTGCTGGTGACATACTTGATCAGATTGGGCACTGCCTTGCGCTGCTGGTGAAAGAAATATCCCACCCTCAGCAGGGAGTATGCTTTATGTTCAATATCCTGTGTGCTGGTGAGAAAGGCATGTGCAGCTTCCTGAAGCAGTGTTTTACTTTTTTTGTTCCGCAATTCTGCATGCTTGGTAATAAATTCAAAATCGAAATAACCGCATACTTCATATATGCCATCTACGGAGAGCAGTTTCAGTGTTTTGGGAATAGTAAAATCTTTGAACGGATTTTTCATGGTCGCCCCTCTGAAGTTAATTTCACAGGCAGCACCAAATACATTCTGAATCATCCGCCCTACTGTACGGGATAGGAATATAGCATAAATATAAACTTATGTTAATAGACAATCGTTTATAACGATGGACGGCGATGCAGGAAGTTATACCTACAGTTACAGTGCAAAAACCTCTTCCAGTTTGTTCACCATTGCCACATGCTTCTTTTTGTCCTGCGCCGCCAGCTTCCGCACGTTCTGCAACTTCCACTTCACCGCCGGTAAGTCCTGCAACCGCGCCATCTTGCTCAGGCTCCAGTCCGGCTCTCCGCGCTTGAAGCCAAGCAGCAATTCCCGGTCATTGTCCGTAAGCAGCGCATTGATTTCCTTGACCAGCCGGACACGGGAATTCTCATAATCATTATAGGTAAACGGCTTCAAGGCCATACCCTGAAACTGACTGGCAAAGACCTGCCGCTGATCCTGGAAGTTTGGTTTCAGCATCTCATGGATTGGCCGGTTATGACTGAGCAGCGCGGCAATAAAACCGTCTTTGATGTCTCCCGTAATGCCGCCTGCCTGGAATAGCTGGTGAATATCGAACAGATCACGCGGATGCTGGCGATCCAGCGCAGCACATATCTTCCCGCCGAACAGTTCCGCATTGGAGATAACCTGCATCGCCGCGAATTTACCAAATTCCTTCTGCGCGGCTGCTGACAACTGCCGGGTTTCGGCAGGCTTGATATGTCCGCGCATGATAGTGTTCACCTCTATCTTCACCTGCGCGTTTTTCAGGTTGCATAGCAGTTTTGCTTCCGGGTCTTTGCCCGCCCGCACCGTTTCCATCTGTATGCCGGAAAATGCCCTTTTTATCCCGTCCTTAATTCTGGCAAGCGCCTCCGCTATGGCAGTCAAAGCTGTTTGCCTGTCATCAAACGGCAGGTACGCCAGGTCAATATCCACCGAGAGCCGGGGCATGTCCCAGACAAACATATTGATTGCGGTGCCGCCCTTGAGCGCAAAACATTTTTCCTGTGCGACATACGGAATGATGCCGATCAGCAAATCAACCTGTGCTCTGTACTGCGGGATTATCATGCTTCCAACTCTGATGGCACGGTTATCTGATATTTGCTATTATATACGCCTTGTCTGACAATGCTTCTTTTGCCTTTTCCCAAATCAACCGCTTTGGTGTTAAGGTATGAAAGCCACGGATGATTGGCCTTTTCCGCCATATAAAGAAACAGCCGCTTTACCTTCACGGAAGAGCATTGTTCCAGCAGTTCCTGCAATACGGCAGGCCGCAATCCGGCCAGCCCTTCCATGATATGATAGCATTCAACTAAATCCAGGTGCTTCGGCGCAAGGTACAGGCATTCCAATATCGCCCGCTCCAGAGAGGATAGGGTTATGCTGAATGTCTTGTCTTCATATTCAGTTAATGCCTTACTCTCCGGCAGGAAAGTCGTCCGGTAAAATTCTATCTCTCCCTCCCATTGCTGCTCCCTGAACCATTTAGGCAGGGTCATTCTGAGGCTGCTGAATAGCTGTATGTTTTCCTTGAAGCGCACATAATGACCAGCCCCCTGCAATACGGCGGCAGTTAATCCTCCTGCATGAACGGGTAGCTTTGCCTCTTTTTGCAGGGTGTACAGAGCGCCCTTCCAGTTTATAGTGTCGCCATACCTCTTAAATGCCCCGACTCCCAGCGGTTCTATCCACCCGCTTTTCTGGTAATGGGCTTGCAACTGCCTGGATATATCCTTTTCTTCCAACCAATGCGTCATCGCTACCGTACCCGGCAGCCAGGATTGCAGTAATTGGTTTATTTTTGTTTGATTATGTATAGTCATATTTTACCTATTATGACTAAAATAAACCAATATGTCAAGCAGTTCGCTTCTTAACCACCCCAAACATGGCCTCCGTCGCCCGTTCCACGGAAGCCCTCACAGGGTCAATATTCAGCCGCTCATATATCGCCGTCGCCTGCTGGCTCTTGTGGCCAAGGGACTTCCCGATGATAGCCGTAGTCGCGCCGGTTGCCGCCTGCCAGCTACCGAGGGTGCGGCGCAGATCGTGAATGCGTATGTCCATCAACCCGCCAGGCAGTTCAATCTTTTCCTTTTTTGCAAGCTGGATTACAGCCCGGTACAGTGCATCAGCAGAACACCCTTGCCCAAGCCCTTTCTCCGCCTTTTCCGCTAGTTTTGATACACCCTCATCCAGCCGCCACAATTTTAGGGTAGCATTGCGGCAAATCCTCTTCCAAGGCTTTTTGGGGTCTGCAAGATGCCCCTCCGCACCGTTTCCGGGAAACACAAATACGCTGCCAGCACCAGCTTGCTTATTCAGTTGCTTTCGTTGCAGCAGCACCTCTATTGCCTGCTCCGTAAGCGGGACAGTCAGAGGCTCGCCATTCTTGGTTTCCGGTATCCGCCATGTTTTGGTATCAAAGTTTATCTCGTTCCAACGCATGGACAATACATTGCTTTTCCGTGCGCCGGTCAGCAGGGCAATCAGGATATAATCCCTGGCAACGGTATTCTCCTCCTCCGCTAATGCCTCAAACAGGCAGGGCAGTTCATCCGCCTGCAAAAAACGGTCGCGGGACTTTTCTTTGAATTTCTTTATCCCTGCCGTGGGATTTATGCCATCCCAGCCCCACTCTATGGCTTTATTATAAATAGCACGTATGCGCTCCAGTATCCGGTTAGCCTGATACAAACCGTTCTCATTATGAATGGCCTCATGCAGCCGTTGTATTTCCTGCTTGGATATTTGTGACGCCTTCTTTTTGAACCAGTGCGAAAGGAATTTATTAACCTCGCGTTCATCATATTCCCAAGAGCGCTTAAATTTCTTGCTATAGCGCTCCATGAATTGATTAAACATCTCGCCAAAAGTTATGTCCTGCCGGAGTTTCTGCTTTTCCGCATTGGGATTCTTGCCCCCAGCAACCGCCGCCTTTGCTTTCAAAGCATCCTTACGCGCATTCTCCACCGTAAGCTCAGGAAAGTTGCCCAGGATAATACGCTCGTCCTTCCCGTGAATACGCTTGCGGACAAAGAAGGTAACGCTGCCGGTTGCCGTGATGTAGAGCGCCAGCCCTTTTTCTTTTTGTCCTTATAATACTCCCTGCCACTGGCCGGGGCGGAAAGATTCTTGATTGCCGCCTGGGTAAAATTGAATGTGGTTTTCATAGTCTGGTGCCGCACTGGTGCCGCAAAATTGGTGAATATCGGTAAAAATAGATGACTTTGGTAAAACCAAGATATAGGCTCTACTAACTGAAATGTAAATATAAATATAGATATATAAAATCTGGTAAATTATATGGCCGTGTGGCTCATAACCTGAAGGCCGCAGGTTCAAATCCTGCCCCCGCAACCAACAAATTTTGCCCTTTTACATCAATAGCTTGCATAAGCCCCAAGTAGTCTCCCTGAACATCTGCTGCCAGATGACCAGTATCGTCCGGTTTAAGGGTAATTTTTCCTCCTATGAGAGCGCTGATCTTGTTACGTATCTGGTTTACTTCCATTTGGGATACGTTTTCCAAGTCATTCACCATCTTCTGAAAGCGGTCAACGGCGCGTGGAAGCAAAGTGGTTATATTATCTGTCTTATCGCCGTTGGCTTCCAACTGCCTGCGTATCTCGGCTTTTTGTCCCTCCGCCTTTTTAAGCTCAATTTTGGTGGTGGGAGTGATGATACCTGCCTTAATGGCCTTCATAATGTTGTTTATTTCGTTTTCTACGGCTGAAAGACGCTTATGCAAATGCTCCACATCATAAGATTTTTGCTTTTTCTTCTCAGCGATAGCCCGTGCCATCTCTTTTCTGAAATCTTCAATACCTTCCGGTGTGAATAGATGGTGTTTGATAACTGTAAAAAAGCGATTCTCAAGAAACTGTCGGGTAACCTTGAGATTATTTGAGCAGGCTGTTGCTCCTCTATCTTTGTGTGTAGCGCAACCATAGTTACGTGCATCAATGATAATATATCTGCCTTACCCATTTTGCCTGCTCTTGGTCAATTTCGCGCCTGACGGCAACGATGGTAGGTCTACCGTATTCATCAATACGCGCCTTATCTTCAATAGGAATTGGCTTGTAACCATAGACACGCCCACCACAACTGAAACCTTTGAGAGCTTGGCCAGTAAGCCCACGATGGGTTTTTTCGCGTAAATCATCAAGGTAAACTTCATTGATGATGCCACGCATACTGGCTTGCAGCTTATGGCTTTTGCTATCGGAATCCGTGCCATCCGATACTCCAACAAGGCGTATTTCCCATACTTTGAGCTTACGCAATGTCAATTTCATCTCTATATCGTCACGGGAAAGACGGGAAAGGTCATCCACCAGCAAAACATCAAAAGCTCTATTCGCAGCGTCTTTAAGCATACGCTGATATTCAGGGCGCTGGCTGGTGCTGCCGGAAATGGCGCTGTCAAAGTAGTGATGGGTTACTTCAAATCCATGACGTTCTGCAAACTGAGCGCAATTACGCATTTGGTCATCTAAAGATGTTTCGCGTTGTTTGTCGCTGCTGTATCTGGCGTAAATGGCTGCTCTCATAGATTTTTATTTACCTCGTTATATCGCAATCCAAAACAACTTTAAGTCAGATTGCTCTAAGTCCTTGAGAGAGATGACATGGGCATCTGGCAATACACAAAATATGAAACAAATTTTTTCCATAAAAAAGGAAAAATCGAGGACGCGATTTTTCGGATTTAACCTATTAATGTTATTCCTCAATAGACTAACAGATTTTATTTTACCTTTCCGCTGAAAATGAAACCTATTTTGAACCTCCAAAAATAGAAAAACGCCGGAAATACTGGGGAGTGCAGACCTTGTAGACCTTTTTACACTTTCTTCACCCTCCCTAGTAACGTCAACGCATATCGAATGGGGAGCAGCGAGAGACATAAAGCACGATTCTACGCAGTAAAGGTGTGAAGGTTGAGAATAAGCATATGTTACCATATATTCCATCATGCCTCCTGATCAAATAAAGTGTCCTGCTGTTCGGCCTTGCACCCATCGTCCCATTGAACAGTATGCCCAACTATTTTTTCAAATTCCCCTCTGCACCGTGCCAAATCCGGAAAGATATAACCTGGAACTCGCACTTGCTTCGTTTTGTTATCATCAGTAGGAAGCGTGATTTGTACGTGCGAACTTTTCAACTGCGGCACTAATTTACGCAGGCGCATACCTAATTTGGTTAAGCCGGAGCGCTTTGCATCGTATCCATGACGGTCATATTCAGTATAACTCTTTAATAAGTCGTCCTTGCTGCATTCCTCCTGCCAACCACCAGAGCCTTTGCCAAGATAGTCAGTGCGTGGAAGAATACCCCGTTGTAGAATTTCAAACCACCAGCGGTCAAATGAATGCATACTGTCAAGTTTTTGTTCAAATAGCGCATCGGTCGCAGGGGGCTTCCTAAGATTGATATTGCTGCAATCAACATGCTGTAGAACATCTAATAATGCTTCTACTCCGCCATTGCTCCGCTCATGCTCCAATGCAGCAAAATAGACATGATCTTGTTTATGTTCATCGGAAGCATCAAGCACTAAGAAACGCCGTTCATCGTAACTGGTTGGCACCACCCACTCCATATTGGTAGTAATAATAAGCCTGGTGAAATTCTTGATCCGAAACGGCTCCCTGCCTTTCAATTCAATTAATTGCTCATCATTCGTTATCAAGTCTTTGAGAACACCTTCAGCAGCTTTCTCACCAGCCCAGAACCCTTCGTCAGAGTGCAAGACAAGGCAGGTAGCAAGATGCCCGTTAAAACGACAAGCTTTCACTAAGCACCTATCAAAAGAAAAAATTCGTCCGGCTGAATCTGATTTCGTTTTGTATGATGCCATCGTGGTTTCCCCAGTAGACATTGATGTAGATCAGGTATGGAGATTGCAAGACCGTATTACTAAGCGTTCATTAAGTGCTTATATGCGAGACGATAGTTTTAAGCAGGCTTTTTTAAATGGGAAATATCCCCTAAAGCAATCACGGCAAGATGATAGGGTAACTGTAATGTTCGAATACAAAAAACAGGAGAGAAATGGCGAAGTTGAATCAAAAGAAGTATGCATTCATACTGTTTATTCTTTTAATGATATCGAAATAGTGCCTATTCCCAAAGAACAACCTAAGGGCATAAAAATTAATCACGTAGACAAATTGCCAATGG
>CAYVTI010000063.1:0-8081 GCA_964454545.1 uncultured Rickettsiales bacterium
ACCCTATACTACATCACTTTCTACTTGCATACGAAGGTAGGTCCATACATGACAATCCCTTCCGCAGCAAGCTCCGGGGAATGCAACCCGGAGAGGTTTAATCATATATATAAGATTGACATATATGGATATTCAATAGTCATACAATTGTCATTATACCTCGGGTAGATAGCTATGGTATATTATCAGAGCAATGTAATGCTCTTGTAAAAATATCATGAAACCGACGCTACCCAGTAATGAAGAACCTCTGATTCCGGCAAGCTTTCAAAGCATGGAAAGCTATAAACAATACACCAGCAAATTATTGCTGGAGAAATTTGAGTCCTTCATCAGCAAAGCCTCTCATTACCAGAGAAATGAGTTACTAGAGCCCAAAGATAAAAATTATCTGATGGAAGTAGCCAGGGCAGTGATAGATACCCGCGGAAGGGGTATAAAGTCGTGGCTGACGCTTCAGGCATTCAGGCAATGCCTCAACGAGGAAGAAACTCCTAAGCACCTCGATCTTATCACCACTATCGCAATAGCTTATCATGCGAGATTCGCCGCCTATGAAATCCTGGATGATTTGCCACCTGTAGACAACGATAAAGAAAGAAGAGGCAAACCATCCGTATGGGACAAATATGGAGAAGAAACGGCAATCCTCTTCGCTAAAATGCTTTCCACCTTCTCCAATTATCTTATCCATGAAGCCGATATGGATAGGGCCACAAAAGAACGTATACTGAAAGAATTTAACCTGACTGACATGGAAGTCCTGACAGGTGCCACTATTCATCTGAACAAAAAACAATTAAAGCACTCACCTGACGCTTTGGACATCACACTCAAATCACACTATCTGAAGTCCGCAAGTTTTACCTCTTATATTATGGGATCTGCCGCATTAGCCGCAGGCGCAGACGAAAAAGCTATCGCTAAAATAAAAGACCTCGGCATATCCTTGGCGCATTGCGGCCAGATAATAAACGATATTCATTCCGACGATGTCATGCACGATATAAGAACCAACTCTCCTAATATTGTCTCGTCAGCAGGCAAAGGAAACATTAAAGAAGGGATAGCAACTACCAAGCAGATATACAAGATTTATAGAAATCAGGCACAAAATACTTTGAATGATTTTGATGTTCCCAATAGGCATTTCACTGCCTATCTGAAAAATCTGGACGAAAGGTTTGAGGAAAAAATATCTGATACCATAAAACTTAGCGCAGGCCACTTAAGGTAAACCGAATTAACGATATGTTACCACAACATAATAAAACTGATCTTCTCCCTTCAAGTTTCCAGGATAGAAATTCGTTCAAAACTTATACCAGTGAAATATTCATTGAAAAATTCAGGGAATTCATTGCTGAAGTTTCAAATTCTTCTAACTTCCTGGGAGCGGAAGTATTAGAGCGGCAAGACAAAGATAACCTGATGGAGTTGGCAAAATCGGTTGTAGATACCCGCGGCATAGGTAAAGAAGCATGGATGATACTCCAATCATTCAGGCAATGCTTTAAGGGAAATGAAACCCCTGAACTTCTTGATACAATTGCAACAGTTGCGACAGCATATTATGCAATGTTCGCATCTTATGAAACTCTGGATGATCTGCCAGCCCTGGATAATGCAGCTGAAAGAAGAGCAGCACCTGCCATCTGGAAGAAATACGGGGAAGAAACAGCGATACTTTTCGCTAAAATGCTTTCCGCTTTTTCAAATCACCTCATCAACAGTACAAGCCTGAACAGCGATACGAAATTCAGGCTTTTAAGCGATCTTGACGGCGCCGATATATTAACCTTATATGGCGCCAGCATTCATTTGGAAAAAGAGGAATTAAAGCGCCCGGATGCTATATATACCGCTCTCAAATCCCATGAATTGAAATCTGCCTGTCTAAGCTCCGCTATCATGGGTGCTGGAGCAATACTCGCTTCCGCTGATGAACAGGCAATCAGTAAAATGCAGGAACTGGGCAATGTACTTGGACATATCGGACAAATAATAAACGATGCCCATCCAAAAGATATTATTCATGATATAAAAACCAGTTCGCCAAACATTATAGTCGCTGCAGCCGGTAGTGATGATATCCAGAAAGGCGTAATGAGGACACAGAAACTATTCAGTGACTATGAGAAGCAAGCGCAGAAAATCCTGGATAACTTTGACAGTCCCAACATACACCTAATTGAAGGCCTGGATGATGCAGTCAAAAGATTCAATGCAAAAATAGCGCTTGCCCAGGAACCGCGCTGGAGGCAGCTTCTGAACCGCACCAAGCAGGAAGCCGAACAGGGAAGACACCGCTAGCCGGTAATCATTGTCCCGGCGCCATAGGCCGTGAAGGTTTCAATCAGCATGACGTGCTCCACGCGCCCATTTAATATATGCGCCGCCTTGCAGCCATTTTCCACCGCATGGATGCAGGTCTCAATCTTGGGGATCATGCCGCCAGTAATCGTGTTGTTCTTAATGAGCTTACGCGCTTCCTTTACGGTAAGCTCGCTTATCAGGTTATCTTCCTTGTCCAGCACGCCGCTTACATCGGTAAGAACGATAAGTTTGCAGGCCTCTATGGAAGCGGCGATAGCCCCTGCCACCGTGTCGGCATTAATATTGTAAGTCTCGCCGCTTTCGCCGATGCCTATCGGCGCGATCACGGGAATGATGTCGGACTCATAAAGCGTATCGAGAATAGTCGGATCAATAATTTCCGGCTCGCCGACAAAACCCAGATCCAGCGCGCGCTCAATGTTGGAGTCCGGATCCTTGACCTTGCGGTTCACGCGCTTTGCCTTTATCAGCCCCGCATCCTTGCCGGAAAGACCAATGGCTTTTCCACCCACAGAGTTGATAGCCGTAACAAGCTGCTTGTTGATGGAACCGGAGAGTACCATTTCCACAATTTCGACCGTCGCCGCATCAGTGACACGCAGGCCGTCGATAAACGAGCTCTGTATCTTGAGACGATCCAGCATCTTGCCGATCTGCGGGCCGCCGCCATGCACCACGATGGGGTTTATTCCTACCTGTTTCATCAGGATGATATCCCGGGCAAACTGGTGCGAGAGAGCTTCTTCTCCCATCGCGTGGCCGCCATATTTTATGACAAACGTCTCGCCATTGAACTGACGCATATAAGGTAATGCTTCGGAAAGCGTCTTGGCTGTTCTAATCCACGATTCCGGGGTCGTCTTTGCGCTTTGTTTCATTGGCTGTCTGTCTTGAAAGGTTGCTTACGCTGGTTTTAATACCCTGAAACGCACTTATGTCAATATATTTGACCTGCATGACTGATAATGCCAATCTTTCCGGCAGAGTCGGGTACCAGCTTCCGGGCTTAAAAACCTCTCAGTAAACACAGCATCACCTACGAGGATGTCGCCGGTCGCTAGAGACATGGCAAACACGCTGAAATTCTTTTCAAATCCCGCATAAACGCATGGATGTCGACCAGAATTTATAGGTGCAATAGCGATTGGATTAAGCTGCTTTACGGGAATGCGCGCCGATAACGCGGGCGACCTGTCCGCCCGGAGCCTGCAGTACGCTTGCGATACGCTGCGCCGGAGCCTGGATGAGGCCGATGATTTTCGCACGCAGCTCGTCGAGCGAAGGCAGCTTGGAGAGTTCCACGACACCCTTGGCATCAAGCAGGGTTTCACCGAACGCGCCACCCAGCATAACCAGTTTCTCATTCGCCTTGGCGAACTCAGCAATCACTTTGGCGATGGCAACCGGATCATTGGAATAGGCAATCGCGGTCGGACCGACGAACATGGCGGAAATCTGCTCGAACTTGGTACCGGTCAGCGCGCGCTGAGCGAGCTTGTTCTTGGTCACCTTGAAACCTGCGCCGGTGTTACGGATCTTCACGCGCAGATCGGTAATTTCGGCAACCGTAAGCCCCTTATAGTGCGCAACCAGCACGATGTTCGATGCGGCAACGGACTTGTTCAGGCCTTCAATCAGTTCTTTTTTCTCGGTGCGGTTCATATCAACTCCTTTAACTCTTTAATCACTCCCGCTCCGGCCTTCCGGCCTTCGCGATGAGCCTAATGCTTTCGGCGACTACGCAGCAGCGGTTAAGCTCGCAATATCCACTTTTACGCTCGGCCCCACGGTTGTGGAGATCGAGACTTTCTTTATGTAATTACCCTTGCTTCCGGCAGGTTTTGCCCTGTTCACGGCTTCAAAGAACGCCTTGAGGTTCTGCAGGATGGCTTCTTCGCTGAAGCTTGCCTTGCCGACGCCTGCATGCACGATTCCGGCTTTTTCGACACGGAACTCCACCTGCCCGCTTTTCGCGTTCTTCACCGCCTCAACCACGTTCGGGGTTACGGTGCCAAGCTTCGGGTTCGGCATCAGGCCGCGGGGGCCGAGCACCTTGCCAAGCTTGCCCACAACCGCCATCATGTCAGGCGTTGCAATGCAGCGGTCAAAATTCATTTCGCCTTTCAGGATCTTTTCAGCGAGGTCGTCCGCGCCAACGAGATCGGCACCTGCCTTCAATGCGTCAGCCGCCTTGTCACCACGGGCGAATACGGCAACCCGGATGGTCTTGCCGATGCCGTTTGGCATGGCCACCATGCCGCGCACCTGCTGGTCAGACTGGCTGGTGTCAACGCCAAGGTTGATAGCGATATCCACCGTTTCGTCAAACTTCGCCTTTGCATTGCCCTTTATGAGCTTCACGGCATCCTTTATCGGATAAGCTTTCACGCGATCAACGGCCTTGGCAGCAGCCGCATAACGCTTTCCACCGATATTCTTTTCCTTCGTTACAACCGCTTTTTCCTTCTTAGCCATGTTTCGCCTCCCCGACGACTTTAAGCCCCATGGCAAGAGCCGAACCGCGCAACATCGCGCAGGCCGCTTCCACGTCATGGGCATTAAGATCCTTCATTTTCAGCTTCGCGATTTCGCGCAACTGGTCATAGGTTATCTTCCCTACAGTATCGCCTTTGCCGGGTGTGCTGGAACCTTTGGGCACGCCGGAGTATTTTTTCAGGTAGTAAGACACCGGAGGGGTCTTGGTAATAAAGGAGAACGTGCGATCCGCATAGGCGGTGATAATCACGGGAATCGGCATGCCCGGCTCGAAATCCTTGCCTTGGGTCTGGGCATTGAACGCCTTGCAGAACTCCATGATATTAAGGCCGCGCTGACCGAGCGCCGGGCCAATCGGGGGCGACGGGTTCGCTTTGCCTGCCGGCACCTGTAATTTGATGTAACCTACTATTTTTTTTGCCATAGTTCCAAACCTTCACGTAAAGAGGGGCGCTTTATAGCGCACTTTTCGCCTTTTGCAAATAAAATTATGCAGCTTTTATGCTACTTTCTCAACCTGCGTATATTCAAGCTCCACAGGGGTCGAGCGGCCGAATATGGAAACCGCGACCTTGAGGCGGCTCTTTTCATCGTCGATTTCTTCGACAACACCCACAAAGGACTCAAACGGACCTTCGGTAACCTTAACCGATTCGCCGATTTCGTAGATAATGGAGCTTTTCGGATGCTCGATGCCTTCCTTCACTTGACGGAAGATGGACTCGGCTTCCGCCTCGGAAATAGGCTGCGGTTTGCCGCCACCGCCAAGGAAACCGGTAACCTTGGGCGTGGTCTTCACCAGATGCCAGGTTTCGTCGGTCAGTTCCATCTTAATCAGCACGTAACCGGGGAAAAACTTGCGCTCAGCGCTCGTCTTCTTGCCGCGCCTGACTTCCACGACTTCTTCTGTCGGGACAATAACATCCTCAAACATATCGCTTATTCCGCGCTGCGCCGCCTGTTCCTTTATGGAAGCGGCAACCTTCTTTTCAAAGCCAGAATGAGCATGAACGATATACCAACGCATTGCCATATTATAACCTCTTTAAATTGTCCTTATGCCCCAAGCCCCAGAACCGCACGCACGGCAGCGGAAATAACGCTGTCAACAACCCAGAAGAAAAGCGCGGCCATGAATACCAGCATCAGCACCATGGTGGTTGATATCATGGTTTCCTTGCGCGTGGGCCAGGTTACCTTGTTCACTTCCTGCCGTACTTCGCGTATGAATTTTGCGGGGTTCACTGGCCGATAATCCTGTTAAGCTACGCCGGCTTTTTGTTCTTGTTGACGTCAAGGAAAGCAAATTTATTGGCGAATTTTTCCATCTGGCCGGTTTTACGCATGGTCACGCCGCCCACCCATGCCGGATGGGTCTTGGTATCCACATCAAGCTGCATAACATCGCCAGCCTTGCCCCATGTCGAGCGGGTCTCGTATTTCGTGCCGTCGGTCATAACGACGGTAATCGGATGATAATCCGGGTGAATTCCTTCTTTCATACTATCTCCAGAATAGGGGAAAAAACTATTAGGGGGAAGTGTCTAGCCTAAAGTTTTCACTAAATCAAGGGATTTTAGGAAAGATTCCATTACGGCATTGATTTACGGCATCAATTATGGTATCACTTCTCTATGCAAACACAGACTGTTTCTGCCGCCTGTTGTTATAACAGATATCTTATCTACAGCCGAGCACCGCAGGGTATGGAGTTATATAGAAGGAGTGCCGGTACTGCCGGTTACAGACGGCTACCGGGAACGGGCAGCATACATCCGCAGGGCATTACTTGGAAAAAAGCTTAAGACACGCCTTGCCGATGCATTGATTTGTCAATCATGCCTTGATGCGAATACACCTCTTATTACGCGCGACGAAAATTTCAGGCATTATGAAAAATGGGTGGGACTTAAGCTGGAAAAATATTAGAATATCTGGACTGCCACCTAACGCTGTCCATATCTCTGGCAAGAATGTATTGGGCATCGTTTAGATTCCCCGTATCACCTCAATATGCTCCTTAGGAAGTTCGCCGATAAAGCGCGAGGGAATGTTGGACTGCCACTGGTTATAAATGCGCCTGCTGCCTGCAAAGCTGATGGTACAGGTCTTGCGCGCCCGGGTAATCCCTACATAAGCGAGCCTGCGCTCTTCTTCAAGCCCTGCCCGCCCGTTCTCATCTATTGCGCGCTGGTTCGGGAACAGTCCTTCCTCCCAACCCGGCAAAAATACATGGGAGAATTCCAGTCCCTTCGCCGCATGCAGCGTCATGATGCTTATCATGTCGCCATTGGCGCTATTTGACATATCCGTCACCAGTCCCACATGCTCAAGGAACGCGGTCAGGCTTTCAAATTCGCCCATCGCCCTTACCAGTTCCTTGAGGTTATCAAGACGCCCCTGGGCATCTGGCGAGGTTTCCATTTTCCACATCTGGCGGTAGCCTGACTCGTCCAGCACGATATCGGTGATATCCCCGATGGGCTGAGCGCCGAGCAATCCCCTCCAGCGCTCGAACGCGGCAAGCAAGGCGGATAATGTGCTGGCAATTTTTCCCTTCAGCGTGCCCGTGTCGATCAGCTGCTTCGTCGCAACCGTCATGGATATATTATGTGCGCGGGCATAGCTGTGGATGGTTTCAAGCGTGGCCGTTCCCACGCCACGGCGCGGCGTATTGATGATGCGCTCGAATGCCAGATCGTCATTGGGCTGTGACACGACCCGAAGATACGCAATGGCATCGCGTATTTCCTGCCGCTCGTAAAAGCGCAAGCCTCCCACGACCACATAGCCGATCCCAAGCGTCAGAAAACGCTCTTCAAAGGCGCGCGTCTGGAATCCTGCGCGCACCAGCACCGCCATTTCCCTTAAACTGTTTCCGTCACGTTGCAGCACCTCCACTTCATCTCCTACGAAGCGCGCTTCCTCATCGCCATCCCACACAAGACTCACGCGCACCTTCTCGCCTTCGTCGTCCTCGGTCCACAGGGTCTTGCCGAGCCTGCCGCTGTTATGGGCGATCAATTTGGAAGCGACGGCAAGTATATTGCCCGTCGAGCGGTAATTGCGCTCAAGGCGAATGATGGTCGCACCGGGAAAATCTTTTTCAAACCGCAGGATATTACCAATCTCCGCACCGCGCCAGCCGTAGATGGACTGGTCGTCATCGCCCACGCAGCAGATGTTCTTATGCCCGGTGGCAAGCAGTTTGAGCCAGAGATATTGCACAATGTTGGTATCCTGATATT
>CAYVTI010000064.1:0-7735 GCA_964454545.1 uncultured Rickettsiales bacterium
AGAGTCAGCACCTATTTCACGGATAGAAAAGATGGTGGGGGAAAGGGGAACAGGTTCAAGCATATCACTCAAAGAAAGAAGAAGAAAATTCATCTTTACAGGTTATCAAAGCAAGTTTGGAGAAGAGCCCAGTAAGATCATTGAAACATTTAGCAGTTCGCCAGAGGCAGGAACTTGGACAGGAAAGCAGCTTGGCCAGTTGCTTATGGCTTACAGGTTGGAGGCAGGGCTGACCCAGCTAGAACTGGCAAAAAAAATTGGCGCATTTACTGCTGAAATTTCTTTTTGGGAAAACGGAAAGAACATCCAGAACGTTACGAGGTACTTTGGCGACAGAACCGTAGGTGGTGCTGTACAACAAGGGCTCATGAGTGCTATTAAAGTTCCTACAGAACAAAGGGCAGCATTAGAAAACCTTGTGAGCATAGTACCCCTATCTACTCCCACGCGAAAAAAAGCAATCCAAAACCCCTGGCGGAAAACTGATAAGCCCGGCCATTCGATGTAATCTTGATTTCTGCCAGGGAAGTACAAATCTTTCGTGGAGCAGTAACCCACCCTTCACTGAGCATGATACGAACCGGTCTGTTAGTTAAGTGGGGGGAGACAAAGCAACAGTCGGAACGCGAGAACCCGTTTTCTCATCGTTGGCGCACAGAGTGTGAAGAATACGCATACAGCGGAAGAAAAGGGTTATGACGCAGGTAAGAAAGCTACCGCGGACGTAACAGATCGTGCCGGAGCCATCGAAGCCTTTTCCCTGCATCAGGAAAACCTGACGGAGGTGCAGAACGTTCTGGCCGACGGCAGCTATACCGGAAACCTTTTGCCAAAGCCGTGTCATGGCTTCGCTTCGTTTTTGCTTTCCTTACGGGAAGTATCAATAAAGGATTTGACCGTCTTTATCTCATTGTCGAGCGTGGCAAGATTGGTGTAATCCAGCGATCCAGTCTCGCTCGTAATGAAGAGGAAGCTCTGCTTATTGGGGTTGTCCTTCAGCAGCGGCGTGAAATAGTCGCGCAGATATTGTATCTGGCCGTTGTCATGTTCATAGACATAGGAGGTCGCGAGTTTGAGAAGCACTTCTGATTCCTCCATGGTGAGCGGCGCCGTAGGGTCATTGCGATTGCCGAGGATTTCTTCCGCCGTAAGCGTCACATTCGGCCAGTCTTTATTATCCCAGTAAATGGCAAGGCGCAACAGGTTGCCCTCCGGACTGTTGTCATTGTTCAGCACTTCAATGGATTTGTCGGAGTGCCCCTGTTCGGCAAGGGCTTGCGCGGTAAGGCGCGTGCGTTCCAGCTGCACGTCAGGCGCAAGGTCGCCATATCCGGTAGTTTTGAGGATATCAAGCGCGTCCTTGGGCTTATGGTTCTGAAGGTAGATGGCCGCGAGACGCGCCCCGATACGGCTGCGCTCGCTTCCCTGCAGGCGCTTGGTCACCTGATGGTCAAGCAGCATCGCCGCTCTGTCCAGCAGATCGATGCCCACCAGCTTATCCGCGAGGTTGCGTATCATCATGTCGCCATCCTTGCCGTTGGGAACGAGATCGCGGAATTCGTAGAAAAGCGTAAGCGCCTCCAGCGGCGGCATGTTGTCCGCATAGCCTTTGTTATACAGGTTGGTAAATACCTCCTCCATTTTCTCGGTAATGGGCAGCACCTGCGGTGAGTTCGGGAAATACTGCACGATGTCCTTCATGGTATGAAGCGCTTTGCTGTAATCCTTCTCCTCAAGGTAAAACGTGCCAAGCAGGGTGAGGATGTTCATTTCAAGCGCATCCCCCCGCCATACTATCCGCAGTTTCTCCAGTTTCTTTATGGCTTTATCGGTGGCGATCTTGTCCTGGCGGATAAGCATGTTGATCAGGGAGAACTCCGCGCTGGCGCGGATCAGCGGATCGTCAATATATCCAACCTGTTTCTCCCATATTTTCTGGGCTTCCTCTTCGTTATTGGTTTCGGAAAGGATTTCCGCCTGCATGTATTCGATATATTTCTGTATAGGCTCGTCCAGGCTGGCCTTGGTGATAACCCGGAATATTTCGGAAGCGTTGTCATATTCCTTGCGCTTGATGCTTAAATCCGCAGCCAGCAGCGCGAGTTTCTGGATGAACGGCGGCGGGTATTTGCTGATGTAGGCATCATAATTAGCGGGAAAGTTGAATACATTCTTTTCCTCTTCCCCGAGTAGTTGGCCGCACAGCGTCCGCCATATGGCCGCTTCTTTGTCGTCTGCCAGTTCCGGGGAGGAAAAATCACGCTCCGCGTCTTCAATGTGCTGCATGAAAAAATTTGCTGCGCCGCGCATGGCGGCTACCTTGTTGGCGCGGTAGAACTTGTAGCTATTTCTCAGTATGTCATCGGACATTCCGATGCTCTCCGCAAACATCCCCTGACTCAGGTATAGCTCAAGCAGGTGCAATCGCGCCTTATTGGCGGATTGCGTATCACCATAGGCGATTTCATGAAATAGCTTCATCTGGGTCGGCACAAAATTCTTATTGTCACTCAGTTTCCATTTTTCATAGGGAAAAAGAGTGGAACTGTCACTGCCCGTCTCCGGGGGGTTGTTTATCAGATCGACGATGCCGGAAGAGATTTTCAACCCTTGGGGAGTCGATATTTCAACATTGCTTTTATTGACGTCTACCTTGATATCATCCGCAAGTTTCCGCACTACTACCCCCTGTATGGATTGCAGGATATTGAATTGCGCGAAAGAGCGCCCCGGATAAAACCCGTTGCCCGGCTCCGAAAGCGGTATGACTTTAAATTCACTTCCGGTATTCGGATCGGTAAATGACAGAACATTCTTCGCCGTCTTCGTTTCGATGCTTAAAAGATATCTTTTCGCTTCGTCTGAAACAATGAAGGGCACAAGCGGTTTTGCAGGCTTGTTCACGTTGCGCTGTACGATAATCTTGATGCTGGCATCCGCTTTTTCAACGGAGGCGGAAACATCGTCATTCAGCGACAGTATCAGTACGGTTGCGTTTGGTGCAGGCAATGATTTTACGCCGGTTATAAAATGCAAATCCGGCTTGCGGACATTATCCGCCGAAATGTGCGAAGCCGTATTGGCCACCAGCCATAATTCTTTCTGATCGATAAACAAGGCAAGCGGATCATCCCTCAATGGCAGCTCAATCGTGTCGGTATCGGCAGCGATACCACTCGGTTTAGCATATACCGCATGTGGTGCGGCAGTAACACACAGCAGGGTACCCAGCGACAGGAGATATAAAATTCTTGTATGCATGGTTTTTTATTAGCATAATATGTGCCAAGTGGCTATAAGTTTGGTATAGTCATTTATAACAGGCTTTAATATATCATACGGATATGCTGAAACTTATTGCTCCATTTCGCGCTCTTTTCAGTCTCGATAGTTCATTGATTGCCGCCAGTCCTGCCTCCTTTACCGAATTCCTCAAACTGTTATCCCATGAGCTTGAGAATCCCGAAAGCGACATCGGGAAAAAACTGGATTCGAATGTCAGCATAGAAGTTAATGTCCCGGTGGAAACGAGTGAAACGGAAATCGGTTCGCGGTATGTGAGCCTCAATGCCAATGGCAGTCTTTATCTCTCGCCGCGCATATTCACGATACGTTTTAAGCCATCGGCGATAAACGACATTGATGCCATTTATAATTACGCGGCTGCTATGGCGGATGAGGTGACTTCCAAATATTCGAGGCACTTTCTTCCGGACATAGGAACTTTCCGGATTGATGTACAGGATAATACAATCGCTACCCTGTCGCTTGAACTGGTCGTGAATCGTTCCAATATCAACAAGAACGATTATGCATGGAACAGACTGGATGAATGGACAACAGTGCTGGTGCACTTCCTCCTATATAAACTATACCCTGCATATATATTTCCAGCGCTGAAGAATATAAGAGAATTTTCCAAGAAGCATGGATATGTATTTGTTCAGGACATTGCGGATTATACCATCTTTCTCGATCTGATAGGTGACACGGATAATCCATATCCTGACTTGCAGAATCGCTTCATGCTCATGTGGGTTAACCGTACCTTATGTTATAATGGGGATTATCCTGCCAATGGCTGGATTAAACCGCTTATTGGCGACAAGGGCAGCCTTAAGATAGGGAATGCGGAAATGCATCTTAATGCCGGCAACAGCGTTGTGATTATGCCACCTAATATGGATAAGAATTATTTTTCCCAGCTATGGGACGTCATCTTGTCTTCCCAGTATTACTACGCTGCGCTCGATGTGGTTAACCTCAACCTTGTGCGGCATATCGGCACTACGTTCAACAAGCAGACCAGTAAGAACCTGAGACGCCTGAGCCGAGAGATGGAAGCCATCATAAACCGGGTCACCATATTGCAGGTGCGCTATCATGATTTCGCGATGGAACTGCAGGGCATGCCGCGCAAAATATTCCATGTGCTGCAAAAGGAATGGGATTTTAATACGCTTGCCGGTAACGTATATAAGAAGTTGGAACTATGTAAATCGAATATCAACGTGCTGAATCAGGAAACCAACAGCCGTAATCAGGGGCGCACGGAAATCGTGCTGACCAGCCTGACCGGGATGGGGATATTAAATCTTTTCGTTGAGCTTGGGAATTACGCTACGCAGATGCCGCCGGAACATATGCATATGGTTGGTGATATGCCGGGATTCATGGATCTGGGGTTCATGATGTCCGGCAATGCCCTTAGCTGGATAGGAATTATTATTGCAGTGGCCGTTATCATATTTACCGTATACAACCGCCGGGGATGACATTGCTTGGCAAAGAGTTGGAAGGGTATTTTTCTCTTGTTGCCGCTTTCATAAGTTATCTGTTTTATTTTCGTTCCGTGATGCGTGGGACAACGAAGCCGCATGCATTTTCCTGGGCGACATGGGGAATTCTTACTTCCATAGCGTTCTACGCCCAGTATAGCAATGGGGCGGGGGCGGGGGCATGGGCAAGCGCCTTTGTCGCGGCCATGTGTTTTATCGTGGCAGTCATGGCTTTGTTCTGGGGGGAAAAGAATATTACCAGAGGGGATTGGGTCGTGTTTATAAGTGCGCTTATGGTAATCCCGCTATGGTACTTTTCCCGGGATCCACTGTTGGCGGTGGTGATGATCATCTTCATAGATGCGCTAGGAGGATATTACCCGACGTTCCGGAAATCCTATTGCAAGCCTTATGAGGAGCAGATGCTGTTATATCTTATCGGGGTCTTTCAGCTTTGTCTGTCCTTGCTTGCTATGGAGCGGTATTATCTGGTAAATATCCTTTATCCTATCTTCATAATTATAGCGAACCTGTCTTTTTGTGTAATGGTAATATGGCGCCGCAGGATGTATGCAGAAAAATAACACATATGCATTGCTTGATGTCCGTCGGGCATCGGATGCGGACCGGTTGAGTATGGAAGCCGGGATATCCGGCGAAGCCCTCATGGAAAATGCAGGGAATGCCGTTTTTCAGGAAATAAAAAAACACTGGGCTCCCTGCAATGTTACTGTGTTTTGCGGACCCGGCAATAATGGCGGTGACGGTTTTGTGACGGCACGGCTGCTGTCGGAAAATGGGTGGAAAGTAAGAGTCGGTTTATATGGCACGCCTGGCCAGCTCAAGGGAGATGCCCGTCACCACTGTGAATTATGGAATGGGAAGATTGACCCGTTGTCACCAACGTTACTTGAAAACACGGATCTTATAGTCGATGCCTTGTTTGGCGCCGGCCTGTCCCGCCCATTGGAAAAACCCGTGATTGCCGTTTTGGAAGCGGCGGAAGAAAAAGGCGTTCCCATAGTCGCGGTAGACGTTCCAAGTGGCGTGATGGGCGATACGGGCGAAGCGCTTGGAGCGGTTGCCGCCAAACTGACCGTGACCTTTTTCCGTAAAAAGCCGGGCCACCTGCTTCTGCCGGCACGTGCCTTGTGCGGCGAGATTGTGGTGGCAGATATTGGCATTAAGCCTTCCGTTTTTGACCGGGTTGTTCCGGATGCCTTTGAAAATAATCCGGAACTGTGGAGAGACGATCTGCCATCTCTTGCACAGAATACGAATAAATATATGCGTGGGCATGCCCTCGTCTATGGAGGATATCCGATGACAGGTGCCGCCCGCCTTTGCGCCCGCGCTTCTGCGCGTATGGGATCTGGTCTTACGACGATTGCATGTCCTGAGATTGCCTTTCCCATCTATGCCCCGACGGTTACCAGTATTATGGTTCAGTCCTTCACTTCGCCGGAGGGGTTAAAGGCTATCATCAAAGAGCGCAAAATTTCCGCTTTGCTCATAGGGCCAGGCGCAGGGGTGAACGATAATACGCGCGCGCTTGCAGTGACTGGGATGGCAGGCGGACTGCCCGCCGTTCTTGATGCGGATGCCATTACCGTGTTTAAAGGTAACGCGGCATTGCTTAAGAAGTCTATATCGCATCCGTGCGTGATGACTCCACATGAAGGGGAGTTTAAAAGGGTTTTTGATTTTACCGGAGATAAGATAAGCCGTGCCCGCTCTGCTGCGAAATATACCGGCGCCGTGATAGTACTGAAGGGAAATGATACGGTCATAGTTTCTCCGGAAGGTTGCGCCATCATAAACTCCAATGCGCCTGCTACATTGGCGACTGCCGGATCCGGTGACGTGCTTAGCGGATTCATATTAGGCCTTCTTGCGCAGGGAATGGATGCATTCCCGGCAGCGGCAGCTGCCGTCTGGATGCACGGTGAAGCTGCGAATCTATTTGGTCCGGGTCTTATTGCCGAGGATATCCCCGAAGCGCTGCCTGAGGTGTTCCGTAAAAACTTTTCTGTCAAAGGATAATATTTTATCATGCCATTTATTTCTATCCAACTAAACAGCAACCGCCCGCAGCAGATTGTCGAATTCTTCGACAATATTGAAGAAACTGCTGATCGCCCTGAAGACATTGAAGTGCTGTTGCATATAGACACCGGTGATACGGCCATGGAAAAAGTGGTGGCGGAGGAAACGCCCAAAAGAAAATTTCATCTGCGCGTACTGCAGACGGATCTGGTCAAGGGGTATGACACGCTTTGGAAGCCGCTTAACCCGCTATTTAAAATGACGCATCCGGACGCCTATTTCGTTACTAACCTTTTTGATGAATTACGGTTTAAGAACAAGGGATGGGATACGATACTGAGGCGATATGAGCATTATTATCCCGATGACATTTTCCGGCTGCGCGCTTCCAGGTATCGTTTCCGCAACTATACGGATTTCTGGGAGTGCGGCTATGCCCCGGACAGCATGGCGTTCTACACGCGTAAATGGATGGAACTAAGCGGTGATTGGAACCCGTGCCTGGGGCCAGATTCTTTCCAGCAATGTGTCGCGTTCTACCTCTATACCAGTGATGGATATTCCCGAAGGCAGTATAACAGGGACATTGCTGTTCTGGATATATATTTTATCGGGGAGGGCGCGTATATCGGCCTTGAAGGTGCGGCATTATATAAACGCCTGTGCATAGGCAACCGCGCATGGTTTATTCTCATGTCTCATGAAATGCAGCGGGAAGCGAACCGCCGCGCTATGCGTATGAAAAGCCATATAATTGCTTATGAACATGGTGGAGAAGAAGCTGTCCTGGTGGAAGAAGATGAACGGCGCTGCCGGTTCTTGCTTAAGAATCGCAACTCTGGGAATATCATAACGCATGTTCCCTATCAGCTCTCATGGTGGAGAACCAGCGCTATCAACTGGTTGCGTGC
>CAYVTI010000065.1:0-7154 GCA_964454545.1 uncultured Rickettsiales bacterium
TGACCCCGGACGAGGTGCGTTCGCGGCTGGGATTGATGCCGATTTCAGAAGCCGGGAATCGGAAACCTGAAATCAGAAAATTCAATAAGTACAATCCGTATCATCTTGGCGCCGGTCCCGGCGGCGGGCAGTTCACTACCCGCGACAGGGACGGCTACGGGAAGGGATGTGGCGAGCGCGATCATTCATCCTTCCGGCAGGAGGATACAGGTCGCGGAGAATGATGCTGTACGGAGTGATGCTACCGGTAGCACATTTCCCAAATCGCCGCAATATGCCGGCGAGCCTGATAATGACAGGATCGACTCGTCGAATATGCTTGAATATATAGCGACTGCCATCGGCGGTTTGGAAACCCTGGGCGTGGAAGGTGCGGTATCCTTGGCTTCGCGCGTAAGGAACATGATTGAGAGTGTGGGGATTGGTTCGGGGGATGCTGCGGCAACCAATAAATCTATTACAAATGCTACAGAGCATGGTATGGCAAGAGCATTAGGACGTGGTATTTCAGATGAACAGGTACAGGAAGCCATAAGATCAGCAGAGGTATCTGGCAGTGTCACTACTCAAATAGGAAAATATGGTACTCCACAAAAAGTTTATAACGGTACGAATGGAATCACTGTAGTGGTTGAAACTGCTGGACGAAATGCTGGAAAAGTAATAACTGCATGGTCAAAATAAGAAGGAAGTGATTATGACAATTTCACTAGCAGACATACAAAATGCTTTGATAGCGGAAGATGTAGAAGGATTGCTTACGTTAGGAGCACCAGGTGATGAGTATTACAATGAAGCGAATGACATAAGTTCTGCCCTGTCTTCAATAGAAGCAGATCAACTTACGCAGTCAAATATTATAACTATAATCAGCAAGGTATGGGAAAAGTATTTTGGACCGTTCTCACCAGAAGATATTAACAAGCGCACCAGTGCTTTTCAACATATAGCGCAACGTCTTTTACGTTAAGCTTTGGGTATGCGAGGTGGAAACAATGACTGACGATGTTTTAAATTTCCAAGCGTAGATGCTAATCCACCGATTTTGAATCGGTAAGATGGACTTTTAGTCCGTTCATCAATAACTATGGCCTCTTATTCAACCGGCGATCATACCACCTATCATAGATCCGCCTGCTTCAGCAGGTAAAATGGACTTTAGTCATTCCTATAATCACTCCCATAAAAGGAACTCCCATGTCCTTATTTCTTCCTATTACCAAAGTGGATATCGCAAAGCGCCTGGTCTATGGCACCATCAGCGAAGAGGTACCGGACAAGGCAGGCGAGATTCTTGATTACGAGAGCGCGAAGCCTGCGTTCCAGGACTGGTCGCAGCAGTTTGAAGATGCCAGCGGCGGCAAGAGCCTCGGCAATGTGCGCGCCATGCATGGCAACATCGCTGCGGGCAAGTTCACCGACATTTCCTTCGACGATGAGAGGAAGCGTATCTCGGGCGTCGCCAAGATCGTGGATGATGACGAATGGCGGAAAGTGCTCGAGGGCGTCTATACCGGGTTTTCCATCGGCGGCGGTTATGCGCGGCGCTGGCCGGATAAGGATAATCCCGCGCTCATGCGCTACACGCCGGTGCTGACCGAGGTGTCGCTTGTCGATAACCCGGCGGTTCCTACCGCGACGTTTGACGTTATCAAGCACGACGGCACTATCGAATGCCGCAAGTTCAACGCCACGAAGGAGGATGTGATGACGGATACGGATAACACTGATGACGAGCAGCATGTCGCCACGCTGGTGCGCGAGCTGCAATGGCTGGAGGAAGATGTGAAAGGCGAGGAGGAAGAGAACGACATCCTGCCGCATATTCTCGCATTGCAGCAATATCTGAGCGACGAGGAAAATGAGAAGGAAATTAATGGCAAGATGGTCAGGTATTCGCATTTCCGCAATTCCCTGTCTGTACAGATTGATGCATTGCAGAAACGCATCGCTAAACTTGAGTCGCAGCCATTGCCTGCGAAAGGAAAATTGCGTGCTTTTGGCAAGACAGATGATCGTAGTGTTGCTATTTTTGCGGAAGACAATCTTGCCAAGCTGACACCTGAGCAGCGCGTCCATGAACTGATGAAAGTAGCGCTCGCCAATCCGATCGTGCTTTAGCAATGAATCTCGAATCCCTGAATCTCGAGATTCAGAGATTCCAGACTCAAGACTCCAATATTCCCGACTTCAGTAACCACTA
Organism: uncultured Rickettsiales bacterium; assembly: GCA_964454545.1. Taxonomy (GTDB): domain Bacteria; phylum Pseudomonadota; class Alphaproteobacteria; order Rickettsiales; family JABCZZ01; genus JABCZZ01. The sequence continues at coordinate 2,204 of CAYVTI010000065.1, forward strand.
TCCAACAAGGAGAAACTATGTTTATAAACCCTACGCAAGAGACGCTGGGGCTGATGAAGACCAGCCTCAGCAAGGCCGTTACTATTTCCAGCGGCCTCGTCGCCTATGACCTGCAGGCGCCCGCGAAAAACCTTTACCCGGTAGTCACACCGCTGCGCAACAGCATACCGCGTGTTGCCCGCTTGAATCCCGGCGATGCCGCGCGCTGGAAGCAGGTGACTTCGCCCGTGGGGTCGGGATTTGACGCGATGGGCTGGGTTCCGGAAGGGCAACGCTCCGGCACGATGTCATATTCCACTGCGACCAAGTCCGCGACCTATGTTACCATCGGCGAGGAAGATTACCTGACGTTTGAAGCCGAGGCTGCCGCGCAGGGGTTCGAGGATGAAAACTCCATGGTGACAATCCGCCTTCTGCAGAAAACCATGCGCAAGGAAGAAATCGGCCTGCTTGCCGGAAACGGCGGCGGCGTCACGCTCGGCACGCCGACTGCGCCGACGCTTTCTGCCTCCGGCACCGGCGGCACCCTGCCTGCTGCGACCTATTCGGTCATCGCCGTAGCGCTGACGCTGGAAGGCTGGAAAAATTCATCGCTTTCCGGTGGCGTATCCACCACGAAAACGGTTACAGGAGCTGACAGCAAAACCTTCACGCTCAATGGCGGCTCGTCCAACAAATCAACCAATACCACGCAGGCCGTTTCTTCCGGCCAGACCCTGTTCGCAAGCACTCCCGCCATTCAGGGCGCGGTCGCTTATGCATGGTATGTAGGTGCCGCAGGTAGCGAAACCCTGCAGGCCATCACCACGATCAACAGCGCCATTTTCAGTGCAGCGCTTGCAGGCAGCCGTCAGGCAGCTACTGCCATAACCGCAGATAATTCATATAATTCCAGCCTTGCGTTTGACGGATTGCTTACCCAGGCGCTCAACAGCAATAACCTTGCCTATGTTAACACGCTGGCAACCGGCACTGCGGGTACAGGCACCACGCTTACCGCATCCGGGCGCGGCTCTGTGGTGGAAATTGATACCATGCTGCAGAGCATGTGGGATAACTACCGCATCAGCCCTACGGTGATTTATGTGAACAGCCAGGAACTCAAGAACATCACCAATAAGGTGCTGGGTACTGGCGCCAGCTCGCTGCTCCGCTACAGCAGCAGCGATGACAGCGCGCTGCCATACAGCCTTGTGGCAGGCGGCACGATTGAGTTCTACTTCAACCCGTTTTCTGCCGATGGCGGCGTTAAGATGCCGATCAAGGTGCACCCGGATCTCCCGCCCGGCACCATCATCGCCTATGCCGAGCAGCTTCCGGCCTGGTACCAGAACAACGAAGTGCCGAACGTTGCCGAAGTGCTCACCCGCCGCGATTACTACCGCATGGACTGGCCGGTGCGCACCCGCCAGCGCGAATACGGCGTCTATGCCGAGGAAGTGCTGGCCGTCTACGCCACCTTTGGATTGGGCGTAATTACGAACATTGCGAATGGGTAGAAACTTTAACCCAACCATCTGCCATCCATGGCAGATGGTTGGGAGAGATTCTTATGGACTTCTTAGTAAGTAAAGCTTTATAAATAAAAAGGAAGCGAACTTTTTATGATAGAGGAATGAGCCAGAAGTATAAACATCCGCCCATTGTTGAAGCGGTTATCGATTTCAAGTTATCGGAACCACTTACTAAAACTCTTGTGAATAAAGCAAAGAAGTATTTTCTGAAAGAATATCCATTTTGTGAGGATACACATCTTTTAGGAGTATATCTCAATCCGGCTAGTAAGTCGGCAGAATATAAAGAAGAAGCATCGGGTTATAAAATCAGCAGTAATGATGGAGCGGACATTTTATTAATTAATACACATGCTTTTACTGTATCTCGCCTTGCTCCTTATCCGGGATGGAATATTATAAGAGAACGAGCTGAAAAAGACTGGAAAGAATGGAAGAAAATCGTTAATCCAAAAATCCGGCGTGTTGGTGTTCGGTACATAAATCGTGTCGATATTCCGATATCATCCGGCGGTAGAATCGAGTATGAGGATTATTTAAAAATTTTCCCCCAATTACCTGATAATGAGATTCCTGTCTTATCTCAATATGCAATGCAGATTGTGGTTCCACTTGAAAATAATATGAGTCTTTTGCTCAATTCTGCCACTGTACCGTCACCTTTATTAAATCATGTATCCTATATTTTGGATATTGATATTAGTAAGGAAATTACGGAGTCTATATCGGAAAAGGAAGTTTGGGACTTAATTGATGATATGAGGTATCATAAAAATCGGATTTTTGAAAGTTCTGTTACTGATAAAGCAAAGGAATTATTTTCTTGATGCGCACATTACCTTCAATAGATAGATATACTCTACCCGTATTTGCCCCATCGAATGGTATTAGCCAATTTTCTGATATTATAGCTAGAGATTTAGGTTCTATTCAGGAAGATATTTTACGTTCTTTGTCGTCTTTTAGCGTTAATCCTAATATACAACCTATCCCAATGTCTGAGCCGATTGAAGCGCTTCATATTTCTCTGGCTAGATTAAAAAATATGACCTCTTATGTAGCAATGCATCTAGGTAGAGAGTGGAGAGATAAGCTATTTATACAGCTTGATGAGCTTCTCTCACCAGATGATTGGGATCAAGAAGAAAAATTGCCGGATACGAATTCATTCCAGACCTTTTTACGTCTCATTTTATACTACCGTCCTCATTGTCGCCCTGCTATAGGGCTATTTAGTGGACGCTTTATTGGCTCTTGGGTTAATCAGAAGGATATGCTTACCATAGAATGTATGCCTAATGATGAAGTTCGCTGGCATATGACATATAGTTTAGATGGAAAGCCATATGTAAGTTCTGGTACTGCAACGATTTCTGTTTTAGCCAATATTAGATCTCCATATGCCTTTGAGAATTGGTTCTCTCAATGAAGAAATATGAAACCTTGTCTCATCAGGATCATGTTATGCGATATGTTAAGAGAATACTTCAACATCGTGACGAAGATGGGAATTTTATTAGATGTATGCCTCAAGCTTTTGCCTTGCGTGACAAGTTGAATAATGGAACGGCAGAAAAAGAGTTATCAGTTACACACCTTGAGAATTTTAAAGGAACACGCCAGCAACAGATAGTGCAGGCGGCCGGAGTTACTGTGAGCAGTATCCATAAGGATAAGAGTAAGGGATTTCATGACAAAGACATTTTTGCTATTGGTAATGTTGGCTTTATTCATACAGTTTGCAGTAAATATGGCGTAAAAATTAGGATCATAAGTTATCCTACTAAGGACAATCCTGCACATGTGAATATTTGTTATTTGCCATATAATAATATGGAGTTGAATGCCTCATTAGAAAGTGAAGCATTTACTGAAATTGTCTCAGGTAAAAAACTACTTGCGCACTAGCATTTCTTGACTTCTGTCTACTTCCCGCCTATCCAATATACCGGCAGGGCGGCAGCTTCGCGCATGAGCGCAAGGATATCACGAGGAAAGAAACGTGCCGGGTAGGTAGCGTGGAAATGAGAGATGCCTGCCTGATGGAACGCGAGGATACAGCGGGGCAGGTGGTAATACTGGCTGACGATGATCGCGCTGTGGAAATGCTTTTCCTTCATTATTCGTCCAGTATTGATGGCGGTGGCCCGGGTGTTTACGCCTGCGGTATCAATGATAATTTTATTCTCCGGTATGGCGTGTTCGCGAAGGTATCTGGCCATGACGGTGGCCTCGTTATAACCTGACTTGCCTACGCCGCCGCTCACTATGATAATGCCGGCAAGATGCCGCCGGTATATATCTATCCCTTCGTCAAGCCTGGCCTGCAAAGCTTCGGAAGGCGCGCCGCCTGCGTATACTTCATTGCCAAGCACGACGGCGATGTCCGATTTTTCAGGATATGCCAGCAGGCCTGCCACTGCAATGCACATACAGTATAAAACAAAAACAGTTGCAGCCACACGCACGGTACGCAGGTTGATGACCATTGTTATCTCCTGAATTACGCTTCGATTATTAACCATAAAATCACATTAACACAATGACAGCAATAAACCGACTGACGAGCCTGGAGCGCGTGCGCGACTGGGCGGGTGTCACGACCAATAACGACGATCTGCTGCTTACGCGCCTTATCGATGAGATAAGCAGGTTCATCCTGAACTATCTCCAGCGCCCGACATTGTTCCAGTATATCTTCAGCGATATTTATGACGGCATGGGCCAGCGCGTGCAGATATTGCGCCACTGGCCGGTGCAGTCGGTCGCGCTTGTCATGGCGGACAGTGTCATCGTCCCGGCCGCATCCAGCACGCTCGACAGCGGATTCACGCTTGAGGCATGGGACGGGCTGCCGCCGGGCAGGCCGCAGGCGGTGTCCTTACGCGGTTATGAATTCTGCCGCGGCCATAGCAATATCAACATCGTCTACACGACGGGTTTCGTGATCAAGAATGAACCTCAGACCGTGCCATCATCCGGTAATTACAGCATCGCGGTCAATGCGCCGCATGGCAGTTTCGGGGCGGATCAGGGCGTAATCTATGCGAACGGTACGCCGCTTGTTAACATCGCAGGGAGTCCTGTGCAGGGGCAATATACGGTGACCGGAGGGCTCTATTATTTCGCTGCCGCCGATGCGGGCGCAAGCGTGCAGATCAGCTACAGCTACGTTCCTTCCGATATTGAACATGCGTGTGTGGAATTGGTCGGCGAGCGGTACCGCCACAAGAACCGCATCGGCGAAGTGTCCAAAAGTCTCGGCGGTCAGGAAACGATCGCCTTCAGCCAGAAGGATATGCCCGACTTTATCCGTACGCTGCTGCAGCCTTACCGAAGGGTGATTATGGTATGATTATGGAAAATGCCCTTTTCCGCACACGTTTGGAAGAATGCATTTCCCAACGAATGCTTACTGTTACTTCCGAAGGCCTTGT
>CAYVTI010000066.1:0-6751 GCA_964454545.1 uncultured Rickettsiales bacterium
CGAGCGCCTGCATTTGAAGTATCTGCGGTGACATATGACGGCGCAAATCGCCGTCGGTGATGATGCCTATGAGTTTACCTTCATTATCCACTACGCCCGCGCAGCCGAAGGATTTCTCTGTCATGGTGATAAGCACTTTCGACATTAAATCATGCCTGCTGACCAGCGGCGTATCTTCGCGTGGATGCATGAGATTCTCGACACGTATGAACGCCTTGCCTAGTTTGCCGCCGGGGTGGAATACGTTGAAATCCTCAAGCGTAAACCCGCGACTTTCAAGTACCGCTACCGCAAGCGCGTCACCAAGCGCCATCATCATGGTAGTGGAAGTGGTCGGGGCGTTGACCGGGGACGCTTCGGGAATATCGGGCAGCACCAGCGCTTCATCCGCTGCGGTCACCAGCATGGAGGTTTCGCGGCGCACCATTGCCATGAGCGGTATGGAAAAACGCTTGGCGTAGGAAATAATGTCACGCAGCTCCTCGGTTTCGCCGGAATTGGAAAGCAGCAGGAGGGCGTCATTCTCCGTTATCATGCCCAGATCGCCGTGGCTTGCTTCGGCGGGGTGGACGAAATAGGCTGGAGTTCCCGTGGACGCGAAAGTCGCCGCGATTTTACGCGCGACATGGCCGCTTTTGCCCATGCCGCTTATGATAAGCCTGCCTTTCAAGCTAAGGATGCGGGTGACGACCGCATCAAATTTATTGCCAAGCACGTTGCTTAACGCCCTCAGGCCCTCGATTTCCCGTTCAATAACGCGTTTGCCTATATCATTTGCCGACATATCGAGTATTTTCTTGGCCGAGTTCTTCATATCCTGACAGTCTATTCACACATACGCTCTTTGCAAGCCTTTGTGTGTATTCATGATAATTTCCAGTATTTGACGGGGCCAACATCGAGATGGACAAAATCCGACCTCGGATAATAGCCGACGCCGCCCTGATGCATCGCCACCGCTTTATTACGTATGGTTTTTAGATGTTTATTGCCCAGACGCAGGTCGATGGCCTTGCCTTCCATATGCAGGCTGTGGGGATTGACGCCACGTGAGTATCTGCACAGCATGGCGTTGGTATGCGGCGAACGGTAGCCGGATATCACTTCAAACGGCCTTGAGGTATCCAGCGCCCTGTGAAGGTAGGAAACAATGTCCAGCAAATGCGGGTTGATGTCCTTCATGTCATTCGTGTGGTGATCGCGCAGGATATAGCTTATGTCTTTCATGGATTCGGTGATATAAACGCCTTCTTCCCAGTAAATGGTCTTGATGCTCTCGCCGGTATGGATATTATGCAGATGCAGCGAACGGGTCGGCTGTTTTGTTATGTGAGCATAGGCAAAGGAGGGCAGGGCGTTATATGCGATAAGCGCCAGGCCGGCTTTGATGAAGGAGCGGCGGGTTAAGGAACTATCCTGATTCATGGCCGTTTTATTAACGCAAACCTTTATTTTTATCAATAATTTTATTAATAAATCATTATGGAAACTATAGAAAAGGGTGAGAGAATAGCAAAGGTCATAGCCCGTTCCGGCATATGTTCCCGGCGCGAAGCCGAGAAAATCATTGAGGCAGGAGGGGTTACGGTTGCCGGAAAGCGGGTGGTGAGTCCGGCTTTCAATGTAACAGCGGAGGATGAAATATATGTGCGCGGGAAGAAAATACCCAAGGCGGAAGAAAATCGTTTATGGCTATATTATAAACCCTTAGGTCTGGTGACTTCTCATAAGGATGAGCAGGGCCGCAAAACGGTTTTCGACAATTTGCCTGCCCATCTGCCCCGGCTTATCTCGGTCGGAAGGCTTGATATGAATACCGAAGGATTGCTCCTGCTTACCAATGACGGAAGATTGTCGCGTTATATGGAGCTGCCGTCTACCGGATGGAAGCGGCGCTACCGTGCGCGTATTTACGGGCTCAATTCACCGGAGCCGCTGGAAAAGCTTGCCAGGGGGATTACGGTGGACGGGATTAAGTACGGCAGCATAGAAGTTGCGTTGGAACCTAAGGAAAAACAGGGCAGGAATATCTGGGCGATTGTGACGCTGAGCGAAGGCAAGAACCGTGAAATCCGTAAGGTGTTTGAACATATCGGTTGTAAAGTAAGCCGCCTGATACGCATCTCCTATGGGCCGTTTCAGTTGGGAAGCCTTAAGCCCGGTGAGATAAAGGAAGTGCCGCATAAAGTGTTGCTTGAACAGCTGGGAGAGGTGATTAAGCAGGTCTAGTTCTTATCATCTTCGGGCGCCTCGGCATTTACACGGAATCCGGCTATTTTCCATTTATCGCCTGTTCTTTGTAAATTAAGTTCAATCAGCGCTTCGCCATGCTCAAATGTGCCCCTTACCACGTAATGCGCCCGGGTGCTCTCCACGCCGTTAATGTCGGTGACCATCACGCTGCCTTCTGATCCCTTATATTCCAGCATTTTCCCAAATCTTTTCTGACTCCACTCTAGAATCCTGTAAATCGCATCATCTGTAATTCCGGCTTTCTTCAGAGCGGCATAATCGGCATGCCGGTTAAACTCGGAGTTATCCCAATCGGCGATGATTTGCGGCACCACCACATCGTCAACAAACTTTTTGCATTCCTTATCCACTGCGCTGCTTTTATATATCATGACCCCGATTAATACCGCTATTGCCACTATTGCCAGCGCGGATATCGCGCCGAATGCAGAAAAGGAATTTTTCATATGCCATTCAATCGATATGGAAACTACGTTTTAATTATAACAGAAAAAAATTGCTAATTCTAGAGAGGGAGTTCTTTGATTTTATTCAAGAAACCTACTATTTTTGCAGGATCTTTTTCACCTTTTGATAATTCCAGGCCCGAGGATATATCAATCATGGATGCATCGGTAATGCGCAAGGCATTTTCGACATTATCGATATTTATCCCGCCGGAGAGGAAATAGGGTTTTCTAAATTTCCGGCCTTTGAGAATGTTCCAGTCAAAAGTTTTCCCGGTTCCTCCATGCTGCCCATCGGAAGATCTGGTATCGAATAACAGCATGTCGGCCTGTTCCTCAAATTCCGGGACTTTTGCAAGGTCGCTGGCGGTGGCTATTTTAAATGCCTTAATGACAGGAATGGAAAAACGCTTTTTTATGTAGCGCATCCGCTCTGACGTTTCATCGCCATGCAGCTGGACATAATCCGGGCCGAATGTATTCACGATTTCATTCAGCAGATTGTCATCTGCGTCAACAGTTACTGCTACGGTTTTGCCAGTTGCGTATTTCTTAAGCGCGGCTGCTTCTTCTGGAGTGACATAGCGTGGGGAAGGGGGGAAGAGCACAAAACCAAAATAGCTGGCTCCTTTTGCTGCCACTATGGCTTCCCGTGTTTTCAGCCCACAGATTTTGACTGCCGGGGACAATTATCAGGCAGCCTTTTTCCTGTTTTCCATCATGACAGAAACACATGCCGCCATGGTTTTGGAAGCGCGGCTGATGGGGTCGGTCATATAGAAATTCGCAATCGGATAGGAGAAAGGCTCAGAAGCGATTTTCGCGTTAGCTGTTCCTTTTCCTGCCTGCCATGTTGCCGGTTTTGCAGAGGGTATGTGATTACGCAGTTGTTCAAGCGTGTCATAAGGAAGTTTTTTCCCAGTTTCTTCCGATAATGCACGGATAATCTTCCAGTCTTCCTTCGCTTCACCGGGCGGGAACACGGCTTGGGAAGTGCGCTGCAGAACGCCTTCCGTGTTCACATAAGTCCCGCTTTTCTCGGTATAAGCGGAGCCGGGCAGAATAACGTCCGCGCGGTGTGCGCCCATATCGCCGTGATGACCCTGGTAGATCACGAAGGCGTTGCCGAGAGCAGAAATATCAAGTTCATCTGCGCCCAGCAGGTAGAGAACTGATATTTCGGAATTGCGCGCCGCTTCCAGTATCTGGTGCACGTTCCTGCCGCCGTCCTGCGGGACAAAGCCGATGTCAAGCCCGCCAACCCTCGCAGCGGCGGTATGTAATACGTTAAAGCCGTTCCAGCCTTCTTTTACCAGTCCGAAATTATCGGCGATATAACGGGCGCATTTCAGGATTTCTTCCCCATCCGGGCGGCTCAAAGCGCCCTGCCCGAGTATGAGCATGGGGCGTTCGGCTTTTTTGAATGCGTCGCTTAATGAATGCTTGTCGCTGGCGATTTCGCTCAGGATACGCGGATTATTGCCCAGCCATTCCGTTTTGTAGGTCAGATCCGTCTCATCGCCTATGGCGTATATTTTGAGCTTGCCGCCCAGATAGGTTTTGCGGATGCGCGCATTGATGATGGATGCTTCATGGCGGGGATTTGTTCCGATGAGCAGGAGAAGATCGGCCTGCTCGATACTGGCAATGGTGGTGTTGAACAGGTAGGAGCCGCGATCGTTCGCATTCAGTTTTACGCCGTCCTGACGACAGTCGAGATTGGGAACGCCAAGGGAAACCAGAAGTTCCTTGAGCGCAAGCATGCTTTCTATACAGGCCTGATCGCCTGCGAGGGCAGCGATTTTTTCCGGTGCGGAAGATTTCAGTTTTGCCGCTACCGCAGACAGGGCTTCCTTCCATGTCGTCTCCTGCAGCGTGCCGTTGCGGCGCACATACGGACGATCAAGGCGCTGGGTGCGCAGGCCATCGCAGGCATGGCGGGTTTTATCCGAAATCCATTCCTCATTAATCTCTTCATTCAGGCGTGGTAAAACCCGCAGCACAGTATTCTGGCGTGAGTCCACGCGTATATTGCTGCCAACCGCATCCATGACGTCAATAGACTCGGTTTTTACCAGCTCCCACGGGCGCGCCACGAAGGCATACGGGCGCGAGGTAAGCGCGCCGACCGGGCAGATATCTACAAGATTTCCAGACAATTCGGAGGTAAGGGCTTTTTCCACATACGTACCCACCTCCATGTGTTCTCCGCGTCCGGTAGCACCCAGTTCCGGAACTCCGGCGACATCGGCGGCGAAACGGATGCAGCGCGTGCAGTGAATACAGCGTGTCATCTGCGTCTTGATAAGCGGTCCCATGTATTTATCCTGCACGGAACGCTTGTTTTCCTCGAAGCGGCTGATGCCGGCGCCGTAACCCATTGCCTGATCCTGCAGGTCGCACTCGCCGCCCTGATCGCATATCGGGCAATCAAGCGGGTGATTGATGAGCAGGAATTCCATGACACCTTCACGCGCTTTTTTCACCATCGGCGTATTAGTCTTCACCACCATGTTTTCTGCAACCGGAAGCGCGCAGGAAGCCTGGGGCTTCGGCGGGCCGGGGGACACTTCCACCAGGCACATGCGGCAGTTACCAGCAATCTTCAGCCGTTCATGGTAACAGAAACGCGGGATTTCTACTCCCGCCGCCTCGCAGGCCTGAATTACGCTGGAGCCCGCCGGTACTTCAATTTCCTTGCCGTCAATCGTCAGTTTAGTCATAAAAATAGTGCCTGTATTTAAGGATTCCTAGTAAAGCAATCTATTGCTAATTTACAATTCTGCAAATGATTTCTTGCGACTTTAAAGCCAGTTCACCATTTTATCGAGAACGCTGAGGATTTTCTGGATATCCTTGGGTTCCGAAAGGCTATGGCTGCCGTTTTCCACAAGGATGGTCTTCACATCGGTGGACGCGAGTTTCCTGTTAATCGCAATCGCGGTTTCCCAAGGCACTTCTTCGTCTTTGGTGCCATGCAGCAGCCTTACCGGGCAGGTGACAGGAATTTTCTTGTTGAGGAGAAAATGATTGCGGGCTTCGTCAATGAATTTTTTGGTTATGGGATATTGATCGCCCATATCCGAAGTAACCATGACCTTGCCTCTGGCGTCAAGCTCGCGAAGCTGGCTCTTCTTCAACTTTCTCAGCATGATATCCGTAAAGTCGGGCGCGGCGGCTATACCTATGATACCGGCGACATGGCGGGGCTTCTGGCTGGCCACTAGTAGGGATAGCCACCCCCCCATCGAAGATCCTACCAATATCTGTCGGCCTTCAGTAAGTTTGGTAAGCACAGCAAGGGCATCATCTTTCCAGCGGCCGATGGTGCAGTCTTCAAACCTGCCGGAGGATTCTCCATGTCCCTCATAATCAAATCGCAGGAAAGTCCGTCCCTGTTTTTTACAATAATTTTCCAAAGCAAGAGCCTTGACCCCGTTCATGTCCGAACGGAAGCCGCCAAGAAATATGACACCCGGTGCTGAGCCTTCAGTCTTATGATATGCTATCCTGCCACCGTTCTTGAGTTTTAGGTAAGAGGTCATAAGCAGCCAGAATTATTAATACAATATGCGTAGATAGTAGATAGACTGTAATTACTTTTCAACCCGATTTGCGCCTTACTTCTGCAGTCTCTTTTTACAGACATCCTCAAGAGATATAGTATTGAAGTATCCATATATATGGTTGCTCAATCCTTCCCATAGATCATGAGTCAGGCATTGCTCTTTGCTGGCCATGCAGCCATTGTGTGATCCGGACTCGCAACGCGTCATCTTCATCTCTTCATCGGCGGCAGTCACGATTTCGGATATGGGCACTTCCCTCGCAAGGCGCGTAAGCATATAGCCCCCGCCGGGACCTTTGATCGATTTAACGAGGCCTTTCTGCCTAAGTTTGGAAAATATCTGCTCAAGATAGGCAAGAGACATTTCCTGGCGCATGGCAATTTCAGCAAGTTTAACCGGTTTCCTCCCCGAATGGTTAGCCAGATCCACCATGGCCATAACCGCGTAGCGGGCTTTTGCTCCTAGCATCATAAGATAGCCAAG
>CAYVTI010000067.1:0-6277 GCA_964454545.1 uncultured Rickettsiales bacterium
TAAAGCGGTACATAATGAAGTTGCACGTATGGAATCTGGAGAAAATGGGCCAACTCTTAAGCCTACAGCAACTCAACCTGCTACCCCTGCAAGAGATTACATTGATCTGGCAGTACCAAGAGGGGGGCAAGGAATAGAAGATAGAGTTGTACCGCCACATCTTATGGCAGCACTGGAAATATATAGGATAGAGCATCAACGAAACCAAAATGGACGTACAAATGGAAGGTACCACCCTCCTGAGGATGGTGGACAACAGCCACCAAATACACCTCAAGGGCCGAGGCCGGGAGAACCTCCAGCAGGAGGTAATGAAGGACGTGGAGGAAATAGACGTAATGGACACGGCCCCGGCCCCAAGCGTCCTAGCGGCAGTGGTCCAGCTATGTGATAATCTTTAAATCCCCCCCGCCACTCTTAGCGCTTCTTCCGGTTTTATGCTGCCATCATAAAGGGCGCGGCCAACGATGATGCCTTCGATACCGGAAGGCTGGTGTTTTTTTACTTCCGCGATGTCGGAGAGTTTGGAAATGCCTCCGGAAAGGATAACCGGAGTGGAGAGTTTCTCGGCAAGTTTTACCGTTTCCCCGATATTCGGGCCTTCCATCGCGCCGTCGCGGTTGATGTCGGTATAGATGATGGCGCTGACGCCTGCATCCTCGAATTTGAGCGCCAGATCGACTGCCGGGATTTCGGAAACTCTTGCCCATCCATCGGTTGCGACCTTGCCATCCTTCGCGTCAATACCAACCACGATCTGATCGGGAAACGCACGGCAAGCATTCACCACCAGCGCCGGATTCTTCAATGCCACCGTGCCGAGTATCACGCGGTTGATACCGACCGAAAGCCAGTTCTCAATCGTTTCCATATCGCGTATACCGCCACCAAGCTGCACCAGCATATTGACGCTGGAAATGATATCGCTCACCGCCTTGGCGTTCACCGGCTTACCCTCAAACGCGCCATTCAGATCAACAATATGCAGCCAGTGAAAACCTTCCGCTTCAAAATGCTTCGCCTGCTCGTAAGGCTTGTCGGAGAACACCGTCGCCTGCTCCATCTCGCCGCGCAGGAGACGGACGCATTTTCCATCTTTCAGATCAATTGCAGGATAGAGAATCATCAGGCAATCTTCATGATCGGTTTGATGTTCTTATAAAAATAATGCCCGGCGATCATGACATCGCCCACCATTTCATAATAAGGCATAATCCCCCAGCGCGTATAGCCGGATTCATGATAAAGCTTGAGCGCCGCTTCCTGCGTCTCGCGGACATTAAGCGTAATCACCGAGAACCCCTGGTTTTTTGCCTCATCCTCCGCCGCCTGCAGCAATGCTTTGGCCAAACCGTGCCCGCGCGCCCAAGGAGCTACGAAGTGATAGCCGATCGTGGCGCTGAACGACGTGGTCTGCTTGGAAGGGCCGGGCTTTAAAAGCTGGATGGAAGCTGCGAGCGTCCCGTCCAGCCTGCCGCCGAAGAGAATCCGCTCAGGCACCACCAGCACGCCCCGCCAGAATGTTTCCAGCACTTCGCGGGTCGGCGGCGATATCCAGTTGAAACCGATGCCATCGCGTATGGCATCCTCCGTCGCCTGGCACAGATCCTCCAGATCGGATGATTTCAACTCATATAGGGGTTCTACCTTGATATTGGTCATGCCGGGAATATAGATAGGGAAACAGGGAAGTCAAGATTTTGGGAAATGTAAATATATCAGCCATTCAACTGTAAAAAATTGTTAATCAGCCGCAGCCCTGTCTTCTGACTCTTTTCCGGATGGAACTGAGTTCCTATGATGTTATCTTTGCCTACTATCGCCGTAATCTTTGCACCGTAATCCACAGTCGCAAGCACGTCTGAAGGGGTCTTGCACATGGCATGATAACTGTGCACAAAGTAGGCATGATCGCCGGTTTTGATTTCAGTAAGCAATGGATGTTCTGGCGATGCGATAGTAAGATCATTCCAGCCCATATGAGGAATTTTGAGCGATCTGTGATCTGCGGCCCATGACCTTTGATTCTGATCGCTAATCACTGGCCACTCGCCGTTAATCTTCACTACTTCCCCTTCCAGCCACCCCAGTCCTTTATGTGCGCCATGTTCATGACCTGCTTCAAAAAGCATCTGCATGCCGACGCAGATGCCAAGGAACGGTTTTTGCTTTTCTCTAACCTGCGTTTCAAGCGCCTCAATCATGCCAGAAGCATTTTTCAGCCCGCTCATGCAATCGGCGAACGCTCCGACACCCGGCAACACAATGTGGCTTGCCTCGGCAAGTTTTGAGGAATCTGGCGTAACGATAATCTTATATCCTGCCGGTGCCACACGTTCGAACGCTTTCGCCACCGAGCGCAGATTGCCCGAACCATAATCAATAATGACAACTACACTCATGCAGGCTCTAGTACATTCTTAATGGGAGCCTGTCTATACGATACAGCCTCCGCAATATGCCTTTTCTCAACCATATCGCTACCGTCCAGATCGGCAATCGTCCTTGCGACCCGCAACGTCCTGGTATATCCGCGCATGGAAAGACGGAAGCTTTCCGTCGCCTGCTCAAGCAATGCCTTCGCATCCTCCTTGGCAGGCGCGAAGTGATGCAGCAGCTCCCCGGTCACATCGGCATTGGTGCGGAAATTCACCCCCAACTTCCTGAAACGTTCACTCTGCACGTCACGCGCTTTTTCCACACGTTTTGCAATCTCTGCACTGGGTTCGCCCTGCCCTCTTCCCAGCATGTCCAGCGTATCAAGCGCCGGAACTTCAAGCGTCAGATCAATGCGATCAAGCAACGGGCCTGAGATTTTTGACTGGTAATCCACGGCGCAACGCGGAGCCTTGCCACAGGCGCGGCCGGCGTCATCAAGATAGCCGCAACGGCATGGATTCATGGCAGCGATAAGCTGGACATTCGCCGGATAGGTCACATGCGAATTCACCCGCGCCACTGTTATCTTTCCACTTTCCAGCGGCTGGCGCAGAGATTCAAGTATAGCTCGCGGGAATTCCGGCAGTTCGTCCAGAAACAATACGCCGTTATGCGCAAGCGATATTTCCCCAGGCGTGGCACGCTTTCCTCCCCCCACCATTGCCGCAGGCGAAGTGGAATGGTGCGGCTCGCGGTAAGGGCGATGGCGGCTCAGCCTGCCATCGGATATCATGCCAGCGACCGAGGCAATCATGCTGACTTCCAGCATTTCCTCCGCAGACATAGGCGGCAATATGCCAGGCAGGCAGGAAGCCAGCAGCGATTTGCCAGCGCCAGGGGGGCCAATCATAAGGAGATTGTGTCCACCAGCAGCCGCCACCTCAAGGGCACGCCGTGCCGTTTCCTGCCCGCGTATATCCTTCATGTCAGGAAGGTTTCTCACGGCTTCTTCAAGGTTTCTTTCCGGCTGCGAAAGCACCTGCACGCCTTTGAAGTGGTTGATAAGCGCAAGCAGGTTTCTGGGCGCAAGCACGTCAATATCCCCCGCCCATAGCGCCTCCCCGCCGCAGGACTGGGGGCATATGATCCCGCAGTTCATGGCACTCGCGCCTATGGCCGCAGGAAGTATGCCGGACACCGGAAGTAATACGCCGTCAAGGGCAAGCTCGCCGAGCGCTACATAATGGTCAACATTATCCTGCGCCAGCACTCCCATAGCGATGAGCACGGCCAGCGCCACCGGCAGGTCGAAATGACTGCCTTCCTTTATCAGGTCGGCAGGCGCGAGGTTAACGATGATTTTTTTAGGAGGCAGCGAGAGCCCTAACGCATGAATGGCAGCCCGTACGCGCTCACGCGATTCGCCCACGGCTTTGTCGGGCAACCCTACGATAGTAAAAGCAGGCAGCCCCGGGGCAATCTGTACCTGCACGTCCACTTCCGTCGTCTCCACTCCTTCGAATGCGACGGTTCTGACGTGTGCTACCATAAAGCCCCGAATGTTTGTTAGTCTTGAGCAAAAATGACAAATCTAGAAAAATCTGACATTTGCCATCAAAAATAGCAAGTGATTTTAGCCATCTCCCCATTACGCCAGCGCGTCAGCGAAAGCAAAGGGTTACGAGAACCGTAGCGCAAACGCACGCAACGGCACATGCGCAACGGAAGCGCAGTAATCCCTTATTTGCAGCAAGCGATAGCAGTAATGGCTTAGCGGGAATAGAACTCGACGATCAGATTCGGTTCCATCTGTACCGGATAAGGCACATCGGAAAGTTTCGGAGTACGGATAAGCTTGCCCTTGAATTCCTTAGGATCGAACTCGATATAATCGGGAACGGAACGCTCGGCATTCTGCAACGCTTCAACGACACCTGCGATCTGGCGCGATTTTTCTTTTATCTCGATTTCATCGCCTTCCTGCACGGAATAGCTTGCGATATTGACACGCTTGCCGTTCACCTTCACGTGGCCGTGGCTCACGAACTGGCGCGCAGCGAATACGGTCGGGACCACGCCCATACGGTATATGACCGTGTCAAGACGGCTTTCCAGAATGGCAATCAGGTTTTCGCTGGTATCCCCCTTACGGCGGGAAGCTTCCTGATAGATACGGCGGAACTGGCGCTCATTAATGCTGCCATAATAGCCCTTCAGCTTCTGTTTGGCCATCAGCTGGGTGCCAAAGTTCGATCCTTTGCGGCGGCGGGTTGCGCCATGCTGGCCGGGGGCATAGTTGCGCTTTCCAACCGGGTCCTTTGCGCGGCCCCAGAGATTTTCACCAATGCGGCGGCTTATCTTATACTTTGCAGCAATACGTTTGCTCACATTTTTTTCCTTTATATTATGTTGCAAGGGGGTATTCCCCTTCGCCGACGCTGCCCCCTCGCTCTGCGGGGTCAGGGCTCTAGAGCTCCTCCGCGTCCCACGAGAATGCTTGCGTTAGCAAAAACAGGAGCGCCAATATACATATTAACTTGCCATTGTCAAATCCGAATATAAAAGCCGCGTTTCAGAAAATATTATAAAAAAATTTATATTACCACTTGAAACCGCCCCCATAAATCCTATATAGCTGCATGCCTTGAAAAATTATGCCGTTTTTACGGCAGGTTAATATGAATAACAATTTGTTAGATGGAGAGTAGAACTATGAAAGTCAAACCGTTGCATGACCGTGTATTGGTGCGCCGCCTTGAGCAGGAAGAAAAGACTGCCGGCGGGATTATCATTCCTGATACGGCGAAAGAAAAGCCGCAGCAGGGTAAAGTTCTGGCAGTAGGCTCCGGCGCCCGTGACGACTCCGGCAAAATCATCCCGCTGGACGTAAAGGTCGGCGATGTGGTGCTGTTCGCCAAATGGGGCGGAACCGAGGTCAGAATTGACGGGGAAGACCTGCTGGTCATGAAGGAATCCGACATCATAGCAATCATTGAAGAAAAGAAATAACTGTACGTCTTAAATATATAAGGAGATCTAACATATGGCTAAAATGCTTAAATTCGGAACGGATGCACGCGAACAGATACTGCTCGGCGCAGACATTCTCGCAAACGCAGTTAAAGTGACGCTGGGCCCCAAAGGCCGCAATGTCGTCATAGACAAATCCTATGGTGCGCCACGCATCACCAAGGATGGCGTAACCGTTGCTAAGGAAATCACTCTTGCCAACAAATACCAGAACATGGGCGCGCAGATGCTACGCGAAGTAGCCAGCAAGACCAATGACATCGCTGGCGACGGCACCACCACCGCGACCGTTCTCGCCCAGGCAATTCTGCGTGAAGGCTGCAAGGCAGTTGCCGCAGGCCTCAACCCGATGGACCTGAAGCGTGGCATTGATAAGGCTGTGGACGTGGTCGTAGAGGATATAAAAAAGAAAAGCAAAGCCATAAGCTCGCAGGAAGAAATCGCCCAAGTAGGCACTATTTCCGCCAATGGCGATACCCAGATCGGTGAAAAAATCGCGGATGCGATGAAGAAAGTCGGCAAGGAAGGCGTCATCACTGTGGAAGAAGCCAAGGGCCTGGAATTTGAAGTCGATGTCGTCGAAGGCATGATGTTCGATCGCGGCTATCTCTCCCCTTATTTCATCACCAATCCAGACAAGATGACCGTCGAGCTCGATACCCCCTATATACTACTGTTTGAGAAAAAGCTTTCCGGCCTGCAGCCTATGCTGCCGCTGCTCGAAGCCGTCGTCCAGTCAGGCAAGCCGCTGCTCATTATCGCGGAAGACGTGGAAGGCGAAGCGCTGGCGACCCTCGTGGTTAACAAGCTGCGCGGCGGCCTGAAAGTCGCTGCGGTTAAAGCTCCCGGCTTCGGCGATCGCCGCAAG
>CAYVTI010000068.1:0-5968 GCA_964454545.1 uncultured Rickettsiales bacterium
TGTGGCTGGTCGTCCTCTCAGACCAGCTACCGATCGGAGCCTTGGTAGGCCATTACCCCACCAACTAGCTAATCGGACGCGGGCCGATCTTTCGGCGATAAATCTTTCCTCCGAAGAGAATATCCGGTATTAGCAGCAGTTTCCCGCTGTTATTCCGGACTGAAAGGTACGTTCCCACGCGTTACTCACCCGTGCGCCACTCCCCTTGCGGGGCGTTCGACTTGCATGTGTTAAGCCTGCCGCCAGCGTTCGTTCTGAGCCAGAATCAAACTCTCAAGTTTTGATTCATGATTTAGTAAGACTAAATCGAAATTGATTGACTCGCACGCTGTCACACTATCACCGCGTTTAAGCCTTGTGATAGTTGCGACATGTATATTTAGTTAAAAATTACATGGTGTAATCTGCCTTGCGACAGATTACTCGCACAAATGACAACGTACGGAAAATTCCGGAACGCCATCACCTGCGCTTAAATGCTCTGTTTCACTTTTTCAGACATCAGGAACGGCAGGTTTTCCGCCATTCACACCCTGACCTCTCGCGGCAAGGGAGGCATGTTATAGAGCCAATATCCCGCCACTGTCAACAACAAAAACATGTTTTATTAATAAAAAATTAACTGGCTGTTTTTGGGTGGGTTTTGAAGGCAAAAAGCGCCTGAACTACCACGGACTTACGCCCGGGGGGTTAGTGCGCTGCTAAATCCGTACAAGCCCGACCTGTGTTATATAATATAGTATCTCATAATAGTATCTCATAACGCCGCATTTATCATTCTGCCTGCTATGGCGCATGGTTTTCTTATTGCGTACATGGAACCCTGCACACACCAATATCAGTTGTCTATGCGCTTCCCTCATAGTTATATATGCGCAGTTATCCTGCTTGTCGCCGGTTGCTCCAACGGGGAGATCGCCGCAAAATACCCCCAAATCCCCTCCTATGCGATATCCCAAAATGAGAAAACGCCGCTGGGCAGCGTGGTACGGCGCTGTGCCACAAGGCATAAAGGCGAATCCGGCTTCCATGTCATGCCAACCGGAAGCGAGTCCTTTGCCATGCGCCTTGCCCTCATCAGGGCGTCCACAAAAACCCTCGACCTGCAATATTACAGCATCAATGACGACACCACATCCAACCTGCTGCTGGAAGCGCTGGTGCAGGCGGCACAGCGCGGCGTGCGCGTGCGTTTCCTGCTCGATAATATTGATTTCGACGCTGTCGCCCCGACCTTCGCGGCGCTTGCCGGCATGAAGAATGTCGAGGTGCGTATTTTCAATCCGTTCTCCACGCGTGACGAAGGGCTATTCTCACGTCTTGCAAGGCATACGATCAACATTGAGGAAATGGATCACCGCATGCACAACAAGGCGATGATCGCCGACAACCAGATGGCCATTACCGGCGGACGCAACCTCGGCGACGAATATTTCGAGCAGCATAGCGATATTACCTTCCGCGATCTCGACATGCTTTCCGCCGGCCCCATTGTCGCGGACATTTCAAAAAGCTTCGACCGCTACTGGAACGATCCCAACTCCCTGCCCTTTGGCCGCCTGAAAAAACCCGAACGCTACACGGCGAAAGCGGAAGAGATAAAGGACGCGCTGAAACGGCACTGGGATACCATCGCGCAGACGGAAAAAGGCAGGAAGCTGCTCAACCCCAACCTCGCGCAGCGGCTGGAAACGGACGGTCCCAAACTCATCTGGGCGAAGGCGGAGTTTGTCGCGGACTCACCGCGCAAGATCGAGCGCCCCATCGATATGGACGGCAGACACAGCCACCCGATGACGCATCTGGAAAAACTGCTTGCCGATGCCCATCATGAATTCATCATCGTCTCGCCGTATTTCGTGCCGCGCGAAAGCGGCGTGGAATGGCTCGCCGGCCTTGTGAACTGCGGCATGACCGTCAAGGTGCTGACCAACTCGCTTGCATCCACCGACATGGTCGCCGTGCACGCCGACTACCGGCAATACCGCAAGGCGCTGGTGGATAGCGGAGTCGAACTGTATGAGCTCAAGCCCTTCGACCATTACCGCCCGCCCCAGCGTCTGCTCGGCCGAACCACGCCTGCCTATGCCATGCTGCATGCCAAGGTCTATGTGATAGACCGCCGCGACGTGATGGTCGGCTCATTCAATTTCGACCCACGCTCCATCGGCATCAACACCGAACTTGCCATGATCATCCACAGTCCCGCAGTGGCAGACGAAGTGATGAAGATGTTCAACGATGCCATCAACCCGCGCAGCGCCTATCACATCGTCGAGGCGGAAGACGGCTCAGGACTGGTATGGGTGGCGCAGGGCAGGCACGGCGAAGTCACCTTCGAGCGCGACCCGCATGCCGGCTTCTGGCGCAGCATAGAAGCGGACATGATGTCCCTCCTGCCGATTGAGGATGAGTTGTAGGATTTGATTGTCATTGCGGGGAGGCCGCAGGCCGACGTGGCAATCTAGTTCCTCTTCCGTCGTTCCCGCGAAGGCGGGAACCTCTCTGTCAATAAGCGAGGCACCAGAGATTGCCGCCTACGCGGCAATGACGAATAAGAAATTCCAGATTACCACGGCCATTTTGTGGCCTTGCAATGACAATACAACTATACAAATTCCCTTATCTCCACACCGAAAGCACAGGCAATGCGCAACAGGTGGTGAACATCAATATCGTTCTTTCCGGCTTCGTAATGATCAAGCAACTGCTCGGGAATACCGGTAAGAATGGAAAGCCGCCGCAGCGAGATTCGCTTCTCACTACGCAGCTCATGGATTTTCTTGCCGATGGTGAAACGGATATGACGAAGCAGGTATTTGCTGTAAGGCTGCATGTTTTCTATCTCCTGTTGAATGCCGGGAATCTAGAAAACACGCTATTAATCGTGTGCGGCATATTCCCCTCGCGGGTATTATATTTTGCCACATTCCCGACATAGGAGATTACGCCTGCAAAAATTGCAGACGTAAAAAAGCCACTCTGTCGGGAGTGGTAGCCGTTAATAGTGCGTTTTCTAGACGCAGTTCAATAATATCAGGGATTTATGAGTTTGCAATAGGTTGCATCTGTCATGCCAGACGCTGCTTTTCCCCATGAGCAGAACGAATGTAGGAAAAGCGAGCGATGTGGCATCCAGTTTTTGCACTAGCCCTGGATGCCAGCTTCCGCTGGCATGACAATGAAATGTCATTGCGAGCGATAGCGAAGCAATCCAGAAACGTTTTGTCGTCGTTCCCGCGAAGGCGGGAACCTCTCTGTCAATGAGCGAAGCACCAGAGATTGCCGCCTACGCGGCAATGACGGTTGTTTTTCTGGATTGCCACGGCCACTTCGTGGCCTCGCAATGACGATTATAATAGATGTTATATTACGAGTGAGGCAGCAACCTTTGCCTTAAAATGTTTTTTATGGGTTACCCGAAAATTTCCGGACCACATTCCAAACATTAGTTTAACCGTTGCTGCCTACCTTATCTCAAATATAGACCTAAAGTAAGTCACTACTCAGGCCGAGCTTCTAATTAATTTAATAAAGTTTCTCGACGGCTTATAGCTCGTAAAACGATGTATAATCAGATGGGCTCGTTTGGTATTCCACCCATTTAATCCCTATAGGTTAAACTTCCATGCGTTGTGACTAACGTCTGGCGCAAAGTTGGGGAACACAAAAATTTTGCCAAAACCGGCTCCTTTTTCTATCCCCTTTATGGGATAAGCTATTATAAGCACTTCCGAAAAATTATCAATAGCACTTCTTAACAGGACGTTACATCTCCTCCAGCTCATCAATCATCCCGGCAATCACATCCAGCCCGCCCTGCCAGAAGGAAGGTTTGCTGGCGTCTAAACCGAATGGCGCGAGCAGTTCCTTGTGGCGGAAACGTCCACCGGAACTGAGCATGGTGAGGTATTTCTGCTCAAACCCGCGTGCATGTCCCCTGCTCTTTTCCTTCTCGTATGCCGAGTACAGTGAGTTCACAAGGCAATCACCGAACGCATAGGCATAGACATAAAACGGCGTGTGGATGAAGTGTGGGATATAGGCCCAGAAATGCCTGTATTCAGGCGTAAGCTTCACATGCTTGCCGAGCGCCTCGGACTGCACATCCACCCATATCTGCCCTATCTGATCGGGCGTGAGCTCGCCCTTCCTGCGCTGATCATGCACGCGTATTTCATATTCGCACATCGCTACCTGGCGCACTACCGTTGCCAGCATATCTTCTACTTTGCCCGCCAGGATGCTTTTGCGCCGCTTTGTATTCTTCTCGCGCGCAAGCATTTCACGGAACGCAAGCTGCTCGCCAAATACAGAAGCCGTTTCCGCAAGCGTGAGCGGCGTATCCGCCAGCAGCGCCCCCTGTCTGGCAGCCAGAAGCTGGTGCACGCCATGTCCCAGCTCATGCGCGAGCGTCATCACGTCACGCGCCTTGCCAAGGTAATTCACCAATAGGTATGGATGTACCGACGGCACGCAGGGATGCGCGAACGCGCCGGGCGCCTTGCCGGGACGCACCTGGGCATCTATCCAGCGCTTGTCGAAGAACTGCCTTCCGAGCTTGCCAAGCGTCGGCGAAAACGCGGTATAGGCGGAAAGCACAAGCTCCCTCGCTTCTTCCCATGCATATTTGCGCTCCGGCACCTTGGGCAGCGGCGCTGCGCGATCCCAGTAGTGAAGCTGTTTTTTCTTCAGCCACTTCGCTTTCAGCTTATAATAACGGTGGGTGAGTTTCCTGTAGTTCGCACGCACGGCGGATATCAGCGCATCCACCACCTCGTCTTCCACCTGGTTGGCGATGTTGCGCGACGAGATAGGACGCTTGAATCCGCGCCATTTATCTTCAATCTCCTTGTCTTTGGCGATGGTATTGGCAATCAGCGCAAAGGATTTGATATTCTCGCCGAGCACGCCGCCAATGGAAAGTGCCGCTTTCTTGCGCACGGACTCCTTGGTATCCGACATCAGGTGCAGCACTTCCTCCATGACAAGCTGCTTCTTGCCGACCGGGAAGCGCAGTTCGTTTATCGTTTCGTCAAAATTGCGCGACCACGCGGCATGTCCCGTCACCTGCTTTTCGTGCAGCAGCTTCTCAAGCTCGTCGGAAAGCTGGTAGGGTTTGAGTGCGCGCAGCTCCCTGAGCCACGGCGCGTAATGGGCGAATTCCGGCGCATCCATCAGTTTCTTCGCCTGCTCATCGGAAAGCTTATTGATGGAAAGCGTGAAGAACAGCAGGTCGGTGGTGATACTGGTAATCTTTTCCTGAACATTCTGGTAGAACTGGGCGATCTCCGGCCTGCTCATATCGCTTGCATAGAGTAGCTGGGCATAGCTGCCAAGCTTGCCAAGCAACTCGCTGATAGCCTCGTACTCCTTCACCGACTGCGTGAATTCCTTCGCATCCAGATCATCTATCCTGCCAATATAGCTCGCGCAGAACGCCTTCACCAGATCTTCAGCATAATTGATGTCCTTGACAATCTGCGGCGAATTGAACTTTTCGTAGAAATCCTTGAGGTTCCATGCAGGAAGGGAAGATTCTGTCTTTGCTGCAGCTTTGGCCATTTTCTGCTCCTTATGAATTATCTCAGATCAATTTATGGCTATATGTAATTCTATATCAAGATAAAAAATAAATTCTTTACTCTCCGCCACTATTTGCTGAAAACGCCGGGCCCTTTGCATGTTTTCACGGCATCCGCAAACTGCGCGGCATTCAGCGTGTCAAACCTTGGGGTTCCTCCGGCAGAGCCGGAGGCTTAGCATGGGAAGAGTCATATCTCTCTAACAGTACGGTGCAGTGCCAGACTGCCTTCATGCCGAACTGATTTGCAAATAATTCCTTTACACCACAGTGCTATTTGCTAAAACCTGCATTCTTAACTTCGCTTCGGGGGGATAGCTCAGCGGTTAGAGCAGGGCGCTCATAACGCCTTGGTCGGGGGTTCAAATCCCTCTCCCCCCACCA
>CAYVTI010000069.1:0-5648 GCA_964454545.1 uncultured Rickettsiales bacterium
GTGCCGAAAGATCAATATTGAAGCGCTTGCATAAGGCATCCAGCTTTGCAGGCGCACCGGGAAATTTACGCCGTGCTATGATTATCGTGTCGGTCGCCCGTTCCAGATGAATAGTGGGCAACTTTAGCAATTCCAATTCAAAATTCAGAAATTTAAGGTCGAACTGCGCATTATGGATTACGAGCCTGCTATCCCCGATAAATTCCAGAAAATCTTTAGCAATTGCAGAAAAAATGGGCTTGTCCGCAAGGAAGGCATTGGAAATACCATGCACATGGAACGCTTCTTCCGGTACATCACGCTCCGGATTTATGTAGGCCTGGAATGTCTTTCCCGTGCGGATGCGGTCATGCATCTCCACGCAGCCAATCTCAATAACACGGTGGCCCGCTAAAGGATCAAGGCCAGTCGTTTCCGTATCAAGCGCAATCTCTCTCATAACATGAGATAAATAAGCCGCTGCAGTAGATTATGCAATGCATTTATATACTATGCATACATGGATTCTGTGTTACAGTCGCGCTATTATACTGTACGAGGTATCATCAAACACAACATAGGTTGCTGAAAAACATGCATGATAACAATCTTATAACGATTGGTTTATTGCGCATGGGTATTGACATCAATGTAAAAGGTGGTGCAAAAGGTAAGCTTGCGTGCGGCTCAGATGAAATAGCCTGACAATGCCGTCAGTGCGTTAATTGGCAATGGATACAGGAGAGATGATATATGGTAAACAAAAACGCGCAGGCGCACATGTACAAGGAAGAACCGAAACATGCCTCTGCAAAACATGGATCCTCTATGATAAACGCCGGAAACATTCTTGAGCTCATCGGTAAGACACCGATGGTGAAAGTCACGCATATTGATACCGGCTGCTGTGAGTTGTTCCTGAAGCTAGAAAGCCAGAACCCCGGAGGTTCCATCAAGGATCGCATCGCTCTCACTATGGTTGAAGCCGCCGAACGTGAAGGAAAAATCAAACCCGGCGGCATGCTGGTGGAAGCAACGGCAGGAAATACCGGCCTTGGCCTCGCACTGGTCGCTGGGCAGAAAGGCTATAAACTGACCTTGGTCATCCCGGATAAAATGAGCCAGGAAAAGATTTTTCATCTCAAGGCGCTTGGCACAAATGTCGTTATGACCCGCTCTGACGTGAGCAAGGGACACCCCGAATATTATCAGGACATGGCCGAGCGCATTGCCCGTGAGACCGGAGGGGTTTATGTCAACCAGTTTGAGAACCCGCATAACCCGGAAGCGCATGAAAAATTCACGGGCCCGGAAATATGGGAGCAGATGGATCATAAAATTGACGCTGTGGTATGCGGCGTAGGCTCAGGCGGCACCCTGACCGGGCTAGGGCGTTTCTTCGCCAAGGCCGATCCGAAGATTGAGATGGTGCTTGCGGATCCGAAAGGTTCCATTCTGGCCCCGTATATCAATACGGGTGTAATTCCCGAAGTGGGAAGCTGGCTGGTGGAAGGCATCGGTGAGGACTTCATTCCCAAAAACTGCGATCTCTCTTTCGTTAAGCATGCCTATACCATAACCGATAATGAAAGCATTGAAGCCGCCCGCGATATCCTGAAGCATGAAGGCATCATATG
This sequence comes from uncultured Rickettsiales bacterium, assembly GCA_964454545.1. GTDB lineage: Bacteria > Pseudomonadota > Alphaproteobacteria > Rickettsiales > JABCZZ01 > JABCZZ01. Next base: position 1,617 of record CAYVTI010000069.1, read on the forward strand.
CGGTTCCTCGTCCGGCACCCTTTTTGCCGCCGCGCTGCGTTACTGCCGTGCGCAAAAAACGCCAAAGCGCGTTGTAACCTTGATATGCGACAGCGGCAATAAGTATCTGTCAAAAATCTACAACGAATACTGGCTTGACGATCACGGCATGGTCATGCGCAAGGAAAGTAACGATCTGCGCGACCTCATTGCGCGTCCATATACCAGTAAAAATGCCATCACCATCAGCCCTTCGGAGACATTGCAGAGCGTATACCGGAAAATGAAAACCTATGACGTCTCACAGCTGCCTGTGATGGATAACGGCAAACTCGTGGGAATTGTTACGGAAACCGACATATTGCTTGCGGTCACCGGAAATCCGAAGGGATTTACCATACAGGTGGAAAAGGCCATGGCGCGCAATCTCGTGACCATTGAAGTAAGCAGGCCAATGCAGGATCTGCTGCCTCTGTTCGAACGCAATATGGTGGCGATTATCGTTGAAAATGGCGAATTCCTTGGACTTGTCACTCCCATAGACTTATTGCAGTACCTGCGCAAGCGCATAGGGCATGCATGAAGAAGCACCATAACAAGAACTGGCAGTTTGACACCCGCGCTATTCATGCCGACCAGGAATATGACCCTACGACCGGAGCGGTCATTACGCCTATATACACAAGTTCAACCTACGCGCAGGAAGCGCCGGGAGTGCATAAAGGCTTTGACTATGGCCGCAGCCATAACCCTACCCGTTTCGCTTATGAACGCGCCGTTGCCAACCTTGAGGGTGGCACAAGTGGTTTTGCCTTTGCATCCGGCCTCGCCGCCATATCGACCATTCTCGAATTGCTGGAGACCGGCTCCCATGTCATAGCCAGCGATGATTTATACGGCGGCACCTACCGCCTCTTTGAACGCGTGCGCAGGCATTCCGCCGGACTGGAATTTTCCTACGTGGATATGACCAGCCCGGAAACCATCCAGTCTGCGATACAGCCCAATACCCGCATGATATGGGTGGAAACCCCAACCAATCCCCTGCTCAAGCTGGTTGATCTGGAAAAAGCCGCCGCCATTGCGAAGAAAAACAATATACTCTGCGTTGCGGATAATACGTTCGCTTCCCCCTGGGTGCAAAACCCCATAGCTTATGGCTTTGATATCGTCATGCATTCGGCGACCAAGTACTTGAATGGCCATTCGGACATCATTGGCGGCATAGCCGTAGCCGGAAATGAAGAACTGCGCGAGCGCCTTGCCTTCCTGCAGAATTCCATCGGCGGAATTGCCGGTCCGTTTGACAGCTTCCTAACACACAGGGGCGTAAAAACACTGGGAATACGCATGGAACGCCACTCACAAAACGCCCAGGCGGTAGCAGAATGGCTGGAAAAACACCCTAAAGTGGAAAAGGTGATTTATCCCTGGCTCCCCAGTCACCCACAATATAAGCTGGCAGAGAAACAGATGCGCTCCGGCGGCGGAATCATATCCGCCATCCTGAAAGGCGGCATGGAGGCTGCCAGAACGGCCCTTTCCCGCTGCGAAGTGTTCGCCCTTGCCGAAAGCCTGGGCGGGATAGAAAGCCTGATCGAGCAACCTGCCGTCATGACCCATGCCAGCATCCCTGCCGATGTGCGCCGTAAAATCGGCATCGATGACGGGCTTATACGCCTCTCTGTCGGCATTGAGAATAAGGACGATCTCATTGCCGATTTAGAATTTGCATTTAAAACTATTTAATGGCTTAATGCCTCCTGCATTAATTAACCGGCTTTAATTTATGGAGTATTGCCATGCGGAAATTTCTCGGCCTGCTTTTTATATTATTGTTTGTTTCCCCGGCCATCGCGGAAGACCTAACGGAACAACAGAAGATTGAAGTGCTGCTGGACACTCTCGCTAGTTCTGATATAACATTCGTACGTAACGGTGAGGCGCATGATGGTGCCTACGCGCGCCAGCATCTTGAAGAAAAGCTCAAGGAAACTAAGGATATCAATACTGCGGAAGATTTCATCTCCAAGGTTGCAAGCGTTTCAAGCCACACCGGAACTCCCTACCTTGTAAAATTCAAGGACGGCACGACCATCGAAGCGGGCAAGTGGTTGCACGACCAGTTGAAAGAAATTGAGAACACGGAACCAATGGAATAAAAAGAGCGGGGACAATTCCGCTGACGCGCAGTCTGCGATGTCCGGCCCTGACATTATTCGCGAATATCTGAAGGACATGCCTACCAGCAGCGGCGTATATCGCATGCTGGATGAAGAGGGCAATGTACTCTACGTTGGCAAGGCCAAGAACCTCAAAAACCGCGTTGGCAGTTACGTAAGCACTTCCGGCCTCTCCACCCGCATCATGCGAATGGTGGCGCAGACAGCCACCATGGAGATAGTCACCACGTCGAGCGAAGCGGAGGCGCTGCTGCTGGAATCCAACCTCATCAAGAAGCTCAAGCCGCATTACAACATACTCCTGCGTGACGACAAGAGTTTCCCCCTGATACTGCTGAGCAGCGATCACGACTTCCCGCAGATAACCAAGCACCGCGGCAGCCGCGACCGCAAGGGCACATATTTCGGCCCCTTCGCCTCCGTGGGCGCAGTGAATGAAACGATTACCATTTTGCAGAAGACTTTCCTGCTTCGCCCCTGCTCGGACGAGTATTTCAAGAGCCGTAAGCGCCCTTGCCTGCAATACCAGATCAAGCGTTGTTCAGCGCCGTGCGTCGGCTATATCGGGAAGGAAGAATACGCGAAGCTGGTCCGCCAGGCCAGACTTTTCCTGCAGGGAAAAAGCCGGGACATACAGGAAGAAATCGCGAAGGAGATGCAGCATGAAAGCCTGAACCAGAATTACGAGAAGGCCGCCATATTGCGCGACCGCATCGCGGCGCTCACACGCGTGCAGCAGGAGCAGGGTATCATAGCGACCTCGCTGCGGGATGCCGATGTCATCGCGCTCTACCGTGAAGGTGAGCATTCCTGCATACAGGTGTTCTTCTTCCGCAACGGGCAGAATTTCGGCAACAAGTCCTATTTCCCTTCACACCCGGCGGATAGCTCGGATGCGGAAATACTGAGCGCTTTCATCGGTCAGTTCTATATAACGCAGACACCGCCCGATACCATGCTGGTGAGCCATGAAATACCTGATTTCACCATACTGGAAGAAGCATTCAAAACGAAAATTCAGCATCCCGAACGCGGTGAAAAGAAAGTCATCATGGAACGTGCGCTTATCAATGCAAAGGAAGCGTTGCTGCGCCAGATATCCGAGCATGCCACCAACCTTTCATTACTGAAGAAACTTGCCGAACTTTTTGGAATGCCAGAACCGCCGGAGCGCATCGAGGTATATGACAACAGCCATATTTCCGGCTCGCATATGGTGGGCGCCATGATCTGCGCAAGCAGCAGGGGATTCGAGAAAAAGCATTACCGCCGCTTCAATATCCGCCGTACGGAACTTACGCCCGGTGATGACTACGCCATGCTGCGCGAAGTGCTGACGCGGCGCTTCAAGAGGCTGCAGAAGGAAGGGCAGCCATTCCCCGATCTGGTGCTGATTGACGGAGGCGAATCCCAGCTAAAAGTGGCGACACAGGTCTTTACCATACTGGGAATAGAAAACCTGGCTTATGCCGCCATCGCCAAGGGAGTGGACAGGAACGCCGGGCGCGAATGGCTGCACCTGCCAGGACGCGGGCCTTTCCAGCTGCCGCCTAACGACCCGGTGCTGCATTACCTGGAGCGCCTGCGCGATGAGGCGCACCGCTTCGCCATCGGTTCGCACCGCATCAAGCGCGAACGCGCCATACGCGAATCAGTGCTCGACCAGATCCCCGCCATCGGTGCAACACGCAAGCGCGCACTGCTCCGGCATTTCGGCTCAAGCAAGGCGGTGGAAGCCGCAACACTCGCCGAACTTATGAAGGTGGAAGGGATAAGCCGGAAAGTGGCGGAGAAGATTTATAATTTTTTTAGGCTCTAGGGTTAGGACTCATAAATTATAACCAGAACGCGACGATAGCAGCGAGGAAGA
>CAYVTI010000070.1:0-4314 GCA_964454545.1 uncultured Rickettsiales bacterium
TTTTACGATCGGTCTTATCCAGATGCGTATGGAAGAAGATGTGAACGCCAACCTGGCGAAGGCCCAGGCGATGCTGGAAAAGGCGGCGAAGCAGGGCGTGCAGGTTGCTTGCCTGCCGGAGTTGTTCCGCTCGCCCTATTTCTGCAAGACGGAAAACCCGGCGGTTTTTGATCTGGCGGAATCCATTCCCGGCAAGACCACGGAAACCATTGCCGCAATCGCCAGGCAGCATGGCATGGTAATTGTCGCCTCACTTTTTGAGCGCCGCACCGCCGGGATTTATCACAATACCAGCGTCGTGTTCGACGCGGACGGGCGGCAGGTGGGAATGTACCGCAAGATGCATATTCCCGACGACCCGCTCTATTACGAAAAATATTATTTCACTCCCGGCGATCTGGGCTTCAAAGCTTTTGATACGCAATTCGGCACACTGGGGCAGCTTGTCTGCTGGGATCAGTGGTATCCGGAAGCGGCGCGCCTCACTGCTATGCAGGGGGCGCATGTACTGTTTTATCCCACCGCTATCGGCTGGCATCCGGCGGAGAAAGCCGAGTTCGGCGCGGCGCAGGCAGATGCGTGGGAAACTGTCCAGCGCGGCCATGCCATCGCTAACGGCGTTTATGTGGCGGCTTGCAACCGGGTCGGGTTCGAGCCGTCCCCCGCTTCCCCCCCGCTTGCGGGGGGAGATCAAGAGGGGGGCATAGAGTTTTTCGGCAACTCGTTTATTGCCGATCCGTTCGGGCGCATACTTGCCAAAGCCTCCTCGGATAAAGAGGAAATTATCACGGCGGTCTGCGATCCGGCTATCCAGGAGCAGACGCGCCGCTGGTGGCCGTTCCTCCGTGATCGCCGCATTGATGCGTATAGCGGGATTACAGAGAGGTTTGGCAAATGACACTGAGGATGCCCGCCGAATGGGAAAAGCAGAAAGCGATCTGGCTTGCCTGGCCGCATAACAAGGAAGACTGGCCGTGTAAATTCGAGGCGATAAAATGGGTGTATGTTGAGATTATAAAATATCTGACTCAGGGCGTCAGGGTAAGGCTGCTGGTTAAGAATGCTGATGAGCGGCAGAAAGCGGCGGATATTCTGGCAATATCGCATATTGACTTGAGTCAAGTGGATTTGATTATAGCCCCGACCGACCGATCATGGCTGCGCGACTCGGCGCCGGTTTTTGCCTATGACGGCAAACAACGTACTCTGCTTGACTGGCGGTTTAACGCCTGGGCGAAATATGACAACTGGCAGAGCGATGATAAGGTTCCTGAATGCGTCAAGAAATTTCTTGATCTGCCTTCTGTACAACCTGAGCATAAAGGCAGAAGGGTGGTGCTTGAAGGCGGCTCTATCGAGGTGAATGGCAAAGGCACGCTTATCACCACCGAGGAATGCTTGCTGAGCGATATACAATGCCGCAATCCCGGTTTTTTGCGTGAGGATTATGAGCAGGTTTTTGCCCGTTATCTCGGCATTTCCCATGTGATATGGCTGGGCAACGGCATTGAGGGTGACGACACGCACGGGCATATTGACGATCTTGCCCGTTTTGTGAATGCGACAACGGTCGTAACCGTCATCGAAACCGATAAAAACGAACGCAATTACGCGCCGCTTAATGGTAACCTGAAACGCCTGAAAGCAGCGCGCGATCAGGACGGCAAAAAACTCGATATCATAGAACTGCCGATGCCGAAGAAAAACCTGTTTGACGGGCAGATTCTGCCGGCAAGCTATGCGAATTTCCTGATTAGCAATAATACGGTGCTGGTTCCGACATTCAACGATCCAAACGATCGCATCGCCCTTGACCTGCTTGCAGGAGTTTTTCCGAAGCATAATGTTGTCGGCATATATTGCGGCGATTTCATCCTGGGGCTGGGCACCATACACTGCGCCAGCCAGCAGGAATGTGATTGAGCCTTCGGAAAGTTACCGGCTGCCGACGAAATCCCTTTTGCCGATCTCAAGGCCGTTATGTTTGCAAGCAGCTACAGTTAGACGCATTATGCCTCTTAATATGTGGTCTCTTGTAAAACGCGGATCGCTTCGACAATGTGCTTCTCTGGTGCGAATTGCGACGAAAAGATGTGACGCACAATGCCTTCTTTGTCGATCACATAGGTCACGCGTCCTGGCATAAATCCCAGGGTTGCAGGCACCCCGTATTTTTTTCTAAGCTCTCCGTTTTTATCACTAAGCAAAATGAAGGGGAGTTTATATTTGCTCGCGAATTGCTGATGTGATGCCTCCGAATCGGAGCTTACCCCTATGACTTCCGCGCCTGCCTCCTGAAAGACCTCATAACTGTCTCGGAAGGAGCAGGCTTCTGCCGTACATCCCGGCGTATCGTCTTTTGGATAGAAATACAAAACTATGGCCGATTTTCCAATCATGTCGTGAAGATGAAATGATTCCCCTGTCTTTTGCGTGGGAAGCGTGAAATCAGGGGCGCGGTCTCCAACCTGAAGTTTGCCTTTACCGGATGGAGCCTGTTGGGTATCTGTGTTCATAGAGAAAACTCCTGGCCTTCTTTATTACTACGCGCGCTGTTGCTGCTCATCTACCAGAGCTGCTGTGATGCAATGTGGGCACCCTCGGCCATGGCCTGGAGTTTGGCCCAGGCGATCCTGGGATCAACGGTATGAGACCCTGCGAAGGTTGCAAAGCCACAGTCGGTGCCCGCGATCACGTTCTCTCGCCCGACCTGGGTAGCAAAGCGCTCGATTCGCTGCGCCACCAATTCGGGATGCTCGATAAAATTCGTGGTCGAGTCGAGCACTCCTGGGATCAGCACTTTACCCTCGGGGAGTTTGACTTTCTCAAAGACTTTCCACTCGTGCTCATGGCGCGGATTGGCCGCTTCAAATGACAGTCCCGCAGGTCGCGCTTGCAGCACAATGTTGAGAATGTCTCGCAGTGGTGTATCCTTGTGATGTGGCCCCTCGTAGTTCCCCCAGCAGAGATGCAGACGCATGCGGTCGGCCGGGATGTCTCTCAGCGCATGATTGAGCGCCTCAACGTGTAACTCAAGATAGCTGAGACCACCCTGTGTGCCTTTAATGTTGCGACCTCCCGTTAAATCGGGGCAGTCCAATTGTAGAATGAAGCCCGCCTGGTAAATTGTATCGTATTCGACCTTCATAGCATCCACGAGTGCAGCCAGGTAGGCTTCATGGCTGGGATAGTACTGGTTCTCCAGGAAACGCGAAATAACCCCGGGTGAGGCGGCCGTCATGAATACCTCGGTGACATCCACACCTTGCAACGCTGCTTTGAGGTTCGCGATGTCCCGCTGCACCTCTGCCAGCCCCTTATAGGTGATTGGACCGGTGCAGGCTGGTCCGGAGATCTCCGATGAATCGGCAAATACACGCTGAGCATACTCGGGAAAGTCTGCAAGATCGGCCGACCTCCCCAGTTTAAGACGACCGGTACCCTCGAACCCTGTCAGGCGATCTTTGACGTAGGTACTGTAGCTGATTTTGCTCATCTCTCCGTCATTGACGACATCGATCCCACAAGCCACCTGCTGGCGGACGACGGCTTGCACTGCCTCTCGCACCTTTATCTCGAAGGCGACCTGATCTACCTGCTCACCGCGCTCCTTTGCATAGAGCATCTGTTGCAAATCGTTTGGTCGCGGCAAGCTCCCCGTATGGGTCGTAAGGATTCTCTGTGAACTCTGCTTCATGGCTGCTCCTCACTATTTCAACTAATTTGCAAAGCTCGGCTGCTTTCTATTGTATGGAATGTTCTTGTGCATTGTCAAAGTGAACCGCGAACATAACTATTCAGGAGTACCAGGCCATGGCTTTTTTAGGTGCGTCAGTGTATTGCTTCCAATTGAGGCTGTGCAACGTATCTTAACTATGGAATACATTAACATCTTCCACAGAATGTGTATGGGTATGGCATTACCCAGATTGGAAGTAATACATGATAAAACCCGCAATAGTTATCGTTGATGATTTCCCGCAGGTTCTACATAAGCTCAAGAACGACCTGGAACAGAAATATAGCGACCACTTTCGCATCATCGGGGCCAATTCGGGTCAGCAGGCGCTGGATCAGTTGAAGCAGATGAACTTGCACAACGAGCCAGTGGCGCTCTTGCTGGTCGATGAGCAGATGCCTGAGATGGGCGGCTCGGAGTTTCTGAAAGAGGCGCGAGACCTGTACCCGCAGGCCAAACGGATCTTGCTGACCACATATGCGGATACTCATGCTGCTATCCAGGCGATCAATAGCGCGCTCATCGATTACTACCTGATGAAGCCCTGTGAACCGCCGGAGGAGCGCCTCTACCCG
>CAYVTI010000071.1:0-4110 GCA_964454545.1 uncultured Rickettsiales bacterium
CAATAAAAGTGCTTTAATAACTGCCATATGTTCAACAAAGAAATCTTCTCCAAAGTGTAATCGGCATTGATAAATGTCACCGATCAGGTATAGCTATTTGTCACCCTATGTACGTTGGTGACGGTTCTCGATGATGGCCTCCTCAGTTAGTCTGGTCGGCATGACCGACGCGGAACGCGCTCGCGCACTTGTGCGGTTCCACGCGCTCCGTCCCTTCCTGGAGAATGGCGTACCGCTTGCTCAGATTGCCCTGCAACACGGCATAACGTTACGCACGGCACGTCGATGGGTCAGGCAGTACCGCAGCGACGGACTGGCTGGGCTGGGCCGCAAGGTCCGCGCAGACAAGAATCAACGGCGTATGTCGGCCTCGTTACAACATCTGATCGAGGGGCTGGCTTTGCAGAATCCACGCCCCTCTGCAGCAGCCGTCTACCGGAGGGTTGTTACGGCGGCGGCACAGATAAAGGAACCGCTTCCCAGCTATCGAACGGTGTGCGCTCTGATTCGGCAGCTTGACCCCGCCTTGACGACTATGGCGCACGCGGGGAGCAAGACGTATTGCGATACTTTTGATCTGCTCTACCGCACGGAGGCAACCGGACCAAATGCGATCTGGCAGGCAGACCATACGGAGCTGGATATCTGGGTCGTGGACGAAAACAAGTGCGCCCGGAAACCCTGGCTCACCATTATTCTGGATGATTACAGCCGGGCGGTTGCTGGGTATTTCCTGTCCTTCAATGCCCCTTCGGCGCTGCAAACTGCGCTCGCGCTCAGGCAAGCAATATGGAGAAAGTCGCAACCCGGATGGCATGTCTGCGGCATCCCACAGATTCTCTATACCGATCACGGCAGTGATTTTACTTCCCGGCATATTGAGCAAGTGGTCGCCGATCTTAAAATCCGGCTGGTGTTCTCTGCCGTAGGGAAACCTCGGGGGCGCGGAAAGATTGAGCGCTTCTTTTCCACCATCGGCCAGGTGCTGCTATCGCGATTACCCGGTTACGCGCCGCACGCGGCCAAGACGAAGGCCGTGCTGAATTTACCGGAGCTTGCCGCCGCCGTCGATGACTATATAGTGCGCGAGTACAATACAGGCCGTCATAGCGCGACAGGCGAACCGCCGCAGATTCGCTGGAGCAGGGGAGGTTTTCTGCCCCAGATGCCCGCCTCCCTGGAACAACTGGATTTGCTTCTGCTTACCGTGCCCAGCACTCGCCGCGTCCATCAGGATGGTATCCGGTTCATGGGGCTGAGGTATATCAGTCCCACGCTGGCGGCCTACGTGGGAGAGCGCGTTCTCCTGCGCTACGATCCGCGCGACATGGCGGAAGTCCGCCTTTACCACAATGATCGCTTTCTATGCCGCGCCATCTGTCAGGAGATCGCCGGAAGCACCGTAACCTTGCGCGAAATAGTCCGGGGCCGGGAACAGCGCCGCAGACAATTGCGGCAAACGCTCCAGGAGCGGCGGCGAACGGTCGAGTCTCTTCTTGAAGCCAAGCGGTGGAGCGCTCCAGAGGAGAGTGGGCCTTCGGAACAGGAAACGAAAACATCGTCGCTAGCTCCAAAATTGAAGCGGTATCGGAATGAGTGACGCGGGCGGGATAACGTTTGTGGAAACCAGGCAATACCGCCGCTTCAGCGAGTTCTGTGATGCATGCGAACGCGACCGCTATATCGGACTGTGCTACGGGCCACCGGGGGTGGGAAAAACGCTCTCGGCGCGCCATTACACCCGCTGGGACAAAATACAAGCCTGGCGTGTGAGCGGAGGCAATGCCCTCCTGAAAGAGATATGCAAAAGCACCTCCGTCTTTTACACTACGCCCGTTGTCAACTCGGCGGGGAATGTGGAACGGGATATCAAAAAGAGCCGCGACACCCTGCGCGACGTGGTTGTCGCGCCATCCCGGCAACGCGGGGCCGCAAGAATGAGACGGTTGCTTCTTCGCGCGGAGGAACTGCGCGACCCCGCAAGAAATCCACATGGCTATCGCAGCGAAGCGGCTTTCAAGGCCGAAAATGATTTCCTGGATCAGCGAAATCAGTTGACGCGCCTGGAAGCGCCTGATCCCACGGCGCTGCTTGTCATAGACGAAGCGGACCGCCTGAAAATGGCCTCCCTGGAGCAAGTGCGGGATATTTTCGACCGCTGCGGCGTCGGCCTGATTCTGATTGGTATGCCGGGGATCGAAAAGCGGCTGGCGCGCTATCCGCAGCTCTACTCCCGCGTTGGCTTCGTCCATGAGTTTCACGCGCTGGATGATGCGGAGACGCGGCGGCTGCTCCAGAGCCGTTGGCATCCGCAAGGTATTTCATTTTCTGCGAACGCTCTGAGCGATGAGGAAGGCATGGCGGCGATTCTTCGTGCCACCGGCGGTAATTTCCGGCTACTTCAGCGCCTCCTCACCCAAATCGCTCGCGTGCTGGAGATCAACGGTATCGACAGGGTCACGGCGTCCGTTGTAGAGGCGGCACGGGAAAGCCTCGTCATTGGCACTGCCGCGTAGAAACGCCATGACCCCTTGCCGGCCAGTTGCTACGAGGTTACAAGATCTCAACAGTTTTCGGCTAACCTCCCCTTCGCTGCGGCGTTTTCCGTAAATATTTCTCCCCCTGCTTTGCTGCTTCCTGGATTTCCCCTTGTTTAAGCTTGCTCCTGTATCTCGCTGTGTCCGGCTAGCATCGTAATCGGGAGATAATTTTGTCATCTCCCGTACCATCACATCCATATTGATCAGGTCAACGCCCGTCATTCCCCTAAATATTGGAGGCTGAATAAGGGAATTGTGCCTTATACCGCCTGCGCCAATACCCACACATACAGGGCTGCTTTCTTAGGTTTTGCTTGCATACGGCTATTTTAACGGCAAGACAATCACCTATTAACCATTTTTTCATCTTTGCCTGCTATGGTGGGAGGATTAAGCAACCAAGCAATGAGATGTATATGGCAGACGAATCAGAAGAAGCGTCAAGAGCAGTTACCCCATCCCACCCCCAAGGAGTTGTAGACAAGGAGGCCCAAGCAATCAGAATGTGGGAAAATCTGAGAGCATTTGCGGACAAAGCTGCGGATGATAATATTACCCTTACAGCCCTCTTTCAGGGAGAACAAACAAAAGGTGACAGAACTATAAAGCTTAATACGCATGTTACAGGGTTTTTGGACGAGGATCTTTGTAAAGCCTTGGGTATAAAAGAAGGAACATCATTGGTTCATATATGGGACACTACCAAGGGGAGACCTCAGTTGCGGCGAGATATATACCTTTATGTGGGTGATGATGGCACCCATAAAGTGATGGAATTAGTAAAAGAAGGTGAAACACGTGTAGCAAAGCCAACTCAGCTTACTCTTGAATATTCTAATCTGGTACAGACAATCGGCCAGGCTACTGCCGTACCATATGCCCTGCAAGAACAATTCGGTTCTTATTACGAATTTAGCCATCAGCTAGATTTAGCTTTACATAATGAAGGCAAAAAGACAGGGGTCAGACCCACAGCCGATTGGTATGGCATAGGTGCCGTGTATAATCATGGTCCACATCAGGGCTGGACATTATATAATGGTGGATTGCAAATGATGATGAGCGCGTTGGAGCAGTCTAAAACAGGGAAGTATGCCAGTTCGAGTGAACTTATAGCAGCAGGCCCTTTAGCAGGAACCCAGCAAATATTTAAGGCTATTGCTGAAAGCAGAGCTGCTTCCACGACTGTGAGTGCGAGGGAAGAACCAACAAATGTCGTTGACGCAGATCCGCCAGGATACACTCCGCCAACACAAGGACGTGACACACCCCCAGGAAATCGAGGACGAGGATCTACGGGAAATAGTGGTAGATGGAGTAGATAGAGGTCACGTCACGAAACGGATTATAAAGCACGTTGAGGATGTGGGAAAGGACGTCGCACAATACTACTCTTTAGTACCACGCAAAAAGCGCTCAATTTTCTTCGATACTGCTTGGCGTAGGATTTTGGGAATATTCACATGAGGACAAATAGTGTTGCCGGAGAGTGACATTTACCGATGCGGGTTTACATCCAAAGGATGGTTCTACCGGCGAGGTGAGGCATCGTGTCAAATCAATAATTTCC
>CAYVTI010000072.1:0-3042 GCA_964454545.1 uncultured Rickettsiales bacterium
ATAATTTCTGGGGTATTATGGGAATAGATGGGTTATAATGGGAAAATACTCTCATGGTATGGGATGGTCAAGTAAAAAATGGGAAAATACAAGAGAAATGAACGATAGGGGTATAGAGATGTGGGCAAAATTGTGAGGAAATATCTTGCTGCGTAAGAAATGTATGCCGCACTTGCAACGTGAACTTAAGGGCAGCCATCTTTGCAGTATGAAGACCCCGCAATGCGCTTCGCTTACGCGGGGTAGCATCTGCTTAATACCCGTTGCTCGCAACGGGGGTGTTTACTTTGTTCCTGCCCAGGTGTGTTATGGGTAGTAACTTAAACCAACCCCATCCTTCGCGACAGGTTATCATCCCGGTTTATATAGGCGTTCTGGACGAGGCCGAAGCCGATAAGGATGGATATCATGCTGCTGCCGCCGTAGGAAAGCATGGGAAGCGGCACGCCCACCACCGGGATGAGCCCCATGATCATCGTGGTGTTAATGAGGATGTGGATGAAGAGTAGCGAAGCGACGCCAAGCGCCAGGAGGCTCCCGAACAGGTTACGGCTGCGTATGGCGGTGGCGATGCAATAGGTGATGATAATCAGGTAGACGGACAGCACGAAACAGCATCCGAAGAAGCCGAATTCCTCGGCAATCATGGTGAAGATGAAATCCGTATGTTTTTCCGGCAGGAAATTGAGCTGCCCCTGCGAGCCTTGCAAGTAACCCTTACCGAAGAAACCGCCTGAACCGATTGCGATGATGGACTGCATGATGTTGTAGCCTGCACCGAGCGAGTCTTCCTCCGGATGCAGGAAGGTCATGACGCGCTGTTTCTGGTAATCATGCAGGAAATGCCAGCCGACCGGCGCGGCCATCAACCCTATGGCGACGATGATTGCGAAGTAGCGTACCTTCACGCCCGACATAAAAAACAGGCTTGCGCCGACGAAAACGAGAATGGTGGCGGTACCAAGATTAGGCTGGCGCAGGATAAAGACTGCGGGTACGAGTATCAGCAATATGGGCGGAATAAGCGTAATCAGCCGGTTGACGTCAATGGCGGGCACGGAATGGAAATAACGGGCGAGCGCCAGTATGACAGCGATTTTCATGATTTCGGAGGGCTGGAGATTGACGCCGCCCACTTCCATCCAGCGTTTTGCGCCCTTACCCATGAAGCCCGCCACCTCGATGCCTATCAACACGATGAGGCACAGGAAGTAAATGATATAGGCATAGCGCAGCAGAAACGGCTGCGGTGCAAGCGCCACCATAATCATAAGCACGAGCGCCACTGAGAAATGTATTACCTGGTGCGTTCCCCAGGGTTTGAAACTGCCCCCGGCGGCGGAATACATCATGGCGATTCCTAAGAATGCAATGAGGAAGATGCATATATTCATCAACCAGTTCATCTGCGATAGCTTGTTGATGGGATTAAGATGCATCGGATAGGATACTGCCTGAAGTTTCACTTCCGCTATTCATAGCACCTGCTCCTAAAAAAGAAAGCCCGCTTTCGCGGGCTCCCTTGGTATAATAAAGCAGGACTGCCTCGCTTATGACACGTTCTGGCGCTTTATCTCCAGATCATGCATCAGGCGCGCAATCTCTTCCTTAATTATCAGCTTTTGTTTTTTAATGTCCTTGACCATGTAGAAATCCGGACTAGGCCTTGCAATCTCTTCTGATAAGGCTTTTTCAAGCAGAGCATGTTTGGACTGAAGGCTCTCAATGTGCGATTCTACCGACATGACATAAACTCCTTGTTGTTTAACTGAAGAAATCTGCTCAGGAAATGATCGGGAGCAGTAACTATTATTAAACAAAACATTCTTTTCTATTTCAAGAAAAATTCATGTCAAGAAGAATATATTTTTTTAACAGAATTTTTTGCTTTTTCTGACATGATTGGTGCAGAATTGGCAAAAAATAGAAGTATTTTTAGGTGTTTTTTCAGTGAATGCTGTTATCATCCGGCGCATGATGCAGACTTTGAAACCATCCCCCGAAACAAATGCTATTTCTTCCTTTGTCACAGCGCTCAATCCTGAGCAGCAGGCGGCCGTCATGGCCATGGAGGGGCCGGTGCTGGTGCTTGCGGGCGCAGGCACGGGCAAGACACGGGTGCTTACCTCGCGCATTGCCAATATCCTTGCGACGCGGCGCGCATGGCCGGGGCAGATACTGGCTGTTACTTTCACCAACAAGGCGGCGCGGGAGATGGGCGAGCGGGTGGAGGCATTGCTGCATGGTTCCAGCCGTGCCACGCATCACGAGCCACGCGCTACATCTTCCCTGAACTGGCTTGGCACTTTCCATTCCATCGGCGCAAAAATTTTGCGGCGCTATGCAGAACGTTTAGGTTTTACTTCCAGCTTCACCATCATGGATATGGACGATCAGCTGCGTCTCATCAAACAGTTGATGAATGAACACCATGTTGATGAGAAGCAGAATCCGCCGAAAGTGATTCTTGCCATCATACAGGCCTGGAAGGATCAAGGGCTTGTGCCTGAGAAAATAAGCGTGGCGGATGCAGGACATGGCACAGGGGGCAGGGCGCTTGCTGTATATAGGTCATACCAGCAGCGCCTGAAGACTCTCAACGCCGTCGATTTCGGTGATCTGCTTCTGCATAACCTGACGCTGTTTACCCAGTTCCCGGATATTCACAAGGAGGTGGCGCAGCGCTTCAAATATATACTGGTGGATGAATATCAGGATACCAACGTTGTGCAGTATCTCTGGCTCAAGCTGCTTGCCACCGGGCATAAGAACATCTGCTGCGTGGGCGATGATGACCAGTCCATCTACGGCTGGCGCGGTGCGGAGATTGGCAATATCCTGCGATTTGAAAAAGATTTTCCCGGCGCAACCATCATTCGCCTTGAGCGCAATTACCGCTCGACGGGCAATATACTTGCCGTTGCTTCCAAATTGATTGCCCATAACAGCGGCAGGCTCGGCAAGACCCTGTGGACTGAGGACGACGAAGGCGAGAAGGTGCGCGTGAGTCTTTTGTGGGATGGCGATGAGGAAGCGCGCTTC
>CAYVTI010000073.1:0-2652 GCA_964454545.1 uncultured Rickettsiales bacterium
CTTCAAGTTTATCAAGCCACTCCCTGATCCTGTGCATATGTGCAAAATCAATCAGCCCGGAGGCTTTTGCAAACCCTGCAATTGCCACGACATTTTCTGTTCCGGCGCGTAGCCTTTGTTCCTGCCCGCCGCCGGTTAACATGGGCTGCAGGGGAAGGGTATTTTTTGCTATTAATGCAGCGGCGCCGACGGGCCCGCCCATTTTATGGCCCGATATCGTCATCAGATCGCAGCCAAGCGCCGTGAAATCGATCGGGATTTTGCCGAATGCCTGCACGGCGTCGCAGTGCAGGATTCCGCCCATTGCATGCACCAAATCGGCAATCTGGCGGATGGGCTGAATTACTCCGGTTTCATTATTGGCGAGCATGACTGATACCAGGAAGGGCTCTTCAAGCGGTAGCAGTTTCTCAAGAGCCGCAAGATTAACAACACCATCCCCGGTTACAGGCACGGTGACTGAGCCTTTCACAAGATCTGCCGTTTTTAATAGGGAGGAATGCTCGATGGCGGAAATCAGAATTTTGTGATGGGGAAATCCTCTCACTATCCAGTTATTCGCTTCGGTGCCGGATGCCGTAAAAATAACTTCGTTCGTGAATGCGCCAACCGTTTCGGCGATTTTGCGCCGTGAGTCGTCGAGGATATGCTTTGCTTTCCTGCCAAGCGCATGCATGGAGGACGGATTAAGCGCCAAGGGCTGCAGCTCCTGCATGACTTCCAGCGCTTCGGGCCGGACAGGCGCGGTTGCGTTATAGTCGAGGTAGTGTTTCATAATTGCGCTCAGATGCTTCGCATCCTGGCACCGCATTCTTTGGCGCTCAAGTGCCGCTTGGGTTGGTTGCGCTCACACTTGCTCGCTAGTCCTCGCTGCGCTCGTCCGGACATTAGCATTTTCCCCTTACGCCACGGCTTCCACGGCCACGACTTCCGGCACGTAATGGCGGAGCATGTTCTCAATGCCGTTCTTGAGCGTGATGGTGGAGCTTGGGCAGCCGGAGCAGGAGCCGTGCAGTTCAAGCTTGACAATGCCATCCTCAAAACCGCGATAAATGATGTCCCCGCCATCCATGG
This sequence comes from uncultured Rickettsiales bacterium, assembly GCA_964454545.1. Classification (GTDB taxonomy): domain Bacteria; phylum Pseudomonadota; class Alphaproteobacteria; order Rickettsiales; family JABCZZ01; genus JABCZZ01. The sequence continues at coordinate 1,075 of CAYVTI010000073.1, forward strand.
CAACCGCAGGCCTTACCCGCGTATCGATGATTTCGCGGATCTGCTTTACGATTTCATCGCTGTCGTCTGCCGTGTCTGCCGTGGTTTGTGTTTTATTGCTTACTTTTCTTCCGGCGACAAAATGCTCCATGATGCTGGTAAGCAGGGCTGGCTTCATTGTCTCCCAGGCGGCATTCTCGGCGCGGGTGATGGTGATGAAATCGCTGCCCAGAAAGACGGCGCGGACATCGGAAATATCGAACAAAGCCTGGGCCAGGGGCGAGTCCGTGGCGGCGGACTTGTCGGTATAAAACGCGGTGCCGCCTTCCAGCACCGGAACTCCCGGGATGAATTTAAGCGTCAGCGGATTGGGGGTTGTTTCTGTCTGAATAAACATCTTTAATACTCCATTGCAAAGAACCCGGTCAGAACAGGAATTTTCGTTTTAAAACCTGATATAAACCTTTCCGGCCATGCCGGACTGCTGCGGGCTCAAAAATTTATTGGCATTTTCATAATATTAGTCTTGAAACTTCCTTTATATTAGAGCAACTATATCTGAAAAGCAACCTTAGGCTCTATGGAGATATGGAAACATTACTGGTTAATTATTTCCCCATTCTTATTTTCCTTGTAATTGCGGGGTTTATTGCCTTCCTGATGGGGGTGCTGCCGCTTATTATTCCCCTGCTTTTCGGGTATAAGCCTACTAATCCGGACGCGGAGAAGCTGTCACAGTATGAATGCGGGTTTGAGGCGTTCAGCGATGCGCGTATGAAATTCGACGTAAGATTTTACCTCGTGTCGATATTATTCATCATATTCGATCTTGAGGTGGCATTTCTTTTTCCATGGGCGGTATCGCTCGGAACCATAGGATTATTCGGCTTCTGGTCGATGATGATATTTCTGGGAATACTGACGATCGGTTTTATATATGAGTGGAAAAAAGGCGCGCTTGAGTGGGAGTAGGTGATAGCAGATGATGAAGAAAAACGTAGCGGTGATGCCAGCGAACATGCAGGCCAACCAGGATGCCATATTGGGCGATGTCATGGAAAGCTTCAACGACAAGGGGTTTGTCGTTGCCTCGCTCGATAAGCTCATAAGCTGGGCGCGCAGCGGATCGCTCTGGCCAATGACATTCGGCCTTGCATGCTGCGCGGTGGAGATGATGCAGGCGGCTGCTTCGCGCTATGACATGGATCGTTTTGGCGTGGTTTTCCGTCCTTCGCCCCGCCAGGCGGATGTGATGATTGTGGCCGGGACGTTATGCAACAAAATGGCGCCCGCGCTGCGCAAGGTATATGACCAGATGGCCGAGCCGCGTTATGTGATCTCCATGGGAAGCTGCGCCAATGGCGGCGGCTATTACCATTATTCCTATTCGGTCGTGCGCGGTTGTGACCGTATCGTACCGGTGGACGTCTATGTGCCCGGATGCCCGCCGACAGCCGAGGCCCTGATTTACGGCATTCTCCAGCTGCAGAAGAAAATCAGAAGAACCGGAAGTTTCAAGAGATAGTTAATGTCCTTGCCGCATTCACTTTCCAGTGAAGAGTTTTTTATAGTCCGGCATGGCGAGTCAAAAAGCAATGA
>CAYVTI010000074.1:0-2121 GCA_964454545.1 uncultured Rickettsiales bacterium
GATACTGCTTCGCATGTATATGCGCTGGGCGGAAAAAGGCGGTTTCAGGGTCGAGTTGGTGGATGAGCTTGCGGGCGAGGAAGCGGGCATCAAATCGGCGACCATAAAAATCTCGGGACATAACGCCTATGGCTGGGCGAAGACCGAATCCGGGGTGCACAGGCTCGTGCGCATATCGCCGTTTGACAGTAATGCCCGCCGCCACACCAGCTTCGCAAGCGTCTGGGTGTATCCTGTTGTGGATGAGACGATCGACATCAAAATCGATGAAAAGGATCTGCAGATTGACACAATGCGTTCGGGCGGCGCGGGCGGCCAGCATGTCAACAAGACCGAGAGCGCCGTGCGCGTCACCCACATGCCGTCCGGCATTGTCGTCAAGAGCCAGACCACGCGTTCCCAGCATAAGAACCGGGAAGAGGCGATGAGCATGCTGAGAGCGAGGCTCTATGAGCAGGAGTTGCGCGCGCGCGAGGCGAAGGCGAATGCGCTGAACGATACCAAGACGGACAACGCCTGGGGGCACCAGATACGCTCCTACGTGCTTCATCCCTACCAGATGGTCAAGGACCTGCGCACCGGCGTTGAAACCAGCGATACGCAGGGCGTTCTGGATGGCGATCTGGAGAAATTCATGTCCGCCGCGCTTGCTGACAGGGTGAAGGGGAAGACTGAGGAGATAGAGGGATAATTAATATTTATTTAACTATTTGGTGTTAGATTGGGTCAGGAAAAATTCAGTTTTTATGTCAGAAAAAAGAGAACGAAATCCGAAACCTCCGCCACGCGGTATCATAGTGCTTGATACTAATACCTTGATTGAGATGGCGAATATAATTGATGAAAAGTTTCTTACCGAAGAGGCAAGGCAAAATCAAAATGAAGATAAACATGTACGCCTTATAGATGCGCTTACTTTCTTGTCGGCACATGGATTTAAAGTGATGATTCCCGAAATGGTAGCCATTGAATGCAATGGTTTTCTGCGAAACGGAAGTTCCATAGTATCTCTTTTTCCTCGTGCTCCACGTAATGTTCCGTTTTTTAAACAGGCGGAAGAATTTCTAAGAACCATCAAGTCACTGCAGAGACAAGGATGTGATATAGAAATTACCCGCCAACCGGAGGATTCCGAAATAGGAAAATATATAGACCGTTTGAATGAGATTAATAGCCGTAATGATGACATTGAGATAAAAAGAAAAGCCGTAATATTGGCCGGCAGGAGCTTTGATACCACATATAATCTGGGAGACAGGGCTGCTCATGAATTAATTGAACACTTAAAGAAGTGCATGCCAGATCCGCAAGTTCCAATTTTTTATCTTTCGGATGACAGAAATGCATTAGACTCAGTTGCTTGTCTTAGCGATGCAGAGTTTGAAAAAGGCCAGGTAAGATTTGTAGTGCATAAACTAAACCATGTTGGGCTTATCAATGCGCTATCAGAACAAGGATTGCTTACTGAGGCGCTTGGCACAAGAGAGGATTTAGCGAGTTCAGCTCCAGAGTTTGTAAAAAAAAGACTTACCGATGCTAGAATACCAGTAACAAGATGTGACAGTAATGGCCAATTGGAAGACGTGCCTGCATTAACTCTATTCCTTAATTATTTGAAAGTAGTCATGTATGAAGGTACCGGAAGCAATATGAGACTTTCTTCATTGGTGGATCATGCATTTGGGGAAAATACCAGAGGCATAAGAGCAGAAAATGAAAGGGGACCATTTATGATTGCTATGGAGCAGCTAAGAGTTGTGTTGCTGGAATCTAGGTTAGCAGAAGCTGCAAGACATACTGAAGCCGCTGCGCAATCCATCCGTCAAGCTATGGGAGACAAAGGTGAGGGAGATCCTGCATCATCCTCCCGAGTCAAAAGATTCCAAGAAAAATGGCCAGGATGGAAGTTAGGGTAAGTTCCCATCAAAACAAATAAACCAATGGCCAAAAGGTTATCTGCTCGCAGATAACGCATTGTCCAAAATAGATGATGGTGTTGTAATTATTAGTTCCCAAACCCCGCCGCAGGGACTATACTGCTGCTGACGAACAACGTGCGGTTATTACCATGAACTCTCTGGAAATAATGGAAATCGGGCGGCAGGCGCTGATCGTGTTTTT
>CAYVTI010000075.1:0-2067 GCA_964454545.1 uncultured Rickettsiales bacterium
TTCCATTTCCCCCATATCGGCAAGGATAACAACATCTTCACCCAGATTGGCTTCATCGTTCTGGTGGGACTCGCCTGCAAGAACGCCATTCTGATCGTGGAATTCGCCCATGAACTCGAAAGGCACGGGCACAACGTCATCGATGCCGCCATCGAAGCCACCAGACTGCGCCTGCGTCCCATACTCATGACATCGTTTGCCTTTATCATGGGCGTCACGCCCCTGGTGTTCTCGCACGGCGCAGGCGCGGAAATGCGTAATGCCATGGGGTTAGCCGTATTTTCCGGTATGATCGGCGTTACTTTTTTCGGCCTTTTTCTCACTCCGGTCTTCTATGTGCTGCTCAGGACTGTGGCCGGAATATCACAAAATTCGCATACAAAATAACTGGTTTCGTTAACCAATTACAAACCCTTACTTAATCCTAAATTAAGGTTTGAAATATATAATTTACAATGAGGTAAAATCTCTATTCGTCAATAGGGGCAAGGGTTAATGTTGCGGTTTTTGCCATATGTAATTATAACCTTCGTGGTCTATGTAGGTCTTATCTACATGCAGACCTATCAGCCGGAAGAACTCAACCAGCTGATCATCCGCATTGACGTGTTCGGAATCACCGATCTCTCCAAGTATGAACACTGGCGGCAGGACAAGATCAAGCGGCTGGACACCATAGGCAGCCTTGAAAAACAGGTGCTCCTCAACCATACGGTTTTCATCGGCGCGACCGCGGAGATGGTGGAATATGCGCTCGGGGCGCCGAAGCTTTCCTTCAAGGGAAGGGCCGGCAACATCGACATGCTCTACTATGTCTACTTCATCGCCAACGACAAGCGTCCGACCGTGTTCGAATTCAGCTGCGACAAGGAAAGCGAGGACTGCAAAAACCCGGAAACGCACAAGGATATTTTTGTCTTGAAGAAAGCCTACAAGAAGTCCACAATCGATCTGGAGCATCTGGATGTCCAGGAAAAATAACATGAAAGACAGGATAGCGATCATAAACGGCCCCAACCTTAATATGCTGGGAACCCGTGAGCCTGCAATCTATGGAAAAGAAACGCTCGCCGACATCAGAAAGCTTTGCGAGAAAAAAGCGAAGGCCTTATCCGTATCCCTTGATTTCCGGCAGAGCAATCATGAAGGCGACATCATCGGCTGGATACAGGAAGCGAACGTAACAGCGCATGGCCTTATCATCAACCCGGCAGGTTTCGGACACAGTTCGATTGCCATCATGGACGCCCTGCTTGCCCTTAAAATTCCGGCCATCGAGGTGCATCTTTCCAACATCTACAGGCGTGAGGAATTCCGCCACCGCACCTATACCTCACGCGCCGTGCGCGGGGTTATATCGGGACTTGGCAGCCAGGGATACCTGCTGGCGATGGAAGCGCTCACCGCCTGAGAACTATCTGCCGCGCATCTGCTCTTTCTGCAGGGAAACCGGGCGCACGTTAATGATAGCGCCGTTTTCCAGATCGGCTTCCAGCGCATTCACATGCTTTTCCTTATTTGACTTCATCTTGGTAAGCGCCCCGCTATTATGATAGAAAATTTCTGACTGGCCATCGCCATATCTCAGGTTATCAAACGCATTGTGCGTGTGGCCGCAAAACACATGCCGCACCCAGTCCTTCGAGAATCTATGCCCGTTCTTTCCCTGATGGGTATAGATAAAGTTCTCGCTGCCATCCCACGCGGCATGCTGGATATGCAAAAGCCTTGCGATCTTCTTCGGAGGACGCAGCACATCCGTGCTAACCTGCGCAGGCACTTCAAAAAACGCGTAAAGCTCTGTTTTTTTCTGTTCCTTCCCCGCACCTTCCAGCGTCAGAACGCGGCGAACCTGATCGGTCTTTTTGCTTATCTGCAAATCTCCATGGGTTATCAGCGCGTCCCCAAGCCTTATCGCCTGCGGATCCCACTCGAAGCGATCCGGATATTTATGCTGCAGCTTATCGAGCGCTTTCCGGAACTGATCTACATTTTCGTGGTTGCCCAGCACGAAATGCACATGGCATCCGGGACTGGCGTGCAGGAAATCCTCCAGCCACTCAACAC